>NZ_JACSMS010000003.1:0-233735 GCF_018618795.1 Exiguobacterium sp. s192 | reverse complement strand
AAGGTGCGTCTGTTCATGAATAGTTCTCCCGTCTAAATTGAATAGGTACAGTATATCGATTTCTTTAAACACAAAAAACCCCGAATGGGGTCTTTTATCAAGTGTCCACCATTCAGGGTTCAGTTCACATATGACCGTTTTGGGGGTTCTTACATTGGATAGCGTCACGCCCGCTCTTTTCGCAACAGATACAGGAAGTACGGCACACCGATGATTGCCGTAATTAATCCGGCCGGAATCTCAAGCGGCGGATGGATACCGCGTCCAAGCGCATCCGCGACGACAAGCAGTCCACCCCCAACGAGGACAGCCATCGGAATCAACAGGTGATGCCGGTGTCCGATCAAACGTCGTGCCATATGTGGGGCGACAAGACCAAGAAAGCCGATCGATCCAACCATCGCGACCGCGACACCCGCCAAGGCGACGGCAAGGGCGAGGAACACATACCGTGTTCCCTTCATCCGTAATCCGAGACCAATTGCCGCGTCTTCACTGAGCGATAAAATGTCGAGTTGCCGGTGACCGGACCAGATGACGAGTCCAAGCAACAGGAAGACGGGTGCCAGGACGTACACTTCCGTCCACCCTTTGCCGAACAAGCTGCCGGCAAGCCAAACAAGCGAATCATTGGTCTGGAGCGGAAACTTGATCAACAGGTATTCCGTTCCCGATGCACAGATCGCGCTGACGGCGATGCCGAGCAAGGCAAAGGAACTGTTTTGCAGTTTCCCGTGATCCGCAAGCAGCATCAACGCGACCATCACAAGCGTTGCTCCCGTTAAGGCGGCAAGCGGTGTCAAGACCAGCGGACCATCGGGAATCAAGGCAATCGTCATGACGGCAAACAAGGCGGCCCCGTTCGTCACCCCGATAACATCGGGCGAGACGAGCGGATTGCGGATGATCGCCTGTAACAAGACACCGGACAAGGCAAAACAACCGCCGGCGAGGAACGCGAGGAGCGTCCGCGGCAAACGGTAGTTCCAGACGATGAAGGAACCGGTGCCGTCACCTTGAAGAGCCGCGACGATTTCATCCGGCTTCAGAAACACGGAACCGATGCCAAGCAACAGGAAACTGAGCACGGTGACAAGGAGTGACATGAGGACTAGACCGAGCCATGGTTTTTGACGGAGTCTGTTCATTTAGGCAATCCCCCTTGTCTGCCGTTTCGCTAGATATAAAAAGAAAGGCGCTCCGAGTAATGCGGTCACGATCCCGACCGGTGATTCATACGGATAGGCGATGAACCGGGCGAGGACATCAGCGTATGTCAGCAACAGACCACCGCACAATGCCGAAATCGGTAAGACATAGCGGTAATCCTCACCGACCAACCGCCGGACGATATGCGGGACCATCAGACCGATGAAGCCGATTGCTCCGGCGACCGCGACCGTTACCCCGACCAGCAGCACAACAGCGACGGCTGCCAGCATCCGGATCCGGGTGATGTTCTGCCCCAGTCCGACGGCGACATCTTGACCGAGTTGGAAGATTGCCAGCGACTTGGCCAAGCTGAAGGCTAAGATCAAGCCGATGATTGACCAGGGTAAAATCAACCGTACTTCGATCCATCCACTGTCACTGATCGAACCGGATAACCAGTACAGAACATTAGTGATGCGGTCGTTGAACAAAATCAACCCTTTCGTCAAGGACGTCAGCAACAAGTGGATCGCCATCCCGACGAGGGCCAGTTTCAGACTCGTCATGCCGCGGACAGAGGCGAACGAAAAGACCAGTAATCCGCCAATCATTGCACCAAAAAAGGCGAAATAGACCAGATTCGCTGTCCCGAGTGCCGGGAACAGCAACAAAGCAAGGACGACAAACAGCGACGCCCCGGCGTTGACGCCGAACACTTGCGGTGAAGCCAGCGGATTACGTGTGACCGCCTGCATCAAGGCACCGGCGACGGCTAAGTTTGCCCCGAGTAATAAACCGAGTAACAACCGCGGCAAGCGGAGTGTCGTCAAGACCAGTGTCTCTTTCGACAAGTTGCCGGATGACCATTCCCGAATGGCTTCGAGCGGTTGAATCGTCGTGACACCGAGAAACAGACTGAGGTAGGACCCGAGTCCGATCAGGACAAGGAGTACGACGAGTAAGCGGATCAATCGTGTGTGTCGGATCATCCACTGATCCTCCTTTCATCAACAAAAGCCAGATTGCTCTGGCTTTGGCTGTCGTTTACTTGTTTTTTTGATTCAGCAGTTGAATCGCTTCATCGACGATTTGTTCCGCGGCGTCGAGTCCACGGTAACGGGTCCATAGGTCCCGATTGACTTCGTAGACTTCCCCTTTTTTGACGGCTGTGATCTGATTCCACAGCGGATTCTTTTTCCATTCGTCGAGCAGCTTCGGATCGGCTTCTGCCATGAAGATGACATCCGGATCCCATTTGACGATCTGTTCCAGTGTGATCGTCACGGTTGGTTCCGCTGTTTTCGTGATGGCATTGTCGATCCCCATTTTTTCGAGCAATTCGCCGTCAAACGATGTTTCACCGTGTGCCGTTAACGAATCCGACCGGAAGACACCGACCATGATCTGGCGTTGATCGTTCGGATCGACTTTTTGTTTGGCTGCTGCGAGACGCTCCTCGTGTAACTGGAGACGTTGATCCATCTTGTCCGTCTGACCGACCGCTTCCGCGATGCTCTTAAACGACGCGATGTTTTCCTGATAGGTCGCGTTCCGGCTCTTTAAAATGATCGTCGGTGCGATTTGTTGCAACTGTTTGTAGATTCCTTTATGGCGGTTGAAGTCACCGATGATCAAGTCCGGTTTCAGAGAACTGATGACTTCGAGATTCGGTTGCTGGCGTGTTCCGACTTCTGTAAAGGAAATCTTCTTGCCGAGCAGCCCCGACACATCGTCTTTGTTTTCTTGCGCGATGCCGACTGGTTCGATCCCCAGTTCGTCAAGTGCGTCGACGAATGAGAATTCCAGGGCGACGACGCGTTTCGGATTGTCCGGAACGTTTGTTGTCCCCGCTTCGTGCGTGACTTTATGCGTCTGTTTCGTCTCTTCTTTTGCTTGTCCGGCGCATGCCGCAAGCATCAGACAACTGATCATCAAGACGGCTAATGCCCATGATGTGCGTGTACGTGACATGGTAATGCCTCCCTTTGAGTTCGGAATGAGAATCATTCTTAATTAATCCTGTTTCAGCATAACAAAGATTTATTCGAAACAAAAGACCAAATCTTATTTCCAGATAACATATGTCATTTTTTGGACGGATTGTGCGATAATGAAAAGACGAAACAAAGGAGGAATTTCCGTTGTCATCACTCATAAAAGAGATTGCCGCTCGGATCAAGTATCCGCTTGGACATATCATCTCGTTTGACGATTTACCCGCGTTACTTGAAGCATTTGCTTACCATCTTCCGTTTGATAACCAAGCGGTGTTGACGAAACGGACTACTCCGTTTAATCCGGATCGTCTCGTGCAGACATTCGTGACGGATCGGACTGGAGGCGTCTGTTACGACTTAAATCATCTGCTCTATGAAATCTTACGGATCAAAGGATTTGATGTCGCGCTCGTCAAAGCGACCGTCTTCGATCAGGAAAATGACAGCTGGTCCGCGACCGGTCCGACACACGTCGCTGTCCTGCTCCGACATCAAGGGGACACGTATGTTGTCGACACCGGCTTTGGCGTTAATCTCGCATTACGTCCGATTCCGTTAAGCGGTGAAACGGTCACTTCACTAAGCGGCAGTTTCCGGATTGCGCCGAATGGTGCCGGCTATCAACTCGAGATGTTGCGGACCGGTCAGGACGACGAATTTGTCATCGGTTACCACTTCTACACGCAACAGACGATGTTGCCGGAACAACTGTCGTCTATTGAACAAGTCATTCAAGACCACCCCTTGTCCCCGTTCAATAAACGCAGTTTGCTCGCGATCCGGACACCATCCGGACACCGCATCCTGACGCAACAAGCGTTGACGACCTGGATTGACGGCAAGAAAACAATCCAACCAGTCACTTCGGACGAACAGTACGCTGCCTGGAAACACGAATTCTTTTAAGGGAGAGATGAGGCTTGTACCGTTATACACTTTGTTTGGTTCGTCAGGCTGATCATGTCTTGTTGCTGAACCGTCAAAAACAACCGGCGATGGGCATGTGGAACGGGGTCGGCGGAAAAATCGAGTCCGGTGAATCGCCGATGGAGTCGGTCATCCGGGAAACACGTGAAGAAACCGGCATCCGTTTGACTGATGTCCGGTTCGCCGGAACGATCCTTTTACGGGCGGATGAGACGGTCGGGATCTACCTGTTCCTGGCCGACATGCCGGATGAACAGATGCTCACGACGCCGCTTGCGACCCGTGAAGGAATTCTTGATTGGAAACAGCTCGACTGGATTCTTGATCCGGAAAATACCGGTGTCATCAGCAATCTAAAAGCCTATTTGCCGTACGTTTTGACAGAACCGTCACCGATGCTGCATACGCTTGATTATGCCGCTCGAACAGGTTATCAATTAAAAAAGACGTCCCACCGCTTATTGACAACACCTGTCAACAATACGGTAGGACGTCTTTTTTAGTTCAAACCAAACGATTCCAAGCCGGTCACGATCAAAGCGACCATCACGATACCAGGCAGGAGATTTGCGACCCGGATTTTCGTGATGCCGGCGAGATTTAAGCCGATTGCTAAAATCATCACCCCACCGGTTGCTGTCATCTCGACGATGAACTGTTGCAGGATGGCATCCGGAACGAATTGGGTGATGGCGACGGCGCCGAGGGCAATCGCTCCTTGATACACAAGTACCGGAATGGCGGAGAATATGACACCAATCCCGAGCGTCGAACTGAGGACCAGTGCCGTGAAGCCGTCAATCAGTCCTTTGGTATAGAGAACATCATGATCTTGGCGCAGCCCGCCATCCAATGCTCCGAGCACGCCCATCGCTCCGATGACGAAAATCAATGTCGCGGTGACAAATCCTTCGGCGATGTTCGACGGTCGCCCCCGTCCGATTTTAAGTTCAAGCCATTCACCGACCCGATTGAGTTTTTCGTCAATCCGTAACCATTCGCCGATTGCTCCGCCTAAGACGAGACTGCCGATGACGATTAAAAAGTTTTCGCTTTTCAGCCCCATCTGGACACCCAGTACGACGACGGCGAGACCAATCGCTTGAACGACGGTTTCTTTCATCCGTTCGGGAATTTTATGGAACAACAAGCCAAGTAATGTTCCGACAATGATTAATCCTGTATTGACGAGTGTTCCGGTTAAGACCATACTGCTCCTTCTTTCCTTGTTAAAAATTTTAAATTAATGTGGTAATTGAAATAATTAATGTTCTGGAACTGGCTTTTGCTCTGCCTGCTTCAGACTATGGATGGTCATCCCGAGCATGACGAGGAGCATCCCGATCAATGCCAAGCCGGTCGGAAAGACGGCATGTAAAAAGACCATCTCACCGAGAATCGTGAATAATATCTCAAACGATTGCGTCGCTTCAACTGCCGCCAACCGGATCGGTTCGGTCCGGACAAGTGTCGTCGCATAAAAAAACAGCGATGTCGCAATCACGCCGGAGAACAGCGCGACCAGTCCCGACTGTCCGACTTGTGACGCCGATGGCAGACCCACCTGCAGGTAAGCCAAACCCGACAAGACAAACCAGAACGGCAGACTGGCAAGTGTCATCCCGAGAATCCGGTCAAATACACCAAGTTCATCACCGTACCGCTCCATCATCTTCCGGTTGCCGAGCGGATAGGCAACCGCAGCCAGAATCACCGGCACGATCCCAAGAACCAGCGTCGTCACCGACACCTCACCCGCAACCGACAGTTGCATCAGCAGGACACCGGCAACAATCAACAGCGAATAGCGGAGCGACGCCCAGGGAATCGTTTGCTTGAACAGTGGTGCCAGCAACGGTCCGGCCAGAATCGTCACTTGCCAGGTGCCGGCAATCAACCAGCCCGGTGCGTAGTCCGCGGCGAGACAAATCCCGCTGTAAAAAATGCCAAAGCCGATCGTGCCGTACGTCAGCCAAAACCGGGGTGCTGCCCGGAGCGCCGACCAGACACGACCAAGGCGGCGCCGGTAGCCGACAATCACAATCAAAAATGGCACCATCAAGTAAAACCGTAAGGCGGCGCTGTAAATCCAATGCCCCCCGCTCCCTTGCATCGATTGATTCAAGATGAAGGTGACGGCGAAAAACAGGGCTGACAGGATGCCAATCACGATTGGTCGCATGACGTCTCCTCCTCTAAGGCCGCGACCAGATGTCGTCCGAGACCGTTCCAATTTTGTTCCGTCGTCCGGACGAGTGCTTCCGCGTCCCGATTCTCGCAAGCCACCAGAATCGCTTCGTGATCGGCCATCGAGTCGTGCCCGTGCCTAGAAAACTGGGCATACTCCAACCGGCGGATCAGCGGTGTCAGCCGGTTCACCGTCTCGATCAGTTGACCGTTTTCGCTCCGGGCAAGGAACAACCCATGAAAAGCATCGTCCAGCCGCAGTGCAGCTTCGGCATCGTCTTGCATGATCGCTTCCTGAAACGCCTGATGGATGTCTCTTAACTGTTCGATATCTGCTGCTTTGAGCAACGGCAACGCGAGACGTGCCGCTAATGCATGCAGTGTCGCGACGATCGGAAACGTCTGCCGGGCTTGCGTTGCGTCCAACCGCGTGACGTTTGTCCGTGACCCGCGTTTCGCGACGACGAGTCCCTCCTCTTCTAATTTCTTTAACGCTTCGCGGACCGGTGTCCGGCTGACACCGAATGCTTCGGCCAGCTCCTGATCGTTCAGCTTTTGCCCCGGTGCGAGTGTTAAGGTGATGATTTGCTGTTGCAGTCGTTGGTACACTTCTTCACTTAACGAGAGTCGTGGAATCGGTTGATTTTTCATATAACTAATATATTACATATCAATTCTAACTGTACAGTCTTTTTTCCAAAAAAATGAAGCAACCAAAATCGGTTGCTTTCTAAAGGCGTGCTCTGTTTCTTATGTCGCAAGCGGTCGTTTCAAATGACTGAGATCATGCCGCTTGAGCAGCAACAGCTGAATCAGAATCGCCAGGGCAACAAACACTTGCGTCACGAGATTCGGGATTGCGAGATTCACGTTCAGAACATCCGCGGCGATACTTGAAAAATCCCACAAGGCGTGGAAAAAGATCAACGGCCACAGATTGTTGAGCTTCAGTGCAATCAAGGCAAAAAACAATCCGAACAAAAACGTATTGCCGAGTTGAAAAATCATCGCGCTTATCGGTATGAAAGCAATCAAATTCAAGAGATGAAACGACGAGAACAAGGCGGCACTGATGACAATCGCCCGGTACGGGTGTTGCTCCGGATGGAGATGGCGTAAGATGATGCCGCGGAATAAGACTTCTTCGTTAAAACCGACGAACAAGGTCGTTACGAAGATGATGGCGACGAGCTGAATTGTTGCTGCAGACAAATCGTCATAGGAGGCGACGAATGCATTGACGACGAGCACGACTTGATACAGCACGATTAACAAAATTGGAATGTACCAGACGAGTCCCCGGATTTTTAACGGGGAGAAACCGACGGCTGCAAACGAACTGTTGCGACGAATGAACCAGACTAAAAAGACGGCGGTCAAGATTTCACCAAAAATCGCAATCCGCAACAATTCCGGATCCCCGTAGTAGATGCCGAACCCAAATGCCGAGACGGCCATGACAAGCGCCATGATCAAAAAGACGACGGCTGCCGAGATGATGATCGTCCGTTTTTCCACCTTTGTCTCCTCCTTACATGAGTGACTGGTTTTCCGCTCCTTTTACCTTTTATTTACCTCGTTCCCGTCAAACATAATCCTGACTTTCCCCAATACCTTGCAATGCATGATAGCATGACGTACAATTACCTTGTATTACATGATAGTGAAACGAGGAATCGCGATGTCATCCACCCAAATGTTAAAAGGCATTCTTGACGGTTGTCTCCTCGCCTTGATTGCCGAAGAGGAAGTATACGGTTATGAACTGGCAACGAAACTCGCCGCCCACGGTTTTGCCGACGTCAGTGAAGGGACGATCTATCCGTTGTTGATGCGGATGCAGAAACTGGGTTGGATCGAAGCGACGCAACGGGTCTCACCGAGCGGACCAAAACGAAAGTATTATACCATCACCCGCACCGGACACAAGGAGCTGGCGGCATTTACGGCACGGTGGCAGCAACTGGCGGCGAGCGTCCAGCATATTTTAAAGGAGGACTCCTGAATGCAGACGTTATCTAATGAATCAAGACGGTTTCTAGAAGATTTAACACTCTACTTGCTCGCCTCCGGAAAAAACGAACAGGCGACGCAAGACATCGTGACCGAACTCGAGGATCATTTACAGGAAGCCGAGGCGGACGGTAAGTCGGTTGCGGCCATCACCGGTGACAGTCCGGCCGCCTATATTCAATCGATTGCCTCAGAGATGACGACCGATTACCACGAATCGTTTTGGCTGTTGCTTCAAATTCTCGCAGGCGTCTTCAGTTTTCTGATGTTTCAAGACTTGCTCGACGGACCGCTGTCCTACAGTCTGTACTTTTTAGTCGGCTTCACCATCTTGATCAGCTCTTTGCTGATTGTTTTGAGCCGATGTTTACGCTACAGCGCGACGCACACCTCTTCGAAACGTCCATTCCTGTTGTTTGGTCTGTCCACAGGCGTAATCTTCTTGTTGCTGATGGGACTGTTTTTAACCGACTCACAGGTCACGTCACCGACGATTCACTTTTCCTGGTTGACCAGTTCGATCATTGGTCTCAGCGCCTTCCTCCTCATCGGATACAGTGCATACCGGGCGAAGACCTGGGTCTTGCCTCTTGGGCTGCTGGCTTATCTGGTGCCGCAATTTTTCCTGCGTTATCAGCTCGATTGGTCCGCTTTATCCGCTGTCGGCGTCGGCTATGTTTGTGCTACTGTTTTAATGACCGCGCTGTTTTTTTACGAAACAACATCCAAAAAAACGAATCAAACTTGAATCGTTTACCACACAGATCGGAGATGGCACATTGAATATTTGGGATCAAGAAGACGATTATGGCATTCTCGCGCCTTTGTCAGAACGGGACATCCAACAAATCGAACACGAACTGCAGATCACATTTCCTGAAAGTTTTCTCAGCGTATTAAGAAAGCAAAACGGGGGTTGTCTCTTGTATAACGCTGTTTCGGTAAATTTTGAAAATACATGGTCGGAACCTGGAGAACCCAGTTACTTACCCATTCGGTACCTCGAAGGTCTCAGCTACGACTCGTTCACCGAGTCGACTAAACTTGTTTTGCCGGAATGGGGCATCACAGGGAAACATGTCACGATCGGTGACGGTGAAGGAACCTATATTTACTACTTAAACTTTGATCAACAGGATAACAATCCGTCCGTATGGTACCTTGACACTTCCGATGAATCCACCCGCGAAGTGGCTCCAACCTTTCAAGATTTTCTGTCCCGATGGATGATTCAAGAACCAGACTTAGAACCACTTGATTTAGAGGCGTTTTATGCCAGTTATCCGTCGATGGAAGAAATTAATCTTTCTATTCAAAGTGAGGATATCGATACCGTCTTATATGCATTCGGTAGTTGGATGACGATTGGTTTGGAACAAGAACGGTTAGTCCACGAAATGATGAAACGGATCAATACGACGACGGATCCGGACCTCCTTGACTTCTTCGCCCAAAGTTTGACGAATTTAGTGTTGAATACAGGGGCGGACGTTTACATTTCCAATGAACAGTTGGCAAGACTCCTGGAATCAAAAGGAGTTGATTCCGATTTAAATGTTTACATCAACTGGTTACGCGCTGAAGATTAACATTCATTCCGGGAGGTCTACATCATGTCTGAAACCTTTTTGTTTTTGATCATTATCGCTTCTCTGACCATTTGGATCAGCCTGTCAAAAGAAGTATCCAAATCATCTCAAGATTTTAACCGTCCAAAAATGCTGACCTTATTGACCGCCGGATCAGTCTCTACGATTCTTTTAATCATTGCGCTTGTCTAGTCATGACAGCCATCTGATGAGAAGAACTGTCTTCACAACACGACAGGAATTGAGGTGCTTCAGTATGAAGATTAAAACGTTTCTCCTCGGCTTCATCAGCGTCTATCTTTTGCTGAGCGTTCCTGCATTCTTAGGCATCGGGTCTGTCATCGACTGGGTTCCAAAAGCAACTTTCGCTCAAAAATTTAATGGAATCGTGATGGACGGTCTGACGCGTCACGCTCTGATTAAAAGTGTCCTTGCTACAATCATCAGTCTGTCCGTAAGCCTGTTGTTCTTTAGAGACAGAGTCCGTAAAAGACGGTGACGGGACGCCTGCTTCCTTTCCAACGATTTTTTCCAAAAACAAGACGTCCCTCTTTCGAGAAGGACGTCTTGTACTGTTTTACCGGATGCCGTTCGACTGCGCTTCATACCGTTCCCGTGTCCAGCGGTACAGCCGGCTCGTCACGGTCCGCCCGTCAATCCGTTCCATGACGAACGGTCGGTCCAACACATGTTCAAATCCCAGTTTTTCGATGACACGGCGTGACGGGGCATTAAAGTCAAAATGCGCACACCAGACAAGATCGACTTTCATCGCCTCAAATGCCACTGCGAGGGCGGTCCGGACGATTTCCGGCATCCGTCCCTGCCCCCAGTAGTCCGGATGAAGAACAAATCCGAACTCGACCTGCTTCAAGTCGGCCAGGGCCTCGACCGGACGACGGTCATGAAAACCGAAACTGCCGATGATTTGTCCCGTCGCCTTGTCGACGATCGCATAGCCGTCGTTCGCCTCTTGAAAAATCGTAATGACGTCCTGACTTTCAGTGAGCGACGCATGCGGTGCCCAGCCGGCGTTTGGTCCGACACGCGGATCTTTCGCATAGGCATACAGACTGGCAGCGTCACTTTCCTGCCAGCGCCGTAACCGGTGCCGCTTCGTTTCAATAATGTCCATGTTTCTATCCCCTTTCTTTTTAAGAAGCCTGCTGTTTTTCAGCGATTTTTTCGTTCCGGAACAAGCCGAGGTAGACCAGACCGAGTCCGAGACAGATAATCAGTCCGATGTAGACACTCATCATGAACGGAGCGAGCAGCGCTCCGAGGATGAGCGTCGAGCGGGACAATAAATCGGCACCGGCGTGTGACGTGCCGGCAAAGGCCGAATAGGCGCCGCGTTGATCGGCCGGCATCATGTTGGCTTTTTCCGCGTTCAGTGTCGGTGAATAAAGCAACTCCCCGATCGTCGCAATGAAGATGAATGTCAAGAGCAGCGTCAGGGAATTGGCACTCGTCACCGTGGCGTAACCGATGATGTACAAGACAAGTCCGCCGACAAGCGCCTGTTTATTCGAGAAGCGGTTCGAAAACCGCTGGATGAAAAACGTCAGACAGACGACGAGAATCGTATTTTCGATATTGATCAAACTGAGCATCCGGACACCATTGACGGTCAGATCGCCAATCGTGACGGAATCAAATTCGTCCGCTAAGCGGACGGCAACGTAACTGCCCATCGAAAATTCGGCCGCGAGAATACACATCGAACCGAAGACGACTTTAACGAACGGTCGGTCACGCCAGGCAATCTGATAACTTTTCCCGAGATCGCGGAACACGTGTCGAAGCGGTTGTTTCTGCCAGACGTGTTTCGATTCGTCGAGCAAAAAATGATAGGCAACCGGTAACAGCAGGGAGGTACATGTCAACAGGCTGAACAAAAACAGCCGGTTGCTGACGTAGAGCCAACCGCCTAGCGCCGTCCCGAGGGCAATCGACAGATTGATCAACCAGTAATCGATCGCATAGACGGCCCGCCGGTTTTCCGGTGTCGTCGCGTCAATGATGATCGCACTCATCGCCGGTCGACCGATGTTGCTCGTCACGGTGAAAATGGCGTAGGCGATCGTAAAGAGTAGCATCTGATCGCTGGCAAGACTGATCGTCATCACTAAAAACATCAATCCGGTCGCTGTCGTCGACAAGACGAGCAGGCGTTTCCGGGGAAACCGGTCCGCGAGGTAGCCGCCAATCAAACCGATCAGGAAGCTGATAATCACTGTCCCGATCAAAAAGACGCCGGCAAATACTTTGTTGTACGCTTGAACAAATAACAGGGCCATGAACGGCATGATGGCGAACGAAATCGTCCGGTTAAAAAACGATGTTACAAGTCTTACTTTAATTGGTTGAGGCATTTCTTTCCATTTCATATTGTCACCTTCCATTCTCTACCTGTATGATAAACAAGACACAGCGACTAAAAAATGGACATCGTCAAGAAAAGATGTCCCCTTTTAGAATGGAGGAATGAGATGGATGCTTATCTGTTCACCTTATGGAAATCCTGCCGGGAAGGATCGTACTCGATTGCCGAATTGGCCGACACGATCCATTTAAGTCCCAAACAAACGAAACGGTATTTGAACCGTTGGCAGGAAGAAGGATGGTTGCACTACACGAGCGGTCGGGGCCGCGGACATCTGACGGCACTCGTCTGGCTGCGTCACGTCGAACGGGAATACGCGAAACAGATGCTCGATCGGATCGAACGGGAGTCGGTCGACGCCGTGACGGAAGAACTCAGCTGGGACTGGTCCCCCGCTCAAACCGGTCGTTTCATGCGGCAGCTCGAGCGCAAGTTCGGCTATACGCAGGAATCGTCGGATGCCCTGCTGATTCCGCGGAATCGCCCCTTTTTGACGACGGATCCGCTCGAGGCCGCCGACATTCACAGTGCCCACCTCGTCCAAAATGTCTTCAGCCGGTTGTTTGCCATCGATGCGGACGGTAAACTCCAGGGCGAACTGGCACATCATTATGCCTGGAACGGGTCTACGTTATCACTCTTCTTACGCAAAGACGTCCGGTTTCACGACGGTTCGCTGTTGACGAGCAAAGACGTCACGAAAAGCCTGCGCAAACTTATCGCCTATCCGGCGTACGCCCGGTCGTACCGGCATGTGTTACGGATTCAATCGAACGGACCGTATCAGGTCGATGTGACGCTCGATCAGCGCCGGCATTCCCTGTTACCGAAACTGGCGACGATTCATACGAGCATCAGTAAAGACAACATTGGGACGGGCGCCTTCCAATTGACGCAAAATAACAATAAAAAAACGATTTTGTCGGCGTTTCCGAACTATTTCGGCATCCGGGCCCTGCTCGACCGGATCGAGTTCGTTCAGATGCCGGACGCCTACGATCCGGTTTACCGGACATCGCGGTCGGACTCCGGTGAAACGGATACGATTGCAACCCAGTCCGGCTTCGGTCTCGTTTTTTTGAACCCGCGTCCCGGCGGACCGTTCGAACAACCGGAAGCCCGTCACTACATACACCGCTTGATCGCCTCGATCCGACCGGGAATTCAGTCTGTCAGCGAGCGGGGTTTTCCGAACGACCGCGGGTTTCTTGAACAGTACAGTTCCGTTTATCCGCCACCGACCGGTCCGGCCGTCTCGTTTGACCAGCCGCTCCGGATCAAACTGACCGACTTCACGGACAAAGTAACCCGTTGGTTATGCGAAACACTCGAAGTTCACGGCATACCGTATGAGCTGGTCCCGGTCGGTTTTAAGGAGACCATCACCGACTTTCACGCTTTTGACACGATCGATCTCGCGATCCACGCCGAGGTGTTCGAACGGAACTTGCCGGTTGCTTTCCATCAATTCCTGACGAATGATTTTTCACCCCCCATGAAGATGTTTGGCCGGATGCCGGAACTCGAGGCATGGATAACGCAATACGACGAAACGCCGTTTGAGGACTGGCTGACGCTCCATCAGACGGTGGAACGATACTTGATCGACTCGTCTTATTTCATTCCGCTCTACGATGATACACGGATCATCCCGTTCCCGATCGAATTGCAAAATATCACGATCGACTCGTTTGGCTACTTTGACTTTTCCAAACTGTGGATCTCATCTTGACCTTCGACTGCCGTCGGAGGTTTTTTGTCGGCTTTTTGACGAATTGATGGCGCGTTTGTGACAATCGTCACGAACATTTTTAATCTAGTATTTTATTTATTGCATTTAAAGCATGTCAGGATGATACTGAACACGAACCGTTTGAACTTACACTCTGCTGAAAAGGAAGTGTCGATATGTTAACGTCATCCACGATCACGATCATCAAATCCACCGTCCCTGTTCTTGCTGAACACGGCCAGACAATCACCCGTGTCTTCTACCAACGATTGTTTGAAAATCACCCGGAAATGAAACAGATCTTCAATCAGTCCAATCAAAAAAACGACCGGCAGTCACAAGCTTTGGCGACGGCTGTCTATGCGGCCGCTGCGCATATCGATCGGCTCGACGAATTGAAACCGGTCTTATTACCGGTCCTGCATAAACACCGCAGCCTGCAGATCAAGCCGTTTATGTATGACATCGTCGGTACGGAATTGATCGGGGCGATTCAAGACGTCCTCGGTGACGCCGCAACGCCCGATATCATCGAGGCCTGGACAATTGGATACGGTGAAATCGCCAATCTGTTCATTTCACTCGAAGCCGAATTGTACGCGCAGGATGAACAGGCAATTGCCTTTGAAGGCTATCAACCGTTTGTCCTGGAAACGGTCACGACCGAGTCCAGCGACATCAAGTCGTTTACGTTACGACCGGCAGATGGACGGACTTTACCTCTCTACCGTGCCGGTCAATACGTCACGCTCCGTCTCCAAGCACCGGACGGTCTCTGGCAAAACCGTCAGTACAGCCTGACTAAACGTGCTGACGGAAAATCGTATGCGATTGCCGTCAAACAGGACGGATCGGTCTCGAAGCAACTGCATGAACTGTCCGTCGGCGACCGTGTTTTGCTCAGTGCCCCGGCCGGTTCATTCACCTTACCGGACGACACAACGCCGTTCGTCGGACTTGCCGGCGGAATTGGTGTAACGCCACTGCTGGCGATGGCAGAAGCTGCTCTCGTGACAGGACGTCAAACGACTCTCTACGTCGCGGTCCAAGATGATCGTGACCGACCGTTTGCGGAACGGTTGGCACGGCTCGAAGAACAAGGGGCGACGATCGTCCGTTACGCCGAACACAACGCTCTCCCTGGGACCCGGACCGGACGGTTAACCCGCGACAATCTGACAGCGATTGACCACACGGCCGAAACGTTTGTCTGCGGTCCGGAAGCGATGATCCAGTTCGTCCGTCAACACTTTAGCGGTCATCCGGATAACCTGCACTTCGAAGTATTTGGACCAAGCCTTGCGCTCGAAGCGCCGACCGTTGTTTCTTGACGGACACGTTTCCATCTCCATAAAAAAAGCGACCGAGCCTGCACGTTTCTTGAGTGCAGGCTCGGTCACTTTTTGTTTTTAATCATAGATTGCTCCTCTTCGAAGCCGTCCTATGTAAATGATTACTTTTCTAGTTCCGGCGAAATCCGTCTCCATAACACGTTTAACATGATTGTCATTCCACCGATCGGAATTAAAAACATCAAAGCAAGCATCGTCAATCCGTCCATCTCACACCGTCTCCTCTGTAAGCGTTTTTATTAGTATAGCCCTCCTGTTCCAACCTGCCCTCCGCCTGAAGGCGGATTTCTCATCCAACTTCGTCCCGTCGCGCCTCCACGGCTGGTGCGGTACGCTGTAAACGAATCAACCAGAACGCAACCAATAAGCCGGTCCCGGAAAACAATACGAAGACCGTATCGATTGCAAACACCGTCGTCAAATACGCGGATAATCCGAAGCAGATCGCCGAGCAGAGCGTCGACGCGGCGACCATCGCCGAACGGATCCGTCCGAGCAAGCCGTCCGGTGTCGTCTGTTGTAATAACGTCGAGAACGGAATCCCGAACAGACTCAGAGCCATGCCGAGCAACAGCATCCCGCTGAAGGCCAGCGGCAACGTCGTCGTCAGTCCGATTGCCAACATAAAAACGCCTTGCAGGACGGTCGACAGCTGGAACATCTGCGTCAAGTCAAGCCGGTCCGCGAAACGGGCGTACAGAAGTGACATGGCGATGCCGCCGATGACAAGAGCCAGTTCGAGCAGCGAAAACGTATTCGCTCCCCCCTTTAAAATGTCTTTCGCAAAAGGGGCGAGCAAGGCATTCAGCGGCGTGATCATCCAGTTGGCGACGAAGCCGAACAGCAATAACCGCATCAACCGGGCATCTTGGCGTAAATAAGAAAATCCTTGTTGCAAGTCGCTCCAATACGTCGTCTTCGCTGTGGTCTTGTTTTCATCCGCCGCTGTCGACGATAACGGAAATAACAGCAACCAGGCAATAACGTGCAGGATCGCTTCCATTCCTAATATCATCTCAATGGAAAACTCGGCAATCAACAGACCACCCGCGAGCAATCCGGCGAGCGTTCCCATCCGGTCCAGTGTACTTAAGTACGCGTTGGCGACCGGTAACTGTTCCGCCTCGACAATCCGTGTCACGACCTTAAATGCCGTATTGCCGCCGATGACTTGTAAAAACGTCTGAACGGCAAGTAATCCGAGCAATGGCAAGAGCGTCGCCTCGGTTTGCGTCAAGATGAACCAGACGGCTCCGAGCAATAAAAAGCGAACCAGGACGGTTCCTTTCAGCAAGCGGACCGGCTCTACCCGGTCGATCCACGGTCCGACCAAACTGGAACTGACGAACCGAATCAAAAAGACCGCACCGATCAACAAGGACAAGGCGGAAGGCGATAACAACTGGGCACAAGTCCAGTAAATCGCAATATACGAAATGCTCGCGCCGACGACGGCAATCAAATCGGATGCATAAAAATAACGAAACAGACGTGGCATCTGGTCCCCTCCTTCATATCCATCAGCTGTTCAGTCATTTTTTACCTGCTCCCATTTTACACTTTTTTACATAACACAACCAGATGGATTTCCGTTCTTTACAAAATTGGATTTCAACGACATCTCTTCGTCATATTCCAGACGCAACTGTTATCGACTTCTCATCGGACTGTAACGAAGAATGACACCGAACTCCTCTATACTGAAAACAGAAGGAAGTGAAGAGCCATGAGAATGCATACACGAACAGTTTCCCATCACGAATCGACGGACCATCCATCGGAAGCCCGGCTCGGCTATTACTTTTTATTGATCGTCTTGCCGCTTGGACTCGCTCATTTGGCGCAGTCGTTGGTGCCGTCCACTGATTCCCATCAATCGCTATTATTATCCGTTCTTACGGTCGGCGCGATCAGTCTTTTTTCCATTCTTGGAAACCGGACCGATGGTAGCGCTAAAACTACATTTTTCAGCTACGCGCTGTTTTTAGTCGTCAGTCTGCTGTCGACATTTGCTCTGCCGCTGATCTGACAAACCCTCCACCCGTCGGATTGAATCGGACAGACGACAAAACCCCAGCCCCACATCATGTGGAGGCTGGGTTTTTGTGGTTGGATCAGTTCGCACCCACATAGGTAAAGAGTGGTCCGCGCAGTTCAAACGAATAATCTTCCGCGTTGACGATGCCGACAATCGCGTCACTGTCGAGCAACTGGTCAAGGAATCCGGCCATCTCCGCCGCTGTATGATACTTCGCGACATGTTTGCTGTAGTCAAATCCGGCTTCACCCCGCGATCGGTCGGCGAATTCGGTTTCCGTTGCAGCCGGTGCTAACACTTTTGCCCGCAATTTCGCCCCGGAATTTTTCAGTTCCTGCGCCAGTCCTTCCGTATAGGCACTGACATAGAATTTCGTCGCGCAATACGTGACGGCGTTCGGGACGATCCGGTAGCCGCCGCCGGACGAGACGTTTAAAACGGTCGTCCCGTCGACATTGTGGTAATCGTGTACATACCGGCTCGTCAAGACCGTCAACGCTTCGATGTTCAGGCGGAGCATCTTCTCGATTTTTGAGACCGACACGTCCTTGACGTTGTCAAAATCACCGAATCCGGCATTGTTGATCCACGTCTCGATGTCGAGGTCTTTTAAAGAATCATACAAGTCATGGACATTGGCCGATTCCGTTAAATCGACGGACCGCAAGATGACATCACTGTCCGGCGCGAGTGCTTTGACTTCATCACGTAATTTTTCGAGTTCATCCGTCCGGCGGGCGACGAGCACAAGAGATTTTCCTTTTTGCGCGAGCACTTTCGCTGTTTCGTACCCGATTCCTGAGCTGGCACCTGTAATGACTGTGTATTTCATCTGTAATTCCCCATTTCTGTTTGGTATAGTGAAACCTTACACGTTAAAGTGAACTCTAAGTCAAGCAAGAAAGGTGATACGACATGTATACGATTTCTGAAATCAGCCGGTTGACACAGACGACGGCCCATACGATCCGCTATTACGAAAAAGAAGGGTTGCTGTTCCCAAGCCGGACGGCAAACGGTGTCCGGCGCTATGACGAGACTCAACTTACTTGGCTCCGGTTTGTCTTACGCCTGCGGGCGACCCATATGCCGATCGAGCAGATCCGTCAGTATGTCGACTTGTTTCTGAGCTCGTCCGATGAACACGATACGACCAACGACCGGCTTCGGCTTCTCGAAGCCCATCAACAGACCGTCCGGGCGCAACTCCAAGAACTGCAGCAGACAGAGCAGATGATCACCGACAAAATCGCCGCCTATCGACGACTCCATCCATCCGTCTCGACGGACCCGGTCCGGTTTCCTTAAGCAAACGCGTGCTCCAATTGCTGAAATACCGCATTGAGTCTGTCAGGATCCAGTTCGCGGTAAGCGTCGCCCAGACTGATTTCTGTTGAACAATACCCGTCTTTTGCGACGACGTAACCGCTCAGACCGATTCCGGTCGTCTCCTGAATCTTCGTCAGCTTTTCCGTCACCTCATCCACCTCTCCCGCAAAATGAAGATGGAACATGTTCGAGACGGGCACTTCCGGCGTCGTATGAATGCCGGACACGGCATTCAATCGTTCCGCCAGTTGTGTCGCATCGGCATAATAATCCGCCATCCGGTCTTTACGTAATTCATAATAGTAATCGGCGGAGACGATATACGGATACAGACTGATCAAGTCGCCGCCGTAGCGCCGCTTCCAAATCCGTGCCGTCTGACAAAAGGCTGCCGGTCCCGCGAGAATTGCTCCGGCGATTCCCCCGATCCCCTTATAAAACGAGATATAGACGCTGTCGAATAAGGCAGCGATTTCGGCTGCCGTCTTTTCATAATACGGTAACATCTCGAACAACCGTGCTCCGTCGAGATGCAACCGGATGTTCTGTTCCCGGCAGTGCCGGCTGATCGCTTCGAGCTCGGCAAATGACGGCGCGACGCCGCCGATTTCCCGTTGCGGCAGTTCGAGCAAGAGACAGGCGATTTCCGGCAAAGCTTTGATCTCGTCCAGTGTCATTAAACGATCGGCCGCTCCGACAAGAAGCGTATCAATCGGATGGAGTTCCTTTAATCCATTTTGTTCATGAATCTCAAGATGACAGAGCGGATGATAGGCGACGGTCCGGTTGCTCGTCTCGTCCGACCAGATCCGTAAGGCGATTTGTTGCGCCATCGTCCCGCTCGGGAAAAAGACCGCGTCTTCCTTACCGAGGGTTGCCGCCAATTTTTGCTCAAACGGCTGAATGACCGATCCTGTTCCATATTGATCACTCGGTAATTCGTCCGAGACGTCTGAAAATGCCGTTTTTAAGACGCCGGCATTCCGTTTACCGTGTCCGCTGATTTGTCCTGTTGTCTGTTGAAACGTTTCGCGTAGTTTATTCATCTCAAACCCTCCAATTTTTTAGGAAATAATGACTAATTTTTGAAAAAACAAGAACGATGACGTGCGGGATTTGCTATACTCAGGGCAGACTTGATTTACGGATTGCATTTCATGTTATTAAAGAGGTGACCCCATGCTGACTTCCGTCCGACTGAAACTCGGATTATTCCTTTCCTTGACGCTACTCGTCCTGTTAGTGATCAAATCGTTTGTCCCACGATTGATGAACACCTTTATCTCCCTGTTCGACAGTAAGACCGACAGTTCCTGTACGACACGGTGCGGTGATGCGATGTCCGATATCCCGCTCCCGTCTGATCCGCTCACCATCCATCTCGATCCGATTGTCGAGGTCGTCTCAACTGAGCCTGACCCCGCCCTTCTCCGGACCGGATTTGATTCGTTGATCGTTGCACCGCCGTACCCGTTCATCTTTATTCTGCTGGCGCTTTCATCCTGTGTCCTTCTTGTCTATTACATAAAAGTTGTTCGCCCAAGCCATTTTGCGTCGCTTGCTTTTTCCACCAGCCGGGTTCAGGTCATTCATTATCCGGATCATGATTTACCGGCGGAAGACATCCGGCAACACGTGTTGTTATTTAACCGCCGCCTGCCTGTCACGTTGCAACGACGGGAACAGGAGACCATAACAGAATGGTTCGCCCGGATTGAATTTCCGTCTCCCGTCAGCCCGCATTACCTCGAAGTCCGCTACAGTGAACGGGGATCAATCCCGCTCCATCAACTGACGTTTTTTAAACAAACGACCGAAGATTTTTTACGTCGTTTCCCTTCTCAGACCGCCTGTTCGAAATAAGCTTGTGGGATTAAGCTTTTTTTGGAACAAGGCGGTTTTGTGTCGTTTCAGATAAGGATTTCCTAAAAATCCAGAATTCGGACTGTTTTTCAGAAACGACTGATATTTTTCAAAAAAACTGGGTAATATAGACTATATGGTTAAGTAACATCTTATAATTTTTTGAAGTGTTTTTGTGAGAAAGCGAGGCGAAACGAGATGATTACAGCGCAAGAAGCGTACTTCATCAAGAATGGTTTGAACGAAAAATTCCAAGACCCTCGAATCGACTGTGACTTTTCTATTTTCTCACTCGAACCGTTTCAGCTCCTGTTACATGTACATGATGAAGAAATGGATGAACTGAGCACGGAAACCCGTTATGTCCTAAGTCGAAAGATTCGTTCCCAATTGAATCAACTGGATGCCAAAGTCGGCGGTACACCTGTCAAGACTGTATTCGTCATATCTGCTCCGTTGATTTCCGACCATTCGTACTGTGTGATTTTGCAATGATTCCTTAAAAAAGCGCTTGTCCCTTCAACACATGAGCTTCTCCCTTCAAAAGCAGAGATGTTGAGAAACACGACGATTTGCTTTTAAAGGGAGTTTTTTTTAGTATTTGAAATGACTACATAAATGAGGCGACTCAATGAATAAACTGATTTCATTTTTGATCCTTGGGATGGGGATAACAGGCGCCGTCTTGATTGTTTCCGTCGCGTTTTTATTTGACCCTCCAATCTCCACCACACTGAAGCTGATCATTCTTGGTTCACTTCTAACTTTTATTTGCTTCGCTGTTTCCGTCACCATCCTCCGCAGGCGAATGGAACAGCAAGAACGTTGACTCTGTCTCGTCCACTCGACAAAAGGCCGTCCCTTATTCAGGAACGGCCTTTTCGAATGCTTTTTTTGTGGTATTTCAACTGGCTTCGTGACTCGAAATTTGATTCCGCCCGCTTGACTTCGCCCGGTATAACGCTTGATCGGCGAGGACAATCAAATCCCCTTCCTGCATCCGCTCGGTCGGCTGGACAACTGCGAGACCAATGCTGACACTGACACGGCACAACGGCTGATAGGTGGCATGCTCAATGTTCAATTGGAGGATTTCACTGCGGATTCGTTCCGCGACATGTGACGCTTGATTTGCTTGTTCCGTTAGGATGACAGCAAATTCTTCACCACCGTAACGTGAGACTAATCCAAAATCGCCGGCATGTTTCTTTAATGTCCCGGCCACTTTTTGCAGACACCAGTCCCCTTTTAAATGACCGTACGTATCGTTGTACCGTTTAAATTCGTCGACATCAATTAAAATCAATGCGACATCTGTCTGCGCCTCTTTCGCGGAAGTAAACGATGTTTCAAGATGTTCGTCAAACGCCCGGCGATTTGGAATACCAGTCAGCGCATCATGCAACGAACGATGAATCAACGCCTGTTTGCTCCGCTCCAATCGGAACGTCTGCAAGAAGGCAAACAGCAGTAGGACGGCGACGCTGACGACGATGACGATGACCCACTTCGCCGACGCGGACGCCGCTTTTGAACGATCCGTCGCCTCTTTGATGATGTTGTCGATGTCCTGGCGGATTTTTGTATTAATCGGCCGGAATTGATTGACATAATCCATACCGCTGTACCGTTTTAATGTCGCCCGCTCGACCTGATTATCGCGAATCCAACGAATTTGTTGTTCGTAAAAGCCGTCCGTCCGTTGAATCAACGGAATGGCTTCTTCTGCTAAAAGCTGTTTCATGATCGGATGGCGTTGGTCGAGCATTTTTAACCTGGCAATCGTTTCTTTGAGTTCTGCATTCGTATCTTTGAATTGTTGGAAGGTTTGGTCATTTTGATCGAGCAGGTAACTCCGGACCGTCAGTTCCTGATCCAACAGCAGTGGAAACAGACGTGCTGCCGCGTTTGAGATCGGAATCGCTTCCGTCAGGATACGTTCATTTTCTTGTTCGATTTTCAGGAAGGAATTGTAACTCCAGACACTCGTAAACATTAAGGAAAACAGTGCCAGAAGCAGGTATAGTTGCAACGTCGATAATTTCAAGTTCAGTCTGACCTCTTTCTTTTCCGTCGCCTCTTTTTTTTCTGATGGACGATACGGGACGCTACCTTATTATCGGTATCTTGGGATCAAACCATTAGCGCTCTACTCGAAATATTGCCCGTTGTCTGCACATTTGAAACAATTTCCCAGTTGACGTTGCACATTCAATTTGTTCTCGTCTGATTTTTCACGCCTTTTTGGTCTTTTTAATTGAACCAAATAGTGCTGCGCCCGCGCCGCCGCCTGAGTCAGATTATTATTTTTCCACCAGGCATAGATAAGTGTAATTGCTCCAACCAAAGCCGTCAGTGCCGTCTCGACTTCCGTTGTTTCGAACGGTAACGGATCGTAACCAAACGCAAGTAGCGTCAAGTTGAGAAGACTGTAGAGCGGAACGACCAGACGAAGCAGAGCGGTGCGGCGGTTCTTCATCGTTGTCCTCCAAACAGTTGCCGCCAGGTCGCCGGACCGATGACACCGTCGACCTGCAACTGATGCCGGTGTTGAAATTGTTTGACGATCCGGGTCAACGTCGCATCAAACAATCCGGTCAAAGGAAGTGACAGCCGCTTCTGAATCAACCGGACGATGGTCCGGTCCATTCCTGTCGCCCCCGCGTGGACAGGCCGTCCGGGATAACGGGGGCCGAGGATCGGCTTCGCCTGCCCATTGACGGCATCATACAGTTGAAAGTGCGGATAGTCGGGAAAATTGCCCCAGTCGCCGCCCCACTGCATCTTATGTCGCTTCATCGCCCGCACGAGACGGTTCAACCGCGGATCAGGCGGTGCGAGAAAGTCCGCCCGTTTTCCGCCCGCTGCATAGAAAAATAGATCCACCGCGACGCCAAAATTGTGGTTTGATGCACCGCCCCGGGCATAGGTGACGATCTTGCCGGGCCGCGTCCGGCCGATCGCAAATAACGCATCTTGTTCCTGCTTCGTCCGAAAGGCATGCGCGACACCAATCGGCAATCCCTCTGCCGCAAGTTCCGTGATGACGGACCGGGTGATGGCGCTGACGTCCGGATCCATCTCTTTCGTCAGTTTCCGGTCAGCCCGTTCGAGTAACCAGTTCAGTGATGGGTTCATAGGTTCCTCCTCGTTAAATGAGTGCTGCCAACAGTTGATTCAGTTCTGTCTGATCGGGAACGGCTTGCTCGAATCGGCGTTTTTGTTCCCGTTCCGCTTGCTGTTGTTGCCACCGCTCCCGCTCGACCCAGTCCGGTAATTTCCCAGAAGCCGAACGGTTCGTTTGACGCCGAACACGCTTGTTGCGGCGCTCTGCTTCATGTCTGTTGATTTGCTCCAGCGTCAACAGGTTCTGTTGCTTCAGTTTGGTGATGATGGCTTTGACATAGTTCCAATTTCGGACGTTTGCCGTTGCCGCCTGTTCAATCGCATGTTGAATAACGGCAGGACTTGTCTCGTCGAGCAGCTGTCCGAGCTGATTCCGAATGGACGGGGTGATCCGTCCGATCTCCGTTTCGAAGAAACGGATGATACCATCGATTCCTTGATCCGATGGTGAAGGTGATTCTTTTTTTAAGATCTGTTTCTTCACCCCTTTTTCTTCGGGGGCACGATCCGCCACCCCGGCAGGCGTCGTTTGACCGGCCTGCTGCCGGGAGCCGACCGGGTTGTCCGCGCAGATGCGGTACCCGTTTGACGTCTGCCCTCCGTGCCGGTCAAATCGTTCGGCTTTCTCGATCCAGCCTTTTTCGACAAGCGTCTGGAGACAAGTCTTAACGGTTGTCTTGCCGCACGGAACAGCGTCCGCAAGCGTTTGATGCGACGGAAACGCCAGTCCATCCTGTCCGGCATAACTGCACAGAATCAGGTAAATCATTTTTTCATGGACGGATGAAAAGTCTGTTCCGTCGCGTAACAAGTGGTGCTCGACACGTAAGTAAGGTTGCATGAACGGGTCCTCCTTTTGATTCAGGAGGAAATTCCTCCTTTCTATTAAGCAATAACAGGACGCTCCGCCCATTTGTTCGAAAAAAAAACAGGCATGGTCTTCGGAATCAACTGTTCCGAAAAGCCGTACCTGTTTTTCACATGAATTGGAGATACACATAAGGGAGAACGCCTGCGAGAACAATGCTGAACGCCGCCATGCCAAGCGTGAGGGTGATGGCCTTTGACATCGAAATCGTTTGTTTTTGATAGGCCGAAAAAACGGCCTTGATGATCGTCAAGAGCATCAGACCACTCAAGACAAAAGAACCAATCAAGAGGACAATCAGTAAATCCATGACATATCTCCTTCCATCATTTAGGATATCGCACGTATCAATTGATGATAACTTGCCTTGACGGAAATCTCAAGCTGGTTAGACTGGAAAGGAGAACGCTTTCACACTAACCATTACTTTAAAGGAGCTTTTCGATGCCACAACGACAACATACTCTACTCGCACGTCTTGACCAGATCGGTCACCAGCTCGCACACACACAACAGGCCTGGTTATTGCTTGGACTCGGCTCGGTCGGTCAAGAATTGGAACGGCTTGATGATTATTCCGATCTCGATTTTTTCGTCATCACGAAACCGGGACAAAAACAACGGTTCCTCGACCAACTGGATTGGCTCGAATCCGTCCATCCGCTCAGCTTCATTTTCCAAAACACGGTCGACGGCTTCAAGCTGTTATTTGCCGATGGGATTTACGGCGAGTGCGCGATTTTTGAACTCGACGAGATGTCGGAGATTGCCTTTTCTCCCGGTCGGATTGTCTGGCAAGACCCGACGTTTCCCGGGGCAGATGTAACCGTCTCCAAACAAACACCACCCTCGATTCGACGGGACACCCTTGATTTTGCGCTGAACGAGGCCTTGACGAATCTTTATGTCGGACTATGCCGCTACGCCCGCGGGGAACGGCTGTCCGGTCTGCAACTCGTCGAACAGCATGCCTTTTCCCAACTCCTGTCCGTCCTTCATCTGCTCGAGCCGGAAGTCGTCCATTATCCGGATCAGTACGGCAACGAACGCCGGGCCGAGCAACGATTTCCGCAAGCACAGGAACGGTTTGCTGACGTGCTCCAAGGATACAGCCGGGTCCCGCAATCCGCGCTCGCGCTGCTCGAGTGGCTCGAGCAACTGCATCCTGTCAATCAAGCGATGGCCGGTGAAATCCGGCGGTTGGCTGTAATTTGTTGTAAATAGAAGGTCATATCATAAAAATACATCAATCAAGCGTGTCGTCACAAAACTTTCGATGAGTGCTGCGACAAAGAATACAGGGATGACCACAATTAGATAACCTACGAGACTCTGAACCACCATTTTTCTTAGTGGTTCAGAGGTTCGGCGCTTAAAGAATAGTTTACTCATAATGTTTCGATTCACATACATTCCAATCGCGACCGAATATAGAATAGGAATGATCTCAAATATTGCATGAGGGACAAAAGAAACCAGTATCGTCTTAAGTACGTCATACTCCATGATCATGCCATAGCCCGCAATGATTCCGACAGCAGCAAAAGAGAGGAGCGCGTAAAGGACCGGTATTCCAAAGATCGGTATCAAGCCACAGATGATGATGACGGCACCAATCCAAATATTATTGGAAAAAGTAGACATAAATTGACTCTCGTGATTCTGTTCACTTGAATCACTTTGCATTTGCTCAGCGATTGTAGTTGCTTGTTCGATGATAAACTCTTCAAAATAAAAGGCGACTCCAAAAGCCAACAGCGCTGTGAGGAGACCCACTACCAAAATGAGTTGCATCGTTTTTTGGTAGTATTTTTGATACGTATCGTATTCTTTACCGTATGTATTTTTTATGTTGCTTAGCATGCTTGTGACGCACCTCTCTAGAATCGAATTCGAAATCGACGTTACCGAATACACGTACCGGAAACAAAAAATATTCCTATGAATCAATCTTCTTGTTCACTCGTTGCATCCACTTTTCCAAGAATCCGTCAAACGGAAAATCCTGTTGTTCCATTTTGTTCTGCAGACGGCGCAGCATTTGCTTTGCCCCTTCGATGACCTCATCCGGATAATGATACGTCCGCTGATTTTCCAAAAATTCATCCTCGTCGACAACCGTCCATTGACCTGCCGTGTTCCGTACGAGATCCAGATCCAGATCGACGAACCGGAGACCGGAAGCCGTCCGCTCTGTTGGCAGACAAATGTTGCAGTAGTAGCGGACTTGTCCTTCCTGCTCAAGATCAAGATTGACGGTATAGCCGTCCTGCAAATCATAGTATTCGAGTGACGGCGTGTCGCAGATGAAGGTCTGGTTCCGTGTATGATGGTGCAAAACACGGCCCGGTCGTCCGTAGACGACCAGATACCGCTCGGTTTCGGTCAACAAAACCGTTTCCCACTTACAATGCAGGGACTCGTCATATTTGACGGCTTGAATCTGAATGTTTGCTTCGTTCGACGGGTACATACGATTCCTCCTCACTCATTTTGGTAACCGTGACGTGACGATAAAACCTTTTGTATTGGTCCCGGACACGTGAAAGACGGGCGTATCCGGAATTTTGAGTGCGCGGTGTTTGGAGTATTGCACAAAATAGGTATGACCGGCAGTTTGAATCTGATAGGTATGTTCTTGTTTAAGGTAATTCAAATATTCTTCGAGCACCCAGTTCTCCTCATACATCTTCACGCTGTGCGGCAGACCGACATAGCGGATGTGCCACGGTTCAAACGAGATCCCCGTCACGCTCTCTTTTCCCTTTGGATAACGGATGATAAATCCAAACTGATGCGCATGTTTGGCAAGCCATCTGCCCTCTTTCGATTGTTTCATTTTCCCGCGTGTCGAGCCGATGTCTACCGACAGACCCGTCTGGTGTTCGCTGTGTCCAGCAGGCAACGCAAAGTCCGCACCGTATTCTTCATACAATGCCTGTTGCAGCTTCCCACTTCGGTAGGCACTATTGATTCGAAAGTGATCGATGCCGACCTTTTTCGCCCGTTGCATCATCCGGTGTAAGGCGGTTGCGACATGATCCTCAAGCAGTACATCAGGCTCAACGCTTGTTTCCGAGACCTGTTTGGCAACAGCAGATAAATTACGGGGATCTTGTTGAATCTTCGTCTGCTTATTGATTAACACCAAATCTCCCTGATGCACGGAAACCTCTTTTAAGGAGATCGATTGTGTCAAAGCCGGTGTCCGGCTTACATACAATTGATAGACGATGAGACACGTTAAAAGGACGGCGATTGTTTTCTTCATGTTAGACCCTCTCCTTTACTTCCTTACACTCAGCGTAAAGAAAAGGGTTTAAAGGAAAGTCGGGAAAAACCTTAAAGATTTCTTAAATCGGACGGCAACGTGACTTCGAACCGAATCTGTCCATCCGGTTGTTTGACTTCAATCGTCCCTGCGTGTTTCTCGACGATTGTCTTCGCAATGAACAATCCGAGACCGGTCTGTTTCGTGGGCATGTTCCGGACTTGATCCACCGTGTAAAACATATCAAACAGATGCGGGACGTCCTCTTTGCGAATCGGCGGACCGTAGTTGGCAATCTGAATCGTGATGACCTCACCTTGTCGGGTTGCTTCAACCTCGATCGGTCGGCTCACATCCCCGTACCGCAGGGCATTACTGAGTAGATTCTCGAAGACCCGCGCCAGTTCTTTTCCGTTTCCGTAAACGGTGAGATTCGGAGCGATTTGTTGGTCAATCCGACCGTCGACTCGGCTGATCATCGGATACATCTCGTCCAGGAGTTGCAGCAACAACTCATGCAGATCAACCATTGACTGTTCAGTCGCCTTGAGCGACAGGTCCAGTTTCGAGATATCGAACAGGGTTTCCATCAACTCCTCGAGATCCCGGGATTTTTTATAGGCAATCTTTGTATAAGCGATGCGTTGCTCGGCAGTAATGGACGGCTGGTTCAATAAGTCCAAGTAGCCGGTCACCGATGTCAGGGGTGTCCGTAGATCGTGGGCTAAATTGGCAATCAGTGTTTCTTTACTGCGCTGCGCTAACGTCTCGGCTTGAATCGCGGTCCGCAATCCACTGCTCGCCTCGTTGAGATCGTTTGCGATCTGACGAAATTCATCTTTTGAGGAAATCTCGATCTGGTGCGAAAAATCACCGGCTGCCAATTGGCGGATCCCGGTCGAGATTTCATTGAAGTATTTCGTATAAGTCCGCGTCAATAAGTAGAAAACGAGGATGGCGAAGGGAATATATAGCGCTAAAAACACATAAATATCGCCGACTTCGCGCATCCAAAATCGGTACTTCATGTAGGTATCGCCGTAAAAGACGTGGTGATGGTAATAATATTGCAGGGATTTATAGATCGCGAACGTGACGACTGCTGCAATCAGCAGACTTTGGATGAACAGATAGATGATCCGGGTCCGGAAACTGTTGATGAATTTACGCATTCACCTTGTACCCGACTCCCCAGACCGTTTCGATCAACCTGTTCGCTTTGTTCGTGTCCTCAATCTTTTTCCGTAAGGTCCGGATGTGAACCATGACAGTGTTGGCCCCTTCAAAATAATCCTCCTTCCACACACGCTGGAAGATTTTTTCTGAACTGAACACTTGATTGGGTGAGCTGGCGAGTAACCAGAAGATCTCAAACTCTTTTGGTGTCAGATTAACCTTTTGTTCATTGACCAGCACCGTCCGTTGATCCGCATCCAGACATACGTTTTGAATGTTGATTACGTCTGCCTTGGATGAAGCTGTCTGTCCTGTCCATTGAAAGGCGCGCCGTAACTGGGCATTGACCCGGGCGACCAACTCCAACGGGTTAAACGGTTTCGTCATATAGTCATCCGCTCCGATCACCAGGCCGCTGATTTTATCAAAATCGGACTGTTTGGCGCTCAGAAAGATGACCGGTGTCTGATTGATCTGCCGGATTTGCGTCAACACTTCATGACCGTTCATTTCCGGCATCATGATGTCTAGAATCACAAGATCGATCGACCGCTGTTGAAACAACGTCAGACCCGATTTTCCGTCATGAGCAAGTAGCGTAGCGAATCCTTCGTTGCGTAAATGGATCGAGACGAGTTCGGCGATTTCGACTTCGTCTTCGATGATGAGAATCGTTCGTTTCTGCATAAGCTGTCTCCTTTTCTACGTCTGAACAGCTTATATGATGGCATAACGAATCCTTCATTCCCCTTTTTTCAAAACAGATTCCGCCGGCTTTTTACAATCGTTTCCAGACGTGATCCGACTTCTGTTTGGTCAGTCTAAAATCACATTTTTCCCTTCCGTACGTAACTTGGCGAGGGACGTTTTCATCTGTTGGATCACTTCTTCCGTGTGCCGTTCCCATGTCGCCAGTTCCGCGACAATCACAAGCGGTTGCTGCGACCGGTATGACCGCGTCGGATTTCCCGGAAAACGTTTATCGGTCAAATTCGGATCATCTTCGAACGTCCCGAGCGGCTCGACAAGATAGATGTGTTCAGCACCGTCCCCTTTGGCAAGTTCGGCGCCCCACTTGGCGGCTTCAAGCGTTGCCGTAAAATAGATGAAATTGGCGTGTTTGTCCTGATAATTGGACGGAAAATGCGCCTCCAACTGATCGCCGACGTTTAATGCTGCTTTTGTCCCGTGAAAAAACGGTCCCCGGTCCAGCACTTCGGTTTGGTCTGTCATCAAAATCCCCTTCCTCTCTCCAGTGTTCTTGCTTGTAGTATAAGGTGCGATTTGACAGAAAAGTAGTCTGTTTCCTTTAGGGCAATCGCGGTATACTTCTAGTAGAGGGATTCATCAGACGTTATCCGGCAGACGAATGTTCCAGCAGGAGTTATTCAGTCAGTCGGGTTCTTTCCATGCATTTTTTTCGCAGCATGCTTAAATCGGTAACTGCGATCCATCTCGATTTCCCGTCCCAAAACTGTTCCTATTCGTTCTTCTCGTTTGACAACTTTTGTCAGCATGGTATCGTGAAAGTATCAAGGTCAAGGATGTGGAAAATCATGTTCATCGTCGAGTTACTGATCAACGCTTGTATCGCGTTCACCGGATTTTATATCATCTCGAAAATCATCCATTCCACCCAGTTTTCATCCTATACGATGAAGTCGATCATCATCGGACTGGCGACCGGATTACTTGGTGTCTTGTTAATGTTCAAAGGCATTCAAGTCAACGACTCCCTCCGGATGGATCTACGGCATTTACCACTTGTCTTATTGGCATTTTACGGCATTCGTTTTCCACTCGTTATTGCGACAGCCATCATCGCCAGTTCCCGCTTTTTATTTGGAGTCACACCACAGGCCTTCGTTGCCTTCGTCGCGATTCTCGGTATCAGCAGCGGCATGCTTTACATCCACCGGAAGTTGTTGAACCGGCCGTTCCTGCAAAACGTTTCGTTGAACGTCTGGGCCCTGTTGATGATTACATGCGCCGTTCTGATCAACTTAGGATTCAGTGACACGGCACTCCGGCTGTTACTGTCGACCTGGACAATCGGTCTTGCGGTCGGTGTCCTCTCCAGCATGTTAACGCTTGATTTCCAGACTTTGAATCAGCAGGTCCAACTGTACAAGAAATCAGCCGAACTCGATCACCTGACCGGTTTGTACAATCGGCGGGTCTGGGATGCCCGGACGGCAGGACTCGAACAAGAAGGACGGATCTACAACGTCCTTGCGCTCGACATCGATCACTTTAAGCATGTCAACGACACCTACGGACACGGTAACGGTGATCTCGTCTTGCAACAGTTTGCCAACATCCTGAAGGAAGAAACCCGCCCGCACGATATCACGGCCCGGATCGGCGGTGAGGAATTCATGATTCTCGTCTATGACCTGTCCCCGCAAAAAGTCGTCAAGGTCGCCAATCGGATTCGTGAACGGATTGCGACGGAACGGTTTCAACTCGACGGGTTCCCGGCGATTGAAGTCACGACCTCAATCGGCATTGCCCACGGGAAACATGTCCACATTCAGCGGATGAGCACGCTCGCTGATGATGCCTTGTATACGGCGAAACAACAAGGACGGAACCGGACGATTCTGTTTGATCAGCTCGACCAGCAAGATGTCGCCGTCACTCAGTCGTCGACCGAAACGATTCATTCTTAAACACATACGTTGGGGGTTAGTTGATGTTTGAACCAAAAAGAGAATTCATCACGACAGCAGAAACGATTTTATTTGTCAGCACGCTGTTTATCTGGTTATACATCGAACAATACTTTGATATCGTGGACACCTGGTGGTGGATGTTACCCGTCATGACGTTCGTCCTATTCTTGCGATCTTTCATTGGTCGCCGCGTCGACCTGAGCTTTGGTTGGAATGATGACGAAGAAGAACGAGAGTTGGATCAAAAACAACGTTAAACAGAAACAGCCCGGTCCTATCCGCTTTTTTCGGATAACGACCGGGTTGTTTTTTGGAAAATGCATGTAGTTTCAATGATTGAACCTCGTTATAATTTGAGCGCCTTTTTGCGTGTCAGGACCATCTGGATCGAGTCGATCCATTTCCCCTCGACTTCTACATCACGGGCATCCACACCGGTCACTTCAAAACCGATTTTTTCATAGACGTGTCTCGCTCTTGGATTGATGGCCAACACACTTAAGGTCAGTTGGTGTAAAGCCGTGTGCCGAAAAAGATAATCCATCAACAACTGTGTCGCTTCTGTTCCCAAGCCACGATTTCTGCCGTCCGCTCCGATCAGAATCCGGAAATTCATGCTTTGCTGTTGTTGCTCATAGTCGTTGACGACAACTTCCCCTACCAGTACGCCCGACTCCTGATCGATGACGGCCAAATCCAACCGATCCGGTTGTTCGTTTCTTGTGGCATACCACGTTTGCAGGGTCTTTCGGTCGATACCGGAGGAACTTCCGGTTAATGTCAGGACTTCGGGATCGAGCAAACATCGTTCAATCCATGGAATGTCCTCCGTTGCAAAGGGACGGAGAATGACCTTTTCTCCGATTAAGGTGGGTTTAGCCGTTAAATTCATCATTTGATTGGTTAGCTCCTTCGTTTAGAATTCATACTTTCAGGTTTTCTTTCTGGGAACCATTTCCTATTTGCGTTCGTACGATACAAGACGATTAAAGGAGGGGCTATTATGTTCGAATACCAATTCATCCGGATTGATTTTAAGCGGTTATCCGGCAACCCGAAAGAAGATTACCGGGACGTCATCACCCAACAAGCGGAGGACGGCTGGCGGTTCATTCAGCTCGTTGCACCTGATTTTGTGACGTCCGGCGTAGGGGTCGGATCTTATTATGAACTGATTTTTGAACGTCCACGATCGTAAGAACGAGCATCCCGAAACGCTTTCGTTCTGTTAGTATACCGAATCGTTATCCTCAAATGACACTTCCTTACATTTTTGTTCGTTTTCTGTTTCCTTTTTATCCTGTACAATCAAGAAAGTCTGATCATCTAAAAAGGAGGCGTGACTTCATGAAGTTTCCGAAATGGCTGCTGTACCTCGGGGCGCTTCCGACGTTCGGATTTGCTTTTTACGCCATCACGAGTCCGGATTTCCGAACGGAATTCACGGCACTGTCGTCACTCAACGCGCCTGTCACATCCGTTGTGCTGACCGTGTTCGTCGCTTATTGGACGTTGTTCTTTATCTTGACGAACGGACTTCGTCGACACCTCGACTTGATTGTGTTGTCCGCTTTGTTGCTGATCTGTTTTATCTTGACGAGCCTGTTTGCTACGCTCGATTACTTGCTCCCTTGAACGCCTTCCGCAAGCCATCTTTTTGATGGCTTTTTCCATTTTCTTCTTGCAATGCCGCTCTCCGTCCCGTAATATCAATTGTAATAAATTTCTATATATTCAAAAAACATTTGTCGAAAACAGATTGACTTTGGGGGCGATGCTGGATGGATTTCAAAACATGGAAACACCCTGCTTTATTATTGACGAGTGTCGGGATTTCGAATCTCGGCGCCTGGGTCTACTTCATCGCGCTGAACTTGATCGTGCTCGACCGGACGAATTCGGCATTTGCCGTCTCCGTCCTCTACATGCTTGTCCCAATCGCTGCGCTGTTGACGAGCTTTTGGTCGGGAAGCCTGATTGACCGGGTCGACAAACGGAACATGATGGTGCTTCTTGACGTGTCTCGAGCCGTCCTGATTGCGATTCTTCCGTTTATCGATTCGTTGTTTGTCCTCTATGCCCTCGTCTTTTTGATCAATATGGGCAGTGCCTTGTTTGAATCCGCTTCCCTGATCTACATGACGAAACTCGTCTCGCACAACAACCGCCAACGGTTTAACGCCTTAAAAAATTTCATCCAATCCTGCGGCTTCATTCTCGGACCGACGATTGCCGGTCTCCTGTTCCTTGTCGGCTCACCGGCATTTGCGATTTATATGAACGCCGGTGCGCTGGCCTTGTCTGCGCTGATTCTGTTTTTCCTGCCGGATTTGGAGAAACGAACGACGTTTGCCGAGGCCGAACGCCTCAGCTTGCGGATGATTGCCGACGACTGGAAAGAGACGTTGCGGTTTACGCACAAGCACCGGTACATCACACTCGTCTACGGTCTGTTTTGTGTGATGACGATTTTCATGTCCGGTCTCGATTCTCTCGAAGCCTCATTCGCGACACGGGTGCTGGCGTTTTCTGAGAGTACATACGGCTTCCTCGTCAGTATCGCCGGCGTCGGGATCATCGCCGGCTCCGTCATCAACGCGACGTGTACGAAGTGGCTCAGCCTGCGTTTCTTGATCGGATTCGGTGCTGTCACGACACCGATCGGTTATCTGCTGTTTGCGACGGCGGACAGTTTCTTCATGGCAGCGGTCGGCTTTTTCCTGCTGACGTTCGCCTTATCGTTTGCCAACACCGGTTTCTTGTCGTTTTATCAAAACAATGTCCCGGTTTCAATCATGGGCCGCTTCTCCGGCGTCCTCAACGTCGCCGAGTCGGTCTTTGTCATCGGACTGACGTTATCGATCGGGATGCTCGCCGAAGTCTTCTCGATCCGTTCGACCTACATCGTCTTTTCGCTTGGCTTCCTGTTGATCGGACTGATCACGTTACCCATCGTCTTGAATCGCGCGAAACGGGCGTTGTATACGCTGACGGTCGAAGAAGAACCAAAAGTCTCTTAATTTAACAACAGGAGCCACGAGGATTTCTCCTTGTGGCTCCTGTTGTTTGGTTTGTTTAGACCGTTGCCGGTCAGGATATAGTCAAGAAACCTGCTGATGTTCAGCCGAAGGAGGACTTCCCATGACAGGAATCGACTGTCTGCTTCACCTGCACCAAGAACTCGATCGGTATTCGGAAGACGAATTGCACTACATTTCACGTCCGGGTGTCTGGTCGCTTGGTCAAATGTATGACCACATCTTGCTGGTCGCTCACGAATATCTTAATGAAGTCGAAGCCTGTGCTTCACGCACCACTCGCTCAACTGCCGGAAAAACGCCGTATGGCGAAGAGTTGTTTCGACAAGCTGCCTTTCCGCCCGTCAAAGTCAGGCTTCCGGACGAGATGAATGCTCCACCGAACAATACCGACAGTGCCGATCAGTTAAGACACCGTCTTGTTCAACTGGTCGAACGAATGGAAGACTGGTCGGCACGACTTGATCAGATTGATCCAACCTCGAAAACGAAACACGGTGGGTTCGGTTGGCTGAACGCCCGTGAATGGTATCAGTTGATCGAAATGCATACCCGGCATCACTTTCGTCAGAAACAAGAGCTGGAACACCAGTTACCTTAAGGTGTACCACTTGTTCAATTGCTTTGGCTTATTTCGGATGAGGGTGTAAACTGTTGCAGCCGCTTATTCATTAATTCCGCGACAAAAATCGTTCCGTCGTCTGCGACAGCCAAATCATGGGCAATCCGCAGTTGACCGGACTTCGTGCCAAAGCTGCCGAACCGGTCCAGGATCGTGCCTTGTTGATCGAGCACTATAATTTGACTCCGCGCATCCGTTGTCCGTCCATTCAAATAGTCACCACCGTCGGCGACATACACCTTTCCGTCCGGTCCGACTTCGACCCCATACGGTCGACCGAGTTCCGGTTGATCCCATGTCTGTTGATGATGACCGAATCGGTCAAATACTTGAATCCGGGCGTTGTTGCGGTCGGCAACATACAAGTTCGACGCGTCATCACTACTGATGCCATGCGGCAAATTGAGTTGACCGTCTGCCGAACCCAATTGATTGACTTCCCACTCGAACTTGCCGGTCCGGTCGAATTTCGCAATCCGGTGATTGCGGTACCCGTCCGCGACTGCAAACGAACCGTCCGGCAACACCGTCACATCGGTCGGACGGGCAAACAGGTACGCGTTCAACCGGACCGGGAAGTTCGGCAGCTTGTTGCGAATCCGAAGACCCGCTTCCGTTCCGAATGGATATGCTTGTCCATAAACCGCTTGAATGTCGCCTTCCGGATTCAGCTTAAACACTTGGTTCAAGCTGATGTCCGTCACCCAGATGTTGTTGGCGTCATCAACTTCCAACCCGTGCGGGGATTGAAACAAATTCTGACCGATCGTCCGCTTGACGGTCCGCGTCTCACCGTCGAGCACGACAATTGTTGCCTCTTTGATCATCGCCTTACTGCCGTATGTCCCGTTTGCCCGGTGCAGGTAATAAATGTCTCCGTTGGGTCCAACAGCGACACCGCTCGCTTCACCTGCCTGTTGTTGTTGATTGCTTGTTTTCGGCCAGACTACTGTTCCTTCATAGTGTTTACTGGTCGCTTGAACCGGATACGATTTCTTAAAGACCGGTTCTGCTCCCCCGCGTGACCACCACGCCACTGTCAGTCCGAGTACCAACATACTCCCGAAGAAGATGGTTTTCTTTTTCATTATGTACGACTCCTTTTGTTTACTCCTTTCACTATACGTCTTTTGTTTCGTTTGCCTCCTCCGCCCCGCGATGTAATTTCCCTCCGGCTTCCGTCTCTTCCCTTTTTCGTCCCCTTTTTGCACGATTGTCACAAAACGGTAACGTTTCTGACCTTTCTTCCAATTACCAAAAAGTGTATATTTAAAGCATCGATTACGTCAAAGGAGGCTTTTCCCCACGTGAAATTCTTCAAATCCCCTCGGGTGCTTGAATTGGAATGGATTCCGAAGCAGGACTGGCAAACGGTCTGTACCAAGCGCATGATTGACATACCGCATCATCCAAACGAACAAATCGTCGGACTTGCCTACAACAATCAACAGCAAGTCGTTCAAGTGACACGAAATATTCAGGCACCGCTGTTCGGCTATTACGTCACCTTACTCGAAAACCGTCAGGCGACAAAAACTGTCTTATCAAAACGTTCGCACATGACGATCCAACACCTGTCGACACGTCTGTTCGGATCCGTCGAGCTGGCCGAGTTTTCCCTGCTTGATATCCATGTCCGGGAAGAGGGACTCGGTGAACGGGGTCTGTTGCTGGAAGCGTTGATTTATGACATCGAGCAGAAGTACACCCATTACCGGGTCAGCGGCGATTTCACCGCCATCTCCTACGGCGGACGTGTTGCGGCCGAGTGTTTTACACGGTACGGGTTTACGATTGACCAAAATCAATTGATTTTAAAAAACTATCAGGATCGTTCGTTCGTCAGTTAACCAGCTACTAGGAGGTATATCCATTGCGTCTGAAAGAGAAGCCATACGTCAAAGCCGTCGTCTACACACTCGAATTCCTGTTACTGGTCGTATCCTATATCGACTTATGGAAACGCCCGCGCACCCGCGGACCCAAATGGTTATGGGGCATCCTGATTTTTCTTGTCAATTACCTCGGACCGGTCGTTTATCTCGTCTGGGGACGTCATCCCGCTGCACCATCCGAGCCGTCGATGCGAGACTAAACAAGCTTCACTCCGTTGCCTGAACATCAGGGCAAACGAGTGAAGCTTTTTTGTACGTATCAAGTGGTAGGAGAACGCGTGATTATGTGGTAATTTGATTATTATAGATTACTTTATTTTCGAAAAGCTTCACCTATCATCGTACCGTTCACGAACGGTGACAGAAAAGAGGGATTTGATGACGTCACACTTGTCCACTCCATCCTACCGTCATTGGCAGGGGATCCAAAAACTCCATCACCGCTACATGAAAGAAGTCAACGCTGTCTTAAAGGACTGGGGCTTGTCAAAATCACAGTTCGACATGCTGGATACGCTCTACCGCGAACAGAGTGCCACTCAAAAATCACTGGAAGCGACGCTCGAACTGTCAAGCGGTGCCATCTCGCAAACCTTAAAAAAATTGTTTGAGCAACACCTCATCACCCGAAAACGAATCGATCGGGAAAAACGACTTGTCTTGACACCGTCCGGGGAGACGATCGTTCAAGAGTCGGCTCCCGTCGTCGAAGTCATCCACGAGCAGTACTTCAAAGCTTTTACGATGGATGACCATGAATCGTTTGACCGTCTGCTTCATAAGATGCAAAGCAGTCATTTTTGATGCCTGGATGCACTCGTCGTTACCGCTCCGTCTTAGGCAGACTCTCTTCGTCGATTACACCCATCTCGATGATTTGATCGTCTCGTAAACGATACGTCATGTATTCGGTTGGTTTCAGCGACAGGACATCCGCGCGGACCGCCACGGCATATCGTTTATCCTTGTCCCGATGCTTGTCGTTATAATAGGATTTGACGACGACCGGTTCACTTGTTCCATAAGTCTGTTCGACATGCTCCACGACCTGACGCATGACTTCTTGTTCATACGCACGGTCGTATCGCGTGATGTACACGTACGATGCAGCTGCGATCAGGACCAGACAAACGATCCACATCAGTTTTTTCATGCTACAATCTCACCTTTTTCATACTCTACTTTTTTTTCATAAAGGAGCGCTGCCGATGATTTTGCGTCACTTCACCCACCGCCGGCATCTAAAAGCCATCGTCGCCCGCGGCGGACTATCCGTAAAGGATACAGCTGAACCTTACTTACAGTTCGAATTTAATCCACCAAGCGACCACTTGAAAGAGACGTTCCATTTGCTTCATCAATCCGCCAGTGAGCCGTGGGACGAGACGGATACCGTCACCCTCGACTTTGATTTCGTCAAGATCCAAGCCGGTGACATTGACGTCCTGGAACAGGTTGAACCGTTCCCGGGAAAAATTGGCTTTGATTCTGCCAATGGTCCAGTCCGCTTCGTCAAAAACTTTTTGTCGCTTGGCTATTTAACGGAAGAATCACGGGAACAGCTGTCTGAATACTACTGACCACACGTCAAGAACAGGCCAATCGTGCCTGTTTTTTTGTCGTCAGCTGCGTCGATTGTAGATAAACATCATGACCGGGAACGTCATGACCTGAATGAACAGTAAATACATAAAAGCTTTCATGATGTCTTCGATGACGTTCCACTGGAAGAGCATCAGCATCACAAAAACATAGACAATACTCAAAGCGTATGACATGTGACCACTTTTCCGCTTGATCTCTTCTTGCCGTTCGTCATGGGGTTCAGCAGCCGGAAAAACTAGATCGGCGGCCAATTGACTCAAACCCGCTAATATCATTATTATACTGAGTGGACTCGGTCCATCAAATATTGCCAAATAGTTGCCGTATAGTATTAGAAGTGCGGCGAGTAAACGATTGATCATCGGCATATGTTTCATCCTACATCGTCTCCTTTTTTCTTCGATTCGGGAATAAAAATCGCTTCAATCGGACAATCAAACAAAGCCGCAATCGAAAATGCGAGTTCGAGCGACGGATTGTACCGCTCCTTTTCAATCGAAATGATGGTCTGTCTCGAGACGCCTAACGTCTTCGCCAAGTCCCCCTGCGACCAGTGTCGCGCCTCTCGTAACACCTTTACCTTATTTTTCATTGCAGTCACCTCTTGCTTCCAATAATATGTAAAAACGTTTCGTTGTGTCAAGTTTCCTTTACAGATTAAATAGAAGAAAACCGCCGATTCATCTGATTCGACGGTCGGCGGTTTAATATCACGATTTAATCGGTTGTACGGCTTTTTGCTGTCGACGTTTTTCATCTTCCCGCCACCAGCCGTTGATGAATAACACGGCTGCAATGGCAAAAAAGGAAAACGGGAAATAAGTTAAACCAAATGATGCCATAGCTTGTTTCGATACTTCCCATGCCACCATCATATACACCTCAAAGATTTTTAAGACAAACATCATCAATATCCCTACAGTTACCGCAATTGCACCTGCCAGATAATTTTTGTTCATCCATTATCGCTCCTTGTTCGCTTTTGTTCAGTTTACCTTAAATACCCATTATTTACCTGTAAAACAAATAAAAAAAGAAGCCTCTTTTAACTGTTGTCAAAAGAGACTATTTTCGAATCGTCCGGTACCTTGGATGGATCGCAAGCATGGCGTTTTTGATTGCCAGGACATGCGGATCCGTCGCGTCAGCAAAAGCCTTGCGGGTCTTGTACTCTCCGACGATGTGCCCTTGATCTAAAATCACGAATCGGTCGCTGAGTGCCTGAGCCGCTTGCAGGTCATGGGTAATGAACAGATAGGACAGGTCATATTTGTCCTTTAATTCCCCTAACAGCGCGAGGATCAGTGCCTTATTGACCATATCGAGACTGCTGACGGCCTCATCGAGGATGATCAGTTTCGGATTTGTCGCAATCGCCCGGGCGATACAGATCCGTTGCAACTGCCCGCCGCTGAACTGATTCGGATATTTCGCCAAATCCGCGCGGGTCAATCCAACCTGTTCAATCAAGGTGACCAATCGGTGCTGCAGGGCATCCGGCGCAAGACGCGTAAAATTCGTCAACGGCTCGGCAATGATTTGTCCCGCCGTCATCTTCGGATTGACTGCAGCAAACGAATCCTGAAAGACGACTTGGATGTCTTGCCGGTAATCGTTTGCCGCCGTCCGGTAAATGTCCTGTCCTTCGAACAGGACACGCCCTGCTGTTGGTCGTTCGAGACCCAGCAGAATCCGTCCAAGCGTACTCTTTCCGGCACCACTTTGACCGAGCAATCCAAGACACGTCCCGGCTTCAAGCGTCAACGTGACGTCCTGTAAGACGGTCCGTTCCGTCTGCCGCGACAGGAACCGTTGGCTGCCGTACCGGTGTGACACCTGTTCCATTTGCAGAAGGCTCATGCGTTCATCCCTCCTGCCTGAATCCCGTGTTGGGCAAGCAATTGTTGTGTGTACGGATGTTGTGGACGGTCAAACAGATCAAAGACGTCCGCTCGTTCGACGATTTCCCCGTGCCGCATGACAAGAACCTGATCCGCCATCTCGGCGATGACGCTTAAGTCGTGGGATATCAACAGGATTGCGGTGCCATAGGTCGCCCGGACCTTTTCGAGATAATACAACACGAGCTTTTGATTGTAGACGTCAAGCGCCGTCGTCGGCTCATCGGCAATCAGGACATCCGGTCTTAGGCAGACGGCAAGGGCAATCATGACCCGTTGCAGCATTCCGCCGCTCAGTTCAAACGGATAGGCTTTTAAAATCCAGTCCGGCTCCTCGAGATTCACTTCCCGTAACGCTTCGAGCGCCCGGTCCTTCGCTTCGCGTTTGCTGCCCCGGTCATGGGTCCGGATCGTCTCGATCAATTGATGACCAATCGTGTAGACCGGCGTGAAAGCACTCATCGGATTTTGCATGATGAAGGCAATTTGTCCGCCGCGGACACGTCGAAGCGTTCGGTCGGACAGCGTCATCAAATCCGTTTCGTCTAGCTGAATCCGACCCGACTGACGGATCACTTTTTCGTCCAGCAGACGCAAAAGGGCCAGACTCGTCACCGTCTTGCCGCAACCACTTTCGCCGACGAGTCCGACGATCTGACCGGCAAGAAGTGTAAACGAGACATCCCGGACGAGTGTGGTGTCATCAACAATGGTTTCGACGGTCAATCGTTCGACGGATAAAACAGGTTTCATCATGGCGCCTCCTTTCATTTAGGTGGTTTCGTCACGCCGAATCGTTCCGATAACGATTCACCGAGTAAGTTAAAGCTCGCAATGACGAGCATGATCATCACGCCGGGATAAATCATCAGTTCCGGATTCGTCCGGATATACGATTTGCCTTCATGGATCATTGCGCCCCATTCCGCTGCCGGAGACTGCACGCCAAGACCAAGAAACGACATCGCGGAAATATCCATGATCGCCCAGCCCATCTCGAGTGTCCCGATGACAAGCAACGGCGGCAGGATGTTCGGCAACAGATGGGTCCGAAAGATTTTCCAATGTGACGAGCCATTGACGCGTGCTGCCGCAATAAAATTCTTTTCTTTCAGTGTCATGACGAGTCCGCGGAACATCCGGGCATAGTAAACCCACTGGACGAGCATCAAGGCGATGATGACCTGTTTGAGTCCCGGTCCGAAAATCCCGACAAGACCGAGAACAAGAATCAGACTCGGAAATGCCATTACCCCGTCACAAAACCGCATCAACAGTTGATCAACCCAGCCGCCGATGTAGCCGGCGAGCGTGCCGATCAATAAGCCGATCAGCAGCGACGACGCAAAAATCAGGACGGCGAAACCGAGTGACACCCGGGCGCCGTATAACAGACGTGATAATGTACAGCGGCCGAGATGATCGGTCCCGAGCGGATACGTCCAGGACGGTTCCTGCAGTTTCACCGCCAAATTGACGAGAAACGGATCATGCGGCGCAAGCCATGGTGCGGCCAGTGCTGCGAGGAATAACAACCCTAAAAATGCGGAACAGCCGATCAAAATCAGCCGTTGGTTTGACAAGCGGTGTAACAGGCTTGGTCGTCGAAGCGGAATATTCATCGTCTGTCCCCTCCTTTCCGGGCAATCCGGGGATCAATCGCCAGTTGCAATAGATCGACGAGCAGACTGCTGCCGATGAATAATAATGCCGCCAGAAACACATATCCTTGAATGATTGGCATATCGCGGTCAAAAATCGCTTCGATGAAGTAGCGGCCAAAGCCCGGCCATGAGAAAACCGTTTCGACGATGATCGTTCCCGTCAAGAGTTTTCCGAGATTCATGCCGAGACCGGTGATCATCGGTGGAACAGCGACACGGAGAACATGTTTTCCTAAAATAACCGTTTCGCGGATGCCGCGTGTCCGGGCGAACAAGACGTACGGTTCGCGCATCGTCTCGATGACACTCGTCCGCAGCAACCGGGTATAAAGCGCAATCAGCGGTAACGCAAGCGTGATTGCCGGCAAGATGACATGACTCGGACTGCCGATACCGCCGACCGGTAACAAATCCAACTGGACGGCAAAAAAGAAAATCAACAGATAGCCGAGCCAAAACGACGGAATCGATGCGCCGATGAAGGCGATCACCCGACTCAACTGGTCAAAAAATCCATTTTTCCGAATCCCCGCGAGAAAGCCGAGCGGGATGCTGACGATCACGGCCAGCAACAGACTCGACAGTGCCAGTTGTAACGTAGCCGGCAGACGAAGCAATACTTCATCGAGAACCGGTTTGCCGGAGACAAAGGACGTCCCGAAGTCCAACTGGGCCAACCGGACGACGGTCGTCGCGTATTGTGTCATGAACGATTGATCGAGACCAAACTCGGCTCGTTTTTGCGTCAGCACTTCTTCCGTCGGTTGGATGTGAGCGGCAGCGAGATACGCTTCCGCCGGATCGACCGGTGACAGGTGAATCATCGCTGTCAGCAATAAAATCGCCAGGAGCAGAATCGGAATGACCGACCCGACCCGTTTGAGAATATAGACGCCCATTCCGTACACCTCCTTTTATTTGATTCCGATTTGTGCGAACGGACTTTCATCCCGATTCGCCGCAAATTTAAAGTTCGTCACATCCGACTGGTAAATCGCCATCTTCTTCAAATACGAGATCGGCACGAGTGCACCCTGATCTTGGAGCGACGGCAGAATCTCGGCATACATCGCTTGACGTTTCGTCTCGTCGGTCGTCTTCAAAACGTCCTTCATGTCCTGCAACAATTCCGTCTTGTTCGGATAAGCGGAAATCGCTTCTTTGAAGCCGAACCCGTCCGTACCGATGATGTTGACGAACGTGTGTGGATCATACGGTGCGCCGAAGTTACTGTACATATTGATATCGAACTTGTTGTCTTTGAAGCGCTGGACTTGATCCGGCAACTCGACACCGACGATCTTCAAATCGACCCCGATGTTGGCCCACTCCGACTGTAACGTCTCGGCCATCGCCTTTTGGACAAGTTCCGCCGCATCATACATCATCTCGACCTGTAACGGTTGACCGTCTTTTTCACGGATCGTTTCCCCGTTCGGCAATTTCCATCCGGCTTCGTCGAGCAACGTCTTCGCCTTTTCGACATCAAAGTCCCGTTTCTCGACCTTCAGTTTCGACGTGTACGGCAAGTTCGGCGGCAGGATGAAGTCCGCTGGTGCTTCCAAACCGGACGTGATGCCTTCGACTAAGGTTTTTTTATCAAAACCGTATTGCAACGCCTCACGGACCCGTTCGTCCGCCAACTGTTTTTTCTTGGTGTTCATGATCAACAGCCGGGTCGCAACCGGCTCGGACATCGTTGTCTTGTAAGACTTCGTTTCTTTCAGTTGATTAAACGCATCAACACTGATGGCGCCTTCCCCGTAAATCAAGTCGATGTCTCCTTTTTCAAAAGCGAGCACGCGGGTCTCGGCATCGGGAATAATGTCGACCTTGATTTTTTTAACTTTCGGCATCGGACCCCAGTAGTTTTTATTGACCTTAAACGTCGCGTATTGATCCGCTTTGTACTCGTCAAGCACCCATGGACCGGTCCCGACTTCTTCTTCGACACCTTTTGACGTGTCGCCGTTTTTCGGAAAACCGGCTTCACCGAGGAAACGGACCGGACGGACGACCGCCAGTTCCTGAATCGTCGGGTAGTAGGCTTCCGATAATGTCATCCGGAATGTCTGCTTGTCGACGGCTTCCGTCTTGTCGATTTTGGAGATAAAGCCGAGCCAGCTATGTAAGGCTTTGTTTTTGAGGACGGCGTCGAAGTTCTTTTTGACGATCGTTGCGTCAAACGCCGAACCGTCGGAGAACTTGACATCGTCACGCAAAGTGAACGTGTAGGTCTTTCCGTCTTTTGAGATGTCCCACGACTTGGCGAGGAACGGCTCCAGCTTTCCGCCTTCTGCGTAATGGACGAGCGGTTCGTAGACCATCGACTGGGCGAACAGTTGCGACGGGTTATAGACATGCGGATTCATCTCGCCGATATCGCGCGGCCAGGCGAGCGTCAATGTATCTTTATCTGTTGTATTGTCAGCACCTTCGTTCGGATTGGAACAGCCGAACAGCAGTGTCGTGATCGAGAGGATGGAGACAGCTTGGATGATGGATTTCTTACGGCGTGAAACGTTCATAGTGGACAGGACTCCCATTCTTATTGATAATCATTTTCAATTGTAAGAGTGGGTGTTAAGAATTGTCAATGGATAATCCGTCCAACGGTCGATTTTATGTTCCTTAAAGTGAATTTGGTTCTTTTTTATATTTTATGTAACTATCATTTATAAGTTTGAAAATTCTGTCTGATACAAGGAAAAATACAACAATCATATTTGACACAAGGTATTCACCAGACACAGTCAGTTTTTCATTCGGATAAGCAAGTGGGTGATACCAGTTGTAGAAAGTAAAAACAAAAAGAATTAAGTAATAGATTAATCTTTTTTGATTAATGCAAATTTCAGATGCTTCAATCGAAAAATGCTTCTCTAGCTCTTCACGATAGTAAAAGTACTCGAAGATCATTGTATTCGAGAATAGAGATAACAATAAAATCCATCCGATAAATGCACCTACCAAAAAGATTTCTTCATTTTGTAAAAGAGTAATAGCAAAATCAAGGACAATGATGCTTAAGAAAAAAGACATGCCGAAAAAAAGCATCGTCTTATCATAAAAAAATTGGACACGTTTCTGTACATAGGTCCAAAACGTTTTTTTTATGGTAATAATTACTTTTCTTTGAGTATGCATCGTTCTCTTTTTCTTTAAAAATACTGATTCTTCAGCAATTAAAGAAGACATAGTCAAAATAAATAGTATTGTTAAAATAAATATCAATAGCCCTATCCACAAAAGATTAATTTCTCCATTTAACCCTCTGATTATCCACACAGCACCAAAAACAATTGAGATGATATATAAGATGATAATAAGAGTACTAATTATCCCACCTCTTTTTAATTCAATTTTTCCATTAACAGCTTTACGAACAAGAATCTGGTAAGAATTTATAGCTGATTCAAATTTATTACCGGAACGATTGAGTATATGAGCTAACAAAAAATGACAAAACTAAACAGTAAGCAAAAAATGATACTTCCAAAAAATATTTTCATACTCCATCTCCTTTAACATAGCAAAGCACCCATTAAACTGCATGAGTGCTCAAAATCCGATTCCTTTTATTTTGTCTTGAAGTCAAACGCCAATACTTCAATGTCACACCCTTGCCCTTCCAGATTCGGGCTGCACGCGTACGGACCGACTTTCCAGTCCCCTTCCCCGTGCAAATGCGCAATCCGTAGCTGTTCCTTCGTTTCACCGTCGACAAAATACAGTTCCACGTCCTGGTTTTTGAAGACAAGCTCAAACGTCAATGAATGATCAAAAACGGTATTTTCAATGTCACGCGACGACCAGTCGGAGTATCCGAAGGACGTGACGACTGCACCGAGATGCGATTTCCCGTCCGGAATGAATTCCGCTGAAACTTTTAGCCAGTGATCTTCGTTTAGATAAAGAAGGATTCCTGCTTGATCATACGTCTGACGTGGATCCAACTTCACTTCAATCCGGCATGAGAACGATGCTGATGGAATCGGTTTTAGTAAGGCGTGACCGGTCATCCGATTAAACTGATAGTACGTATTGCGCCAAAAGTCGGTATCGCCTTCTGTCTTAAAGGTCAGGCGTTCCTGCATACTGAATTCTTTTGGTTCATTCAACCAAGTAAAACCTTGCCACATATCAATTCCTCCTGTTTTGAAACTGTTTGTGTTGAAACATCCTATACGTGCGCTTACGGTTCATCTTTGAACTGTTCGAACTCAGGATGTTTTGGTTCACGAAAATCAATAAACTCTTCGGATGGATCTAAAAAATGGTGTCCTAAATATACTGCATAGTAATCTCCGTTAGTTTCTCGAACGTTAAAGTCATACGATGTCCGAGGTTCGTCATGCAAGACGAGAATACAGTCGTAACCGAACTTCGAGAAGTAACTTTTTATTTGATACTCGTCTTTTTTCAGCCCGTACTGTTGTTCCAGATGCTCTTCCAAATATAACTGCCGCAGGATTTTCTGATGAAAAGTATACAAAAAACACGAGACCAACACCAGTAGTATCGTAATTATGATGAACCGCCCAATCCGCCACTTACCGTTTACTTTCCAAAAGTTCGTCATCGGCTCTCCTTTCCTGTTGTCCCAACGTATGATACGGTACGGACAAGGAAGATCTAGTTAACAAACTAACCTATCATGTAGAAAGAAGTGATCAACTTGAAAAAACACCTCTTGATGCTCTGCTTCCCGTTCCTCTTCTTAATCGTTCCGTTATGGGCGGATCAGTTGTCGCCACTCTTACAAGCCATCTTTTTTCTGATGCTGTTCATCTCTGTCTGTTTATCGCTACATACCGCGTGGTCTCTGTTCAACCGACGTTTCCCGAAGTGGACGGCGCGCGTCAACGGACTTCATCCGGCTCTCGGCATCTTGCTTGGTCTCGGTCTTTTGGCGGCGTTCGGTTATCTGTTCTTCAGTGTTTTTTCAATCGTATCGTTTGGTCTGCTCCAAGGCGTCTCGACGCTTGTCTTGATGTATATCGGATTGGCGATTTTTGTCTTCCTCCTCAGCTGTTTCGTCGAAGGGATTACACGTCAATCAAAAGACACGTTGTTTCAACCCGTCTTAATCTTCGTCTCCGTCTCTTATGTCGTCTTGACGACATTCGGGATTTTACAACTCGTGGCGTAATCTCCAAACCCGTCTGCGCACGGGTTTATTTTTCGTGATGCAACGTACCGTCGGCATCGATCCGGACATGCAGCTTGCCGTCGAGTTCGAGAACAAGTGGACTCGTGACTGCCGGTTTTGGTGAGAATAACCACGTCCGTCCCGCTCGCCCAAGCAACAGATGGGTCCCGTCTTCCGGCGCCCCGAGGAAGTTTAAGAAGTCGACGTTAATCGGCTGATGGTAGCGGTGAAAGACACCGAGTTCAGCAAATCTAGCCCCGACACCGGCGACGTCCGGCGTCGTCACGTTCATTTCGCCGATATCCAGAATGTCACTCACCGCAAACGTCTCAAGCGACTTATTCGGATTGACGTCATGCCGGGCAATCAATTCGACGACGTTCTCGTCGGGATCGTAAAAGTAGATGGAATGGGCATTGATGTTTTCAAAAAAGATTTCGTCTGCTCCATCCTCAATCAATAACGGCACTTGCTGTTGCAACCAGTCCTTGGCCAGCTGAAACGCATTCCCCGGAACGTTGAACGCAAAGTGGTATTGTTTCGGTTGCTGTGTCGTATCCTGTTCAAACCGAAGCTGACTTGTCCCGATTTGTACCGTAAAAGATGTTGCCGTTTCTTTGACGAGTCCGAAGCCAAGCGTCGTCGTATAAAAGTGTTGCATCGGTTTTACGTGATCTGTCCAAAGTGTTGCTGCCGTAATTTTCATTCCACATTCCCTCCGTCTGTCTTTTAAATTCACTCGCTTCATTATACAACAATTGATGTATAATACTGGTTAAAAAGTAAGTACATACCTATTCAGAAGCGGAGGAAAACAGATGAAACGTTACAGTATCGCATGCGCCGGAATTTCAACACAAGTCACCGAATGGGGCAACCCGAATCACCCGGTGATTTTTTGTCTGCATGGTCTCGGCGGAACGAGCCTCAGCTTTATTGAACTGGCCGATGCGTTGAAACATGACTACCGGATTGTCTCGATCGATGCACCGGGTCACGGGAAGACCGAACCGTTTCCGGATGAACGGGATTATCAGTTTGCCCGGTTTTCCGATTGGCTGAATCAGCTGTTCGAACAGTTGCACATCGAAGACTTTTATTTCCTCTCGCACTCCTGGGGCAGTTTCATCGCGCTTTTCTATCAAAAAGAACAACCGGAGCGGGTCCGCGGATCGATTTTAATTGACGGTGGTTATCAAAGTAAACGGTTGCGGGGTACACCACTCGAGGAGGAATCTGCATTTTACGATACGGATTTTGAGGAGTCCGTCGCGACGTGGGAGGAATTTCGGGATGTTGCCGTGTACGGACCAAAGATGCGCCGGTCACCGTTGCTTGATCTGGCCGGAAAAGATTTTGTCCGGATGCAGGACGGGCTTTACTACTGGCATGCCCGAGCGAAGACGGCACGCGCCATCTTGACGGCAATGTATCAAGACGAGATTCTCGACTTCCTCGACGATGTCCCCGGTGACAACCTCCTGTTGCTGCGTGCGACGTTACCCGTTTCAGAAGAACCGTTCCGCCAACAAGCAATTGCCCTGTGGCAGGAAAAAACCGGTGGGACTGTGATCTCCGCTCCGTCGACTTCCCACATCCTACACTGGGATGATCCGCAATTTGTTCTGCAGGTAATTCAGGAAAACTGGACGATTTCAAAATCGCTTCACTCATAAAATATGAAGGAGAATCATCATGAATTTTGTTTTTGATTTGGACGGGACCCTCTGTTTTCAAGGTTTGCCGTTGTCTCACCCAATTACAGAGGCACTTTATTCGCTGGAAGAAGCGGGACACCGTGTCATCTTCGCGTCAGCCCGACCAATTCGCGATCTGTTACCGGTTCTTCCGGAAACGTTTCATCACCACCTGTTGATTGGTGGAAACGGATCATTAGTTTCTTGGCGTGGAGAAATCGTTTATTCAACGCCCTTTTCTCCGTCCGATGTCATCTACATGCAAAAACTGATTCAACAGATGGGTGCCACCTACTTAGTTGACGGTTTGTGGAACTACAGCTATACGGGGACCGCGTCGCACCCGATTCTCAAGAATCTGGATCCGTTACAATAAGCAAAAAACGTAAGTCTGGCAGAACACGATACCATTATAAAAGTCTTGATTTTAAGCGCATCGAGTATGGCGGACTTTTCGGAAGCATTATGCGAGATTGATGTCGTCTCGCATTTGCATGGTGAAGAGCAGGTGCTTGACATCAGCCCGAAAGGCATCCATAAGCGAAGTGCGCTTCACATCATGGGCATTACAACAGAAGGATATGTCGCATTCGGGAACGATGCCAACGACATCGAAATGTTTAAAGGTGCCGTTCATTCGGTCATGATCGGTAGTCATGTCGATCTGGCTGCCTATGCGGATGAGCAGATTCCTTTAAACGGTTTGTACGAAGAAAAAATTATCTCTAGAATATATGAATTAAACACTCGTTTTAGTACACATCATGATCTACGTACATCCATGTAGACAAAGAATTGGTTTTCTGTTTATCGGAATATCTTATACACCCTTTCGGCGTTCTTAAAAGGGTGTATTTTAATTTCCAAAATATATGATTTGTAACACGATGTATTACAAAGAGGAGGATACATTTTGTGCAAAATTTCCGTCCGATTGCATGATCAGGATATTCGTCTTATAAAAGAGTACGTAAAAGCTAAAAATATAACGATTTCCGCATCGGTGCGGGATGCTGTAAATGAAAGCATTGAAAAAGATATCGACTTGATATTATTAAGTAAGAAGAGAGGTATATATAGATGAGGACTATTAGCAAAGATATCCAAGAATTGTCCATCAAATCTTTAGAATCAACATTTAATAAGCTTTCGAATGCTTACAAAAGTACATCAGAAAAAGGTTCTAACACAACACTGATCAAAAAAAGACTGGATGCAGTAAAAATTGGATTAGAGAGTCTAAATGAAACTTGGAATGGTACAAATTTCCGCTATGAAAATGATGATTTATTACGTTCTATAGATGTTCTACAAGGTATTATTCCTTCCATCGAAAAACAGCTAATTAAAGAAAATGGAGGTAGTTCTCAAAAAACATTAAACGAGCGTCGATTGACTGCATTAAAGCTAGCCATCGAATCTTTGGAGGAACATCTTATATGATTAATCGTCATCCGCGTGATATAAACAAAAAGATACTTTCACGGTTCGATGCATAACAAATTTCAGTCATCCAAAATGGACGTCATCTCTCTGAATAATTCTTCAGAGGATGGACGTCCATTTTTTAGTGAATTTCGATTAAGTAGCTGTCTCCAAGAACTGCCGAACATCGTTCCGGGACTTCAATACGATGATGGTTTTGGTCGATACGACTTGGTCGAGTTTCGATTGAATGTCCGGTCGTTGTATGTTCGGATAATTCCAAATCCATTTCAAAAAAGCAAAATCGATTTTTTCCGGACACCCTGCTGCCATATCTGTTCTTGGTTCATGGCGGTGGCGGACTGTCCGTTTCAAGACGCGGTACATACATGTCGTTCGCGGCAGATCGAGAAAGATGATCGTATCCGCCGCTTGCAGCCGGATGTCCATCGTTCCGCCGTAATTCCCGTCGATGATCCAGTTGTCCCGCGCAATCAACTCCGCCTGAATGTGCTTTTGTTCTTCCCGTGGAACACCTTGCCAGTTCGGCTTCCAAAACAATGTATCGAGGTGATAGACCGGAATTCCCAAGGCATGGCTGAGCTGTTTGGCTAACGTCGATTTGCCGGAGCCCCCGGAACCGATCAGGACGATTTTTTTCATTCCGTTTCCCCCTTTTCTTTCGAATATAGATTGATTTTTTTAATCCGCTGAAAATCCTTCCATATCGAAGAACGCTTCAACTTCTTGTTTCGGACTAAGTACTGGACATCCGACCGGTTATCATACGACAACTGAAGATAAAAGTAATTGATGTACTCAAGCACGGCGAACACAAACAGAAATCCGGACATTTTTAATCCGTTCACGGGATAGACCGGATGCCAGCGCCATACGTCAACAGCAAACGCCATGACAGCCAGTACGATGATCCCGCCGTTGATTTTTTGAAACCTGTGCAACCGGCGGACGACGTGTACCGGAGTAATCGAAGAATTCTCCCGTTTAAGCTGTTCCCGTTTGCTGTACCAATAATACGAACCTTGCAGCAATAACAATTCGAGCAGGATCAGCGACACCCAAAATGAACTGAGTGCAAACAGGTGCAGCTCCGGAAATGTATACTGGATCAAGCCGATGATTGGGATGAAGCCGATGATGGAAAACAGTTCGCCTTTATACAGATACGTTAACCGGTCTTCGATCGTCTTCTTCACGAAAGGATCGCTCCCTCACTTGAAACCCATTCCAGCCGAAAACGTCCGCCGGGTCCGATCTGGTGCAGTAACGCCCGGTCCGCCTCGATGATACGACCGATGACATTGACGCGCTCGTCGGCCGCAAGATTACGTTTCGTCAGCTGCAACTCGCCGGCATACCGACCGTACTTAAAATTGTCGATCGTGACCGATCCGACAGGCCGGTCTGATAAAATCGAGGGTTCAAGCCATCGATTGCCCGGTCGACCGTAAGCCCGTGACTCGACCGATCGGATGACATCGCGCGCCGGATCCATCCGGTTCGTCTGAATATTCGTCAACAGCGGATCATCGCCGTGCCCGGTTGCCCGGAGGACAATGATCCCCTCCTGATACGCAGCAAATTGCCGCATCGAGCTTTCCGACAAGGCCGGGTCCCCGATTAGAATCCGGTCAACGGACGCTTCCAGCTCGAGATAACAGGCAAACGGTGATTGTCCGCGGTGGTCTTCGAGCGTCGGTAACGTTTCGTGCAGCGGACCACGCAGTTGTCCGTCTCCCGGAATGAAGGCTTGGACACGGATTCCCTGTTCACGGAGCCATCGGTTTTTATCATTGAACCAGTCACGATCCAGTCCCGTTTCCGGTCGCGGATAAAAGTTGTGCCACGCCTCGACCTGTTCAAGTACGAGCCCCTCCGCTTTCATCGCATCGAGTTCTTCCGCCGTCAGCGTACTGGCGTTTAAGGCAACCATCATCTGTTTCGATAAGTCCGCGACCTGTTTCGGTGTCACGCCGTAGTCGACCCGCAGTCCGGTCACGCCCCATTCGGTTAAGGTATCGGCATCCTCCCACGTCTTGCCGAGCGCGGCAAGGGAAGTCGGGGCGATATCCGCGACGAGTTCCATCTCGAGCTGTTGCGCCAGTTGCCCAAGCGTCCGTAAGCGTTCCGTGTACAACGAAGGATCGTCTTCCGGAATATGTAACGAGGTAAAGATTGAGGTAAAACCAATCGTCCGCATCTGTCGGATGCTGTCTTTCGCCTCATCTGTCAGTGGTTCACTCAAATAAACGGCAAGTCCTTTCATCTGTTTCACTCCTTCTTGTCAGCGTAGTGTTTAAAAACCGTCAATTGTTACTAAAGTTCCAATATAAGAATTTTTTAGGAGATACTTCATGAATTATGATACCATTAGAACGAGATACATAAAGGAGAGATTGTATGAAACGAATTTTGATTCCATTCCTGTCGATTGCCTGTCTGGTATTGATCTGGAACGGCTACAGTCAACATGCCGATTCAAAGACGGACCTGTTCCAACATAAACATTCTTCTGTCGGCGACAACAGCGCCGTCGCGAATATCGTCAAAGAACTGGCACACCATCAAGAGTTGCATCAGATTGCCCTCGAAACGAAACAAACGCCGTATGGCATCCATTTGACTTACAAGGACATCGAGACGGAACAAGTCGAACAGGAGATCAAAGAGACGGTCCTGTTCAACGCGACCTACCTGTTTGTGCTCGTCGATAACGTCGACCGGATTACGTTCACCTTCCCGGATTATACCTTCACCGTGACCCGCGATAAACTGGACGGCTGGTACAACACGCAACTCAGCACAATCGAACAGGAACAAGCAGTCACAAAATTGATTCAGCGTCATTTGAAGTCTGAAACCAAGATCAACCAGTTTTTCGATGACTGAACTTCACCTATTTATAAACCAATGGAGGTCATCTGTATGTTCGCTTGGTTCGGCATGACACAGGTAAAAAAAACGGGCCGTCAATTCTTTGGGAATCTGCAAAAACGGACTGTGGCCTTGATCCTGCTGACAGCCCTTCTCGTGTTGAATGGTGTGAAGTCTCTGTTGACTTATCTGATTCCTGCAGCATACCTGACTGACTCAATCATTGCCGTTCTGCCAGGGACAGCGGGCGTTCTTGTGGCCTTGGTCTATGTCTTGGTCCTTGAACGTATGCTACAGGACAAGACCGTCGACACGAAGATTCAGTAAGCAGGTCACGTGTAAAAAAAAGATGGAACATCACCTCAACGTGATCTTCCATCTTTTCATTTCCCCTGATATCCTCACATCCAGTTAAATCCCATCTGCCATTTCTTCTTTGAAACCAAACCAGAATGTAAACAAGAAGCCAAAAACGTACGAGATGACGAGACCGCCGATATACGTCAGGTACATCCCGTTATCGATCAACGGTGTCAATGAAAGACCGGATACACCGACCCCAAGCGCCGCCGTTTTCATCGTCGCTTGGAAGGCACCGCCGACTGCGGCTCCCATACAAGCCGTCAAGAACGGACGACCGAGTGGTAACGTGACCCCGTACAGCAACGGTTCACCGATACCGAGGAACCCGACCGGAATCGCTCCCTTGATGATGTTGCGTAACCGTTGATTCCGTGTCTTGACGAAAATCGCCATCGCTGCTCCGACTTGCCCGGCTCCTGCCATCGCAAGAATCGGTAATAACGGTGTATTGTTCATCGTATTCAGGAATTCCAAATGGATCGGTGTCAATCCGTGATGGAGACCGACCATGACAAGTGGTAGGAAGAATCCAGCCAATAACGCTCCAGCGAATGGTCCGCCCACTTCGAGAATTACGTTGATGCCTTGCATGATACCGTCAGACAAGACCCCGGCGACCGGCATGATCGCATAAAGTGCCGTAAAGCCGACAATCAAAACGGTGAAGAGTGGTGTAAAGATGATATCAATCGAAACCGGCATAAATCTCCGGATATGTTTTTCAAGATACGTCATCAACCAGGCGGCAAAGATGACCCCAAACAAGCCACCCCGACCGGCAACAAGCGGTTCGCCGTAAATAACGATATCCGCCAGTAGCGGGTTAAATAAGATACCGCCGGCAATCGCTCCAAGAACCGGTGTGCCGCCAAATTCCTTCGCCGTATTCCAACCGACGAGAATCGCTAAGTAAGCAAAAACCGTACTGCCGATCAATAAGAGAATTTTCATCCATGTGGCATCCTTATCGGCATCGGCATTGATCGCAAAGTTCGCCGCTCCGTTGATGATTCCCGATGCGACGAGTCCCGGAATTAGCGGGATGAAGATGTTTCCTAATCGGCGTAAAAAGCGTTTGAACGGTGACTTTTGTTTGTCCTTCACTTTTTGCCGTTCGATGGCAGCCCGCTCTTCAAACGTCAGATTCTCATCGACCGACTCCTCACCGATCGCCAGCCCCGTCTCACGGCTTAAATGATCAGCCACCCGGTTGACCGTTCCCGGTCCGACGACGATTTGCAGGGTCTCGTCATCGATGACCCCCATGACACCGTCAATTTGTTTGAGGGCCTGGATGTCTGCTTTCGTCGGATCTTTCAGCGACAACCGGATACGTGTCATACAGTGTGCCAGTTGCCGGAGATTGTCTTTTCCCCCGACATGTTCAAGGATGGCGGATGCCAACACTTCTTCCTTCTTCATGTTCGTCCCCCCTTAAAGCGCGTCGCGGACGAATCCGTGCGCACGTTGTAATCGTTCGACCGCCTCAGTATACGAAACGTCCGCTAAAATCATGACGATCGCTGTCTTGACGTGACCATTCGCCGATGTGAAATAACGCGCGGCTGTCTCAAGCTCAACCCCTGTCGCTTCCACGATCATCCGTTTGGCCCGAATTTCGAGTTTTTCATTCGTCGATTGGACATCGACCATCAAGTTTTGGTAGACCTTCCCGACACCAATCATCGCCGCCGTCGAAATCATGTTCAACACGAGCTTTTGTGCCGTCCCGGCCTTCAGGCGTGTCGAGCCGGTCAAGACTTCCGGTCCGGTTTCGACTTCGATCCGAAAGTCCGCGTGTTCACTGATTGCCGCCTGTTTGTTGCAGGACAAGGCAGCAGTCGTCGCACCGACTTCACGTGCATAGTCCAGACCGCCGATCACGTAAGGGGTCCGGCCGCTCGCAGCGATGCCGATGACGGTATCATTCGCTGTCAGCTGAAGTGCCTGTAAATCTTCGACAGCAAGCGTTTTGCTGTCTTCCGCCCCTTCGACGGCTTTGATGAGTGCCCGCTCGCCCCCGGCAATCAGTCCGACGACCATGTCCGGTGAGACCCCGAACGTCGGCACACATTCGGCCGCATCGAGTACACCCAGTCGGCCGCTCGTTCCGGCTCCGATATAAATCAATCGTCCGTCCGCTTGAAACGATTGAATGACCCGATCGACGACTTGTTTGATGACCGGTATTTCCTGTTGAATGACAGCGGCGACCGTTTGATCCTCCGCATTCATGACCGTCAGCATGTCCTCGACCGACATGTCGTCGAGATGCATCGTCTTTTCATTCCGGCGTTCTGTCGCTAATTTTTCTAACATGACCTTCATCCTCTCTGACAACTCCTTCTACTTCCTCTATACAAAATATAATAACAATTAAAATTAATAATTAATGAAATTTAATTGCAAAAAGAGTCAATAGGGAAAGCCCAATCAAAAAGATTGAGCTTACCTATTTTCATCTTCCTTACCGGTTCCAGTTCTTGAACCCGTCTCCAAATTCGAGATGAAGTGTGTTCCGGAACGTGCCGTCTTTAAACTTCGGAACATCAACCGGCAGTTTCCCTTGTGGTTTCACTTCACCAAAGATGGCACGGATTCCTGCCGGTAAATTCGGTCCGGCTGATTTCGTGTTCCCGGCTTCCGAGTCCGGACCGTTTGGATCTCCCTTAAAGCCATAGACAAGCAGTTGCGCTTTTGCGTCCGGTTGCACGGCGACATCATAAGGATTCCGAAGACTGAGCAGGACGGACGGTGTGTTGGTCCGTTTCGCCTGACGGAACACTTCCGCCGGCACATAGTGATCCGCCGACGCCGCTTTCAGCTTGTCACTGTTGTTGACGTTTGAGCCGACGATGATATAGTCCGCAGCTGCGACCTTTTCTTGCAGATTCGGATTTTGCTCCAGATGCGGCGTCGACGCTGTATAATTTTCCGGCAATATGTTCACGTGCTTCAGGTTGCCGGCATTTTTCTCAAGCGACCGGATTGTCTTAACCATACTGTCCGTCTGATCTTTTGCCGGTGACAAGACAAGGATCGTCTCCCCTTTTTTCGGTTTGAACGGCAATGTTTTCTTGTCATTTTTGACGAGTGTGACCGCCGCTTCCGTCATTTTCCGCTCAAGTGCCTTATGTTCCGGACTGCCGACGACCGCCTTTGCCTGTGCCAGTTTTTCATCGAGCGTGACCGGTGTGTCCGTTTCATTCCAAATGCCGCGTGTTGCTTTTAACGTCAAAATCCGCGAGACAGACTGATTGATGTCCGCTTCCGACAGCTCACCGTTTTCGACAGCTTCAATCACATCGTCAAAAATCGTCTCGAGTTTCGTCACGTCTTGTGTCGACCGGAGAATCGTCGGCATCAAGGCGATATCGACGCCGGCTTTAAACGTCTTTATGACGGCTTCCGACTCCGTGAAGTTGTCGGCAATCGCCTGCATGTTCAAGGCATCGGTGATGACAAGTCCCTGATACCCGAGCTCTTCCCGCAAGACGCCGGTGATGACGTCATCCGATAACGTCGCCGGTAACGGGAACGTGCCTTGTGTCGATTCGACGACCTCATCCTCGATCTGCGGCATCCCGATATGTCCCGTCATGACCATATCGATTCCTTCGGCAATTGCCCGTTTAAAGGGGACAAGTTCCAGTTGCTTTAACTCTTGTAATGATTTATCGACGACCGGCAAACCGTAATGCGAATCCACTGCCGTATCCCCGTGTCCCGGGAAGTGTTTTGCCGTCGCAGCAACACTTTGATCCTGAATGCCTTGTGTCATCGCCGAACCGAGTTTCCCGACCAGCTGCGGATCACTTGAAAACGACCGGACGCCGATGACCGGATTCCTCGGATTGTTGTTGACGTCTAGGACCGGACCAAAGTTGACGTTGATTCCGAGAGCCTTCAACTCGGACCCGATGATGCCGCCTGCCGCTTCCGCGTAGGATGCACTGCGGGTCGCCCCAAGTGCCATGTTGCCCGGTAAATTCGTTCCCGTTCCGAGTCGTGTCACGATGCCGCCTTCCTGGTCAATCGTCACGAACAACGGGATATCATTGCTTGTATCCTGCTTGACGACCTCCTGCAAGTCATGGACCAATTTCGTCGTCTGCTCCGTCTCACTGACGTTTTCCGCAAATAAGATGACGCCCCCTAAGTCAAACCGGTCGATGACCCGTCCGACTTCCGGTGCCAGCTTCGTATGATTGGCCCCGTCCCATAACCGGAAATCCGGCATGATCATTTGTCCGATCTTCTGCTCAAGTGTCATCTGATCCAGTTGTGTGTCGACCCGTTCCGTAACGGATGGTGTCGTTTCAGCAGCGACCGGTTGCATTGGCAGCGACGCGGCGAGTAGCGCCGTCGTCAATCCGAGTGTTGCTGTCCAGTTGAGTTTCTGTCCCATATGCTCAGCTCCCCTTTTGTTTTGACCCCTGCTTGAACTGCTTCTACATCCACTGTTTGGCGTTTTTCAAACCGCCGTTGGTACTTTCCCCTGCGTTCATCGTTAGTATAGCAACCTCCCCATAAAGAAACAATGTTTTATTTGAAAGCGCAAACAATATGAAATAAAATTTCTATAAAAGAATTAAAAAACTACCTCGTAAAAGGTAGCATAATGTAGAAAAATTTAATTTGAACCTACAATTTCAGTAACAATATGTGATAGCCGATCTTTAAATTCTTCGATGTCATAAACATGATTAATTTTGTGTCTTACATTAGGTTCATCACGGAAAGTAATATATTTGTTAGTCAGAGAATTTAGATGCAGACGACACACCCATTTTCGGTTACTGTCATCAATTAAAATATTGAAATAGCTCGCATTATCACGATAAAATATTCGATTTTTATCTATTGTTGTACCGAGTAAAACTTTCACTGTTGCGTAGCCTTCAATTTCTTCTTGCGTGGTTTCAAAGGATGGCTGTGAAGGAACATCAATGATTGGTTCATCTATCAATTCTTCAGTTTGTACGTCTTGTACAGAAGTTGACGGCGTTGTTGATGAATCCGGTTCACCTGAAATTACATGCTTGATTCGCTCATTCATGTTTTCATTTATGAACTGATTAAAGGCCTTAGAAACAATAGGTCTAAATTTATCGACCACCGTTTGCGTTTTCATCCCTTGATAACATTCTTGAATCAATAATCTGATAAATTCATCACTTGGTGATTGGGACATTAACTTCAATTGTTCTTTTATAGCACTTAAATATTTAAGTTCTTCTGCTGTTGAAAGAATGGTATTTACATTAAATTCTTGCTTTTTAAATTTGTATAATTCTTTAATCTCATTATCTTTAATACTTGATAACGTAATTTCAAAAAACGGAACGGTGTCCATTACATTTGGAATCTCTAAGTCTGTATAAAATCTATACGTGTCTCCATTTGTTAAAATCGCAAATTTGGCTTTTGTAGTGCCATAGTACCTGAACAACTGTGAATCGTGTTTCGTCAGCGGTTCGCGGATGGATTTAGCTTCAATCAGAATAGTGGGTTGTCCTTGATCCATAATCGCATAATCCACTTTTTCCCCTTTTTTAATACCCACATCTGCAATATATTCAGGAGTAAATTCAGCTGGATTGAACACATCATAACCTAATGTTTGAAAGAACGGCATGATTAAAGCAGTTTTGGTTGCTTCTTCAGTAGAAATCGAGTGCTGAAGTTGCTGAATTCTTTGTGAAACCGTACGAATGTCCGATGAGAACTTTTCCAATTGAAAAACCTCCTGTTTCATCTTTTACTATATGTGTATTTATATGAAATAATTGTTATTTTATATTATATATCCTTTCGTTTAATATATCCAAACAATTATTTATTTAGTAAATCATTCAGTAATATTCTTAATAATTTTTTACATTGAGAAGAATCGTTTTTTTTGCTTACTTCTAATCGTTTTCACTAAACAACATTGTTTTTGAACTTTATGGTTTCTACGTTTGTTCATCTGGAATGCTAAGAATATGTCATACTACTCTCAAATAAAACAAAGTTTATACAAAAAAATTAGGGCTAAGGAGCAATTGAACATATTCGATATTTAGTCGACCAAGGAAAAAAGTCTATACTCGTGTGCGGATCGATTGGAGAGCAACATAGCCTGGAACTGAAAGAAAAATTATTTTTATTAGAGGCATTAATGATTGCTCACGAGCACATGATCGAACATAACAAAATCGGTAAGAGTTGACCAACTGACCCCAGAATTGAAGGAAAAATGAGGCTCTAGAATCAAAACTTCTGAGAAACATCGCGAAAGTAATCTTGAGGGCCAACTATAAGAAAAGGAAGTGTTTCAAACGATACAGTCTGTTGTATATATTGCATTGGTTGTTGATGACTATGATGAAGCCATTAATTTTTATACAAAAAAGTTAGATTTCACATTACTTGAAGATTCCTATCAAGAAGAACAGGATAAACGCTGGGTTGTAGTTGCTCCTCCAGGAACACTTGGAACTGCAATACTACTTGCAAAAGCTTCGAAAACAGAGCAGCTTCCGTTCATAGGTAATCAAACTGGCGGTCGAGTTTTCCTATTCCTTGGAACAAATGATTTTTGGAGAGATTACAACAAAATGATTGAAAAAGGAATTACATTCGAAAGAGACCCTAAAGAGCAACCTTACGGAATTGTAGCTGTATTTAAAGACTTGTACGGAAACCTGTGGGACTTGATTCAATTCAAAACAGACCATCCGATGTTCAAACGAATAAATTGAACTACTTCCCACCTACTCTACGTTTAGCGGTGTAGGATTCTTGAGTTATTCGACCTAACACCCGAAAAATTATCAGGCTAACCCCGTCGTCCATGTTGTTTATACCAATGACATTTTTAAAATATCATTTTGCATAAAAATCACTCTGTCGCTTACTGAAACATCAGCTATTGAAAACGAACCATAATAGAATTAGATCATGATCTATCAAAATTAGGCGAAAGTACGCCCACTTCTAAACAAAGTGAAAGTGGGAGGTGAATCGCCACCCTCCTTTTCGGGTATAAACCTCTCAAGGAGGTGAAAATCATGTTGAAGCATAAGGCCTACAAATTCAGAATATACCCGACAAAAGAGCAGGAAATCCTGATCGCGAAGACCATGGGTTGTTCGCGCTTCGTCTTCAACTACTTCTTATCGAAGTGGGATGAGACGTATAAAGCGACTGGCAAAGGACTGTCTTACGGTTCTTGTTCGAAAGAAATCCCGATGCTGAAGCAAGAGTTCGACTGGCTGAAAGAAGTCGATAGCCATTCGCTTCAATCGAGTGCCAAACACCTGACCGATCCGTATGACCGCTTCTTCAAGAAGCAGAATAAACGGCCACGATTCAAATCGAAGCGCAATCCCGTCCAATCCTACAAGACCAATATCGAGAAGAAGAACCAGCTTCCCGAGGTCTCGATCGTCGGCAGCAAGCTCAAACTTCCGAAGCTGAAGTGGGTGCGTTTCGCCAACTCGAGGCAGGTCGCAGGACGCATCTTGAACGCAACCATCCGGCGTAACGCTTCAGGAAAATACTTCGTCTCCCTGCTAGTCGAGCAGGAAATCCACGAACTGCCGAAGACCGGTTCCTCCGTCGGCGTAGACGTCGGGTTGAAAAACTTTGCCATCCTGTCGGACGGCGCGGTATACAAGAACGACCGCTACTTCCGTTCGCTCGAGAAAAAGCTGGCGCGCGAGCAACGCAAGCTCTCTCGTCGTCAGCGCATGGCCTTGGACAAGAAAGTAAAACTTTCCGAGTCGAAGAACTACCAGAAGCAGAAGCGAAAGGTCGCCCGCATCCACGAAAAGATTGCCAACAAGCGCACCGACTTCTTGCACAAGGTATCCACCGAGATCGTCAAAAACCACGACGTCATCGGAATCGAAACCTTGCAGGTGAAGAACATGCAGAAGAACCGCAAGTTGAGCAAGTCCATCTCCGAGGTCAGTTGGTCGGAGTTCTTCCGTATGCTCGAATATAAGGCGGACTGGTGCGGGAAGATCGTCGTGAAGGTTGGGAAGACCTTTGCTTCCAGCCAACTGTGCTCCAGTTGCGGACATCAACACAAAGACGTGAAACACCTTGGCTTGCGTGAATGGACATGTCCGAATTGCGGGATCCACCACGACCGTGATGTGAACGCAGGACTGAATCTTAAACGAGAAGCTGAACGCATCTTAGCTTCTTCAACCGTCGGGACGACGGGGCTAGCCTGATAATTTTTCGGTTGTTAGGTCGAATAACTCAGGAATCCCCCACCTCTAAGCAAGGCGGGCGTAGGTGTGGGTAGTTCAACATTGTCTTCGCTCCTTTTCCTACGATACTTTAAGTATAGGTAGCCGTCAGCATTAGACAAATAACATTTCAGGTAAGAAGGAATAAGAATATTTATAGCAAGAAAGGATTTATTGAGATGAAAAAATTCAGAGGCAAACGCCGCTACTTCCGAAATCTTCAAAAAGAACAACAACTCAGCGCCCATCCGCTCGATTTCAGTTCCGACAGCTGGTTCGATTTTTGGCACGTCCATCTTGATTTTGACGGACATGGAAACGGTCACTTTAAAATGCGGAAAGCACATGTCCAGGCACTGTTTCATCTGATGGATGAGTTAAACACCGCCCTTCAAACGTGGGGTCAACCGTACCAGCTCTGGATCGAACTGTCCCAGCTCGATGCAGGATCGGACGCCGTTTTTATCCATACACGGAATCCGAACGACGATAATTTTCCGTTTACCGATTCAACTTTAACGAAACCGACCGAAAGATTACCGGACTATTTGCAAACCATCGAGGGTTTGGAGCAATACCAAATCCGGTTGTCCGAACGAATCACATATGATGCGTTCGACGACGAACCGGAAGAAATCACGGATCACATTCTCGTCATCGAACGACGAGGGAGTCGTTATCCTCTTTAACCACGTACATACGGACGGTCCCTTGAAGGGAACCGTCCGTCGACAGCGACTGACCTTTAGATTCTTTTGAAAATCATTTTGGAACCGGCAAGGAACACGATCAGAAGTACGCCACCGAATATCAGATTGATCAGCCAAGGCAACGTTCCCATCAAGACTTCTCTTGCCGCACCATTAAACCAGTAAGCTAGAGCCGCGAACAACACCACGCTCATCAGCAGGATAAACGAAAAGCCGCTGTCCTGCTTCTGCGTTTTCTTGGCAATCCCGTAACCGATGAGAAAAACAACCACTGCCCCAATTGCAAAATAAATGTAAAACCATGCATCGACCGACAGCATAACCCGACTACCTCCCTCTTAAGAAATGAATTTCCTTAATAAGGAATACACCATTTTACCCCCTAATTCCTTTCGCCTGATCATATAAACCGATCATCCCGTCAATCGCCCGCACCATCCGGTCCTGCATCTCGATTCGATCCAAGACGACGAGTCCTTCCGTGATGACAAACAACAAGGCAGCAAGTTGCGGACCATTCTCGTCCGGCGTCGGAGCATAGACGCGATCAATCCATTGTTCAAACGATTTTCCGATTTCCTGCATCACAGTGACGTACGGCTCTTTGTTGCCCGTTGCCAGATGCGTGACTTCAAACCACAGATTCAAATACGGTTTGATGCGCTGGTCTTTGATCGCTTCACGTATGAACAGTAAAAAATCCCGGAAACCTAAACGTAAGGTCAGGTTTTCGTTTAATAGATCCATCAATTCTTCACTGATTGCTGTCAGTACCCGTGTCTCGATGTCACTTTTATCTTTAAAATAATGCATCAGCATCCGGTCACTCGTCGCTGCGGCGTCCGCCATTTTTCTAAGGCTCGCTCCGCTGATTCCGTGATGCAAGACATATTCAGCGATTTTTGCTGTATACGCTTGCCGCTTCAATTCAAATTTGTCCATGTTCTTCCCCCACCTTCCCTTCTATGATACAACATCTTTCACTATTGACGCTTTATGTAGCAGGTGCTACATTTTAATTGTAGCAATCACTACATTTTAAAGGAGGACTATTCATGAACAACCATGTGACGCCATCTTTTGTTGATGCCATCCCCAAGCCGGTTCTGTTGATCATCACCATCGCGTTCGGTATTCTCACCGCCTATTCCGTCAGTCAGTTTGGTTTAATCGGTATTTTTTCAGAAGGCCTACAAAACGCCGCGACATTACAGATTTTCGTCGATTTGATTCTCTGCGTGCTCTTTATCATCGTTTGGCTCCGACATGATACGAAACAAACAGGACGCAGTTTCATTTTCTGGACGGTGGTGACACTCGCGATCGGCGCCTTTGGTCCGCTGCTGTATCTCCTGACACGGAAATCATCGGCGACAGTCCGTTAATCAGGTTAACATCCTTTTGAAAAAGCTTGGTCAGCCAGGCTTTTTTTTGGTGCCTTCGTCAATTTAACGGAACGATTAAGAATTCGTTAAGAAACAGCGGCGTCGGTTGGAAAGAACTGCTCTGTAGAGTAAAGGACAGAGCCAGATACATCTATTTAAAGGAGTTTTTATCATGAAAAAAGCAGTCTTCAACACAATCGTTCAATTAAACGCACGGCCCGTCGTCGCCCGGTCGCTAAAGAAGTTCGCCATGAGCCGCTGGAGCCGCCCGTTGATCAAACCGTTCATCCGTACGTATGACATTCGACTCGAGGAAGCATTATTGCCGTTGCCCGCCTTCCACTCGCTTCATGACTTTTTTGTCCGTGAATTGAAAGCGGAGGCCCGTCCTGTCGCGATCGAAGACGACGCCTTCGTCAGCCCTTGTGATGCCGTGCTGTCGGTTGTGCCGGACTTGACACCTGAAAGTCGGTTCATCGTCAAAGGACAACATTACACGGTTGCGGAACTGATTGGTTCAAAGCAACAGGCGGACACCTATGCCAACGGGGTCGCTCTGATTTTTTATCTCAGCCCGAAAGATTATCACCGCGTCCATACACCGGTCAGCGGAGAAATCGAGACCAGCTATACACTCGGCAAAGAGTCCGTTCCTGTGAACACATACGGATTAACCCATTTCAAGCGACCGCTGACCCGGAATTACCGCCGCGTCACCCGGATCCGCTCCGGGAAACAGACCTTTGAACATGTCATGGTCGGCGCTTTGAACGTCAATACGATTGTCGAAACACATAAGACGTCCTCCCTTGAACAGGGAGAGGAATTCGGCTATTTCTCGTTCGGCTCCACCGTCATCTTGATTTGTCCGGCCGACGCACTGGCACTGAAACAAAACGTCGAGGGATTTGTCCGGATGGGACAATCACTCGGCCAATGGAACGGGTCGGAGTGATGTTGAAGGAATCGAATCGATGACCGCTTCCATAAACGCATGGGCGATGGGTGAGACCCATTTCTTTTTCTTAATCAGGATATGCGAATAGATCGGTTCGAACGCCTCGTCTTGCTTGATGATTTTCAGACTGCCGTTCTCCAGTTCCTCTTGGACCGTGATATACGGTAACACGGCGAATCCAAGACCGCTCATGACCATTTTCTTGATGGCACCGATACTCCATAACTCCATCGTCTGAAAAGAAAGCAGATTTTGTTTGGTCAGGTGTTGCTCAAACATCGTCCGGTAACTGCATCCTTGTTCATTGGTGATATACACATGGTCCGACTGCTTTTTTTGGATGTCCTTAAACTGTTCAGGTGCGTCCGGGGCACCGACCATCACGATTTTTTCTTCGGTCAAAACATGATGGAGACATTTTTCGACTGCCATGGCAGGAAACAGCATCAAGGCCACGTCGACCCGTCCATTCAAAAGTTCCTCCTGGTTTTCGCCGCACGTCCCGTTCGTCAAAATCAGTTTGACATCGGGATGATGTTGCGAAAATCGTTTGATGACGGGACCGAGGCGGGAGATCGTCAAGGATTCCGGAGCGGCTACACGCAACGTTCCGCGCAATCCGTCCGTTTTTTGCATGTTTTTAATCTTGTCATGAGTCGCAAGCAGGTCTTCCGCTAACGGAATCATTTCTTTTCCTAAGGCGGTCAGCTGTAATTTCCGATTGAAGTATGTGAACACTTCGCCCCCGACACTTTGTTCCAGAGTTTGCACATGGGAGGTAATCGTCGACTGCGTGTACCCCAGTTCAGCAGCTGCTGCCGTGTAACTGCCGGTTTCAATGATTTTCAAAAACGTGGCAAGATGCCTGATCTCCATTCAATTAAACACTCCTTTCGTTCATCCATCGAAATAAATGATGGTTCCATTTTTTATTTCAATTTTATTAATCTATAGGTTCATCATACAATAATGAAAAATAGAGTGATAGCGATCAAAGGAGAATTTTCATGAACGTAGCAGCATTTTTATCATATGTCATCATCACTTCCATTACCCCTGGTCCGAGCAACCTGCTCATGATGAACGAAGCACGTCATTTCGGATTCGTCGGTGCGTGGAAATTCAACGGCGGCATCCTGACCGGTTTCGCCTTTCTCGGACTGCTGAGTGCCGGTTTCACAGCAGGTTTGGATCAATTGTTGCCGATGCTGGAACCCTATTTGCAGCTGGTGGGTGTGGCGTATTTACTGTATCTCGCGTGGAAAATCGGTTTTCCGAAACCAACCAGCGGTAAAACGATCGATGTGCAGGCAACGTTTTTATCCGGTTTTGTCTTTCAGATGATCAACGTCAAAAGCATCTTATTTTTTCTGACGGTCCTGTCGACCTTCATTCTGCCCCACAGCGGCTCGGCTGTGCAAACGATCGTCTATCTGGGGTATACAATTCTGTTGGGGTGGGCGGCTCTTTTATTATGGTCGGCTTTCGGCTCCCTGTTCAGCAGCTTCTTCACGAGGTATGACCGCCTTTTCCGATTCACGATGTCCGCCTTACTGGTCTACTCGGCTGTGACGATCTTTTAATTGAACGGACGGATGCTCCTGTCAGATGAGCATCCGTCCGTTTTTTGTTATGATGAATATGGGAATTTCAGGATAAAAGGAGTGGTTCGAGCATGCCGATCCGTTGGAAAGAAGAAACCATCGTATTTGAAACCTTTCGTGAGGAAAGGAGAACATCATGAGCGATCCCGTTGAACGATTACCGTTCTACTTAAAACGCTTTCCGTTTTTTGTGATTTCCTATATTGTTGCTCCTTTGGCCTCCTTGTTGCTGTTGATCCACTGGAAATCGCTCCGTCCTCAAACGCGGGACGCACGGTTAATTGTCTCCTCCTTGTTCCTGTTGTTGTTCCTCGTCGATTTTTTCCCGAGAGGATGGTACCAAAATGCGATGCTCGCATTTGCCATCACCGTCGGACTGTTCATCACTTTCATCGGAATTGAAGGGAAACGATCAAAACATGACAAATAGTACGGACCATTGCACTGTCCGTCATTACTATAGAAAAAGACCCCATCCAAATGATGAGGTCTTTTTCTTTTTTTAGTTGATTCAAGAAGACACGACTTCCTCGCCCGTCAAATCGATGTGTCCTTCGCCCCAGGCGCACATCGCGTCTAAGATCGGGCGCAACGACCAACCGTAGTCGGATAAGGAATAGATGACTTTAGGTGGGACTTGTTCATAAACCGTCCGGATGATGACACCGTCCTGTTCGAGTTCGCGCAGTTGTTGCGTCAACATTTTTTGCGTGATGTTCGGCATCAGCTTTTTCAACTCACTCGTCCGGCGTTCGCCTTTGATGAGATGACACATGATGACGACTTTCCATTTGCCTCCGATGACTTGCAGGGTCGCTTCGACCGGAATATTGTAGGCCATGCTGATTCCTCCTTTCGATTCTTGAAGTACAGCGGGACAGGTACTTTTTAGTGCCTATCGCACTTGAAAGTGCGTACTTCTCAAGTGAATTTGATGGGTTTATGATAACAACTGTCAGCGGAAAGTACAAGTCGCCTTCGTCCATTGCTTCATCCGACGGGGGTAAGGTACTTTTTAGTGCCTATGGTACTTGAAAGTACGTACTTCCGTAAATCATTTTCCCGCTCTATGATGGGATCACTCAGAAACGTTCCCTCATCATTCAATGCGCACCGGGCCCGGTCGTTTGGGAAGACTGCCGTTATTTACTTTCATCATCCATCTCGCTTTAGGAGGAATCATCATGAATCAATTAAACCCGCGTGCCGAACAGGAGCAGGTCCCGCAAAACGGTCGCCTCGCCCTGCTCGCACTTGCTATTAGCGCCTTCGGAATCGGAACAACGGAATTTGTTCCGGTCGGCTTACTCGCAGCCATCGCCGGCGACTTAAACATCGGCATCACCCTGGCCGGTCTGATCATCTCCGGTTATGCTATCGGTGTCGCTGTCGGGGCTCCGATTTTGACTGCTTTGACGAACCGGATGAACCGGAAAACGTTGCTCATGGCGTTGATGGTCGTCTTTATCGCCGGGAACCTTGTCTCAGCAATTGCCCCGAGCTTCGAACTGTTGATTGTCGCCCGCTTTATCACCGCCTTCTCACATGGTGTCTTCTTCTCGATCGGCGCAACAATCGCCGTTCAGCTCGTACCGGCGGATAAAAAAGCCAGTGCCATCGCTTTGATGTTCACCGGACTGACGGTCGCAACCGTCACGGGTGTCCCGCTCGGCACGTTCATCGGTCAAGCATTCGGTTGGCGCGCGACGTTCTTCGCCGTTGCCGCATTGGGTCTTGTCTCAATCATCGCCAGTTTCTTCTTGATTCCAAAAGACTTGAAACAATCTCCACCGGCGAAGTTTTCCGATATGTTTAAACTGTTGACGAACGGACGCTTGATGCTCGGTTTCCTGATCACGGCACTGGGTTACGGCGGAACATTCGTCGCCTTCACCTACTTGACGCCGATCATGCAGGACGTCACAAAAATCAGTCCGAGCCTGATCAGCATCATCCTGCTCGTGTACGGCATTGCCGTCGCGATCGGCAATGCGGTCGGCGGAAAACTCGCCAACGGTAACCCGATCAAAGCATTGTTTTATATGTTCATTCTCCACGCCATCGTCATGATTGCCTTGTCGTTCATGATTCCGTTTAAAGTTGCCGGAATCATCGGGATCATCTTGATGGGGCTGCTCGCCTTCATGAATGTCCCGGGACTCCAGCTTTATATCGTCCAGTTGGCGGAAAAGTATGTCCCAGCTGCCGTTGATGTTGCATCCGCGTTAAACATCTCTGCCTTTAACATCGGGATCGCACTTGGTGCAACGATCGGCGGACTCGTCGCCGACACAATCGGACTCGTCCACACGCCGTGGGTCGGTGGCATCATGGTCATTCTGGCCGTCATTTTGACTGCAGTCTCCCGTCGTCTCGAACACCAGTAAGGAGGAGATTCAATGTTTGATACTCATGCCAGTTACCAACGGATGTACCGGGAAGGTGAACTGACGCTTGGTCTTCACGTTCCGCTCGAGAATTTTAAGCGGCAGACGCCAACGCTTTTGAAGCAAGTCGAGCTGGCACAAAAAGCCGATCAGTACGGTTTCACGACCCTTTGGTTGCGGGACGTGCTATTGAAGGACCCTTATTTCCTTGATCCTGCTGTCGGTCAAATCTATGACATGTTGATTTACGGCACGCACCTGCTCGGTCAGACAAAACAGATTGCCCTCGGGACATCCGCTTTGGTCCTGCCGCTCCGTCACCCGTTACGGTCTGCCAAGGAACTCGCGACGATTGATGCTTTGTTTCCGGAACGGTTGATACTCGGTGTTTCATCCGGCGATCGGCAAGCGGATTTTCACGGTCTCGGCATCGATCATCCGAGTCGCGGTGCCCAGTTCAAAGAAGCGTTACGCGTGATGGAGCAAGCGTTGTATACGGACTATCCGACGATTCAGTCCGATTACGGTGACGTCACCGGTGCGACGCTGGTGCCGCGACCAAAGAAACGGATTCCGACAATGATTACCGGGTTTGCGCAACAAGACATGGACTGGCTCGCAACCAACGGGGACGGTTGGATGTATTATCCGCAAGGACCATTGGAACAGGCAAATGCGATCGAAAACTGGCGCAGCGTCAGTCAAGACGCCGGCACAACCCGGTTCCGGCCGTTTTCGATGCCGATGCATCTCGACCTCTCGGCGGATCCGGACGAGGCACCGACACCGATCCGGCTTGGATTCCGACTCGGTCGCAACCGTTTGATCGAACTGCTTCATCTCTACCGTGATCTGGGCGTCAATCATCTTTTCTTCGCCTTATTTGACGGGGAACGGTCGGCGGAAGACGTCATCGATGAGCTTGGAACGTATGTTTTGCCGCACTTCCCGCCGTTACGTTGAGGAGGTGCCTTACATGACGTCTGATTTACTTGCACTTGACTATACGGTCCGGGTCCTTGGGAGCGTGTTCGAGATGCAAATCATCCGGCTGTTGTTGCAGGCTCCCTGTTCCTTCGAACAACTGACAGCTGCCGGCTCACGACATTCCATGCATGAGTTGACCGTTTGTCTGTCACGACTCGAACAACGCGGAGTTGTCGAACGACCGGCAACCATCTATCGCCTAACACCGATCGGTGAGAGTTTGCAGCCGATCTTTCACGCCATCGAAAAACAAACCCAGCATCCGTAAGCGGAGGCTGGGTTTTATCTCGTCGCGACAATCGTAAATTCCCACGGGATGTTTTCGCCGTTCCACCCCCGATGTTCGTCCAGTTGTGCGAGCGTGAAGCCGCTGCTGATGACGGTGTTCACGATCTCACTCATCGTATAGTGCCGCAACATCACTTTCGGAAAATCCGCTTGTTCAGCCGGATCAAAATGCGATTGGTACGCAATGTTCTCTTCATATGTATCCTGATCAAAATAACGCGGGATGTAGTGTGACTCCTCGTTGATACAATGTTTGACCGGATGATAGTCACTCAAAATCAATTTTCCGCCCGGTTTGAGCAAGGCAAACAAAATCGCTGTGAACGCCTCAAGGTCATGAAAATAATGCAGAATCCCGCCTTCAAGATACAAGACATCGAACTGATGCTGATACGTATTCACATCAATCTCATAAATATCACCGACGATGTACTCAATTTCTATTCCGGCACAGGCAGCAAGCTCGAGGGCATAGCGCCGGTTGGCTTCCGAGATGTCGAAGACCGTGACGTCCGCACAGATTGGCAATCCGTTTGCCGGTCACTTCCTGAAAATAGTCCTGATGTTTCTTAAGACTTGCTTTCGGGTCGGCCATGATTTCTTTTGCCTTGTCAGACGGCGCCCCGTCACGCTGATTCCAAAATTCATAGGCCCGGTATTCCCAAGCAGTTTTGTTGATCGCACTCTGTTGTTTCATCTCATCAACTCCTTCTCGTCCTCCATTGAATTATAAAGTGAAAACGTGGTAAATGTGTTATTTCTAAAAAAACAGCACACTTAATGCTTTACTTTGAGTTCTTATGAACTTATAATCAAAATATAAACAGAACACCACTTAAAAGGAGGAAGCGCTGTTGACACTATTGATTGTATTTTTAGCCATCGTCTTCATCATGCTCGCACTGGACCTTGGCGTATTTCACAGGAAAGCCCATGAGGTCTCGCTTCGAGAAGCTTGGACCTGGACGTTCGTCTGGATCGGACTCGCTGTCGCCTTTGGCGGTTGGTTATTCTACGCGCAAGGCAGCGACGCTGCAATTGAATACACGAGCGTTTATTTCATCGAAAAGGCACTTGCGATTGATAACGTCTTCGTCTTCTCACTCGTCTTTGCTTACTTTGCGATTCCGTTAAAATATCAGCACAAAGTCTTGTTCTGGGGAATCCTTGGTGCCATTCTCTTCCGCGTCATATTCATCGTCGCAGGGGTTTCGCTTCTTGAGAACTTCGCTTGGGTGTACTACATCTTCGGTGCTTTCCTCGTCTATACCGGTTACATGATGTTCAAGAACATCGGGCAGGAAACGTCGCTTGAAGAGAACAAAACAGTCCGTTGGTTGGAAAAACGATTGCCGATCACACAAGACATCTCGTCTGGTAAGTTTACACAGCGGATTAACGGCAAGTTGTTCTTCACACCGTTACTGATCGCACTGATCTTCATCGAGATTTCGGATATCGTCTTCGCCGTCGACTCGGTCGCCGCAAGCTTCGCGTACTCGCGTGATCCGTTTATCATCTTCTATGCGAACATCATGGCCATCCTCGGACTCCGTAGTCTCTACTTCGTCCTTGCGAACCTGATTGATCGTTTCTACTACTTGAAACACGGTCTCAGCTTCATGCTCGTCTTCATCGGAGCAAAGATGATTCTCGGTGATGTCTACAAAATGCCAATCTGGATGTCGCTCGGAACAATCGTCCTCGTCATCTTGATCAGCGTCTTCTACAGCTTCTATAAAACGAAGCCTGGAAAATAACTTTATATGACAGCACGCAGGGAGTGAATCACATGATTCACTCCCTGTTTTTGATTAGACCAACACAACGAAAAAAGATCAAAGGCTTCCAGTCATTCGGGATGCCTTTGATCTTTTTGTAAGCGAAACGTAAACCAATCAGCTGTTGACGACTTTTTCAGTCGGTTCTGCCGCCATAACTGAACGGTTGATCGACACTTGTTCCCCTTCTTTTAAACGTTTTCTGTATTCAGCTGTCGCTGTAAACAGAACATCCGTCGAAGAGTTTAACGCTGTTTCAAATGAATCTTGTAACACGCTGATGACGAGTCCGACTGCGACGACCTGCATGGCAATCTCATTCGGAATCCCGAACAGGCTGCAGGCGAGCGGAATCAAGAGAAGTGATCCACCGGCGACACCGGAAGCTCCGCACGCACAGACCGCAGCCAAAACGCTTAAGATGATGGCCGTTGGAAGATCGACTTGAATGTCAAGCGTGTTTACCGCCGCAAGCGTTAAGACGGAAATCGTGATTGCCGCTCCCGCCATGTTGATTGTCGCGCCAAGTGGAATCGAGATGCCATACGTCTCTTTATCGAGTCCCAGCTTCTTAGACAATTCCATGTTAACGGGAATGTTCGCTGCCGAGCTTCGTGTGAAGAAAGCGGTAATTCCGCTCTCACGAAGACACTTGAAGACTAATGGATACGGATTTTGACGGACATTGATGAAAACAATCAATGGATTGACAATAAGTGCAACAATAAGCATTGTGCCGATCAAAACCAATAATAAATTACCATAATCGAGTAAAGATTTGAGACCGTTCTCCGTTACAGAACCAATGACGATTCCCATGATCCCGAGAGGAGCAAGTTTAATGATCCATCCGACCATTTTCGCAATCGCGTCTGAAAAATTCGAGATAAAGGTCTTTGTTGTATCGGATGCATTTTTAAGCGCTAACCCCAAAATGATTGACCATGTGAGAATACCGATGTAGTTCGCTTGGACTAATGCATTGACCGGGTTATCGACCATGTTCAAGACGAGTGTGCGGATGACTTCGATGGCGTTATCCGGAGAAGCCAATTTCTCTGTACTTTCAGTCAGTGTAATGGTCACAGGGAACAGGAAACTGACAACAACAGCAATGGCTCCGGCTAAAAATGTTCCGAGAAGATACAAGAAGATAATAGATTTCATGTTTGTCTGCTGTCCCTTTTTATGCTGGACAATCGCTGCCATGACCAGGAAAAAGACTAAAATAGGCGCAACGGCCTTCAGCGCGGAAACAAACAGTGTCCCGAAGATGGTCAAGGATTTTGCCGCTTCAGGAATCGTTACGGCTAAAAGAATCCCAACAATCAAGCCGATTGCGATTTGTTTTACTAAACTGATTTGGTTCCACATCTTCAACACTTTCATACTTTCCCCTCCAGGCTTAAAACGAATAAGTTATTTAGAATTTGAAAAACGACGAGTTCTCTCTCCTATCCAAAAGACAGATAGTCTGTTCGTTCATTTTTCTAAAAATTCTCTCAGTTTGTTGTTCTCTATTTTTACATAAAACCTAAGAAATAAAAACTAGTTTTTTGCAAGAAATATGATTCGTTTCTGATGACTCTTTAATCGAATAGGTATGCAATCGCTTGCATAATTAAGGAAAAGAGAAGCCGTCTCAGAATGCCGTCCCATTAGAAATGACCTTAAAAAAGGCTTTGTATCAAGGAACTATGTCCAGTAATGAATTTCAGTGGAACATGAAAAAATGACCCCTGTTATACAGGAATCATTTTATTCAAGCATCATAACTTCTTATCATCTTTGACATGAGAAACAGTTAGTGATGCTCTATCTTGAAGCGGTTTGTCTGAATGCTGTTGCCTGTGCATGTGAAGACTAAATCGTTTGTTGCGAGTACATCAGTTCTTCTTTCTGTCGATGACGACCTTGCCTTCTTGATCCAATAAGGGAGTCATTCCACTGAGACCAAGACCACTTGTCATTACATAGTTCACACCCGTCTCTGTATCAACGATGATTTTGATGATTCCTCCGCTCAGGTGTTGTTTGGATTTCACGACAAACCGTTTCTTCATTCCACCACTCCTTGCTTCATTTTTTGATCAAGACATACGTTTTCTCGGGAATTTCAAGTTTATGTATATCCAAATCCTTCATCTCTAACGTCAACGCATGTTCTCTCGAATCCCCCTCTTCTCCGACCCAGCACGAATAGAGCTCAAAATAATCCCCTTCTGCAAGATAGGAATCCATCAGTTCCAACAGTCGGCGTAACTTCTCTTTAGATTCTAAAGAAATCTTTGAATCAAACGGTTCGACGATTTCAATCCCCCAGTGACTTGAAATTTCGTACACATGGGCTGTCGTAAACTGGGTCGCTTGAACGGAATATAAACAGGTTTCGTCTGCAAAACATTGTCCGACGTAAAAATCCTCGTCGTACCCTTCGTCCTCGTTAATATCCACTTGTGGAATTTTAATATTTGTTCCGATATAAGACGCTAAGCTCAATTAAATCTTCACCTTTCATTACGAATGATTCGTTTTTTAGAAACTAATAAAAATAAGCATCACAATGCACAGCATCCGAAAAGGATGCTGTGCATTGTAAAGCAATTCTGTTGTTACTTTTTCGTCATGTAGACTCCAATAATTTTTGTGTATAACGCATCTAATTTCGCGTTTTCTTCAACCAGGATCGTTTCTTTTGTATTCACAAACAGTTGATTCGCCTCTTCAAATTTCCCGGCATAAATCAGCAGTCTGATTGCACCGCGTTTGTCTCCGACGATTTCCGATGAGTCTTCACGAGCATAAAGCAGCCGATCATTGACTTGATCCATAATTTCGGCTTTTGCATCCGCACTAAAATTATTCGCATTCAGATAGCTTCTCAAACGATCGGCGTAGTCCTTATAGTCGAGAACCGTTAAGGCTTTTGTGATGGATCCGTATTGACCTTCAAATAACTTGATTTGCTTACTTTCGTAGTCAACGATTACTTTGTACAGAGCCTGTCCTTCTTTGGTCAACACCTTTTCCGCCTTCGTCAAACGAATGGTTTCTTTTTTCAAAGCATCAATCCGCTTGTCCGCAGCCTTTCTTTCCTTCTGCGTGTTCACTTCTTTAATCAGCTTTTTCAGGGCTTCCGCTTCTTTTCGTGCCTTCTTACGGTCCGTCATATACTGTTTTGATTTTTTGTTATTCGCTTCCACTTTGGCGCGGTACACAGAATCCGTGATGTATTCCGGTACTTTGATTCCGCCCAGATTCCCCATATGGAAGAGTGTGCTGCCGTATGATGCTACGACTTTCGTTTGTTTGGCACGGTACTTTTTATAGTCGAATTTTTTCTTCGCGACTTGCGTCGTCTTTGTCGCCGCATCCGCCACACCACCGTTTACTCCGACACCCGTTAATACGAAAGCCGTTACGAGCGTACTTGCCACCACTTTACGAACCGTTACTTTTTTCATCATGTCACGTCCTTTTTATGTGGGTTGTGTTCCAGTCAGTTTCTGCATAAGGAAATAAGTAAATATATTCCATGAATTTAGCTTATCATGTTCACACGCAATTATTGTATAAAAGAAATGCCGGTAATTACTTTAATTTTTCTTCCGGTATGAGCAGATAGATTCCTAAAATAATCAAAATGCCAAATAAGACATAGTTACTTACAGGAAGTCCTTCTCCTGAGACGATGGTACCTTCTTTCCTTAGTACAACCGATCCCACTTGCCCAATCTTATTCATTATTTTTTCCAGCTGAATCATCAGCATGCCAAACAAGACAGTCTGTACGATGATCAGAACTCCAATCCATTTTTTCATGGTAGCGATCTCCTTATGTTTAGCATGTTTTTAACAGTTCGAGAATTTTTAGAAAACGGTGTTTCACCGAAATTCCGAGCGCCTTTTTCACTTTGATGATTTCGATTTACTCCCACCGACAGCAACGCTTCCACAACTTTGAAACACCTTTCCTCAACAGCAAGATGTAACGGTACGAGCGTAAACACGTGTTTAATTAAAAAATTCATAGCTTGATTCGCTCTAAGTCAAAATACTTGGAAAGTGGAATTATTCGCCCTTCCTGATGCCAGTTTTGATATTCTTCAAATACCTGCTTTATGTCATGATTGAAGCGTTCCTCAATTAGATATTTGATATACAAAAAACTACGCCAGTAATCAAACATTATACTCGACAAACTCTCTGAATAAGAAGCGCTACCAAACGAATCGATTGACCGTTTTCCATATTCACTGAAAAAGACATCCACTAGTTCTTTCTCAACATTACAAATCTCAGTAAATTCATGATCCGTCAATAGATACTTTCTTGGCAGATATTCACACATGCCCTCTTCAAACCAAATTGATTCTTCTCGCTCCTCTCCAAATTCATCCAAAAACAAATCAGAATGGTGAGTTAGTTCATGTCCAACAATTGTCAAAACATGATTCTCGGAGAGTGTTTCATAAAACGATTTAATATGCGGAAGTTTCTTCCCTTCTAGTTGACTAATGAACAGCTTCTTCCAACCATCAAGGTCCGGTGATATGTATATTAAATCCTTATTTGTGAATGCAGGAATCGGTAATGAGGAAAAAATTGTTGTTGCATTTTCTGCTGAAGTCCAAACGATTCCTTTGGGATAATCGACGAGACCATACTCTTTTTCTAAAATCATTTGATATTTGACTAAGTGTTCATTAAAACGTGAAATAACTTCCTCATTCTTTTCATATTCCAGTTTGTTTTCAAAAGCGTAAATTTGTTTCATTTATCTCGCTCCTCGGTTTTTGAACAGTCAAAATAATTCTCTAGCACTATTAGTATTAAAAAATGTTCCATTATTAACGGCTTTTCGTCATGCGTTAGATACCCCGGAATATATTAAAGGACCGTGACAAGAATCATGAAGTACAAAAAATAGCGGACATAACGCACGACACTCCCCCTTACGATTTCACTTTCTTTAAAGCGCAAGACCAGCAATCGTCCGCTTGAACTTTGGATGATCTACCATCCAATCCGTAAAGTTTTGAATCCAGTAGTCTGCAACCATCGGTATCTCTTGTCGTTGAATGACTTGTAAAATCGCTAAAAACTATGGGGCATATTTGAGTTCCATCGCTTCGACAATCGTCAATCCTTTTATAAAGTGTTGGCTCGCTTCTTGTTCTTCACCGAGTTCGAGATACAGCATACCAATATGGAGTAACATACTCGATTTTGCTATCGATTCTTTAAGACGCCCGACGTGTTTCACTAACAAAACAATCGCTCGTCGTCTCATATCGAGAATCGATAGTTGTGTAGCGTCATGGGCGACTTAGGTGTAACGATTCCTGCTTCACTCCTTTGCCTTTTAAAAAGTAGTTTGTTTTTTACGTTTGACAATCAAAAGAACGATCAACAAAAGAACCTCGAGAATCAGAAAAATGCTTACGAAGAAATAAACGACTAGGACCTGACTGACCCCATCAATTGCGACAGAAAAAAACCAAATCAATGAAACCGTCACTGTATAAATTACATTGATTGCTGTACCCGTCAATAGACTAGATTTAAGACTTCGCTTATTTCGAGCTTGGGTGAAGAGAATCCCAATTGCTCCAATCGCCCAGATGACTAAAAAAAGCTCAAAGATAAAATCAGGATTCCGCTGTACGTCCATGACATCGCTCCCTTTTCCGATCGACTGATTCAGTTCATGAATCGTGCCGATTAATGTGATACCTCTATTTTACAGGATCATCAAACCCACAAGTCTTCCGAAAGTTGAGTGAATCGGATTTTAAGTTTCACTCATCGAAATCCGTATATTCTTTGATTTTTCGTATACGAACGCTTTCACCCTGTGCGATTTGGTCTGTTTCTTTCCAGTGGTACTGCACGACAAGTAACAGCAACATGACCGCGGACAAAACAGATAAAGTGGCATAGTATGCCTGTACTTCCCGCTCCAGTTCAAAAGCGGACAGGACCTGCAATACCATCAATGCACCAAACATTCCGTGAAAATACCGTCGGAAAATTTTTGGTAGACCGGCTTGACGAAACGTTTCATACCAGACGTACAGTCCTAAACCGAATGCAAAATTATTAAGCCTCTCGTAAGGAAGGACGAACAAGAGGATCCCGATTCCAAGGAGCAGCCACGCCAAACGAATGGCCGGCTTAAAAAAGGCCGGATCAAGCGCTGATTCTTCCGGTGCTTCCATGACGTGCGCTGCCCGTTCTTCCTCTGTCAACGGTCGAAAGCCGAGTGCTTCTTTTTCTTCGGCCAACTGGCGCATCCGCTGTTTCATGCCAAAATAGAACGGGAACCGCTCTGTCGTGACCTCTCCTTCGTTCGTTTGACCATTTACCTGCTCTTGGACGGAGACCTGATAAAGCGTCCGCCCCACCCGGTAACAGACCCAATAATCGGCGGTTTGACTGATCTCTCGTTTTAATTGAATCAGTGGTGCTTGTTTATCCTTCATGTTGCGTGATCTCCTTCGTCGTCAGTTCCTTCAGTTGGTGAATCGTGTACAGCAAGAGGATGAAGCCTGCGATGAGGCAGACGGTTCCGTTGGCAGAAAGATTAAATGGTTCTAAATAATCTTTTGACGTGCCGGCTAATATGAACAGGAATATGCCTCCCGACCAACGATAGAAGCGGGCACGGGCTGTTTTCCCTTCGATGTAGATTGGATAAAAGAAAGGTAAGAACACAAGCGGAATATATCCCGAGATCGGTAACAGACCGGTCAATGTCGATAATCCGCACAACATGAGTAATAGAGCACTCAGGAGGCGCAGTTTGATGTTGCGCCGATCTGCACGGTAATCCATCGCCTCAGATTGGGGTAAATGTGATTTTAAATATCCTTCCTCCATCTTTTGACGCATCCATTCTTTTTTCTGACGATAGGCGGCAAACGTATTTTTAAAAAGCATTCGGACAGTCGCCGTCTCTTCGTTAATTTCAATCATGTCCTCACTATCCAAGGCAGGTTCTTTCCGGGCAACGCCTTCCCTGACGAACAACGTACGTCCTTCTTGGTGATAGACGATGTGATAGACTTCATCGTCGATTTGTTTTAATAATTGAATCATGCTGGTATCTCCCTTTACGCTGCTCTATATGAATTGTTCAAGACTGCCTTCCAGACCTTCAATTGGATTCGATGAATGATGCCAGCCTTCTGTTTCTTCTCTTTTCCTTACCAGACTGCGTTGACACCATACAGTAAAAGCAATCCTCCTGCTAAACATACATAACCGTATTGTCTGACGGATAATGAACTAAAGAGGATGACGCCAATCGATAAGAGGAGACTAAGCACAAATGAATCGACATGATCGACCGCATCTCCATGTCCCGATAGCGGCGTTTTCTTCGCGTGTTTCGATCGGATGAAGTACGTTCCTAGTATCAATAAAAAGAGTCCGACAACAAGACCGATGAATGGTAAAATCACGAGCGGTTCCTCCAAGATATGTATTTAATTTTCTTAGGTAGCATGGTTTTTTTTATACCGATATTATACTACTAATAAATACGATATTTTCCTTTATTAAGTTTCATCAATGAAAAAATTCCCAAATTAAATATTTAGGCAGCATGATTCAGGAACTTGATTCTCCAAATCAAGCATCAGCAAGATGTTTATCAATGACACCTACAGAAAAAGCCTACATCGCTGATTGGATGTGGGCTTCGTTTGATTATCGTGAGTTTTAATGGATTGACCCTACTTCTCTTGATCGCAACAATCCATTATGAAGTTTTAAAATCCCTTATACGAAAGGCTTACGGTTGAAGTTTACTAATTCATCCGTCTCGAATAAAAGATCTTCGAATTGATCCGCTCCATGCTTTTCGATATATCTTTCCTCAGATTCAAAAATAGGTACAAACCATATCGGTAATACTAAATCAGGTTCTCCCCCAATATTGGAATCTGTTTCAAATAACGAGAACGATTCATCAAAGTAAACAGGACTAGTTACATAGACTGATGAGAACTGATATTTTGAAAATATCCCCTCCGGAAGAGGATAATAGTCTGCTGCATCAAAGGCATTTCCTGTCCTCATAGCATATTCAGCCAATTGCCAGAGCAGAAAAATAATCTCATCCTGAACTTCTGATTGTTTAGCTGACATCATGATTTCTTGATGAATCGGTGAATTGTCCTCAAATCGAAGGGGATGAAATAATAATCCAAGGGATGCAATCGTATATGTTTCCTTGAACGGTGCCTCTTTGAATCTCAAGATTTGGACATGCTTCTTTTCAAGTTCCTCAATTGGAAAGGATTCTGTAAAACGTCCACAATGCTTCTCTAAATGATCAAGATAATTCATGATTTAACCTCCATGTGTTACTCGTTTTGATACGAGTGAATAAAGCTTCTACCGAAAAATGTATAATCAAGGGATTGCTACTCTTTTAGAGTACGGATCATCCTCGAGTATGTACTCTATGTTTTTGAAATCATTCTGTATAGCATTATCAGACAATTGTTCTAATAAATCGACATCCTTACATAACAATATGACATTTGTACAATCGTCTATGGTCAGACAGAATGTACAATCACTATTCAAATATTCACTGTATGTATTTACTTCAACCGGCAGAGAATCATGAAATGCTTGCAAGCCGCAAAATATTATATAGTATTCATCAATATTTAGTATTCTTTCTAATTCGCTTCCTTCCACGACCTCATAATCCGGAATATTGAAATCTTTTAGATCTTCAAAAGTGTGATTCTTTCGATCTCTATTTTCTCTTATGTACATTTCGATCCAATCTAGTTTCCACTTATACTGCGTTATATCAATTGGAGCTAAGATATAATTGATATACTTACCAAAGTTATTAGGTATTTCAAATTCGATACCAACTTTCACGTCATCCACCTCATCTCTAAAAAAATTTAAACAGATCAGCGATTACAGAATAGATGTTCAATCCAAATTGTCATTGATTTCTTTCAGTCGTTCTTCGTATTCGTAAACAGCAGCTACATCACCACTTGAGCCATATGGGTTTATGACCGCTTTTGCCTCTTTTTCATTCACAAAAACTCTCGCTCCCCATAAACCCTTCGTAATAAAGTATTCTTCCTCATTGGATTCTAAAGTATCAAAAAATAAAGGTGTTAGAAACGTACCTTCTTCTCGATGCCGTTTTCCAAGTACAATCCATTCCCCTTCTTTTATGCCATAGTAACCCGTTCGAATTACAATGCATGATTCAGGATTTTTCCGATCTAATTCATGTAGTGTGAGAACCTTCTCCGTTCTGAGATTATAATATTGGATATAGTCCATAAATTCTAGTTTTCCAGTCTCATGATTTTCATCTTTAGAGACTCTCATTTCTGCATACCCATAACCACCAAGTCGAGGTAACGGAATGGCGTATACGACTCCTGATGATAGCTTCCACCGGGAAGGTCTTTTTTTCGTACGAATGGAGACGTTTGAAATCATTTTTTGTTCATCTTTTCGTGTACTCAGGAGGCTGTTTAGTCCATGCTCAAGAAGATAACGCCATTCATCAACTGAGAATTCATAATCCATTTCCTTTTCGAATTCATAGAGTCTATTTCTAAATTGGTTCACATGCTGTTCTAGTTCTGCTTTAGGGTTCAACATTATTCAATCCTCTTCACTTTATTTCGTAGCTACTACTTCAACTTATTATTAATTTCTTTCAATCGTTCTTCGTATTTGTAAACAGCAGATAAATCACCACATGTCCCAGATGGATTTATGACCAATCGTGCCTCTTCTTCCTCCACGAAAAATCTTTCCCCATATATGCCTCTAGTAATGTAGTAGTGTTCTTCATCGGAATCTAAGCTAGGTACACTTCCAAAAAGTAATGGCGTTTCGAAAGTCTCTTCTTCCCGATGCCGTTTTCCGAGTACTGTCCATTCCCCTTCGGTAATTCCGTAGTATCCAGTATCAATAATGATACAAGGATCAGATTTTTTTTCATCTAGTTCTTGAAGCGAGAGCATTGTTTCAGTTCTAATATTGTAATACTGGATATACTTCATGGAATCTAATTGCCCAGTCTCATGATTTTCATCTTTAGAGACTCTCATTTCTGCATACCCATAACCACCGAGTCGAGGTAACGGAATAGCGTATACGACTCCTGATGATAGCTTCCACCGGGAAGGTCTTTTTTTCGTACGAATGGAGACGTTTGAAATCATTTTTTGTTCATCTTTTCGTGTACTCAGGAGGCTGTTTAGTCCATGCTCAAGAAGATAACGCCATTCATCAACTGAGAATTCATAATCCACTTCCTTTTCGAATTGATAGAGTGTATTTCTAAATTGGTTCACATGCTGTTCCAGTTGATCTTTAGATTTCAACATTTTTTAATCCTCCTTATAAATTAGATTAAAAGCCATTGCCAGCTTAAAAATTTATAGTATCCATTTATTTTTATTTGCTCCTCTTGTGTTCAAAAATAGCCCATGGAAGCCATAGTACGGATTCTGTCTCTTCTTCGCTTAATTCATTACAATAATCTGAATAACGATCAGCTTCTTCTATCGAGTCAATCAACCCATAACGATTTGGTGAAAAATTAAAATGTTGACGGAAATCACTTTCTAATCCATTACACAAATAAGAATGAAACGAGCCAGAGTCAAATCCCAAAACTTCGTATCCTACTTTTTTTGCTCCATCCTTCTCAGGTGGGTGGTGCTGTAACAACATTTTTTCCACTCCATATGGTTCAGGATTTTTACTGCTAAACAATTCTATATCTTCAAGAAAATCTGATTTATAACGTTCAGGTAATCCAATGCTGATGATGCGTATACCAGGATGTTGGATCAAAAAACGATTTAAAAAATCTTGTGCAGAATGTAGGCTGGAAAATACTTGAGGAAACAAAACATCACCAGTGTTTCTATGTTCTTCTATCCATTGTTCGAATAACTGAACAGTGTTAAGCGAAAGACCGAGTTGATCCATATAGCGTGCTTTTTTCACTTCAGAATTTCCCCATAAGATACTCGTATCAGGATATTGCTTACAGAGACAACTACTCACTGATAACACGGTTTCAGGAACAATCTTTTCATCCATGTAATCTTTACGGGGTGTTGGCATAACAAGAAAATATCCTGCAGATATGTAATTCAAATGTTCATCTCCTTCTCATACGGGATTGCTATAATAATCATAAAGTATTTAACTATTAATGAATCTTTAAGCTGGATTAGTTGAATAGAAGGGAAGTCGAGATATGAATAAAGAACAAGAAATTCTTTTGGTTAAATCATTCTTCGTCAAACGGGTACAAGAGCGTGTACTCCATGAACTGTTTTCGCCTAAAAAACGGGATCAAGCCCTCTATCGACTGGATCATCTCTATAAAAATATGCTCAAAAACGAGTACTTAATTGAAATCACTCCACCCAATTCTTGGTACGAAGACATTTACGAGCTATTAAAAAAGCATGGTGCGCCGGATACCTGTTACTGTTTGTCAGAGAATGAAGTGATCAATGGAAAAGAATTGCCTCTGAAAGAAGCGCTTGAACACGCCGTCGGATTTGGGTTTTCTTCCATTATTTCCTGCATTCCCGGTGAACTCGCTTACTTTGAAGCAGAACAGTCATTCGGAGCCCCGCCCCGTTATTTACTGAAGAAACCTACTAATCACTAAAACACGAAGGAGGACTTACAGATGTTTTTGATCAGAAACAATCTAATCGACAGTTCAGATCAAGAGGAGACGTTAATCTATCCCGATCACCTACAGAATTTTTTATATCGGGATGCTGAGGTCATTAAGCACCGCTGCGCTTTACTCATCCAACTGGATGAATACGAAGACAAACTATTCAAGCCCACTGAAGTCCTTGAACTTCTTGGTATTTGTGAGTTTCTTTCTCATCGACATTGTTTCCCTCATGAACCATGGAAGTTGAAGTCAGCAGACCCCCTCATTCAAGATTTGCATTATTTTTTGCAAAAATTAAAAAGCATGTGTATACAGGCTGTTTATCAAGATCGACTGATTTTCTTCCAAGGGTTATCCTGATACTGATTTTTAAACGACTAATTTTCGGATGACATTCTAGTTAATCAGTCACCCCAAAAACAAATCAACGCGTTCTGGTATACAGACTCGATACACATTCGCTTAAGCAATTCTAAAAATTGATGCAGTTCCATTATCAACTCATCTGATTGATGGATCAGCCAAGGTTCGTTTGTATAATAATGTGCCTGATTCACTAACCACGGTTCCTTCGGTGTACAATACCGTTGAATGAGCAGTTCACAGATTCCAATCAGCTCGTTTACTTCTCTTGCTACAAACAATTTATCAGTATAGGAATCAAGATGAATCAGCAAATCACAACGATCCGAAACGCTGGAGAAGTCTTGAATTAAAAAAATATGGACGCGACTCGGGTAACGGAGAATATCTTTTTCTTCTTCCGGAACTTCTTTTAAACTCGTACTGATCCCAAACATATTCTCGCCTCGCCTTTCTTTAAAGATTTGCCGTTTTTAATTTCCCTTACTCATAGTAGTCGATGCCTTCACCTTCAGGCAGAAATGTTTTCACCTTTTCCTCGGTATCAAAACAGGCTTCGTTCGAGAACAGATAATAGCCCATGAAATCATGCTCGATCGTAATGAATGACATTTCTTCCGTCGTATTAATGACAGGAACGACACGTTCTTTTTTGAAAAACCATCCTTTGACCATTCTCATCTCAAACGTCAGGAGATTCGTAAAAGATAGGAAGTAAAAATCGTTAGCGGCAGCGTACCAGTATGTTTCGTCCAACAGACGTTCCAGCTCGCTAGCATCGTTCACTTGAACGCTGCAATAAGATCTGCGCTTATATGGTTGAATCTTTGTATATGATAGGTCTTCCCTTTGTAAAAACGGTTCTAATTCCTCATCTGTAAAGCCGCCACCGAACGTCACGAAAATTGGGAATCGATTCAGACGTTTCAAAAAATAATTCAATACATCGTTCGAATCAGCTTGATAGTCTCTTTTTTCATCGTTCGGGATGCAACCCATCGAATAAATCGACTTGATGCGTTCTGGTTCGTCGATGTCTAGGTAACGGTCCTTGATCACTTTTGGATGATCGATATGCTCCTCGAGATAGATATACAGCATAAGTCTCCCTCCACGTATCCTACTTGTTCCACATTCACTAAACGAAACTTCCCTATACATCGTGATTCAGTTATTTACGCATGTTGAATATCGTCTATATTTCCAAAATGGGCAATCTTTTCATTCGTACAAAAATGATCGAACATGCCAAAGCGTCCAGTCGCGTCACGCGTCAATATAAAATTATAGGGAATCATCAACATGAACTCTGTCATGAAGTTCTCGAGCGTTCGTTGAGAGGGCTTTGAGTAATTCGTTGGCAGGAATCCAGAGGTGATTTCTTTTCGGTTCAACAGGTGTAAGAGACGATCTTCGAAGACCGCTTGCCAATTTGTATCGTTCAACGTCATCGCATGAATGGAATCCTCATCGTCGAGCGTACCCCTGCCACAAAAAACGACTTCCAACGGGAACGTCGCATGCGGCAATATGGCATCAAAAAAGTTTTGATACTCCGTTCCCCAGTCCTTTAATTCTTCATAGATGACACCGTGCATGGTCACCTCTTGATTCGAAACCAGGACGATATCTTGTCCTTGTTTACGTATCCTTAATACCGTATCGAATTCTTCAGAGAGCATATCCATCGGAGGAATCGTCAAGCCTTCTAAAAACCGCTCCAGTTGTATAGTTTCCGTCGCGATGAAATGGGATGCGGCTCCCCACTCCTCATAATCATGCTGCTGTTTTGTGTTCCGGGGACGTGCCAGCAGTTTGATCTCAAACGGATAACTGTATTGATTCAGCTGAATGCGGACAAGCTCTTTCCAGTCATCACGAGGTAAGAGTTGCCGGTAAACATTAACTGACTCGTTTGGTTGAAATGTCATTTGTCGCTCCCCTCGTCGAATTACATCTGGAAATACTCTGCTTTCCTCAAAGGCTGTCATCAAATTTTCACCAAACAGTGTCACGCTCTGTTCCCACGGATGGCCAAGGTAGCCCCACTGAAAATCTCGGGCGATGAAAAAGTTATAATCCCCGTCCGGTAAGGCCGGGATGATCCAGGTGCCCTCTTCGTCCCGTTCAAACGGTTGTCTTGGATCGATCCAGTAGCCTTGATGATTCCAGTCGAGCGCCATGATGCGTTCGCCTTCATCTGTCAACGTAATCAGAATATGTGACAGCACCGTTTCAATTTCTTTCCACTTCACATCACGGGTCGAATACGTCACAAATGGATGCGGCACTTGAAAGGACGGAAATTCAGTCGTGCTTGGCGAAAAGTTAAACTGACGACACATGACGTTCCATACCTGTTCATCTTCTGCTCCCGTTATCGGAATCCAGCTCCGACTATTCATTTGGAACGCTATCTTCCATCAGCTCGAACGTTGCACCCGGAGGATACAGGACGGTATAACTTTCTGCTGATTGCACCGCAATTTTCGGGACACCACGGACATCATGTTCTTTCATCCCCTCAAAGATCAACGCGACTGCTGCCTCAACATCAACGACGTGGTAATAGATGTTCGTCGTACCGCTACCGATCTCTCCCCCTTCGCAGGATCCGTTTCCAGTGTGAAGCAGACCTTCATCAATCATCTCTTCCATCATATGACGTCGTTCCAGCGCTTCTTCTTCCTGACCAGCGTCATATCGAAACTGGACGACCAGTTCTGTATAATCTGTCTCCTGTAACTCTCGATATCCTTGATGTTCTAACTCCTCGACCAGTTGCAGAATCTGTCTACCTAAGCGTTTGAAGCGAGAGACGCGTATCTCTTTCACGTCTTCTTCTCGCACCCACGTTCCAACGATTCCTTGATGCTGGACGATCACGCGTCCTTCCGTATAAATGGTCTTGTAGAAAGTATCTGACCCATTCCGTTTCGTCAGCTGTATCATGTGATTCCTCCTCTAGTTTCGTTGTCCCCTCAGGTTAAAGCGCATGCAAATCATGGTCCTCTAAATAGCCTAAGAACGTATCTTGCAGTTCACCATCTGTTTCAATCGTCTCGAGCGGTTCTCCCTCTTCGTCGACTCGGACGAGAGTCAGTTTCGCTTCAAGCTCGGATCCACTCAGTTCTGAACTTCCATCGATAATACCAAAGACGTGAGAGACCGTGTCGATGATTGTCTGTTCCATCATCTGCATCATTCGTTTTTGATCCGCTTCGCTCGACTTCTGATATAGTGCGATGCAAGCTGTATAATCGTTGGCGTCGGGATCTACGTTCTCCTGATACATTTCTTTGTAATCAGCCATCCCCTCCTGTACGACAGTTTGATAGACGGATTTAATGAACGCTTCCATGTCTTGACTCATCTTCTTGTCCTCCTCTTTAATCGATAGAATCAAAGCCATACCTCTAGCCTTGAACGTCCCATCATACCTCGTCCTTCATGATTCTGATTATTCTATTTAGTCAATCCCACCGACAGGTCACGCTTTCGTCTACTTCAAGCCGTAGATGAATCAGGGTATTTGCGTTCAGACCTGAGAGAGTCAAAGAGCGAGTCCCTCCACCCGTATAGGGCAATTCGAAAACGACACCTTTCATCTCTTTTAGTAAAAAGAATGCCCGGTGAAGGTCGTATTCACTCTCATACAAAAGATTCCACAATTCTTCAGTAAAGGTCGTTTCGTTTACCGCATACAGTTTCATGAACTCATTTTCATCCAACAGTTGAAACGCAGTAAACACCTTTTCGTTTGGAATCCGCGGTTTTTGAATGATTAAGGAGTAACCTTCCGCCAGCTTCTCAAGTAGTTTCGTTTTACTGTCCGGGATATCCTCTTCCATCAAGGATGAGGGCAGGTCGTTGATCTTCAACGGGAGACCAAATTCATATTCAAACGGGTCGTCGATTTTTAGAAGCTCTGCCCGGGAATACGTTGTCTTCATGGAAATAGTCCTCCTTTCATCAGCTCGTCTTTTAAATGCTCTTTAACATCCTGTGATCAAGTTTTCGGATATGGATACTAAAACATCTCACCTTCTACTTGAATTGCTACTTCAACAAGTTTAGGTGAGACGCTTTCAATCGCTGGTATTGAATTATTCGAAGTCCTCTTCAAAATCTTCATGTTCCCCGATGACCAGCAAAATACCGGTGACCTGATCCGCATCTCGTCGTACGCGAACCTTGTAATGGCCGTCTCCCATCAACTGGACGGCAACGCCAAACGGAAACAGAAAGATTTCCTCCTCCATCAATTCATCTGAGATGGCGATATAAAATGGATCGATTTCGTCGTCGAGCTCAAGCGTGTTCCGAATTTCCCAGTCAATAGCCTCGCGTTTCCCGTAATTCGCTGTATTCATGACGACGAGCTGTGAGGAATCCACCACCGCAAAACCTTCAAGAATGTCAAAGTCATCCGCTGCAATATCTGCGTGATCCTCAATCGTCAAGTACACCAGATTGATTTCAGGCTGGTCGTCCTCGTTATACCAGACCGTCCATGTCGAATCAGGTGCAACCGGAATCGTGATGTTAAATTCCGGATCCGGTTCGAGAAAAGCTGGGTCCGAAACGATCATATTACCTTGTTGATTATGAAAAGTCCCTAGTTTTTTCATCTTATGTCACTCCTTATTATTCAATAAATTGATTTTTCTTCTTAGAATTAAACATAACTGTTTTCTTTTTACGCGTCGTCCTTATCAAACGATTCATACAATTTTTTATTCCATTCGGAGCAACGGGCTATCCAGTCCGGTTCACTCGTTTTTAGATATGTAAAAGCTTCTTCAGCCAGTTGTTCGTGCTCTTCTTCAGAAAATAGTCCTTTCATTACAAAATACATTCCATCATGATTGGCTACAACGTCTGACCCGACTGTAAATCGTTCACTCCCTTTTAAAGAAAAGACTGTCACTTTATTTGGAGGAATGAGGTCTCCTTCAGAGTTAAGATAACCGGTTAACGGGATGACTCCCGTCTCGATATAAAAATTTTCACTGTACTTTGTAATATAAAACATCAAGAGTTCCTGATGCGTATCTTGTTTCCGTCTGAAATGTGGATAGCTCCCTTTAAATCCTTGTTTCCTCAATTCAGGGACAATAATTTTTTTAATGGCTTCAGCCATCATCTTTCGATTTCCTACCGGTACGATTCCCATTTGCTCAGTTTCCCTTCTCCGTTAGGCTAAATGATATTTTTTGACAGAGGTATCCGACGATATGATCATGGGTCGTCCGTTCTTTCAAGTCATCATTTTCAATCAGTTCGTCAATCGCTTCCGAAATGACGTTCCACAGTTCCGTATTCTTGTATGGATCGTAAGGAGTTTTCATAGCTTATTCTCTCCCTGCTTTTCTTGTCGTTCCCGCCACTCCATGAACCCTTCCGTCTCTTCTTTTAAAAAGCGCAACCAAAGTTCATACGTCCGGGCGTGTTCCTGCCATTCCTCCATGAACTCGGTCTTTTGAACCGAATCATCGAGTTGATCAATCAACAAACGGGTTTCCTTCAGCGTCTCTGCATCGTCCTCCGTCTCACTTAAATACAAATCTTCATTGAGATGATGGAAGGCGTACCACAGCCAATTCAACATATGACGAATCATCGTCTCGATTGCCAGTTGTTCCTGCCGACCGCCGCGGTCAATCGCCGTCTGCAGGTACTCAAGACGGTTGTCTTCTTCAAAAGAGAAGACGCCAAACCACCGATACGGTCGTACGTCTTTTGGCAGATCATTCATCCACTGCTTGAGGACAGGTTTCAATAACCGCTCTTTCAAGGGATGAATCAGCAGTTCATGCACATCTTCTTCTCGTTCACATGCGGTCAGCAACCAGTCCGTGAACTGCCGTTGTCGCTGAATGTCCCATACAAGTGCTTCCGCTATGAATTTGTTCATCTGCTGTAAAAACACGTTTCGCAATCCCTGTTGTTTCGCAAGATAAGCGGAACGTAATGATGAGAAGTCTGAACTCTCTTTTTCTTGCAACAACTGCTTTAAAAATGTTGTCGGCATGCCTGACCCTCCCGTTCCTTGTCAGCTTACGTGTTAAAACGTTTTTTGCTTTTATTCATGTAGCCCCACAGTAACACGCCCGTTGCGAGTAACAGACCGGCGTCCAGATATTTTATGTCCGGTGCATGTCTGTAACTGATGTTAATCAGGACATAACTGATAAAGCACATCGTTTTGACCCAAAACGGCAGCATTTTTCCGCTCGTCGACATGATGAGGAAGGGTACTGCAAGGATGACTATCCCGTACGGAGATAAAGTCCAGGGTGTTACAATCGGAATCAATCCCACTCCGAAAAGTACATACGCAAACCATGTCGCCCTCTTGTGAAACGTCAACTGTTCTTCTTGACTCGGCACCGGATCCGGTGTGATTTCCTGTTGATATCCGTCCGCCTGCTTCTCGGCAATCAGTTCCTTCACGCGACGTCGGGCTTGAAAACGAAACGTAAACCGTTCTTCCGTTTTTTCATCAATATCTTCATCAAGCATCCATGGTTCATTGACTCCAAAAAATGCCTGAACCGTCCGGCCGTCGCGATAAATGGTCCAGGAATACATCAAGCTGCCGATTTGTTTTCTAAGTATGATCATCAGGATATTTCATCTTCCCTTCATGAACTCTATTTTGCTGGATAAATCGGTTGATCCAATCTGAAATCATACACCTCGGTCCAAATGTTTAAACGGGTCTTGTTGATGATGACAACGTCCCGTCGCCATTTCACACTTACCTCTCTACATGGATATTCCCAGTAGACGCGGCGCTGTTCTTTTGTTTTTTGATCTTCCATGATGCCGAGCATCGCAAATCCAGTCGTCGCCCCACCGCTCGAACGGTAAAACCGTAACGTATACCGCTCGTCCGGAGAGGTGACCGTCTTGTATAAATCGCCTTGCGGTACATATTTGATATCTACGGCGAATAATAAAATGTAGATTTGCCAGGCCAAATATCCCGCCAGCAGTATGCCAAGTAGACTCGCGATGATTCTAATTTTTTTCCACACGTTCATTTCCTCTTCTCTTGCTTTTTACCATGACGCACTGATCCCGTATAGCAGTAGAAAGCCACCCACAAAACAAAGATAGCCGTACTGTTTGACGGATAAGGAACAAAGGAGAAACATCACGACCGATCCAATGACTGAATCGGTTCCGTTAGCCGCGTCCAAAAAAGGTGTCTCATCCGGGTGTTTGGATCGGACGCATTTCAGACCCAGTGCAAATAAAGCAAGTACGACTCCGATTCCAATCAATGATAGGATCATTTTTTCCCCTCGTTTCGTGAACTAATAGTTTCAAATACGTCTCGCTCCAAAAGTCGGTTTCATTAAAAAACCACTTTTCCGCTCGTCCGGCCGGAAAAGTTGTGCTTACTCTGTCGTCAGCCTTCGAGTTCCTCCAAAACGTTCTCCGGGTTCAGCTCGAGTCCCTGTAAATCGGCATCCCAGTTCAGTCCGCAATACAAACCGTCCTGAATCATGTTCGGCAACCAGCCGTCTGTAAAGACATCGAGATCGAGGCGAATGAGATGATACTTTTCCCATCCGTTTGTCTGGCAGGCACGTGCGCCTTCTTCCGTCGAGAAGAACAATAACACATCCGATTCATCTTGGTTTGACGGACAATAGGCCCAACCCGACTGTTTTAGTTTCGATAATCCGTAGACAGATCCTGTCTCGAGTACGGTTTCAAAGAATTCATCCGCTTGCATGGCACTGTCTAACAGCTGTTGCTCTTGTTCTATGAAGGCTTCGAGCGTCGAAGCGACCGGGAACAACTCCTGTTCTTCGTGATCCCACAGGACGATGGTTTCTGCGTCCGGCAAGAGATAGCCGAGCTCATCCCCGGAACCGTCCGCAGCAATCCGGAAAAAACCGTCCGGATAGTCTTCTGCATCCGTCGAGTTGACACGGACGATGTCTTCCCATGTCCGCTTGATATACTGTTCTTCCTTGATCGGGTGGAATTGCCACTCACCGGCTTCAAACTTATTTTCCTTTTTAAAGTACGACCGCAACTCGGGCGGCAGCGAAAATCCGAGTTCTGCCTCGACTTCCTGTAACCGTTCTTCTGTAATGCCTGGTAATCCGATCTGGTGTTCCATTTTCACTACTCCTTTATGTATAATTTCGTTTCTTCCATTTACGTTTCTGTATCAATGATGTGATCCATCTTATAATTATCCGGTAATATCGTTTTTAGCTGATCTACCGTCTTGAAGGCATCTCCATTTGCGAACCACATGAAACCGAGCGCGTCATGAGAAGGAAGAATAAACGGCAATCCATCACGTACATCGAGTACATGCGTATATTTCGCTTCTTTGAATATCCATTTTCCTGAGGTCTTTAATTGATACGCGGGTCGTGTGAACGTAATGATAAATGTTTCACTCCAAGCGGCTCGAAAAAATGTCTGGGCTAACACGAAATGTAGATCATTCGCATTCAACACTTCGATACAACAATAAAAATCCGTGCGACGCTGATCGCCTTCATATCGTGGATGTTCATAGCAACTGAGTGGCCGCGTTTTTAAATGCTCCAGAATATGCAACTCATCCTCTTGAATCACATCAAAACTCGTCGTGATGTATAAGGGAAAACGATCATAGCGCACTAGGGCGTCACATAACACTTCTTCTGTCAGTTCACTCATGTAGCTGCCTACTGCATGGTCATAACACATGACTTCATAGACGGTTTGCATTTGACCAAGCACGTTGATTTCATACGTCTGAAGTGTCCGCTGGATACTCTTTGTCTGAAAAGGGATTTCGAAGATTGTCAGCTCGTTCACGCCTTTTACTCCCTTAAAATTCGTCATTGTTCAATTTTTCCGATTAAAGTTCTTTCCTGTAGGATAGAGGCCGGTCAAACGTCTGCCATAATGAACTTTTGCCTGACCTATTCGGATTCGAGACACACCATACTGTTCTTCGAAATATCCAATGACTGCCTCGACGATATGAGACGGGTCGAGGACATAGAGGACGAATTCGATTGCTTCCGGTCCATAGTCATCCTCTAAGAAATAGCCGTTTCCGGTCCCCCCGAGAAATTCGTCGAGATCTTCCTCGATTTTCGTACGACTCTTCCAAACGGCATCATACTGTTCCTCGTTGCAGGTCAGCTCAACGACGACTTCCTTAAAGTCCTGTTCATGGATTAACCGGTAGCCATCTGCAACCTTTGCCTCCACCAGCTCCCGGATATAGCCATCCATGTTGAAAAAACGGGAGAATTTCTGTTCACTTTCCGGTTCTTCCGCTATCTCTCCAACAATACCTTGCAACGTGTACAGCGTCCGGCCGTCCTTGACATACATCCAGTAATGATCACGACCATCTTTCGTTCGAATGACTTGCACCCTGTCGTCCTCTCCTTCATATTCGCTCGATTTCTTAGAGGTGAGATAAATCTTTCATTTCCATCCATTCACACGAATTTTCTGCTTCGAATCCTGTATTCGCTTGACCAACCTTTTGAACTTTCGTCAATCACAATAAAATAGTTAAGGGATCATGTGCTTTTCTGTATCTATCTGTTTCGGACTTGCCGATATAGCGGAATGATCCGTTCCCTCGGTCCGATGACATCCACACCTTCTCCATCCGGTCCGACCGCAACGACGGCGTATGAGACATCGATTCCCGGAAAGTCTTCTGTCGCTGATAATACATCTGTTCCGTCCGTGATCACGGAATAGAGATAATTTTTATGGCCGTGACATCCGCATGCGTACAGGAATGGAATCATTTCTCGCAACGTTTTTTCCTGATGAACGATGAGCCGTATGCTGATATCACGCGAAGCTTCTCCTCCATCAACGAGCTCTGTTCCGTTATTGATTGACGTCTGATACGGTATGTCGAAGGCTTCGAGAACCTCAATTGTTTCATTTATGGAAAAATCAAATACATCAAATACCATGCAGATCGGGAATGCATTCGTTTGCCCGAGCAACCACACCGCATCCTCGCTGGCAACTTCTTCGGTTGATTGGATGATTGCGAATCCCCACTCAAAATAAATATTGAGATGTTCATACTTTTGAAAACGCTCATCCTTCGGTATATCAACTTCTAGATGATGAACCTGTTTGTAGTGATCGACTAACATGTTACTTTCTCCCTCTCTTCAGCAACGTACAATTGCTTTACACTCTATGAATAATCCTCAAATCAATGGCTGACGTGTTAAGTCAAGCAGTTCATCCTCTGTTGCATCAATGATTTCGTCGAAAGCATCCATCCCCTGTTGCTCGAGATAGTCCGCTTCTGATTCGAAAATCGGAACAAACCAGACCGGCAAAACGTGTTCCGGCTCATCAAAACTGGCATCCCCATAATGGATGAAAAAACTCTCGTCAAAATAAAACGGTGCCGTCACGTAGACCCCTGCAAAGCCGTATTGTCCGAACACCGTCTCAGGCATACTGTAAAATCCGCCCAATTCAAATGCCTGTCCAGTTTCCAGAGCATGGGTCGTCAGACGCCATAGCAATTCGATGACATCTTCCTCCGCTTCCGGCTGCTTGACCGACATCATCAGTTCCTGATGATAAAATCGCTCCTCTTCAAACTGAAGCGGTCGCCACAGTAATCCGAGTGTTGTCGCCGTATAGGTATTATCGATAGGTGCGTTCTCAAACTTCAGGAATTGAATGTTTTCTTGCATCATATCTTCTAGTTCTAAACTTCCTTTAATCTCACCACAGTGTTTTTCCAAATGCTCAATATAATTCATATGTCCTCCCGTTTACTTTCTTCGCCGGCCAAACATGGCCTAAAAGAAATTCCATTTATACTTCATATTATATAATCAGATAACATTATTGGGAATTTTTATTTTAATTGTTAAATCTCGTTTTTTCATTTCGATTTAGGTGCATATTCCAAATAATTGGTATAACCACTGTGATATTAAACGAACGTGAAAGGAACGTGTCCATGAAAAAATTATTAATGGGTTCACTGATTGCCGCGACCGCATTAGCAGGTTGTGGTGTAGACGCATCAACACAAGTTAAAGATACTTCCTATGATGGAACGTACTTAAAAATCGGTGTGATTGGAGAACAGCCTGATCTACAAGAGAAAGATGTAAAGTTTTCAACACTCTCATTTGAAGAACTAGAGGACACGAACCAGATTTCCTCAAAGTTTGATGCGGTGTTCATTACAAAAGATAACCTAAAACAGGCAGATGAAGAAAAGTACGTGAAGGTGTACCGGAAACTTGATGTTCCGACCTTCTTCTTAGAGACAACAAAGGGGTTTCTCCCCTTCGTGTTTGAAGATTTAACGTATGCCAATGCGAGCGAAGTGAATGATGCCTATGTATCCGGTTATCTGTAAGAGAAAAAAGATAGCTATCGCTTCTGGGAATACGGATTAAACAACAATCAAAAGAACGATCAAAATGTCAAAGATCTCTATTCACGGATTTTCAAGACGATTGCAGAAGTGAAAGAATAACAAAAGGAGTGTAACCGGGTCTGTTCCATCACCCGTTTGCACTCCTTTTACCATATCCGCTCATTCAACGTCCTCGATTTCAATCGTCTCGTGTTGATACGGATGATCTGAAAAATTCGCGACAAAGTCAAATCCATTGCCATCATGATTCACCCATAGGAAGAAACAATTCCGCTCGTCATCCGAAAAGTTCAATCTGAACTTTTTGAAATAAAAGTCATTTTTTGTCTCATCGATTTCAATCGTCTTCTCGCTTGAAAACAATACACTCTCGTTATTGTATGCATCTTGATAAGCTTTGGGAAAGTGATGAAGAAATGCTTCTTCTGAAGTAATGATCAATCGATGATAGATATTTCCCCGGTCAAATCTTGTGCTGCTGTCAGCGTCGTGCGCAATGTTGATCTTGCCCGAACCACTCATACTGTGAACGTACAGTGGATAATGATTCAACTCCAGTAAAAATTCTCGAATGTTCTTGCTGTAAAGAGCCATCCCGTCCTGCCATGACTCTTTTAGCAGCTGATCCATATCGACACCTGCGTATTCTTCATCATCCGTATAAAAGTGAAAACGAACTTTTCCTTTGTCCTCGGACGTAAAGATAAAAGCAGTTCCTTCACCAACCAACATACTATCCAATTCCATTATCCAACTCCTTCATTCGTCATCTGCGAAGTCAATTCGTACGCCGACGATTTGCCGCGAGACATCATACTGTATGTCAACATCATACAGTCCATCTCCAAAACCTGACGTCGAGACAGCTCCAAACGAGACAATGCCGGCCTGGTCGTCGGACGAAACAATTGCCTTAAATTTCATCGCTTGATTCTGACGATAAGCTGTTCGATCGAAGATACCGGCCAGTGCCTAGTCCACGCCGATTGGTTGTTCCTGCCGGTGCCATTTACCGCTCCGCTTTTTGTCCCCTTCAAAAACAAGCAGTTGCTTGACCCACTCGTCTTTCGTGTAAACGATGGCTGCGGTCCAACTGCCTGATTTCACATTCGATAAAATCAGCTGTGAATCCGTGTCTTCCTCTAGTCCGTAATAAGGATCCGTTACAATCAGTTCGTTACTCTCGACCGTGAAACGGCCAAGCCGGTAGGCCTGATTCGTTTTTCGTTTCGGGACATGCCAATCGACGAACTCTTTCAAAGAAGACGATGGATATTTTGCAATTCCCGTTTTCTCGTTCCATCTAAAGACGAGTTCCTGCAGGAAACGTTTTCGAATCCGGTAACACAGCTTGTCACCCGTTAGATTTTCACCGATACAAATCAAGTCATCGGGCAAGCCAGCCGGACGCTTCTCATTGTGACGAACGAGATCGATCGAAACTGTTCGTTTGGTTGATATAGGATACAGGCTCCATTCGCCAAACTGTGCACCGTTCGTCTGTAAGAACAGGTCTTTGTATTCGTCTGGAAATAAAACACCTAAGGCACGTTCCGCTTTTTTCAGGTCAACGGCTGATACCCCGGGCATCTTTGAATCGGGATGGAGGCGTTTAGTGAGTTTGCTCACGATATCATCGCTCCTGTTCATGTTGTTTAGACGGCTTCAGGCAACCAAATAATTAATATAAGTGCCAGCACCGTTTTCGAAAATTGTTTTTTCTCCAGAAACCACGGGAATAACACCAGTCCGATTAGCGTCATGGTAAGCAACACCAGTCCCAGATTAAAGTAATGTGCTCCCGCTGCTAATGGAATACTCATAATCCGAAAATCTGCATTCGGAAAATAACCGAGTCGGGTAAAAAGTATGTTTCCAAATACACCGCCTACCATTAACAGAATGGAGATGATCAACATTTTTTTCTTCAATATGAATAGCTCCTTTTTAACGTATATGTACGATTTCTATCATATGTCATTCTAAAATTGTTCCGAACACCAATACGACCAAGGCCAGCGTCAGCGACCAGACGATTGTTTTTCGATTGTTCCCTTCAATTCGTACATACCAGAGCGGAAAGATATTCATGACTAAACATCCAAAGGACCGGTACAGCTGTTCCTCAGCAGCATCCCATCCAAGCAGTGCAGTCGCACTTACCAGAACCAATAACAAGACGGTCAAACTGACGCTGATTTTCCGAATACGACTCCCCGGTTTCAGTCGATTAAACAGAAAGGCCACGACCGTTCCGATACAGGTTGCTATACACAGATAATACAAAACGTGCTCCACTCTTATTCCTCCATGTTCAGTTTTATCCTTCTTTTACGTATATTAGGATCAATCGGTTTCGTCATCCAGTAACCAGTCATCATTGATTTGCGAAATGACGGTCCCTTTCGGAAGCCGGGTCACCAGGTGGTCGATTGGTATATAGCTTTCATCGTTTGATAGCAGGTAAAAGCCGTTGCCATCGTGGGCAATTTTAAAACAGGTCATGTTCGGGTGCATGGTCAGAACACCAACCGGGCGAATCAGTTTCATTCGCCACCATTTTATCTCCCCCAACTTAAATGACAGATTGTCTGAGTACGAGATCGTGTAAAACAGATTTTCCGATGCCAGCCAGTAGGTTTTGTTCAGGACAAGACGCAGTTCTTCCGCATTTTGAACGGTAATCGTATAACACGGATGGTATTCCTTATAACGGACTTTCACATCTCCACTTCGAAACTGTGTATCTAAATCCAACACGACATACGAAAGCTTGTTTTGCTTGAAAAACGCGTCATGTTCTTCATGTAACCCGTACTCATCCACAAAACTGACATAGAGTGGAAACACCTGTTGATGGATTAAGAATTCGATTAAAAACTCTTTGTTTTCATCTGCTCCGTCTTTTTCAATTCGGCTTACATCAATGAAATAAGCTGTCTTCAACGCTCCACCCATTTCAAGCGGGTACCCTAAGTTCATCGCATCCTTTTCGATAATCTTTTCTTCCATAATCATGATTTCTGCCATTTTGTTCTCCTCACCCCATCATCGTATCGTTCTATTCTTTTAAGCATAACGAACCTGGCTTAGGCTTTCCATTTTTTCTAGTATCCAGTATGCATTTTGATATACTAAAAGAAGAACTGACATACGAAAGGATGAATTATATGTGGAAACCACTGTTGTTTTTTTCTGTTTGGCTCAGCCTTACCGTACCATTACAGTTAATTGCGGTCTTTACAATCTTCCAACCGCTCCTCGCTGTTGATAAGAGTGGCATCATCATGCTCGGTCTCCTCTTGCTTAGTACGATTGCAAATGTGTATCTTGCCACACGTGTCTGGAAATGGATCGAAGATAAACTGTACAAACGAAAGACTTTCATGTGAAAAACGCAGATCCTCTTGTTCACGGAAGAACAGAGCATCTGCGTTTTTTTCGTTCACATCAAATAAGGGATCTGACGGGATATTTGACACGTGTCGTTGCACCGCTCGACATGTCTTTGATGTCAAAGAACCCGTTTTGAAGCTCGTTTTCGCCGAGGACGATGACTTCCGGAATCTGTTCCCGATTGGCCCGCTCCATCGCTTTATTGACCTTCTTCCCGGACAGTTCCACTTCGACGCGGCGCCCTGCTTTTCTCAAACGGACGGCCAGTTTCATCGCTTCCGGAATCGTGCCAACCGGAATGATATACAGATCCGTCGTCGCACGTTTCCCGACGCGCCCCGACTGTTCAAAGGCATACAAGATGACGTCCAAACCAAACGAGATGCCGACGGTCGAAAACGTCTGTCCGGATTTCAGCAATCCTCCGATTGCATTATCATACCGGCCTCCGCTGCCGATGCTCGAGCGAATCGTCCCGTCTTCCAAGAAAATTTCGTAAATCGTCCCCGTGTAGATCTCAAGCCCCCGTGCAAGGAACGGATTAAATCGGCACATGTCTGCAATGCCCAGCCGCACCAGATAAGACGACAATTCGTCTAGTTCCATCAAGCCCTGTTGCAGTTCGGGATTGTCCTGCTCGAGTCCTGTAAAGTACTCGATTGTCCATTCCGCTTTCGACTCAATGAACGACCGGATGTCTACAAGGCATTTCTCGGCCAACTCAAGTTCAACCAATTCACGTATCATCGCTTCAATCGAAACCTTCTCCATCTTATCGAGCACGAGCAGCACACGATTCATTTTCTCTTCCGGCACTGCGAACTGTTGCAACAATCCGTATAATAGCTTCCGGTTATTAAACTGAATCTCGACCGGAAGTTCGAGTTTCTGGAAGGCTTCGAGTGCCATCATCATCAGTTCCGCCTCTGCCGCTTGGGATTCCACACCGACGATATCGACGTCACACTGGGTAAATTCACGGTACCGCCCGGCTTTGATCGGCCCGTCCCGGAAGACTTTCCCGATTTCATAGCGTTTGAACGGCATTGCAAGCGACGGATTCATGGCGACGACTTTCGCGAATGGAATCGTTAAATCATAACGTAACGCCAGGTCCCGTTCTCCGCGGTCCGTCAACCGGTACATTTCCTGCAAAATTTCTGCTCCGCCCGCATATTTTGATGCCATCAACTCAGTATAATTCAAAATCGGGGTTTCGAGCGGACGGCACCCGTAAGCGATGAATGTATCTTCGAGCGTCCGCCGGATGGTCCGTTTGGCGTCCTCCTGATCCGGCAAATAATCCTGTGTCCCCTTAACATTTTGATAGTCCATTTTCCGCATAATATTCTCTCCTTTTTGTGAAAAAATAAAAAACCGCATAACCCTAAGCTCCTTGTCCGCTTAGTTATACGATTCACGATGAATAGTCTTCCTATTTAGATATGCATTATATCCATAGCAAGACTACTCGGTATGCTGATGTACATGTGTGACGACCGTCGATGGCATTCGCATATGATCCCCTCCTGTGTATTGGGATAATCATACGAATCCGATACATAATTGTCAATTAATTACTTTATTAGTTTTGGATTACATTTCTCGTTCAACCTCAACAATCAAATAGACGTTTCCATGCTCATCGAGCAAATCGAATTTGAATGCAATGTCGCGATAGCAGGCTTTGGGACTCATTGTTCATTGTGCCTGTAACCTTTCCGAAAAGTATGTACAAAATGAGCTGCATAATGTTGGAGTTCGAGAGATTAAAACGAACTATAGACACGATTCCCGCTTCAAAAGCTTTAATTTTCTACTCTTAAGTTTTTAGATAGAGTAAGAAAGAAAAAGAATGTGCAAGTGGAACTCATCCATTTTGACCCTTAATCTATTCTGTAATATATGAAAAATCATTCTTGTAAAAAAAGTAAAAAACAAATCTTGAAATGTAAAAAAATGCATTAATACGATTTACATTCACACTACAGGGTGCTACATTTTTTAAGACGTCGTCATATAAGAACAACATCAGAAAAAACAGGCACGACTACAGGAAAAGGAGCTCCAGGACAAGTTAAAATTTCAGTTGGGGCGACTAACTCAAACCCATTCGTAGCTAACAGATCCGGATATAACGATTTTTCAGTTGTAAAATAATTAAAATCGTTACTTATTAGGAGCCTTTCTTCGATTCATTAGTAATTTAGCCCCATTAAAGCGTTCAAGCGTCGCTTTTTGGGGCTTTACTCGCTAAATTTTAACAATTAAAACCTCTAAATTGTTTTCTCAAAACGATTCGATCGTAAAATATTATAAATGGGGAAGTCTTATGAAAAAAATATTCTTAGGAATCGGATTATTAGTTGGTGCATTTTCAGTATTCTTCTTTTTATTAGTTGCTGACAAAGATGTATATTTCAATGATGATACTGTGTATGATTTCTCGTTATCAAAAAACATCTCCGGCGAAAAACTTACTCAAATCGCAAGCGAAACGGATATGATGATTCGTTTAGTAAAATTCAACGATATCAGTTTCGGAAGAAATCATTTAGATGTCACGTTGTTGAATCCTACTTCCGATGTTAAATTAGGACGTCAGCCAAGTATTTTTCCGGGAAATCAAATTATTTATTCTTCATACTCGCCAAATGAAAAGAAGAAAATAAAGTACTTCACTATTCAATCAAACGATGAACATAAAGTTAATCACTTCAAAGAGCAATTGTCGACCGCAGGATACGAAATGGTGAGTAGCACATCTGAACCGACAACTTTTAACGTAAGTATGCTCTTTTCATCACTTAATTTTAAATTCTTCTCGTTATTGACTCTTTTGATTCTATTCAGCATTTCAACTTACTATATTCATCGCATAAAAGAAATCGGAATAAAAAAATTAAATGGATGGAATAATTTTCGTATTTCGTTTTCATTAATTAAAAAACTTGTAATTCATTCATTCGGAGCTGCATTGTTGTTCGTTCTTCCTTTTGCTGTATACATTTCTGTCACTGATCTTAATGCATTAAGATCGTATGCTCTGATGTGTATTTACTTGTATCTCTTTTTAGCCATTATTTTTATCGGATCCAGCATAATTGGTTCACTGTTTATTTCTAGATTAAACCAAGTAAATGCGATCAAAAATAATAAAAATAATAAAAAGTTGTTCTATGTTCTATTATTTTTCAAAGCAATCGTTGTAACTTTGTTAGTCTTATCGCTCGATACGAGCATAAAAGATATGAACAAACTGAATTCTGCGATAAATTCCATCAATCAGCTTGAGAAAAATACGTTTTACACAATCCAAACTGCATCTTCGCCAGAAGAGAAGGTTCATAAAGAGCTAGACCATTACATCGAATCATTAAAAGATGAAGGAATTTTCAACTACTCTCCGTCAGATGAGACAGTAGATATCAACCAACTGAAACAATTAGAGACTGAAGGCATGTCACAAAATATCGAAAACATTTCTTTGACTATAGTCTCTCAAAATATTTTAAACGTCGTAAAGATTAAAGATCAGGACGGAAGCCTTTTAAAATCCGATGAAGTTCAGCCTTTTACTTTATTGGTGCCGGCTCATTACGAACAAAATATCAAAGAGGTATTAAAGTCTTTATCTCTAGGTAAAAAAACTAAAGTACATTATGTTAAAAACGGTCAAACACAAGAAAATCTATTATGGCCAGGCTCATACCTATTTGACACAATTACTTATGTCGCACCTTTACAGAAGAGTTTGTATTTGAACTCAGGAGAAGTACTTTTTGATACATCCAGTGCTACCGCATTAATGAAAGAGATAGAATCAAAAGGTTATGATTCTGGCAGCATAGATGTAAAATCGATGAAAAGTGAATACAATCTTGCCAAAGGGAATCTTTCGATTGCTACTGTAGAATCGTTGTTCCATGTCATAATTACCGGTTTCTCATTCTTGCTCTGTATCCTTTCAATCATTACGATTTTCTTAGAGTTTCGTAAAAAGGAGTTTGCGGTGAATCGACTTTTAGGTAAAAGACCGAAATCGCTAATAATGAGTTTTTTGATTTTTAATGGAGTAATTACACTATTGATTGCAGCAGTAATTAACTGGATGCTGATCATTCTTTTCTTAATCGAAATGATGCTATTCGTTATATTTATTAATAAATATATGAAAAATAAAGCTATTCTCGTCTTAAAAGGAGAATAAATTAAAGGTAGGAATTAAAATGGCGATAATACAGCTTGAGAATATTACTAAAAAGTTCGAAGGTAAACATATTTTCAATGGTTTTAATCTATCTGTTGAACAAGGAGAATTTCTTGGCATAACAGGAAAAAGTGGAGCGGGAAAATCAACATTATTGAATATAATAGGACTGCTTGAGAATTGCGAGGGCGATGTGATTTTAAAGGGGAAAACATATAACGATATTCATTCAAAGAGTGCTCGAAAGGTCCTTGAAAAAGAGATCGGTTATTTGTTTCAAAACTTTGCGTTGATAGATGATTTCACGGTTTATGAAAATCTGAACATTGTTTTTAATAAAAAAAGCAAAAAAGAACGCAGAGATATAATGGATCAAGAATTAAAGAAATTAGGGCTTGAACATGTTTTAGATAAACCCATCTACCAACTGTCGGGAGGGGAACAACAACGGGTCGCACTAGTAAGATTAATCCTTAGTGAAAGTGAGATCATATTAGCAGATGAACCAACAGGGAGCTTGGATAGAGAGAATAGTGATTTAATATTAAATCAGTTAAAAACATTAAATGCTGAAGGAAAAACGATTGTTATGGTGAGTCACGATAAAAATGCCTTTAGTTATTGCAGTAGAATCGTTAATTTATAATAGAACGAGTTGCTCTTTAGAAATAATCGTTCCTATCCACATCATAGATAAAAATACCCATACCATACCTTGATCAGGCTGCCCCGTTATACCGTATTTGACCGGTGTAACGGCAGTCTTATTGTTCTTGGATACATTCTTTAGATAGTGTATAACCCGCTTACAGACTACAACGAGTTGAATTTGAAGTACGAGATGATGTTTTTGAAAGTGTCTCGTATCGCCAACTCAGTCCAGACCCCATTCTTTTAATTAATACGCAGATTAATTTATCACCTATCCCCTCTATAAAGATCTCAATGATGACGTGATTAGCTCCTCGCTTTCTATAACGATTGCAGTTAAACCCGTATCTGTTTTGGTTTCGTGCCATTCATCTTTATCCCAGAACACGGCTTCGCCACTGTGAACTTTGATGTATTCATCGGTTTCACCTCTAACCCAACCTTCTCCGTGCACAACTAAAAGAAGTTGAGGAACAACAGCTGGATGATAACCAATTAATCCATCCTCATCTAAATGCACACATCCTATATGTGCTACTTTGTCTGTCTGTGTAATACGTGACATCACAAAATCTGAGTCGAACTTTGTAATTTTCTTACCCACTTCTTTTTTAAATTGATAGATTTCCATATAATCCTCCCCTGACCAACCGTTTTTAAGTACGACCGCTTTGCGAAGATAAACCAAGCTTTACAACCTTCAAGTGTCATGTCGTTTCACGCACGATCAGTTCGAGTGGCATCGGCTGACTGACGGGCAGTTCTTTTCCCCGGGCCAACTGATCAAGCACTTGGACGGCTTCTTTTCCGAGTCGTTCAATCGGTTGGGCAACGGTCGTCATCCCCATTGCCTCCGCAATCGCCTGATTGTCAAAGCCGGTCACAGCAAGCATCTCCGGAATTTTAATCCCTTCTTGCTTCGCCTGATGAATGATGCCGGCAGCAACGTAATCATTCCCGACGATTATCGCCGTTGGTCGGTCTGTGAGCATCAACAACTGATTCATGACCTTTTTTCCATCGGCAAAGGAATAGTTCTCCTCAAAATACCAGTCCGGCGACACGGATATATCGTGTTCTTGAACGAACGCATCGAAGGTGTTGCGACGAATCATTCCGACGCCGCTTACCGGATTTCCGAGACACAGTCCAAGAGAAGTATGTCCCCGTTCCACTATATGAGACAACACTGCCAAAATCCCGCTTTGATGATCAACAGAGACTTGCGCGAGAGTTTCTTCCCGCTGTTCACAGACGACGATCGGACCATCGCGTCGGACACGTTCGAGTACTTCCGGCGGACTGACCGATGAACCGATGATCAGCCCGTCGATTTGCTTATGCCGCAGTTGTGTAAACGACTGCTGTTCCTGTTCCCTGTCATTAAACGTTTGATGAATGAGCATCGAGATATTCCGCTCGGCACAGGCGATACCAATCCCTTCAATCAATTGACTGAAAAACGGATGGTTGATTTGCGGGACCATCACACCGATGACATTTGTTTTGCCGCGGGATAAATGAACCGCGCTTTGATTCGGTCGATAATCCAGTTGCTTCATTGCCTGTAAGACGGCCTCCCGTTTCTCAGCAATGACATACGGCTGATTGTTCAACACACGGGATACCGTCGAGCGGGAAACGCCGGCTGCCTTTGCGATTTCAGTAATATTTGCCATCCTGTACTCCTTTCTGTCCGACTTGAATCGAACAGAACGTTTCTAATGCCATGGCCACTCCATCGTCATCATGATGTCCTGTCTTGTCCGTCGCCTGTCGTTTAACAGCGTCTTCCGCATTCCCCATCGCAATACTTTTCCCGGCAACCCGAAACATCGGCAGGTCATTGTGATGATCGCCAATCGCTACGGTTTCTGTCAGTGGAATCCCTAACCGTTCAGCAAATTGTTGCAACGCCATTCCTTTGTCGCTTCCGTTCGTCGTCACCTCAATGTTAAATGGGCTAGAGCTTGTAACGGTGCAGTTTCGTGACGATAAGTCGTTTTCGATCCGCTTGAGTACGATTGCTTTTGGACTGACAACCATGAACTTCATGACTTTCGCTAAATCGACGTCTGAAAGATTCGTTACTTCCCGGACGCCATATTGCGTCAATTGCGGCTGCACGGATTTAAGGAATTCGTCAGCTTGAAACGACGGATTGATTCTCTGTTCCTCTTTGATTTGTTTCATCAACTGATCCGTCGCGTCATACGTCATCAGAATTTCGTCTTCCAAGTAAATATGAAGATATACGTCCTGCTTCAGCAAACAGTTCAAGATGGCTTTACTCTCATCAGATGGAACATAAGCATTTTTCCGTATCGGTTCTCCTTCGTATTCTGCCCTGATTTCTGCTCCGTTTGAACCGATAATCGGGCAATCCAACTGGTGGAGCCGTAACAAATGCGCTACATCAAACGCGGCTCTTCCTGTCGCAATCACGACGATGTCTCCGTTCTTCTGACATCGCTTGATGGCTGTGACATTTCGTTCTGAAATTATATGAGTTGAGTGTAACAAGGTACCGTCTAAATCAATGGCAAATAAGCGCATGGTGTTCCTCCTCACGGGATGGTGTACTGTTCGTTTCCAGTTTAGCTTCTGAAACGCATCCCAGAGCAACCTCTTTATTCCTATTCCACACAGGTTAAAAGGAATGTCTCTTTTTTGTGAAATGACTCATAATAAATCAAGTAAGTCTTTAATCTGCTTTGTCAGCTGCATCCTTTAATGTTTACCTCACCAATCACTTTACTCCAGCACAGAAAGGCGGGTTCCTCTTCTATGACAACTGTTTACTTTATAAGGCACGCTGAATCTCCGAAAACCGATTTGGATGAACGAACACGCGGTTTAACCGATGGCGGACAAATGGCTGCACAACACGTCACAACCTACTTAAAAGATAAAAAGATTGATTTGTTTTTCTCCAGTCCCTATCAACGCTCGTTGTTGACGATTGAAGCGGCAGCACGTCATTTCGGGAAAGACATCTTGGTTGATGACGACTTACGGGAATGTGCGTTTTCCGGACGACATCAGACGATGCCGCAAGCTGACGTCTATCCGCTCGTCCAACAGATGTTTATCGATCATGCTTTTTCGCGTGACGGTTCGGAAACATTTCGTTCGTGTCAGCACCGTGGAATTCAGGCATTGATGTTGATTTTGCAAAAGAACGCTGGAAAACGGATCATCATCGGCACGCACGGTTTCATCATGACTTCGATTTTTCACCACTTTGATGCTATGTACGATTTTAATTTTCTCCGCCAAACGACAAAGCCGGATATCTATCAACTTACCTTTAGAGGGACAGAGCTCGTAAACGTGTCACGCATCACGTTACCGCTTTACGATTGATGAGACGCGATGAACTCGAGCAAAATCGGGTGTTCCGGCGGATTGATTCTGCCTGGTACATTGTCGAGACGGAAGAACTTTAGTGCTGCTACTTCTTCAACGTCCTGAATCAATGTCCCTCGATATTCTCGACAGACGTAAGCCGAGATGACATTATAAACTTTATCTCCGTGCGGATATTTGTAATAAAAATCATTTCCTGAGTAGACATTGAGTAACTGGAGGTGTTTTGCTGTCAATCCTGTTTCTTCAAACAGTTCACAGGCGCCGGGTATGACGAGTGGACGCGTGTAAACTAGTTTTCGAAGTTCCATGATATGGTTCATTCTTCTGTTTCTTCTTTCCATTTATAAAGTACATAACCTATTGAGAAACTGTGCTTTGATTATCACGTGTCTTCTAAATGAATAAAATCTTTCTCTTTTACATTTTACCATCATCTAGTTTTACAATTATCCTAATGTTAAAATATTGGGAATGCGTTTTGAGCATCAGCATCGTCATTTTTTAGGACAGGAGTCGAAACAAGTGGTCAATCGGGATACACAGATCAAAATACTTCTATACGGAAATCCATTACAGTTCGCCTGCGAAACACTTGGTGTCCCGAATATGCGAAATCATTCCTACGCAGACGTTTTTACTGTCAGTCGAGCGGAAGTCTTGGCTTATACGACGGTACACGGCATACCTGAACAATCTTCGACCGAATCCTATCGTTTGCTGGACGGATTTCATTATTATGAAGAACGCGGTACGTGGTACACGTTTTTTCGGGAACGTGGCATGACGTTTGACCAAAAGAAGTTCAGCGACGAAACGATCGCCAAAGAATACATTGTATCGATGCTTCTGAAGCTGACCATGACCGGATTATATTAAATCCATGGAAGGAAGGGATTACTTTGACTACTTCTCCATTCCCATCCTGCAAACCACAAGACTGACACTCCGCGAGGTGACACCGCTCGACGCTCCGAGTCTCCTGATGTATCTCGCTGATGAACGTGTCGTTAAACCGATGGGGCTCACGAAAGAAGCGGTTCTTACTGTGCTCAAATACGGTTTTACGGAGTTGAACCTGAACCGGATCGAGGCACTGGTCCTGCCGGAAAATACCGTTTCTCAGCACTTGCTCGACCGCCTCGGCTTTCCACAGGAAGGATTGCTGCGTCAGTACGAGAAGACACGTGGTCAATTCGATGATTTGTATATGCATTTCTTGTTTCAGACGGAATGGCAGGACGGCTCAATGCACAATAAAAACACGTCCATTGAATGCGACGTGCTTCATACTTTCTTAACCTCTTGGAGGAAACGGATCATTGCCGTACGAATCCTTATCTCGGATCTGCCCTTCCTTATTATGAATGATCAGCTCAACCTGTTGATCCTTCGCAATTTTCCGTCCTGCTGCGATGGCTTCTTTTTGTGTCGGAAACCGTTCCGTTGCTTTTGAAGCCCCTTCCTCAATGACCTGGTAACCGCCATCCGGATGTGGTGTAACATGCTGATTCGCCATGAATTCACTTCCTTTTTAATGGATCGTTTTATCCTGCTTCTATATGTTACCCTTTACTAAAAGTCTTCATTCGTCTGAAGACAGTCTCCAGCGCATCGAAACCTTGTTCACTTAGCAGTACACAACAACCGCCCGGAGAGGAGCATTCGCATGAAGTTACACGATTATTTACAGATCCACTTTGACAATCCGGATGTTTTGGAAGAACCGTTTGCGGAGCGTCCGCTGACACTGAGTCTCGACTTGCAAAAAGAACTGTATCAAATACAAGAGGATTCCGATGAACTGAATAGGGCGTACTTCGAGAAAGTTTACCAAAAGTCCCTCACTCTGTTTGAAGATCTGTTTCAGGAAAACGACCGTCTGTACCTCATTGTACGTGTCCGAAAAGAACGCCATTCTCCTCCGGCGAAAAGTACGGAGATTTTTGAGCGTTATCTCAAAAATAATAAGAATCGATACACGCTTGAATTTGAAAAAAAGAATGTCGGCGACGAGGAAGTCATTTACCAATACGCCCGCTTATTGCCGAGCAGACAGGTCATTCGTTATAAACAGTTGCTTCAAGCGATCTGTAATCAGGACTTTCCTGAGTTATATCCCCGCTTTAAATCGAGACAGACGTACTATCCTGAGATTTTTTTCGTGAATCCGGACCAAGACATCATCCTGTATATTTTTGACGACCGAGGCTGTTTTATCTTAACTAATAATAAAACGAGATTTAAGTTTTTGAAAGAACAGTATACACCTGATTTATCCGAAAGCTTTCCTAATCAACTTGAAGAGTAGTGAATCATTTGAGCCTATCTTGTGATAATCCTACTGTATCGATTAAATCAAATGATAAGAGCGAACAAAAACGCTCATGCCCGATAGCCTTTACAAGTAACGGAATCCGAGGACCAAAAGAGCTATCAATCGTCAATTCGTACAACATCGTCGAGCGAATCTTTTGCATCCGCATCGTTTCTTTCTTTTCTACTTGCCGAGTCAGACGATAGAAGACCGCCAGAACATCTTCTTCTCCCCGCACTGCTTCTGCGAAACGATTTAACCAGTCTTGTTCTTCCATCGAGTACGCCGCGAACTTTTGATCATTTCGCTGCTCGCGAATCCGAATCTGTCTTTCCGGACACCAACTTGTCACGAATTGGCGGGCACGCTCGACTTGAGCGGTAATTGTCTCGTCTGCCTCGTTGCATTCCAGTAATTGACGTAGTAACGGTTCATTAAAATCAACCATCGGACCAAGGGTCGTCCATTGCGAAAACGGGATCAGTTCGTTCTTCAAGTCCGCCTGACTCCAGCGTAAACTTTGTTGGATTTCTGGTGTTTGCCGTTCATAATGCATCACCATCCGCTCATATTCCGCGTAATGCCGTAACACATCTTCGTCTATTCCGATATGAAACGCATGCTCTGGTCGGTGTTTTGCGAATAGGAATAAGATTTGATGAGCCGGATAGACCTGCAGCAAATCTTGTGGTGTTAACCCTCCACCACTCGAACTCGACATTTTCTTCGTTTCTCCTTTTAATCGAATGAATTCGTACGGGAGATACAATGGAGGTTCCACACCAAAAATTTCACGTGCAATCTCGGATGAGACGACATAACTTCCGTTTGCCGCGGAATGATCTTTCCCACCCGGTTCAAAATCAACACCCTCCATTGCCCAACGCATCGCCCAATCGACTTTCCAGTTCAATTTCGTTTGATGGTTGCTACGCATATCAATCGTCTCATACCACCCGCATCTACACCGATAGTCGTATGTCGCTTCATGATCGTCAAACGACTCGATTGTCGTTGCATCCGTCCCGCAAGCCGTACAGTAAACGGAAGCTGGGAAATAACTTACCCGCTCCGCTTCAGAAGGAGTAGCTGATTTATATCGCATCAAGATTTCATAAATTGCGTGACGTTCCCGAAAAGCGTGTAGAATCAACTCCGCATATCGGCCCGACCGATATTCGACGTGTTGGTACCGGTATTCCGGTTCCATCTGAAACAATCGCAACGTTTTCTCGAACATTTCCTCAAAATGACGTGCATATGAACCTTCACCTGTGGGTGCCGGTGTCTCACTGTACGGCCGTCCCAAATAACGATCATGCCCTACGATATCAGCCGGAACTTTCCGGAAGCGGTCGTAATCATCCCACGAGAATAAAAATTGGACGTCTTTTCCTAAGTCCCGTAACGCCTGAACGACGAAGTAGGTGGTCACGACCTCCCGAAAATTACCGATGTGAACCGGTCCCGACGGACTGATTCCTGCTGCACACACATACTTTTGTTTTTCCGGATTTCTTGTAATAATGGCACGTGCGGTTTCTTCTGCCCAATGCATATTGATTCCTCCTGAGTTCGGCAAAAAAGCTGATTTCCGCCGTTTAGTTTTCACTAAAGGACGAGAATCAGCTTCCCGTGGTACCACCTTTGTTCGTTGACCTGTCACCAGATCAACCTTTACATGTACAAACATACACGCTCTCGATAATGGGAGAATCCATCGTAGCATCATCCAGTCGGAATCCGTACGAAGCTCAGAGGCTTTTTTCAGATTGAAACCCGGTCATCCGCTCTCACCAATTCGGACTCGCTTGGCACCGTCAGTTTCTTCCTACTCTTCTCTTCACAGCCATGTCTATTTGATTTTGATTAGCATACAAATAATGGAGATAGATTGTCAATCTTTTTTCAGTTACTTTGATAGATTGTCTTATCAAGTTTCCATTTTACTTTTTAATTTTAGTTAAAATATAAATCAAAAATCCGGTGATACTCCCTAAATAGAAATCACCGGATTTTTTTGAATTGTTTTTAAATCCGTTTCTTATTTCGCTCATACCCCATAACCCAACCGTGTAATAACATTCCAATGATTCCCCATAAGATCATTACTAATCCGATAAGTGTCAAAATCATTTTCAAAAATGGAATCATTTCCGTATTTGACAAAAAACGCATGAATATGATGCCGGCTACCGTTAACATTAATAAAAAATTAAAATTCTTTACCATTTCATTTCACTCCATCTCAAGAAATAAGTTTATTCGACCGATTTTTTTGTTTCAAGCAACTCTTGTTTTTGCACCTGTTGTTTCAAGTCTTCCTTCCACCAGCCATTAATGAAAAACGTACATCCAACAATCAGTGCACCAATCGGAAAATATTTCAGATAATAGTCATCGAGCGACTCACCGGCAAAATTCGGTGACAGCTCGATGTAGGCACTGAACAGTTGAACGATAAAGAACAAGAAAAAGCTGACAATCAAAGCCCATGTACCGTAACGATAATTTGGATTCTTCAAAATGTGTATTCCTCCTGTATTGAGTTATTTTAATCTGATTTCGCCGTCACCGGCTGTACCTTCACCTGTATCATCACGGACGATATAGTCGATGTCATAGACACCTGCCGGAATGACACCGGCTTTGACTTTTTTCTTCAGCGTCACCGTTGTATGCGGTTGAACTTCCTTCGACAACCGTTTCGGCTCCACTTCCTCATAAGAGTCATAGACGACTTTTTGCGTATCGTGCTTGCGGACCTTTACATTGAGCAGATGACCGGCACGGGAGACGACTTTTACCGGATAATCGCCTGTGTTCGTCAGTTTATATTCAAATACAAATCCTTCTTTGACGCTTCCTGTATAGCCGGTTTCGACCGACTGACTGCTCGGCTTTATATCGAGGGACATACATCCGGCTAAACTGAATAACAATGGGATAATCAGTAGTTTTTTCATTTCCATTCCTCCTTTTAGCATGCATTTCAAAAGAGTGGATGAAATGAAGGTGCTCTTTGAACGTAATGCTTTGCTTATTCCCAACCCGGTAACGGACGCGGCAAATCATTAACAAAGGCCTGATAACCGTCATACTGTATGATTTGGGTTTGCGGATGTTCGACGCGTTTCGCGATCTGTTCACCGGATGCATCTTCGTTTTGCCAAATCGGTGCTTCTTTTTGGAACACGATGATTTCAGAGTAGTAGTACCCAGGCTCGTCCAACTTACCTAATAGATAACGATGGATTTGTTTAAAATTATCAAACCCGTTCGATTTCGACCACAACTGGGCTTTGTCTTTATCGTATGTATAAAAAGCGACGGTAAAACCTCCCCGGCGGTAAATCGGATACTCAATTTCAATCCGGACCCGTTCTTCGGACGCAATCGGTACACCCGCCTGCTCGTGCTCCGTCTCTTCTTCGACGTAGTAATCATCTTCCCGGACATCAAAAATGTTAAATTCCCAGTACATGTCACCTTGCGCGATGATCGACCGTTCAAGGAATGTTCCAAAGTTTTGACCGATGGCATCGGTGTCCTCGGTTGACCCTTCGTGATACTTCCAGTACATGTAGGGTGTATCTTCGGTTTTTGCATGCTCCGTATGAATCAGTAAGTACCCTTCGTTTACCTCACCGATGATCCAGTAATGATCATAATCTTCATCAATCAGACCGTCTTCCTTTGCTTCAATCGTCTTTTCGATCACTTCCTCAAGCGGATACAAGACTAGCCCCTCGTCACCTAACATAAACAGTTTGGCTCCGTCATGCAGTTCGAGAAATGTCTGGTATTCGCTTGGTAACGGTTGCTTGAACTCGGTTTGGAACGCTTGAAGTGTTTCCGGTTTAACTGGTTTTGGCAGATGGAACGTAGCCTGGCCGATTGAATTGTAACTGCGCTGGATGAACGTCGATCCATGGTTGATTTTCTGTTTGAGTCCATCGAGGACAACTGCGATTTGATTCATAATATCCATCCTTTTGTTTCTCTATGTATGAGCCGTCTTGCCTCATCTTCCTTTAGTCTACCATTTTACCAATAATTTGGTCGATTCTTCCTTCCTGTTTCTGTGGTATCCTTTTTCTAATCAAAACAATGTCTTGGGAATGGGATATATGTACTCACTTGGAGGTGAACCATGCAAAAACAATCTTCGATGTTGCTGATCTTACTGGCGGCAATGCTGTGGGGGACGACCGGCACGTCACAAGCCTTTGCGCCGGAAGCCGCTCATCCGATTGCCATCGGCGCCGTTCGTTTAGCGGTCGGCGGATTATTTTTACTCAGTCTCGTCTTATTGACCGGCAAGTTGACGCTGAAAGATTGGCCGCTGCCAACGATTTTTCTTGCTGCGCTCAGCATGGCCGCCTATCAGCCGTTGTTCTTTTCCGCTGTCCTGATGACCGGTGTCGCGGTCGGAACGGTCGTCGCGATCGGCAGTGCGCCGATTTTTTCCGGAGTGATTGAATGGCTTGTCTTAAGAAATCGACCAGGTACCATTTGGTGGCTGTCGACATTGCTTTCGATTGCCGGTTGTTTACTGTTAGTCATGAATCAAGCATCTGTCTCGGTCGATCCATTCGGGATCGTACTCGCACTCGGTGCCGGAATGTCCTTTGCCGTCTACACGTTTGTCAGCCGGGACTTAGTGAAAACACACCCTCCGCTATCCGTCGTCGCAGTCGTGTTTACACTCAGTGCTCTCTTGTTATCGCCACTGTTATTCCTGTTTGATCTGTCATGGGTCTTCAGTCTGCGCGGTGCCGGTATCAGTCTGCATCTTGGCGTCTTCGCAACAGGTGTTGCCTATCTGTTGTTCGCACGAGGTCTTGCGCATGTCTCGTCTTCGACGGCTGTCACGTTGTCGCTTGGTGAACCGTTGACCGCTGCCCTGCTCGGCGTGTTTGTCCTCGGGGAAACGCTCAGTCTGTTATCGTGGGTCGGCATTTCGCTTTTATTTTGCGGTATCGGACTGCTCGTCTGGTCGTCGCGTTCGACACGACAGCCGGACATCCTCGAACTCGCCGAGGAAAAACACTCTTAAGGAGAGAATCCGTCATGCATATCACATTCGAGAAACTGTTGTACCGGGAAGACTATCAGATTAAACTCGATCACATTGTCATGAACGAGGAAAACGGCAATCGGCTGGCACTCTATTTTCGCGGTCATACGGACGAAGTCATGGTGCTCATCGGCGACTATTCCTGCAATTATTTTGAACTGTTGTTTGAAGCAGATTGCGTCCTGCTCCGCTCGTCGGATTTGCATGAACTGGATGACGGGCTGGAGTTTAATACGGTTCCACTCGTCATGTATCAGGACTCCGCACTTCTGACCTTTGCGACAGCCTGGATGGGCTTGAAGCGGGACCCGTCGCGAGACTGGACGCATTACGCCATTCGAGCCTTCGAACAGGACTTTCATGTCCTGTCCCCGCGTCCACCCGTTTTTACGGATCTTGGTCACAAGATGAGTGATTTTACCGTCCGACATTCCTTTAATCTGCCAAAGCAGAGTTGACATAAAAAAAGCCCTACCTCGCCAAAGGTAGGGTGATGCGACTCGTCTCGCCCGACGGCTTGCGCCGGACGGGACGTGGTTTCATTATACATAGCGCACCAGTGTTTTTTCAATCGTCTGGATCGAATCAACCGGCGCAAACCGTTTGACGACCCGCCCTTGACGATCAACGAGAAACTTCGTGAAGTTCCACTTAATGTTCGATGACAATAGACCACCCTGTTGCTGTTTCAAATACGTATACAACCGATGTTCCGTCGGTCCGTTGACGTCAATCTTCTGAAACATCGGAAACGTCACACCGTAATTCCGCTGACAAAACTGCACCGTTTCTTTCGGATCGGCAAATTCCTGATTGTTGAACTGGTCACACGGAAATCCAAGGACCTTGACGCCTTGATCCGTATACTTGTCGTACAACCGTTGCAGGTCTCCGAACTGACCGACGAGCCCGCATTTGCTGGCTGTATTGACGATGAGAAGTACCTCTCCCGCATAATTTTGTAATGAAACGGTCTGTCCGGTTGCATCCTGTACTTCAATCTCATAGAGTGATGGCATCCCGTCGCACCCCCTTTGCCGTCAGTATACGCCGATGAAAAAACTCCGTCTTTTTTGAACATGCAACCAGTTGCTTACCAGATGTGTTCTTCCCGGTCACTCAGCTTAACGACAAACGGCATAATCAATAGAAAAAACAGGCTGACATATCCGAGTGATAGATAATGTTGGGTATCTTTTGAAAGATACTGCTTCTTACCACAGTTCGGACATGTCTTTCCGCGCGTTGCAAAAACGACGACCAGCACGTCTTTCTTTTTCCACTTGTAGTCACAATTCGTACATCGTACCATTTCATCATCCCCTTTCCTCTTTTTACCTGTTTTTTCAAGCAAAGGTTTCATGATTTGGACGATTTTTGTTGAGTGTATCAGCGAAATACGCTCATTTCTTAGCCTTTGGTCTTTTCTCTACTTCCTGAAACGCTTTGATCCAATTCCGAAAATCATCGTCTACATGAAAATACTCGGTCGGGCTATTCTGCAAATCCATCCCATAGACTGTCGTCAGACAATGAAAAACAGCCAACTGATCCTTTGTCAGCGCACGGTTTTCTTTTTCTTCCCTCCATTCCATCGCCGTCATCTGTTCATACGCCCAATCCGACACTTCTTCCCGTGTCAGCTGATTTTCTAAAACCATTTCCAACTTTGTGATGATTTCACTGATTTGAACGTTCTCCATGACACCAACTCCTACTGAGCATTCTTTTTGGATTGTATCGTGAATTTGTTATTTCCCGTTTCTTTTTTGTAAAAAAACGGAATATATGAAACCTCATCCGATAGTGAACGTAAAAAATATAACAATGTATCACTTTAGCAAAAGGCTTACCGCAGAAGTCTTCAATCCTGCGTTTACGATGAGAATATGCATTGAAAACATGGTGTATTTTTACATAAAATTAAAAAACAATGGAGGTCATCCAGTTGAAAAAAGTAATCGTTCCTTTGCTTTGTGTCCCGTTCCTTCTGTTATCCGCATGTTCAGATGAAAAAGAAAAAGCAGTGACGCATTCCGAAAGTAAAGAATTTAAACCGGAAACTGTGAAGATCGGTAAGGATAGTGAATTAAATATCGTCCCTCTTTATGCGCCCTATCAAACGTATTTGAAGGCATCTCTTAAAGCCGATACTTCAGAAATGGATGTAAAAAATTACGCGAAACACGTTCTTGGTTACATAGATGAGATCGGAAAGAAAGAAAACTTTGATACAACCAGTTTAAAAGGCTACTTTTTGTTGCAATCAACTGCTTACGAGCAAGAACTGGTGGATCGGACAAACGAGTTGATGAAACATCATGACGAAATCAAAGATATCATTATAAAAAACTACACCGCTGCAAATAAGATACTTCCTAAAAAGAAAAGTACGATTTTCATCGCACCTACCAACTCGGAGTATTTTTCTATGAGTGAATCCATGAAGGGAGTATTTGCCGGAGCATATAAAGATACGTTCATTCTGTATCTCGATACAAACTTTGATAAAAATATACTTGCCTATTCAATCGCGCATGAATACCATCACTTGGTCCTTCATGATACACCTGAATATAAAATGAATGCGATTCTTGATTCCATCATCACCGAAGGCAAGGCGGATGCCTTTGCCGATCGTGTCGTCAAGGGTGTTTCAACGCCGTGGAACGTACCGATGGATGACAAGATCAAGAAACATGTAGCAAGTCTGATCGAGAGCGGTGAAGCTACTTATGAAGAAGTTGCAGGCGGTAACCAACAAAAGGATATTCCTCAATGGAGTAACTATATCTTAGGACGGGATATCATGGATCACTACTTTAAAACGAATCCTGACCGTTCCATATCGGAATGGACATTTGCCGATCAACAAGACATTTTAAAGGGCTACAAGTACCAAAATCTTCTTGAATGATGACAATTTTGTATTGTTCCGAAATCTGATGATAATCAGGCTGTTTCGAACGGATTCACCATTGAGTTAAAGATTGTCATGAAGGATACTGATTTCTAACGCAGCAAGCATCACAACTTACTACTATAGAAAGAAATCCACATCATTCCTCAAGTGTGGACTTCTTTTTTTAAATCCTGTGATCACAAGTTAGCAATAATTATCAAAAATTGATTAAGCGAAATGACTATACTGAAGAAGAAATCAATACAAACGAGGAGAGATTCAATTGATTATCGAAATCTGTACGTCTATCATCTCTGAAATCGTACGCAATATCGTTTTCTCGATGTCCTTCAAGCCACGTCAGAAGACAAACGATTCAGGAAGTAACTAAAGCGTCTTTGAAAGGATCTGACAGTAAAATATGAGTAGTCCCCCTAATGAAGTAATGTTTACTTATACATTTTTAAATCAACCTGCCGCTCTTTCAAATCGTTCTGCAAAGGATATCCCAGCCATTCTTTCAATCGAAGCATCGTTCACCATAACAATGAACGATGACATTTATCAAAATTAGGCGAGAATACTTCCACTTCTAAACCAAGTGAAAGTGGGAAAGGAATCGCCAGCCTGCTTTTCGGGTATATTTTCCTTAAAGGAGGTGAAAAATGGTGTTGAAGCACAAGGCCTACAAATTCAGAATCTACCCCACAAAAGAGCAGGAAATCCTGATTGCGAAGACAATCGGGTGTTCACGCTTCATCTTCAACCACTTCTTGGCGAAGTGGGATGAAATGTACAAGACCACTGGAAAAGGACTGTCCTACGGTTCTTGTTCCAAAGAAATTCCTTTGTTGAAGCAGGAGTTCGACTGGTTGAAGGAAGTCGATAGTACCTCTGTTCAGATCAGCGTCAAACACCTTGCTGATGCGTTTGACCGCTTCTTCAAGAAGCAGAACGAACGCCCTCGATTCAAGTCGAAGCGCCATCCCGTCCAGTCGTACACGACCAACATCCAAGGTAAAAACCAGCTTCCTGAAGTCTCGATTGGATGCAATAAGCTCAAACTTCCGAAGCTGAAATGGGTACGTTTCGCCCATTCGAAACACATCACAGGCCGTATCTTGAACGCCACGATTCGACATAACGCTTCAGGAAAATACTTCGTCTCCCTGCTCGTCGAGCAGGAGATCCACGAATTGCCGAAGGCTGGTTCATCTGTCGGCGTCGACGTCGGACTCAAGAACTTCGCCATCCTGTCGGACGGAACGATGTACAAGAACGACCGTTACTTCCGTTCGCTTGAGAAGAAACTGGCGCGCGAACAGCGTAAGCTCTCCCGTCGTCAGCGCATGGCCTTGGACAAGAAAGTCAAGCTGTCCGAGGCGAGGAACTACCAGAAGCAGAAACGGAAAGTCGCCCGTATCCACGAGAAGATTGCAAACAAGCGCACCGACTTCCTGCACAAGGTATCGACCGAGATCGTCCAAAACCACGACGTCATCGGCATTGAGACCTTGCAGGTGAAGAACATGCAGAAGAATCGCAAGTTAAGCAAGGCCATCTCGGACGTCAGCTGGTCCGAGTTCTTCCGCATGTTGGAGTACAAGGCGGACTGGTACGGGAAGACCATCGTAAAAGTTGGCAAGATCTTTGCTTCCAGTCAACTGTGCTCCAGTTGCGGACATCAACACAAAGACGTGAAACATCTTGGCTTGCGTGAATGGACATGCCCGAGTTGCGGCATCCATCACGACCGGGATGTGAACGCAGGACTGAATCTTAAACGAGAGGCTGAACGTATCTTAGCTTCTTCAACCGTCGGGACGACGGGGTTAGCCTGATCAATTTTCGACCGTTAGGTCGGATAACTCAGGAATCCTTCACCTCTAAGTGAAGCGTAGGTGGAGGTAGTTCAATTAGAAACCTCATTGTCTATTTTGGAGTTTTATAAATCTCTATATCGTTGGAAAGAAAAAATAACAGAAACGTCAGTCCCTGAGTTTCATTATTACTCAGTTGAATTTGATGCAAACGAAAAAGGAGCCATCATTTCGATGATTCCCTTTTCTAATCGAGGTCGTATTAAATCCATATGGGGTGAACATGATCGATATAATGTATTTCCGTTAGACATGTTAGTTTCATCCTTACTTGACCTAGAACAGAGGCTAAAGTCAGACATTGAAACTTACTTCAATGTTCAGTTAGATAAGTTCATGCACCACATTCCTTATACTTTATCGAGCTTCCAGTTGTCCTGCAAAATCATCATCCGCGTATTTTTTACTTCTCTGATCTCCAGTAGCCCGTGCTTTTCTGTGTAAAAGAATTGACCGAACAGTGGTGTACAAACCAGATACTCCTCTTCATCAATTAAATACAAGGAATTCTCTTGTTCTTGCAAATCAAACGAGATGGCACCATTCGAATAATGCCCGATCAGTGGTGTCCATTCCGCTTGAGGAAGCAACACTTTTTTCGAATCGATTCGTTTACAAGCGTGACCGTCGACAACAATATACTGTACTTTTTCATCAAGATTACCGGCAAAACCAATCGTCACGGCAGCGTTTCCTTCCGGATCTTTCGCAAAGTAGACGTCTTCGTCAAATGCATGAAGTGTCATCTCCTGTCCATTCAGGTCCAACGTTAAGTTTTCTCCTTCTACAAAGACTCGTGCCAGTCCACTTATATTTCCTAGATAGGACCCGGTAAACTGTTTCCAATGATTGAGGTCAGGTTGGATGGATTGCGGCTTGAGGTCCGTCGACTTTACGGTGAGTAACGTATCCATGACCTCATAGGCTAGATCAATCCCGTAGTCTTGGCTTGCCATCGTGACGATCGCAAGCTTTTTTTCCGGGACCGCCAGCATGAAACATGTATAGGTCCCGATAGCTCCCCCATGCCGAATCGTTGAAAATCCTTGGTACTTTTCCGTGATGAAGGTCGTGCCGCAACCGAGTTGATTCAGATTATAGCGATTTACTTGTTTGGTCTGCATCTCCTCTGTAGCTGCAGGAGAGAGAATCGAACGATCCTCAAATCGGCCCTGATTGAGATGAAGGGTTAAAAATTTGGCATAATCCGCTACCGTCGACATGGCAAACCAAGAAGGATAATTCGCAGCATTTTCATAGAACGGTCTTACGACCTGATCCCCCTGCTCTGTTCGTTCATGACCGAGTGCTACGGAATAGGTCATCGCAAGCAGTGGATCATAGACGGTACGAGACATACCGAGTGGATTGAAAAGGACTTCTTTCATCAATTCGGGAAAGTACTTTCCATATACGAATTCCGCGACATATCCGGCAATGTTCAAGTGATGGTTACTGTACGAAAAGATCAAGCCGGACGGAGCAACCATGGACAGCGTCGGGACCTCATGCAAAAAATAGTGTTCAAGTACCGTTACATCACGACTGCCAATAAGGTCTGTACCGTCTTGAATCCCGGCTGAATGATTTAATAGCATACGCAGTGTGATGATCTCAGCGGCACCTTTGTCCTGTAATTCAAAATGAGGGCCATATTCTTTAATCGGAAGATCGAGATTTAACAGACCTTTGTCCACCAATACCATAATCGCCGTTGCAGTTAACGGCTTACTGAGTGAGCCAATCCGAAAAAGTGTGTTAGAGGTAACAGGAACGCCGCCCTCTTCTCTGTTCGTGATACCAAATCCGTTCGAATAAATGACTTCCTGATCTTGCACGACCGCCATGGAAAATCCCGGAATCGATTGTGCCTGTATCTGTTCTTTGATTTGCTGTTCGATTTTTGCAAACATAAGCGCCCTCTCTCTTTCCTGTTTTTAATTGAAAATCAATTGTGAAGAATCCAAAGTTTTAGATTGTTACAGGAGAAAACATGAAAGACTCCCCTTCCCCATGTGGCAATTTTATGTAAAAATGTATAATCATATAATAAATCAAACAGGATGTGATTGGATGCAAAAAACATTACTCTATCTTTCGATACTGAACAGTCTTTACCTCGTAATTAATTCATTTACGTATTCCGACAGTTTTCTCAACGCCCCGCTCGGTTTGACGACGCTGTTTGCTGTCGTTTTAATGGTTCTTAATGACAAAGCAAAGAAAACGGGAAGATTAATTTATACCAAAACAACGGATGTCCTCAGTTTTATCAACATCCTGATTGGATTTTCGCTGATTGTCTTGATCTAGGAGTGGAAAATACCGATGACGATTTTTATGTACATCTTTTGTTTGTTGATCTGGGGGCTTAATTTCATTGCCGTCAAGATTCAAGGGACGCCGGTCAGCTTAGAGTTATCGTTGACCTATCGCTTATTCCTGACAGCGATTTTGTTTAGTATTCTGGTCTGGATCATGAAGCCAAAAGGAAAACCTTCGAAAGAGGATCTTCCGTATCTCCTGGTGTTTGGTATCTGTAACTTCGCACTCAGCTATCTGTGTCTCTATTACGCGACCATGTTCAGTTCAGCCGCGATCGTCACGTTGATTTTTTCATTGAAAGTCATCTTCACGCCCGTTGCTTTACGAATCTTTTTAAAAGAACATTTACACATCCGCATCCTGATCGGGGGCATATTAGGTGTGCTGGGCGTTTTGATTTTACTCTACCCGACTCTACACGACATACATCCGAATGATGTAAAAGGAATTGTGCTTGCACTGCTCGGTACTGCCATTACGGCAATCGGCGACGCCAGTTCAGCACGGAATGCGAAGAAACAAGTCGATCCGATTTATGCGAATGCAGTCGGATTTATCGCAGGTGGTGTGCTTCTCGGCACAGTCGTCGTATTGCAGGGGCAAGACATCCGTCTACCGTCCTCTATTTCTTACTTATCTGCGCTTCTCTACCTCACGCTGCTTGCTTCGTTTGGAGCATGGCTCTTTTACTTAAAGCTGGTCGAGAAAATCGGTGGTGCCAAAAGCGGCTACATGGTGGCGCTGTTTCCAGCGATCGGAGGTATCGCTTCCGTCCTGATCGGTGAATCCGATCCATCGATGTACTTAATACTCGGTTGCTTGTCCAGCTGTATCGGTGCCGCTGTTGCGTTAGGTGCAGGAACTTATTTCCAAAAGACTTTATCGCAAAAGAAACTTTTGGTTCGTGCTAGATTGAAATAGTCGTTTGTATCAACCGAAAAATCAAGATGAGCGTACACATGAAACTCATGTACGCTCATCTTTTTGTAATTAAATACGCTGATATTTGTTTAATTATGGAAGGACCTTCATCTGGACGGTCATTTCTTCAAATTCTTCTTGTTCAACCTCACCTTCTAGCATGGATGTTACCTATTGATACGCTTTTAACCAATGGTACGGTTGCAACTCATGGAGTGCTTTAAAGACTAGTGCTTGCTCGGGATTCGTGACGGCCGCTTTGACGGCCGCACCAAAGTAAAACAGACGCTCCTGGCAGACACCGCATGGACTCAAAATCTTGAACGGTGCCTGTTCATCGTCCCGCACGACACAAATCGTATGTGTGATCCGACAATTCAACTTGTGTGCTTCGAGGATGGCACCGGTCTCGATACACAATTCGGTCGACGCGTTCACGACTTCCGGTGCGACACTCGTCAAGATCCGTCCGTTATCGGTCGCCATCGCTGCCGCTCCGCCCCATCCGTTCGGATACCTCGTTTCGATTAATTCTTTTGCCGCCTCAAATAACTGCTGTTCGATATTCATTTCATCACTCCTGTATGCAGACGCATTTTGACGAATTCATAGCTTCCACCGTTTGTTGCCTGCTGAAACTGCTCGACCGGTTCAAAACCGCTTTTAGTGTACAACCGGATCGCCCGTTCGTTAAACGTTGCGACGGCTAATTCAATGTGGCGTGGTTGATACTGCTTGATCGCAAAGGCAAGACCGGATTCCAAAAAGGCCGTTCCGTTTCCTCGTCCCGTCAAATCGGGCCGCATCCCTAACGCCAATTCAAGGCTGTTCTGTCCGGGTTCAAACACAAAAAATCCGATCAGTTGTGTACTATCCATAACAGCATAGTAATGTTCCGTCCGTTGATCCGGATCCAAAAATTCCGCCAGGTCCTCTGGATCATTCGGCATATCGTAGAACGCAAAGTCACCCTCATATTGCCAGTCATGCGCAATCTGTTCCGCCTGACGTTGTGTCAGTGGTAAATAAGTATAGGTCATTGCAAGCGACCTCCTTTTCAAAAGGAATTTATGCATCAATCAAGATCGGTTTTTTCTGTATTCGAGTAACAGTGGTGTCAGATTCAGTCCAATCGACACAATCGTTAAGAACCACCAACCACGTTCCATTCCGGGAACAACGTCTGCCAAGGCCGCCCAATCTTCGGCTTCGACCCAATTCGCAATTTGACTGTATTCCGCACACAGCGTGAGCGCCGTAAGCGATAACCCGACAGCCATTGCCAGCTTATAGTCCTTGCCGATGAAGTACAAAATCAGATTCACCGCCGTCGCGAAGATGGCAAGTATCCCAAACAGTAGCCACATGACACAATTCCTCCTCTCCTTGTTGTGTTTCCTATTGTTATTCCTTTCGACAATCAATCAAATATTTTATTTCTTATCTTCGAGATAAAGTGTTTCGTCGATTTCTTCATACGTCGAAACATCACCATACGTTACAGTTAGTTCATTGTCTTCTGACCACTCCCAAAAGTAGTCGCCTTGCGCGATGATAGCACGTTCTAAAAAACATTCGAAATTTAAATTTAACGCAACTGCAGTGTCCAGACCATCTGATGGATGCACGACCGTGATATATGGTTTTTTAAAGGAGTCTTCTGCATCTGTACATTGATTTTTATCAATTAAAATCCATTTTTCATCTATTTGACCTATGATCCAGTAGTTTCCTTCTGAGAGGAGACCGTCTTCTGAATGGTGCTCTTCCGACATTTCGAGCATTTCCTCAAGAGGAAACAATTCAAGGATTAAATCGGATTCTCTTTCAAATAGACCACATCCATTATGTAACGTTAAAAAATGCTTGTAGTCCCTTGGTAAAGAAAACGTATCTTTCAGGAAGTGTGAATCAATCTCTTTAGAAGTTAACGGTGTATTGAAGGTGCAGGTTGCCCATCCATTTCTCCCGTATCTCCCCATAATAAATCTCGGTTCGTTTTTGAACATTTGTTTGAGCAAATCAAGGTTCTTTCAATCAGTTTCATTTTATCTCCTCCTCATTTTTTTCGAACTATCATCACGCCAAAATATCCTCTTCAGTTTATACCTTTAGTTGGAAATAAAGATACTAGATTACAGACTTTATGATATGATCAACTCAGTGCTTTTATTACATTTATTACCTATTTTATCATTAGAAGGAGGGTTTTAGATGAGTGGTGATGGACTACTTTGGAGTGTATTATTGTCAAGCTTAATCGTATTAAATGTATCAGCTATCCTTTTATACAAAAAAGGGAAAATGCCTTTGTGGGGATCCGGCTTACTAATTGTCATACTCGGACCAATCATCGCTTTGATAACCGGCTCTGTTTTTTTAAAGATCGACCATAGTATGGGCGGAGACGGTTTTGGAGCAGCTTATGCAGCAGCTTTTATTGGGTTCGTGATCGTTGGTAACGGAATCCTGTATCTCATCATCGGTCTCGTATTAGGGATTAAGAACTTCATTAAACGACGGCAAGTAAATCAGTCAAGATGAAAATACAGAATAGAAAAGGAACCCTAACTTCGAATCATGATGCACGGTCTGTTCACTTGAAATCCTGTATTCTCATACGATTCCATTCTTTTTCCTGATTTGTCCGAAACACTTCTCGACCTCGATCCCACTCTGCAATCAAACAAAGCAGACCAAAACCTGTCATGAGCAGGTAGTGCATTGTACTGACGGACTCCACGTCAACATACCGCCAAGTCATTCCCGCTACAAAAAGCAGCGGAACAACTGCCCCTAAGTACACATTCTTTTGACTCGATAATACATACTGCACTCCGAGTATGCCGGCATAAAGTAAACCCATCCATAGAAAATCCATTCTTCTTCCTCCCTAGTCGAGCATTTTTTAAAATCTTCAATCGTCAAAATTTTTTTCATACATCCAGGCTGGTTTCTTCAACCATTTGCCAACATCAATAATTTACCATATTAAAACGAAGAATGATTTGATATTTCTGATGATTACAAAAATGTAAGCGAGCACCTAAATACAGCAAAGCTAAAAAACGATTCTTCTCGTGTAAGAGAACAATCGTTTTTCGTCTTCAATCTGAAACACTTAATTGGATGCTGTTTTCTATACATACAAGGACGATGATTTGACTAATTTTAATCAAACCAAGCATAATGATAAACAGCAAAGCGTTACACAACTCGCTCTGCAATGAAAGGATGTTGGTTATTATGTCATCAAAAAAAGTATGGTCAGTAGAAGGTTATGAGGAACATGGTGTAGAGAACCATCAAAAAGCAACTATGACGGAAACGTTTACGAATGAAGCCGATGCTCGTAAAGCTGCTAAAAAAATGGCGGATAAGTACGATCAACTCGATGTATACGTCATCTATACGAATACATCAAGCGGTAAAGTAGAAGAACGCTTCTTTAATTCGGATGGATCTTATAGTGAAGAAGGATTTGAATGGTAACATCTCAGCCGTCGATTTGACGGCTTTTTTGTACGACAAAAATCTTGACGAAAAGGGATTGTACCGTCATCTATCAAGCCGTTGATCAATCTTTTGTATCGTCCTCAAACTCATTTACTGAGATGGACTATTTTTTCTGACACTAATTCTTTGTCTATATTTTGTGCTAAGCCTGCGGATGGGATGCCGGAACGATGAGGATTTGTTTTTGCACCTCCGGCGAATGTCTCTGGCATTCTGTTCTTCAGAAACGCCACATCGAAACAATCAAAGCCACTTTTCAGATACAATATGCGACGTATGTTTTATTATTCTTTACTTATATTAAGTTTTTTTCAGAATAATACAATAGACCTATTATATTACTAACCTAACATTTGGTAATAATCTTTCCGGAAAATAAGTCCTACCTTGTCGAATAGTTTTCCCATTCTCGCACAAAACAGCTCACCGACGGGAACTTAACTAGTATAGAATGAATATGGATATATATAACATAAATGGAACAAGGAGGGATAATGTGAAAAAACGTTTAGGTGAATCCCGCATGACATCTAGCGGCAAGTGGACGCTTGTTGCCATCTTCGCTGTGTTATTAATCGGTACCTTTTTAGGCGGAATGAATAACCAAAATCGGATTTCTGATGAAGCGAAGAAGGAAGTCAAGGCAGCTGATGAGAAAAAAGAGGACGTCGAAGAAAAGGAACCGGAGATCAAGAGCGCGGATTTGAAGACCTCGACATCCGAAACAATTGAGAACAATTTAAAATTGTACGACAAGAATATTGATAAGGTAGTCGTGAAAGATAAAACGTTGATTGTGACCTACAAGGATTCGGCATTCTGGAGTGACAATTCACTCATGGAAGAATATGCGTACGACTCCATCAACCTGATTGAGGATCTCTACCCGAACCCAAACTTTGACTTGTTCGCCTTCGAACGCTCTACCGTGATGACGGACGATGATGGGAATGAGAATATTGACACAGTGTTTAAGTCCTTCTATACCCGTGATACATTGGATCAAATGAATCTCGACAATTTCACAGACATGGTCCTCGTTGATCGTGAACGATATTTCCAGAAAGCGGACGGCTACTGGTTGCATCCTGGTATCTTCTTGAACGTCGATAAGAAGTTACAAGAAGGCATCCGCTCTCCTATCAACTTTGATAACATGGACGAAGCTCGGTACAATATGCGGGATGGCGAGACGAACGATGCCATTGACCAGCCGGACTCCGTTAAAAAAGAAGAACCGATTGTCGCGGAACCTGTGCAGGAGGAAGCAACGGCCACCTACGATACACAAACACTCCTGTCGAGTATGTACAACATTTCGCAGATGTACGACCAACTGTCTTTTAAAATTGATGACTTGAATGCCATGGTTGGGACGAAGGGTGACAAGGTGACCGCTCCGCTTTCTTCTCTTTTGTTCACTCTTAAAGAAATGATAGACCCTATCAACAAAGAAATCACGACGTTGAAACAAACCGATGTTCCAGATGAATTAGATGCCACGACCCAACGACTGGCTGCCAACCAAGCTGAAATGAATCGACTTTACGAAAGACTTCAAACACAATTTTATAGCATCGATATGCAGGATTATTCAGATGCAGAAAAGCTTGCAAGTGATATTAAACAGAATTTCAATGCGATGAAGAAACTCGCTCAACCTGATATTTCTGCTTATACCACATTTATCATGCAATACGCAGACGAACAAGACTCATAAACATAGTACACTGAAGGCACTCAGGTGCCTTTTCTTACAAATAATAACAGAACGTATGTACGCAAGAGAAGGAGCACGCGATTATGAAAATCACCAAGCAACCGAACGGACGGTGGAAAGTACGAATCAATCTAGGGTTAGACAGGGAAACGGATTCAACTCTCCTACTCGTCTGAATGTAAGAAGGAAGTTGAATTTTGGGTGGCTGACCAACTCCGGAAACGACATGACGGATCCATCCGTAAGGTTATCAACACGCGACGCATGGAAGACCTATTCGTCGTTTGGTTGGAAGAACACGTTCGTTTGAGCAAAGCGGAGACGACTTATCATTCGTATCACAACATCGTCAAGAGAATTCCGCTTTCGTTCAAGAATATCCAATCAAAAGAAGTCACGCCGGCGCACGCCCAGCGCCTAATTGTAGAATGGGACAAAAAAGGACTTAAGCCATCGACCATCAACTCCCACCGTGCCATTATGGTCGGTCTGTTCTCATGGACGAAACGTATGGGATTCACGGATCACCTCTTGAACTCATTCTCGCTGGTAGTGAAATTGAGTGAAGTCGTCAAGGATATGACGACGTTGACGGCCTCCGAGTACCTCAAGGTTGCGTTGCAAAGACGGCCCAATGCCACAGACGATGGGCACGTATGCGCATGTCATTCACACTCTACAGGAAAATACGGCTTCCAAGATCGTGGCTTTACTGGACGACAAAAAAGCCGCTCAACCGAGCGGCTCCTGACATTTTGGCAAAAAAATTAAAAAGTGGGAACTGAGTGAGAACTGGCGACTACCCTACCCTAGAAAACCGCTTATGCCTGCGGTCTTTTCCGACGGAGACCATAGTACTGATAGAACTGAACTTCAATGTTCCCGTTATAGAGTTTACGGCGTTTCGTCGCCGGGCGACCGAATGCTTTTTCGAACTCGACGTATGATGTGATCATGTAGACACTGTAGTACGGGAATTCACGGAACGCATTGCCGATCTTCCGGTACAGCTGATGGACTTCGCGTGCGTCCTCGAGACGTTCACCGTACGGCGGGTTCCCGATGATGACACCAAAGTCTTCCTTCGGCTTGAAGTCGGCTGCATCCCGTTGCATGACGTTGATTGCGTCCCGGACGTCAGCGAGCTCGGCGTTTTGTTTTGCGAGCTTGACCATCTCCGGATCCGTATCGTTGGCATAGATTTTGAGCGGCTTGTCCCACTCGGCTTTGTCGTTTGCTTCCTTGATTGCATCGAACCAGGCTTTTTTCGGAATACAGGCCCATTCCTGCGACGCGAATTCACGGTTGATCCCGGGTGCGATGTTCCGTCCGATCATCGCGGCTTCAATCGCCAGTGTTCCTGAACCCGTAAAGACGTCGTACAGCGGCATATCCGGCTTCCAGTTCGTCAGCATCAGCATCGCTGCGGCCATCGTCTCTTTCAGTGGTGCCGCGGAGTGGAACTCCCGGTAGCCGCGTTTATGGAGGGCATCGCCTGACGTATCGATCGTCAGCGTCGCGATGTCTTTTAAGAGCGCGACTTCGATCGGGAAGCTGGCACCGGTTTTCGGTAACCACTCGTCGCCCATGTTGTAGGCTTCCTGCATGTGCGAGACGATCGCTTTTTCGGTGATCTTCTGACAGTCACGGATCGAGAACAACTTCGATTTGACCGAGCGGCCATTAACGACGTAGTTCGCTTCCCACGGCAACAGTTCGCTCCACGGGAGATCCTTGACCTGATCAAATAACTTTTCGAATGATGTCGCTTTGAATTCCGCGACGACGAGTTTGACACGGTCCGCCGTCCGTAACCAGAGGTTGAGACGAGGAATGTCCTCAAGCTCACAATCGATATAGACTTTTCCGTCCTCAACCGTACATTCGTATCCTAAATCGCGGACTTCCTTGGCGACGAGGGCTTCGATCCCCATTGCCGCCGTCGCGATGACTAAACGTTTTGCCATGATTGTTCACGCTCCTACCTGTTTCTAAAATTTCCAAAAATCATTTCAATAAAAAAAGAGCCCAGTTGGACCTGGACTCTCGTTCAAAGTAAAAATAACAGCCTATGTGGTCCTGTAAGCCATGTTCTGTTCCCTAGTGTTGCAAACGGTTTGACCCTCACACGCGGGCGACAATCATCTATCTCCGTATTTACATACGCTCTCCTTCGCGTTCAGTTCCGCTCCGGAAATTCCCCTACCAAATTTGGGTTTCTCGCTCGTGGGGTTTACCTCGTTCCACCCTTACTGTTTCCAGTAAGGCTCCGTCACTGTGGCACCTTCAAGAAGTTTCGGCCATATCCGAAGACTTAGGCGTTCCTTCTGCCGTCAGCACGACGCTGCCTACACTTATCTTTTCGTGTAGCACGATCACTACAACCATCGCAGGTTGTGCGAGCATGGACTTTCCTCAAAGCACCGGAGTGCCCCGCAATTGTCCGAACCAACATAGTCACTGCTTAACAGTGTAGCGCACACGACCGATTCTAGCAAGAGGTATTTCTCGATCAATGGGCGGAACAGTTGCGTTTTTACGTGATTTTGCGGTATAGTACAATGGTTCAGAAGGGGGCATGTACTATGAAAAAACGACGCTCTGGTACGAACCAGCGTACCGTACGGAAATTGACGTTCTTGATCGAGATCGACGAAATCAAGGCACTTCATCTCCGGAACGGCATTTTTGCCTTTTATCGCAAGGGTGAACTCATCCATGCGTTCGAGCCATTTAATGTAAAACAACCTGATGCGTTATCGAAACGGAGCTACCATTTCGACCAGCATGATATTTTATTGATGAATGAACGCTTCCCGCAGCAAATCCCGCTGTACGATGAAGCGATGACATTACGGTCGTGGGCGAATCAAGTTGAATACGGACTGTATCAACTGATCGACTCCGGACGCCTGTCTTTCATTCATGAAGACGATACCGGCTACAAAATGGAAGCGACGATCCAGTGGACCGGCGAAACGCTTGTCGCGCCGACACCGGTTTATAAAAAAGGAAAAGACCCAAAGTGAATCCTTTGAGTCTTCCTAAGCTGTCTCCCACATGGTGAGACGGCTTTTTTTATTTACTTGACGGTGATGATGCGTTCCGTCACCCGCGTGTGACGCCCGCTCGACGTCGCAAAAACGAGTTTATATGTCCCTTTTTCCTTTAACGCGTAAGAATACTTATGCGTCCCGTTACGCAAATAATCGTTCGTGAACGTCTTGACGACCTTGCCGTCCTTGTAGAGACGGGTCAGGGTCTTGGCATTCGAATACTCGTCAAAGTAAAACGCAAACGGCTGATTCGGTTTCAAGACCGACGGGACCGACACTTTCGAGACAGGTGCCGGAATCGTCGCGAGCATACCCGCATTCAGACGGCCTGTTCCGTAATGGGATGTCGTATCGCCATTCTTTTTCGCCGCTGCCGCATAAAGTTTACTGCGCAACGTACTGTTCGAAATGAACGGATTCTTCGACTTCGCAAGGGCGATGACACCGCTGACGATCGGTGTTGCCATCGACGTCCCGTCGAGGTAACCGTACTTGTTGCCGACAATCGTCGAGTAAACTCCTTCGCCCGGCGCCATGATGTTTAATCCCTTCCCGTAATTCGAGAAGGTCGACGCACGACCAAGCGTTCCGACCGATCCGACGGCGATGACGGATTTCATCGAGGCCGGGAAGAGCAGTTTATTGCGTCCGTCATTCCCTGCCGCACCGACGACGGTGATGTTCTTCGCTTCGGCTTTTTTGATCGCGGCTTCCATGTACGGATCGTATTCATATTGTCCGAGCGACAAATTGATCACGTCCGCGCCTTGCGCGATTGCATACAAGACCCCGTCCCCGATATCGAGCGAACTGGCGAAGTCACCGTCAAAGACGTCGGCGCCAATCAGTTTCACACCGGATGCGACCCCGACCGTTCCTTTGCCGTCTTCAGCGGCCGCAACGATTCCGGCGACATGTGTCCCGTGATCGTCCGGTTTGCGGATGCCGGAAATCGTCGTTGTTTTATAAATGACGTTCTTGAACTCCGAGTGATTGACGTCAATCGCATCATCGATGATCGCGACCCGGATGTCGGATTTGCCGCGACTGTATTTCCAGTAAGTAGGAATACGCGATTGATCCAAATATGTTTGCTGCAATTGAGCCGAATCGGTCGCTTTTTCGACGACCGTGACCGGAATCAAATCGGCTTCAACATCTGCCTCATCGAGGTGCGGTAACGGTTCGACGAGCGAAAAGCCGTCCTGTTTCAGTTCCCGTACTTCCTGCAGACCTTGTTCCGATAACCAGGATTGTTTTTGTTGTTCCGTAAATGTTGGATCGTACTGCACATATTGAGAATTAGCGAACGCAGAGGTAGGTAACCCTACGACGACAGCAAATGTGAGTAGTGCAAGTTTCTTTTTCAATGTGGACCCTGCCCTTCTCTTTTTACACGCCGATTCTATTGATGTGCTGACCCAAACGGACTAAAAAAATGGAACGGTCCCATCGGACTCTTCGCTGACTTCAAATGGAATGATTTTTCCGATCGTGACATAAGAATAATAACGGACAAGCACTGCCCGCCAACGTGCCGCATCAATTCCGGTCAGATCTTCTCCGAGCGGCGATCCGTCAAACGTCTCGAACTGCTGGCAAAAAAAGGCTTCTTCCGCCTCACTCCAGGTTACGGCTTCTCCAATAAATCCGGTGGAAAATCGGACGAAATCGGCAATCGACGGACCAATCACTTCGGATGGCAGACGTTCACTCATCCGACCGACCAGTTCGTAACGATCGCGTTCCGCCTGCTCTGCTTCCTCTAATGAATGGCATAGCAAGACTTCCCGATTGATCTCCACCAAAACGACATAATCACCTTGCGGCAAATTGACGTGTATCATCACTACACCCCTTGGATTAAATTCGTGTAGTTTCTAGATGTCACTTTCTATGTGTTAACTTATAATGTCCATTTTCGATCAAACATCAATTCTATCGGTTCGTTATCCTTAGACTTTAACATACGAACACGGGTCGTATCAATTTGATCGAGCAAATCACCGTCGCTCAGTGAACGAATCGCAGGTGCTTCCGCCTGTTCAATCCGGTCATGAAACGGCACTAACAACTCCTGTTGTTTGCTGGCAAGCGCATACCATGCGAGGCGGGCAAACGGTTCGTCTTTCGCCGTTTCCAGCGCATAACTTTCAAAGACGTCCGGTAAGTAACTGCTGAACTGATCGAGGGCGTCAATCCGCTCCGCTAAATCAAGCACTGTTAACCAACTTGGGAGAGACAATAACGATTCACTTGACCACCAATCGATCAAATCAACGTGCTCCTTGAACAATTGTTGTGCTTCCGACCGATCGATGAAGTGGTGCATCGTCTGGATCAACTCATTCCAAGCGATCGTCCAGTATTCTTCCGATGGATTGGCCGAGATGAAGAATTGGCGGTAGACCGTCAACAACTCTGATACTTCCGGTAACGTCTCGACTTCCAGCCGTTGGTTGAGACGGCTGACTGCTTTTGTGAAATAACTTGGTTCTAACGTCAACGCCATATAGAGTAATTTAGGGACATCTTTTAATTCGCCTTGGTCGACCGTCTCAAATAATTCTTGGATCCATTCTGGTTGTGGGTTTGTCATCATACTAACTCCTCTGCATAGTAAATGTATTTACTATACCCGAAAAAGAATTAATTGAATCCTCCCACTTACAAGGCACCGATTTGTTGCGCTGTTTCTTCGCTGCAGAGAACGATCAACGTCGTGTTCGGCGGGATCGCTTCATCGAGGCGGCGGTTCAAATCAAGCCGTTTGCCGTCTGATAAAATCGTCACCCCGTCTTCGAGCAAGCTGTGAAACGCATCCCGAAACGTCGTCCACTCCGGTTTTGCAGGAATCGAGAACATCCCGTCTCCGTCTTTCGTCAGCAGATTCGTCACGACTTTCGTCACCCCCGGATGATGGGCGGCGAGAATCGCCATCCGTGCCACGGTCTCGTCCCCGAGCAACACTTCATCGACCTTGACTTGTTCAAAACTGTCGAGGTGTTCCTCAAGCATCATCTCGACGATCGTATAGATGTTCGGATTCGCCCGTTCGATACTTGCCGCGATCAATAAGGTCCGTCCGTCAGCCAGTGCCGGCGGTATCGAATGGTCGGCGAGGACGATCGCCCGGGTCGCCTTTTTGATGTTCGCCCGCTGTAACGTCGATTCCAGTGCCGGATCGCCGCTGATGTAGTGGAAACGCGGATGGCTGAACGGTTCCCGCTCGAGATCATCGACCAAGATGACATCCGTCGTCTCGAGCAATTCATCAATGACGTGTTTCGAGCGTCGGCTGTAGCCGAAGACTAACGTATGCCCGGTTTCTTTCACTTGCAATAACCCTCTTTCCTTTTGATTTCGAATCAATTGCACCCCGTCGACGAGCTTTGAGATTAATCCACCGACAATCCCGATTCCGAAGATGAAGATGAAAATCGTCATGAAGCGCCCGAAGTCCGTGTTCGGGAAAAAGTCCCCGTATCCGACCGTCACGACGGTCGTCATCGTCCAGTAGACGGCACGGAAGTACGAACCGAACGTGTCCGGTTCGACGAGATACATGATCAAGGCGACGCCAAAGACGAACACGAACGAAGCAAACGCCAATGTCCGCATCTTCAAAAAGGACATCTTCCGTAAAAAACGTAACCAGACCATCTTTTTTTCATCCTTTCCGAACAAATCCTGTTTTCGTCCTGTCAATAAGGGCGAAGGAGGTGATACACATGACACAAGCCGAAGAAATCAAAACGAGTTTAGTCGTCGTCTTCGAACGGAGTGACAAGGTGACGCCGAACGGAGACGCGGTTCTTGCCCGCCGCCGCTTCAACGGTCTCCGTGCTGACTTGGAACCAGAAGTCGTCGCATCGATCGGTCGCGCCATCGGTCAACTGCTCGCTGGTTCGTACACGCACACGGAGATCAGCCGTGATTTTGCCTTACTTAACGCGTAATCGATTCACCCCACTACGAATAAAGGAGGAATTTGATGGAACACACGATTTTGTTAACATTCGATACGGTCATGAAAAAGCCGTTCCGCCTGCGTCTCGCGGGTGCGAAATCTGCGACGACGGTCGAGGAGATCAAAGCGCTCGGTCAGCTGATGGTCGACCATGATCCGTTCCATACCGGCATCATCAAGTTAAGTCAGGCTGAGCTTCAAAACAGCTCGGAATCCGCCTACGTCATCTAACTTGACGAAAAGTTCATCCGTCACCATCACCGTAGAGGTGGTGGTGACTTTTTTTTGGTATACTAGAATCATCAAGCAATTGGAAAGGAAGTCAATTTATGGCCAAACGCCCTCTTACGCCTCGCGAATGTGAACTCGTCGTCAGCAGTCTTTACGTGATGGAGCTGATCCCGTTCGAAGGAATCATGGAACGCCTCGAGTCGATCACCCTGCGCGACATCATCGGACCGGTCGCATCCGGCGAGATGACCCGGGAGCAGGCAGCAGACGCCCTCGATCAATACATCAAAGTGCGCCGCCGCCGTTTCCGGAATGTCCCACCTGAACACCTTTGGTCGCTTGACGACCGGATGGAGCAAGAAGCGTTACGGATGATCCGCAAACGGGCTCCGTTGACCGCCGGGGAAAAGCTGCAACCAAAAGCGATACCATTCGAGATGGGCGACACCGTCGAGATGACCGTGACCGAAATCCAGGAACGGAACGGAAAAGTCAATGTCATCGGTAAGGTCGGACAAGTGACGGCGAAACTGCCTGTCGCCAACCGCCAAGCCATCAAAGGCACCAAAACGATGTCCGCCTGGATTACCGGAATCGAAAAGAAACCGGCCTTGATTCACCTGTCGACTTCCGATTACGGCAAACACCAACCGTCTACTGACGTCCAGGCGGCTTATGTGACGGCGATTGCCGCCCTCCGCCGTTATTTCGAATCGGCAGAGTTGCCGTCGACGGAAGAGGTCGACCTCGCCAAATCCTTGTTCCAACGGATGATCCGCCGTGATCAAAACGATTGGTTCACGGTCTACGTCGCGATGGGTCGCCCTCAGCTCGATCACGTCCGGCGCTGGGTGAAGGTCATCCAGATGCTCGGCAAGTCACTTCGCGGCGACGACGAATCGACACGTCAACTCGCCTCACAGGAAGATCGATTCTTTAAGGATGCCTTACTCCGGGCTTGCCGGGCTGCTGAAAAAAACTTTTCGACGCCTACGTAAGTCTTTCGACTAGGAGCCGGCCTTTTCCTCGTCCCATTTCAAATCATTTTTTAAAAACAGCCCTTCGTCTGCTCGTCAGAACATCAGAAGGGCTGTTTTTTGCGCCACAAAAAAGACGGACGGGTATGATCCCGTCCGTCTTACGAATTATGCGATATCAACTGTTGATTCTAATGCGCGGCAGGTCCGACGTACGGTCGGAAGGAAATCCGTCCGCTTCGCGACGCCGCCTTCGATGACAAAATGTTGGACACCTTTCGTCCGTTGAATCGCCGTCAAGACCGTCACCAGTTCAATGAACCAGTTCGAGATCAATTCGACGACCTGCTCATCAAAAGCTGCTGCTCCATACACATCATACCCATTTTCACAGAGATGGTTCGGGAAACGTTCCTTGAACCGAAAAATCAGTGTAGCCGTCGTCGGAATGTAAAAGTGATCGAAGATGATCCGTTGTTCTTGATCTGTTTCTTTCTCCGTCAGTCCATCCATCATCAACTTCGGTTGACTCCCGATATTTAGAGTCCAACTTGTTTTCTTTCGTTCGCCAGTGGAAGTGATCGTTCGCATGGTTTCGTCCATCTCCTTTGATGTGTAAGCGTTTACCTCTTCATTTTACAAGCCCACCAACAGTTCCTGCAACCGTCAATTTCTTAAAAATGAACGATGACTTCATCTGACGTTTAGTCTAACAAATTTCTATTGTTTTGACGATGGCAGTAATTAACAACCTTTTTCTCATGCAACTGTTTCTTCCATCCACTTTGCTCTTGTTTCACCTGAAAAAGCGCACATGGTCATTCCATCTTTGAAGAAGATGTGACCGCTCTCACCGTTGCCCGGGAACGGACTTCACAAAAAAACTATTAGCGCCTTGCGAAATATGATACCATTCAGTGGAATCACAGAAAGAGGAGAGAACAATATGCGAAAAGTTTTTCGATTAAGCATCTTGTTCGTACTGATCGTCCTCATCGGTAGTAGCATCATCTACTGGCAAAACCGGGAACGTGTCCAAAATGAACTGTACCGCACCTATTACGGACAATCCGGTGTCCCAGCCGAGAACATCGACATCTACGAACAAGCCGGTGACCGGTACGAGGTCGATTGGAAGTTGCTTGCCGCGATTCACCGCGTCGAGACGATCTTCTCGAAATCGTCCGCCATGCAGTCTTCGGTCGGCGCCATCGGTCCGTTCCAATTCATGCCGAAAACATGGGTCGGATGGGGATACGAAGGCGGCACGTCACTTGGCGACATCGAGCACGACGGAATCGACCTGACGGATCCGGACGCCATCAAACAATACGGTGGTCTTGGCGTTGATGCAAACGGAGACGGCAAAGCCGATCCGACGGATTTGACGGACAGCGCCCATACGGCAGCCAAGTACCTCAATCAACATGACGTCACGAAAAGTTCCGATCGAGCGACGCTTGAATCTGCCCTGTTTGAATACAATCGCAGTGAACAGTATGTCAGCGACGTCCTCGACCAATACGATGCCTATCAACAACAAATCGAGCCGATTGATGCGAACGATCTCGATTTCAAGAAACAGACTTTAGCACAACTCCTTCGCATCAGCTTACGTTTGACCAACTAAAAGGAGGCACCACCCATGACACAACCCGATCGTTCGACATTGACGATTGAGGAATCGTCGATCCGCGTCCAGACGACGTTCGACCAAGACAAGACAAAACGTTATTTACGCAGCTACATCTTCGACGACATCGAGGACGGCACCCATGTCGCGGCCCTGATCTACACGCCGCGGACGACGGATGCGTTTTTATCCGGGACGACGACCCAGCGCGCCTATAACTTGATGAAGAAATACGTCGAAGGTCCGGTCAAGCAGTACGACATCATCAGTCTGATGCCGGATTTGCTCGTCAGCGAGGATTTACCGTTCGCCCAGGCCAGTTTTGATGAACTCAATTACGAGTTCGTCGAACAGACGTTACGTCAGGTCAAGGAAAAGAACGGTGTCGTCTTGTGCGGCTGGGGTTCACCCGGTCGTTTGATGCACCACCTGCCTGCTTATGAGAATCTGTTTGATCAGTATGCCGACACTCTGTATTGTTCCGGCATTACCTCTAAAGGCGAACCGAATCACCTTCGTTTGACCGTCGACGACAGTCCGATGATCACCTATCAGGACATGAAGTTAAAAGCGAAGAAGTTAAAACGCAAATAATTCTGCTCGTCAGGTGTTCTTCCCGTATGATTGTTGCGGAAGAACACCTTTTTTAGACCAACTTTTTCTCACATCTTGCAAAAACGAAATCCATTAAATACGACATGAAAGAAGGTGAGATCCTTTGACATTTTGGAACGAAGAAGAAAAGCTGACAGCCCCTGCTCTACTTCAAGCGGACATTCATAGGATTCAAACAGAACTTACCGGTCGTTTTCCTGAAAGCTACCTCGAGAAATTATCCGAACAAAACGGAGGGTCTGTCGTTTTTAATGCTGTATCAGTGGATTTTGAAAACACTTGGTCAGACTCCGGCGCTCAACCGTTTTTGCCCTTCACCTTCATCCAACCGTTCTCTTACGATGTGTACCAGTCAAACGTTGGTACTTTACCGGAATGGGATGTAACCGGAAAAAAGATGATTTTTGCCCATGGTGATGGCAGTTACTTCTTCTATTTCAATTTTGAAGACAATGCGTACCAACCGTCCGTCTGGTGTCTGGATATCTCAGTTATTTCTAATCATGTTGTGGCAAGTTCCTTTGACGAACTACTGATGAAGTTGTCTGTTCAGGATAGTGAGCCGCTTGATGCAGCTGACGCTTCTGTGAGTTGTTTGACGATGGCAGAAATTCTTGAATTCATTGATCACGGCGATGAGGATGACACCTTACTTGCCTACTCCCATTGGATGGTGATTGGTCAAGAACCGAAACGATTAATTCGTGAATTGATGCAACGGATTGAACAGAGTAATCATGAAGATCAGATTGACAGTTATGCGGGATACCTAGCCGAAACAATGATCAATCATTCAGAAAAACTGCAGACTTCTCTTGAAGACGTCATCGACTTATTGAAGAGCAAACATCTGATTACAGATTTGAGTGATCTTATCGAATGGTTGAATGAAGAACTGTTATGAAAAACGGATTTTGAAGTTTATTGCTGATTGACCAATCGATGTTTGCATATAAAAAGAAGCGATGGATGTGTCCACCGCTTCTTTTTGATTTTCGTGAATCTCACTACTCTTCATCCGACTCCTGCAGGGAAAAGCGCAGGCAAGCCTGCGCTGTCAGAGACAAACAAGACCCGGATTCGCGGTTTTGGAAAAACTCGCGAATACTGGCTTGTGTCTCGCCTGAGGAAAGCGGATGAAAAGAGAGTGAGAGCTAGCACTACCTTGCTTTGTTTTTAGAACAACATGATTTCAAGCAAGCAGTCGACAAGATCTTTCTCCAGATCCAACGCCTGAAGCTGATGCATCAAGTTGACCGGTTCCAAACGTTGCGACAATAACCGATACAAACGGTCTTTCAGATCATAGCCGATCTCGGCCTGATCGAGGAACGTATACAACCGCTCCATCCGGTTGTCGTTCGTCGACATATCGACCTGGAGCGACAGGACTTGCGTCTCCCCGATTTCACCAAGGTCAACGGACAACGATTGGGTCTGATGGTCATAACGGCTTGGCAGGACTTCTCCGTCCCGTGAGACGTGTCCTTCGTTGACTCCGCGCAGAATCAATGTCACCTCACGTTTTTCCGGCAACAGTTCCCGTTTGCCGAACGGTGTCGCGATCGTCAAGGTCCGCGCTGACCAGTCGAGCTCAAATGCCGTTTCGACGTTCTCGCCGTCCCGGTGTGCGACACCGACGTTGTCATCCTCAAATAACGTAAAGCGGTTCGACGCCCCCGGGAAGACAAGCAACTCGAGATGATCCGGATTGTGGAGTGCGTTCGAATGCTCGAGATGTTGACCAAGCGGGACGATTGCCCCGGCCTTTGCCAGAACCCCTTGATCTTCGAGTTTGCGGAACAACCGCATCTGTTTACCGCCCGTGTACCGGTGACCGGTGAAGAAATCAAACCATTCGCCGTCCGGCAACCAAGCAGTCGTCGCTGCGACATGCAAGTTCGGATTCATCGGTTCGACGATCGGCGTCACCATCAATTCCGTCCCGAAGTAATATTGGTTCGGAACCGCATACGCCAGTTCGTCTTCCGGATGCTCATAGTACATCGGCGAAACGAGCGGCAGACCGTCAAAGTGATTCCGGGCGTTCATCGTATAGATATACGGGACAAGCTGGTGCCGCAGACGCAGGTACTTCTTCATCACCTGCTCCGACTCGACCGAGTACCGCCACGGCTCTTTCCCGTTGAAGATACTCATCGTACTGTGGAGACGCATGATCGGGCTGAAGACACCGTACTGCAACCAACGTGTCGACAGTTCGTCATCCTTCTCCCCACGTTGGTGTCCCCCGATATCATGACTCCACCAGCCGTAGCCGATGTTCGAAGCCGTCGCCGTGAAATACGGTTGGAATTTCAGCGATGCCCACGAAATCAACGTGTCTCCCGAGAAACCGACCGGATAACGGTGACTGCCGGGTCCGGCATACCGCGAGAAGATCAACGGACGATTGCCGTCCCGGGCGATGTCGAGCGCATGGTAATGATTGAGCATCCAAAGAGGATCAAGCCCCTTCATCTTCGAGTTTGCGCCCTGTTGCCAGTCAATCCACCAGAAATCAACGCCGTCCGCTTCATGCGGGTGATGCAGTTTCGTAAAGTAATGTTCGATGAAGTCACGGTCCGAGAAGTCGAACGGAATCCGGTCTTCCGTATCCGGATCGACGCCCATCGCAACGGCCATCGCCTCATACGCTTCCTCGAATCCACGGACGCCGTCCGCCGGGTGCAGGTTGAGTGTCACCATCCGGTCATCCTCTTTCAGCCATTGCAGGAACCCTTTTGGATCCGGGAACAAATCACGGTTCCATGTGTAGCCCGTCCAACCGCTGCCGTACTTCTCCGGAATGTCCGTCACGTGCCAGTCCATGTCGATGACACTGACCGAAAACGGGACGTCTTCCGCTTTGAAACGGTTCATCAAATCCTTGTATTCTTTTTCGTTATAGCGCCAGTACCGGCTCCACCAGTTCCCGAGCACTTGCCGCGGCAACATCGGCGTCGGACCGGTCAGCCGGTAAAAGTCTTTTAATGCCTGTTTGTAGTCATGACCATAGCCAAAGTAATAGATGTCTTGCGCGCCCTCTTGACGGGGTTCGACGAAATGATCTTCCGTCAGGACAAACGACGCCGAATCATCAATCGCCGCATAACCTTGACGGGAGATGATTCCTTCTTCCAGCGGAATCTCACCATCGGCGTGATCAAGCGTCCGTGCCGTTCCTTTGAGGGTCCGGAGCGGTCCGCCGTACGTGTAGCGGCTGTAATACGTACTGAAGTTCCCAAGGACGTCGATATACAGCGTATTCGACGCAAACGGTCCTTTCGTATAGTGCAAATGGACGTGTTCCGTGATGATTTGCAGCTCGGTTTCGTCCTCGACGATCCGGTACGATGGAACGGGAAAATCACGGTTCCATACGGTTTGCGTCGGTCGATCCTCGAATCGCCCGTCCGCTGCGTACTCGAGTCGGATGAGACGACTTGTTAAGACGGTAAAGCGATACGTGTCGCCTTGGACAATCGCTTCTGGTCGTGCCAATGGTTTCATGTCTCGGGTATAAAAATGGGATTCGTCAATTGTGCGCATACGGGATCAGGACGCGAACGTCCTTGTCACTTCCTTCCAAAAATGAATGTGCAACCGATTACACTATTAGTGTATAAAACTTGTTGTTCCCGTTTCAAGTGACAGCTAATCAAAAAACGCACCGTCCCTGGAAATAAGGGACGATGCGGGACTCGTTTTAAAGCAATGGTGAAATCAGACGCGAAAACGATTCGAAGATCCGGAACCGCATCGGTCGCTTGACGTAATGGGCCGATGACAACTGGATCGAGACATCGAAATCATCGATGAAATCACGTTCGAGTCGGGCGGCACTCTCCGAGTCATACATAAACGCCATCAGTTCATAGTTCAAAACAAAACTCCGGATGTCCATGTTCGCCGTTCCGACGACGGCAATCTTTCCGTCGACGAGAAACAGTTTCGCGTGGATGAAATGACGGTTGTACGTATAAATCTTGACACCGTCTTTTAAGAGTGGTCCAAAATAAGAGCGCGTGCCGTAGTAAGATGTGAAACTGTCACCTTTGCCCGGTGTCAGAATCCTTACATCCAGTCCGGCGCGTGCCGCAAGACGGAGTAACGTCATCGTTTCATTATCCGGAATCAAATACGGTGTCGAGATCCAAATCGACCGTTGGGCTGAAATGATTGCAGCGATCAACGCGTTCCGGATCGCCGGATCTTTCGATGTCGGTCCACTTGTCACGACTTGCACCGCGCCGTCCGACTCGACATCATGTTTCGGGAAGTAGTGATGAATCGCTTCGTCACCGGCAAATGTCTCCCACGTGTCACTGCCTTCGAGATGAGCGTATAACCAATCATCCAGGAAGGTCGCCTGCAGTTCCTTGACGGCCCGTCCTTCGAGCCGGAGATGCGTGTCACGCCAAAAGCCGAACTTCTTACTTTTCCCGTCGTATTCGTCCCCGACGTTCAATCCACCGGTAAAGCCGATCTTCCCGTCGACGACGACAATCTTCCGGTGATTGCGGAAGTTGGCCGTGAAGATGAACAACGGACTCGAAATCGGATCATAAGCGGCAATCTTCGCTCCGGCTTCCCGGAGCGGCTTCAAGAAACCTTCCCCGAGCATGTAGCTGCCGAGTCCGTCAAACATGAACCGGACTTCAACGCCGGCGTTCAACCGCTCGATCAATGCTTCACGGATTGCCTGACCGGTCTCGTCGTTGCGGTAAATGTAGTACTGGATGTGGACATGATGTTCGGCAGAACGGATCGCCCGAAGGATTTCCGGAAACGTCTCGCTGCCGTTCGTCAGGATTTGACTTGCCGTGTGGACATCCACCCCGCCGCCGCCGAAGTTGCGGATCGTGTTGGCAAGTTTCAAATGATTCGGTGGCAACTCACTGACGGCGAGCGACCGGACCGGACGAATCGCCTGTCTCAGCAAGGTCCGCTCGTCATGCGACCGGCGGTTTCGGCGCCGGCGACGCGGATTGCGGCCGAACATCATCCAGATGATGACACCGAGGATCGGTAAGAAGATTAAGACTAAAAACCAGGCAATCGTCGACTCGGCCGTCCGGTTTTCGATGAAGATGATCATGATGACCGCGAGCGGAACGACGGTCGCGGAAATCGTCAGGACATAAAACAGGTAGCCTAATTGATATAGCCCCCAAATGATTCCACCTGCGACTAAAAACACGAGCGCGAACTGTAAAATCCGATTGCGCACTAGACTTCCTCCTCTGCAACGTACTCTATTGTTCTATTTCCCTGTCTCCTTTAAAAATATAGCAAAAAAAGAAACCACGGATGTGATTTCTTTAAAAGTTGACCTATTTTGAAAAATTCATGTCGTACATCTCGCGTCCCGGAATCGGATCACTCAGGCTGGTCCAATCCGTTTCATCCGCTTGAACGAGGCAGGCATCAAACTTCGCTTCGAGAGCCTGCTGATCAAAACCGATGCCGATCAAGACCAGTTCCGTCCGGCGATCGTTGATGCTTTCAAAACGGCCGGCATATTCCATGTTCGACGCATACCCCGCTTGATGGAACAGCAAAGCGATTTCCGGACGGGTCGCCAGATACAAAAAGCCTTTCGCGCGGACAACTTCTTCCGGCCACGCCTCAATCAAAGCCAGCAACCGTTCCGGATGAAACGGGAGATCCCGCTTGTAGACGAACGAACTGATTCCGTACTCTTCCGTTTCCGGAACATGTTCCTCGGCATTCAGCTCGCGAATCCAACCGGCGCTTGCTGCCGCCTGTTCGAAATCAAACAAATCAACGTCCAGAATCTCGGCCGGATCAACCTGCCCGTGTGTCGTCTCGATCAATTTGGCAATCGGATTCAAGGCTTTCAAATAGCCGATGACGTCGTGCTTTTCCTCCATGGTCAACCGGTCGATCTTGTTCAACAAAATGATATCGGCGAACTCGACCTGGTCAACCAGCAGATCGACGACTTCACGGACATCCGTCTCGTCGACCGCCTGTTGCCGTTCGATCAGGGATTCGCCGGATTCAAAGTCCTTCAAGAACCGATAGCCGTCGATGACCGTCACCATCGCATTGATTTTCGTCGTTTCCGTCAAATCAATCTGACTGTCTTCATCGAGGTATGTAAAGGTTTGGGCAACCGGAATCGGCTCCGAGATTCCGCTTGATTCGATGACGATGCCGTCAATATTGCCTTGATCGACCAACCGCCGGACTTCCAGCAATAAATCATCCCGTAACGTACAGCAGATGCAACCGTTCGATAACGTGACAAACGATTCTTCCGTCCGCGAGAAACCGCCTTGCTCGATCAATGCCGCATCGATGTTGACTTCGCTCATATCGTTGACGATGATGGCAAGCTTCCGTCCTTGCCGGTTGTTCAGTAAATGGTTCAATACTGTCGTCTTACCGGAACCAAGATAACCGGACAGGACAGTGATGGGAATCGGATGCATAGAAAAAAACTCCTTTTTAGTCAAATCGTAATCATTACGTTTTAAATAGTAATCGTTCCGATTTAGCCTGTCAACTGATTTTGTCCCAACAAAAAAAGCTTTCCCCGTTCCGGTCTGCGATACCGGGTCGGAAAAAGCCTGTCATTTGATGATGATTCGTGTCACTTACTCAAAAAACGAGGTCCGCATCAACCGGACGATCGTTTCCGCCGCCTCCTGCGAAAATCCGGCAATCGTATAATGATTCGTCTTCGGGATCACATGGAACGTCGCATTCGGCAAACTGCGGGCAAACCGTTCGTGGGCGGCATTGATCCGTTTCGTCAGTTCCGGATGCAACCAGTTTTCCGGCATCCCGCCGGCCCAGTCGGAAGCCGATAAGACGAGCACAGGGGGTGTGACATGAGCGACAACCTGCAAGACGTGTTGATTGTTGGCTTCAACCGCCTCCCACTCGTCTAACGTTCCCCGCCAGTGATTTTTCCGTGCCATGTTCCGCCACATCGGCACACGATCCGCTTCCGGCAGGCTCGTGAACATCCGTGCGCCGAGATCGTCGGGAATCAACCAAGCGATCGGCCGGACATGACTGAGCCCATACAAAAAGCGGTTCCATTCCTCTTGTGTCCGTTCGTACCAGTTCGGCAATTCGGCGTCGACTTCCGGATGCGACGGATCCAGCAAGACAATCCCCGCTGTGTCGTCCGGTCGGCGGCGTCCGAGTTCAAGCGAAATGTAGGCACCCAGCGAATGCCCGATGAAGACAAACGGTCCGCGAATCGCCAGCAGATCAAGGACCCGTTCCAGTTCGTCCGCTTGTTGCGTGAACAACCGCTTTGATTTACCACGGGTCGATTTGCCGTATCCGAGGCGCGAATATTCAAAGACCCGTCCTTGTTTTAATAATTCACCGCGGAGCCAGCCCCACTGATGATGACTCGACATCATCCCATGATCAAGGATGAACGTCACATTTCCCGTTCCGGTCAGGCGGGTGTCAAACCGTCCGTCCGCTGTATCCACAATTCGTTCCATCACGACTTCCCCCTATTCAAATAAAGCCAGATCTATCTCATAACCGAGCAGATTCAGATAATCAAACAACTGTGACCGGTGGTGATACAAGTGGACTGCTGCTTCCATCAGCCAACCGGGAGCACTGTCCGTAACCCCCCAATAGGTCGGTCGGATCAAAAAACCGGTCATCAGCTGCTGTTCGTATGCATGAAAAGCTTGCTCCAACCGTTCCACGATCTGGTCGACCGGCACCGGGACGGCATAGAAGTCCGCCATCTCAGATGCCGTCGCTCCCGTTGCAATCCGTAAATCGGCTTCGAGTAACACCGCCAGATGGACCGCTACCTCGTACACTGACCGCTTTCCGGGAATCGGTCGTTTGTCCCAATCTTCCGGTCGAATCAATTGGATCAGACTCCGTGTCGTCCGGACACCAACTCCGACATGCCGCAAGACCGCTTCCTGCCACTCATCCACGGGACCACCACAGAAGCGCCCGTTGCTCCATCGCTTTGACGAACAGATCCTTACCGGCAATGTAGGCACTGATGTCCGTCGGATATTGTGTTGCCAGTTGCTCCTTGATGTCACTATAGGCGCGGACTTCACTCGGATGGTGCCGTAAGTAATCGCGAAAGACGACGTGACGCGCGATTTCCGGATTTCCGGTTGCATACAGGTGAATGTGATGCGTCCGGTTGTTGCCGCCCTTGCGGTAATACCGGCGACCCGGCATTCCGAACTCGCCTTTGACTTCATAGCCGATGGCTTCCATCGCTGCATCGAACGTTTCGATGCCGTCGAGCGTATCCACGACCGGCAGGATGTCGAGAATCGGTTTAGCCGATAGTCCCGGGACCGACGTGCTACCGATATGGTGCACCGCAAGCAGCCGTTCCCCGAAAACCGTTCGGAGCCGTGCGGCTTCCTGCTCAAACTCGTCCGCCCATGATGTCTGATACGGTGTGACGATGACTTGTCTCATGAAATCCTCTCCCCTCGTATGTAGTATGCCAGTTTTACCGGCAAAACAAAAACGACTCCTCAGCTGAGAAGTCGTTTCGTTGCTTATTTTTTCGTGATGAAGTAACGCGATTGATCGAGACGGTCGGATGCTGTATAGATGTTCATCTTGTATGAACCCGTCGCAAGTCCGGTCCGCATCTTCAAGACATAGTTGCCGTGGTTGTCGGCAACGTCTTGCGCGATCAATTGATACCCGTTGTCCGTTTTTTGGAACAGACGAACGATTTGACGTTTTTCAACTTTCCCCGTCAAGGTCTTTTTACCGGTCCATTTTTTAACCGGATACGTGTTTTTGATCGTAAACGAAGCTTTTTTCGTGATCTTGTTTGAGATGTCCGTCGACTTGACGGTATACGTGCCTGTCATCAAGCCGTCTTTGACTGGAATCTTAAAGCCGCTCGCTGTCGTTTTCGCTTTGGCGATTTTCGTTGAGCCTTTGTACAGCGTCACATCGAGACCGTCTGTCGCTTTACCTGTCAGGACCGTTGAACCGTAAACAGCTGACTTTTTATCGATGGCCGGTGTCGCGACGACACCCGTTCCGACCGTGATCGTTTTTTCAGTTTTCATGAAACCGAGTTCTGAAACGACCGTCAGTTTGTCACGGAGTTTGACCGGACGCACCGTGACGGCATACTTACCGGTTTCATCCGCAGTCGCTGTTCCAAGGACCGATGTACCGCGTTTGACCGTGACTTTTGCACCCGCAACAGCTGTTCCCGTGACGACTTTTGCACCCGGCTTAACGCTGCTGACACTGACGTTGAAGTTTTTCATCGGGACGTTCATGTTAAACGTCAAGAATGTACCCGTTTCCCCCGCCCGTTTGACCCCTGTGTTCGTGATGCCTTCGTAACGTTTCGTGTACGGTGCAGCCGCTTCCGCAGAATCGAAGTTGACCGTCAACGGTTTGCTTGCGACGAGTGACCAGTTGTCATCCGCTTGATAGTCAACCGGTTGTTTCGCTTTGATGAAGTCCGAAATGACGTTGCGCGTCTCATAAGCGGATTTGTAGACGATTTTTTTGCCTTCCCCAAGCCCCGGGAAAGTCGCACTACCAGCACGGTAGTTGTTGGTTGCGACGAGGAATTCTTGCTCGTCCGTGATTGCCTTGCCTTGGTACTTGATGTTTTGGACACGATTAGCGTCTTCTTTGACGAGAACCCCGTTAAAGTCATATTTCGCCGGTTTCGTGATGTCGATTTCGTACGTCAAGCCGTCGAGGATATCGAAGTTGTAACTCCGGAACTCTTTGTTCAGCAAGTCTGTTTTCGCATCCGTCACTTCGTTGAATTGACCGGCCGACATCTCGAGCCAGTTCTTGACGTCAGCTCCTGTGACTTTAACGACTTCGAGTGTGTTCGGATAGACGTAAAGATCGGCGACGTTTTTCAGTGCGATTGGTCCTTTTTTGATCAATGTATAGTCTGAGGCGTTGACTTGGTTCCGACCACCTGTCTTAAACGGTGCGCCGGCAGACAGGAGCGGTAAATCTTTATATTGTGCGAGATCCGCGTTTTCTTGTAATTGTTTCTCGACGTACCATTTTTGCGCGTTCGTAACGAACTGGACCGAATCGTCATCTTGAACTAGTGCAAAGAAGCTTTGGATATCGTCGTTGATCGTTCCGACTTGTTGACGGATATAGGCGAGTGTTCCTTCATGCGCTTTTTCGATCAATTTGACGGCACCGGCATCTGCCGTCGTGTCTTTCGTGACGTCGGCCAGTTTCGCAGCCGATGTATCCACGACCCATTTATCGCCGTCTTGTTTTAATTGCAAATCGATCACGCCGACGTTTTTCCCTTGCGTGTTCGCCATGACGACCGGTTTGCCGTTGATGAGACCGTTCGCCGCATCGACGTTCGGTAATTTATTAAATGCAGAGTCTGTTGCCGGGAATTTCCCGTGCTGGTGACCGGTCATCAAGACATCGATGTCAGCGATTTTCGTCAGCGCATAGCCGACGTTCTCGTCGCCGTCTTTTTGATCCGTCGTATCCCCGATGCCAGTGTGTCCGAGTGCGACAACGACGTCTGCACCGGCGTCTTTTAATTTCTTCGCTGTTGCTTTTGCCGTCGGAATGATATCTTCGGCCGTGACTTTTCCGGTCAGGTTGCCGGCATCCCACGCCATGATTTGTGGTGTGACGACTCCGAAGACACCTACCTTAACCGTCTTCATCTGACCGTTCTGGTCCTTGACTTGACGTTCGATGATTTGATAATCTTTGCCGTCTTCATTGTAGTCTGAGACAATCGGTTTTTTCGTAACCGCATCAAGGACGTTCGAATTCACGAACTTGATTTCACCTTTAGACGCACTCATCGCATTTTTCAAGAAGTCGAGCCCGAAGTTGAACTCGTGGTTCCCGAGGGTGACAGCGTCATAACCGAGGTATTCCATCAGCTCATACATCGGGTGTTTGCCTTTGTTGCCTTGATCATATTGATTTTTGACATAGTCGCCAAACGGTGTCCCTTGCAGCGTATCCCCGTTATCAAACAGGAAGCTGTTTGATTCCCCGACGACGTTCTGCTCTTGTTTGATGACGGTCGCTGCTTTGACGAGACCAATCGACTCATCCTGCGCATCTTTAAAGTAATCATAATTCATTGAGTTTGTATGTAAATCAGTGGTCTCTAAAAAACGAAGTTTGACGACGCTGTTGTCGGCGGCGAGTGTCTTGACTTGAATGACGGGCGCAAGCATCGGTGCGATCAACGTGCTGGCAATGACGATTTTCGTGACTTTTTTCATCTGATTTCCCCCTAAGTATAAATGACTGCTCAACTAATTTAACACGCTTTCATTGTAGCTTATAGCGTCTTTGAATAGGTCGGACATCCGTCTTATTTAACCTACTTAACTAATACCAAATACTGGATTTACAAACTTTGAATTGACTTTACATTCCAAAAAAAACGCCGAACGACCTTGTTACGGTCGTTCGACGTTTTTGATGTTCATGAAGTAGGTTTTCGTTTGACGACAAAACCGATTAATCCCGCCAGCAAGGCCATGCCGGCTGCATAGAGCGGTGTCAGTCCAACCGGTTGTTGCGCAAACTGCAGTAAGGCTTCATTCCGCCAAGCGACCGTAAAGTTTGCCGTCGTCGCTTGAGCAACAAGAAAACTCGTCACGCCGACTAAAACTGCAAAGACGATCGGATCAAGGATCGTCCGGAACGCACGGATACTGACGAGCAGATACAGAACAAACGGAATCAGAATCAAGATCCAGTAGGCACTTTCCGAGTCAATCGGCTCCGGTACGGATCCGGCTGATTCCGCATCGAGTGCCTGAATCGTCTGGCGGGCGATGCCGTAATCAACCGGTTCAAGATTCAGCTGGGTATCCGACAAATCAGGTCGTTCACCGCCGAGAATCGTCAACAGCTGTTCCATCACCCGATCAGTGTCCACTTCTGCCAGGACATCCTCAATCGATTGATTTAATTTCCCGGTCGATGTCTCCCCGTTCAACATCGTCACCGGTACGTCGACGTCTGCTCCGAGAACGTTCGCTTTATAGGAAATCTGTCCGCCGTGCAACAAGTCATACATGCCGCCGCTTCCGGCATCGAGACTCGCGACCGTCAAGGCCGTCCGAAGCATCGAATCTCCGTTGTATTTGGTTTCATCCGTCACGACGAGATACAGTTGGAGACAACTCGCAAATACCAACACGAGCAGGCTGCCCCGGGCTGCCGCCGACAAACCGGATAACCCTTGCGGATAGAGCGCCAGATAACTTAAACCAATCACGATCCCAAGTGCCAGCAAGCCTTGTGTCAACACACCGCCTTGGAACGATAAAAAGGAAATCGATTCACTGCGCTGGACAAGAAAGAACCAACCGATCCAGACCGTCACTAAAAAACTGACGGATCGGACTGTCCATCCGAGCCGGTTTGCTTTGATCCGCATCATTAAAAAGAGAATAAAAACAAATACGATCCCAAACACCGACAGCAACAGTGATCCATAGGTGGCGTCGAACGTCAGCGGGGACAAAACTTGATTCAAATCGATCCCAAAGATCGATAACACATCTCCGGCCGAACTCGCTCCGAGCGCTTGATTGATGATTGCTTCCCGGACCGCACCCGGCATCGTCACGTCCAGTCCGCCGACGAATAACAGCATCAGCGTGACCGTCACGTCGCTGCTTCCCCAGGTGACGCCTGCATCCTGCATTTGCTCGACGAGCGACTGGTAATCACCCGAGGATTCGATTTGTCCGGTCACGAGTGACATCAGACCATATAAGACGGCAAAGAAAATCAGACCAAACCCAATCCCGACCACGAGATCCATAATCGAAAAGCGCCGGTTGCGCCGCTCTTGTCGTTGCTCCATCCTCAATCCCTCCTTTTCCTTTGTTTGATTATTCCTGTTCTATGCCGTTCAGAAACGCCGGTCGTCTAATTTCAATGACTTCTGGTCATTTCTGTACGATATACTCTAATTATAACCAAAACTGTATGGAAGAGGGATTTTGATTCCATGAGGAGGAACGATGTGACGACAACAAAACCCAATCAAACGCTTTTTGAGAACATCAGCAGACAGGCAAAACTTGGTCAGCTGCTTACGGAACCGACAGTACTGTCCGGTGGTCTCCTGCATCAGATGAATCGACTGCAGACAACGACCGGGACATATGCGGTGAAGTTGCTGAATCCATCGATCCTTTCTCGTCCGACTGCACGGCAAAACTTCATCGATTCGGAACGGATTGTCAACGCTTTAGCAGGCAAAGTGTCCGCTCTGCCTGCCCTGACGATTGATGGATCTGCCTTGCAACAAATCGGTACACACTATTACCTTGTCTTCCCGTGGGTGGACGGGTCGACGTTGCCGATTCACCAAGTCACATCGAGCCACGCTGAACTGATCGGCGAACAGTTGGCGCAGATTCATGCTGTGGACCCGCTGCCGATTAAACAAACCGCTGGATCACCAGAGTCTCCGGTTCCATGGGACACATTCGCAGAAAAAATCCGTCAGCAAGGACTCACAGTGCTCGAACCTTATTGGACGGATTTAAAACGAATCAAGCGTTGGGACAGCGAAGTGTCTTCTGCCCTAAAACAATTGCAAGGAACATCGATCCTCAGTCACCGCGATTTGGATGCCAAAAACGTGTTATGGAAGTCCGGTGCACCGATTCTCATCGACTGGGAATCGGCCGGTCCGATTCATCCGATGCATGATTTTTTAGAAACGATTCTCTATTGGTCGCTCGATGAGCAAAATCGTGTGCGACGAGACCATTTTAAAGCCTTCTTCAAGGGGTATCATGCGGCAGGCGGTCGACTTGACTATCCAATTGAGCCGACTCTGTCCGCTGGATATGCGAGTAAACTCGGATGGCTTGCCTATAGTCTGTCTAAAGCCCTTCACCTTGAACCCGTAACTGAAAAGGAGCAACAAGTTGCCGTTCAACAGGTGCACGAGACGTTAAAAGCGCTCAAAGACTACGAAGCGCTTTGTCCGGTGGTTAAAAAGTGGTGGCGTGACAGTCAACAGAACACGATTCGTACTTTTTAGTAAGGAGCTGGATTTAAATGTCCATCGATTACACTTACCTCACGACACTGATTAAAATGAATCAATTCAGCAAGGCAAAAATCTTATTTGAGACGTATGACATCGATGAAATCAGTGATAAATTCATCGGGGACGCCTTTGATCACGAGACAGACATTTTGTATCAGTTCGTCTGTTATCTGATCGAACAGAATGAAACGGTACAACTGCACGATTTAGCGTTTGGTTTATTGATCCATCCTTTTTGTCATTATGACCGCGCCTACTACCGAGCGTACGACCATGTTCAGCGAACAGTTGCTCTGACCCATCGTCAAGACGTCGCTTTCCTTGAGTATTTGTTGTTTTTAGCGGAAGTGCCCGATCAAGTCACACCAAAACAGGAAGCCCGTGCTGTGGCGAATGAAATCTTACGGATGGAACCAAAGAATCGAGTCGCAAAAGACTTTTTGAAAGGGATGAAATAAACGCATGCATCAGGCAGGGATGGAAACATTACTTCAATTACAGGTCCGCTTAATCAACGGTCAGCTCGAAGTGCAAAAGGAAGAAGGATATGTCGAGGTCGAGTCGCTCACCTTCCGCTCAGGCGCCAGCTCGGAAGAATTGGCTCGACTCCCAAAAGACACACCAAAAGAAATCGTACACTTTTTACGTGTTCATAATGGCGCTCGTCTTTATTTCACGCCGGACGGTGGCGGTGGTTTCGAGTTGTTTTCGATTGATGCTATTTTGACTTACCTCCCGATTTGGGAATGTCCACCGGGCTTCATCCCGATTGGTACCGGACCTGACGGCGAATGGCTCGTTTGCGAATCAATCAGTGAAGGCGATAATCGGATCTGGACCGGTGAATTCCTGACGTACGAAGATCCTGACTTCGAACGGCTCCCGTTCTCCTTCGATAAGTGGCTTGATTATCTGATTGTTGCGCAAGGGACGATGTATTGGGACTGGTTTTGGTAATCTTTTATGTATACATATACCTCTACTTCAGGAAAGCAAAGACAGGAATCCGCCTGATTTTCACCTCATCTTACATGATCAAAAACGCACGAAAGCCTTGCCCCCGTTAACCGGAAGCAAGGCTCTTTTCAATTGCCATGGTATTTTTTTCTCTATTAGATACCTTCGTAAGCAAATTCCATGATTTGACGGAGTTCCGTCACAAGCGGCATTTTCGGATTTGCCGTTGTACATTGATCCTCAAACGCATCGACTGCCATCTTGTCGAGTTTCGCTTCAAAGTCGGCTTTTTTGATGCCTTGGGCTTTAAACGACATCTTGATGTTGAGGCGTTGTCCGAGCTCACTGACGGCTTGGATAAACGATTCGACGCCTTGTTCCGTCGTTGCTGCCGGCAGACCGAGGTAACGCGCGATCTCCGCATACCGTTCATCCGCAATAAACGATTCGTATTTCGGGAAGGCTGCCAGTTTTGTTGGTCGTGTCGCATTGTAGCGGATGACGTGTGGCATCAGAATCGCATTTGTCCGACCGTGTGGTGTGTGGAACTCCCCACCGATTTTGTGCGCGATTGAGTGGTTGATGCCGAGGAAGGCATTCGCAAACGCCATTCCGGCCATCGTTGAAGCATTGTGGACTTTTTCGCGTGCTTCGGCGTCTGAACCGTTATCGTATGCACGTGGCAAGTACTCAAAGATCATCTTGATGGCTTTTAACGCCAGTCCATCCGTGTAGTCGTTCGCAAGGACAGAGACGAAAGCTTCCGTTGCGTGTGTCAAGACGTCCATCCCTGTATCCGCCGTGATCGAGGCAGGCACTGTCATGACGAACTCCGGATCAACGATGGCAACGTCCGGTGTCAATGCATAGTCAGCAATCGGGTATTTCACGTTTTTCTCTTTGTCGGTGATGACGGTGAACGGTGTGACTTCTGATCCCGTACCGGAAGTTGTCGGAATGGCGACAAACTTCGCTTTGTTGCCGAGTTCCGGGAATTTATAGGCCCGTTTGCGGATATCCATGAACTTTTGACGGAGGTTCGAGAACGTTTCGTTTGGCTGTTCGTAGAATAACCACATGCCTTTCGCAGCATCCATCGCCGATCCGCCACCGAGAGCGATAATCAAGTCCGGTTTAAAATCACGCATTGCTTGGGCACCGACTTGAACGGTCGTCACGGATGGATCCGGTTCGACTTGGTCAAAGATCCGGTAGCTGACACCGGCCGGCAAGTTACGGATGACTTTGTCGGCATAGCCGAACTCGACCATCGATTGATCGGTGACGATCAACGCTCGAGAAACATTTTGAATCGATTTCAAGTATTGAACCGAGTTTTTTTCAAAGAAAATCTTTTCCGGTACTTTGAACCACTGCATGTTCACGCGTCGTCTCGCCACCTTCTTGACATTGAGTAGATGTTTCGCCGTTACGTTTTCTGAAACCGAGTTTTTCCCGTACGATCCGCAACCGAGTGTCAGCGATGGTGTCAATTCGTTGTAGAGATCGCCGATTCCACCGTGTGCTGACGGACTGTTGACGAGAATCCGGCAGGCTTTCATCCGGAGACCAAATGCCGTCATCAACTCATCGTTTGTCGTATGAATGACGGCCGTATGACCAAGTCCGCCGATTTCAAGCATGCGCTCTGCGACATGGAAGGCATCATTCGTTGAGGCGACACTGTATGCACCAAGGACAGGGCTTAATTTTTCATGTGACAACGGCTCTTCCGCTCCGACTTTCTCGAGTTCCGCAACCAGCATGACGGTGTTACTCGGAACGTTGATATCAGCTTTTGCTGCGATCCAGGTCGCCGGTTTCCCGACGATGTCCGCATTGACGGCACATGTATCGGTTTTGATGACGAGTGCCTCCAGACGTTTTTTCTCGTCCGGTGTACAGAAGTAGCAACCGAGTGCTTCCATTTCTGCCCGCACTTCGGCATAAATCTCTTGATCAACGATGACCGCTTGCTCAGACGCACAAATCATTCCGTTATCAAATGTTTTTGAGAGAACCAAATCACTGACGGCGCGTTTGATTTTAGCTGTTTTTTCGATGTAACACGGTACGTTACCCGGTCCGACACCAAGCGCTGGTTTTCCGGTCGAGTACGCCGATTTGACCATGCCGGCTCCGCCTGTTGCAAGGACCATCGCGATATCGGTGTGATTCATCAAGACTTTCGTTGCTTCAAGTGACGGTTGTTCGACCCACTGGATACAATCTTTTGGTGCACCCGCTTTGACGGCCGCATCACGTAATGTTTTCGCCGCTTCGAGTGAACAGTTTTGCGCGGACGGATGGAAGGCGAAGACGATCGGGTTACGCGTCTTGATCGCAATCAACGCTTTGAACATCGTCGTGGATGTCGGATTCGTCACTGGTGTGACGCCACAGACGACACCGACCGGTTCCGCGATGTAGGTGATTCCGTTTTGGACATCTTCTTCTAAAATTCCGACGGTTTTTTCGTTTCGAAGACTATTGTAGATGTATTCTGTTGCGAACATGTTTTTGATCATTTTATCTTCAAAGACACCGCGTCCTGTCTCTTCGACCGCGAGACGAGCCAGTTCGACGTGACGTTCGAGACCAGCGAGTGCCATATCCCGGACGATCGTATCGATTTTCGTTTGATCAAATGTCAGTAATTCTTGAAGTGCCGTTTGACCTTTCGCGACGATTTGATTGATTGCTTGTTCGACAGGTGAGACATCTTGTTTGATTTTTTCTTTGACAGCCATGTTAGGTTTCCTCCCTATTTTGGAACGAATCTGAGTCTGCATTTCCCTACAGCATGTTAGGAATGCCAAGCTGATTTTGAATAGTTTGTGCTTTCCTTCACAAATCAATCATACCGCCTTTCCCTCCATTTGTGCATGACCATCCTGTGAACTATTTCACATGTATGAGAGCGTTTTCAACGAATCCATCTGTTCGGACGCAAGGATTTGCTTTTTTATCCCGCCCCTGTGACAACTGTCACAGCAAATCATGAATCTGCTTGTCTGACCAATCGTTTATCGTGTACGCTAGAACTAGTTCCATCATTCATTTGTCTTAAAGGAGGAAGTATCATGTCAGTCGTTAATCAAATGCTTGCGTTTAATCAACAGTTCGTCGAAGAGAAACAATACGAACCATTCATCTCGGATAAGTTCCCGGATAAGAAGGTTGTGATTCTGACCTGTATGGATGCACGTTTGACGGAGCTCCTTCCCCACGCACTTGGTCTGAAAAACGGTGATGCCAAAATCATCAAAAATGCCGGGGCCGTCCTGTCCCATCCATTCGGATCCGTCATGCGGTCAATTCTCGTCGCCCTCTACGCCCTCGGTGCGGAAGAAGTCATTGTCATCGGACATCATGACTGCGGCATGAGTACAATCGATCCGGCGAAGATGATTGCGGAGATGCAAGACCGTGGCATCAACGAACAAGTCCTGCATACACTTGATGCTTCCGGCGTTGACTTGAAGCAATGGTTACGCGGTTTCACATCCGTCGAAGAAAACGTCGGTCACTCGGTTGGACTGATCAAAAACCATCCGTTGCTGCCGCCGGGTACGGAAGTTCATGGACTCGTCATCGATCCGGGAACAGGAAAACTCGATCAAGTCGATTGCTGAATCGCTCTTTAATGTAGAAGAAAGGTATGACCTGCCTCCATTTGACGCCGGTCATACCTTTTTGTGTTTTTTTCTTGACAGTCAAAAGAACGGTCTGTATGATACTTTAGTATAGTACAGTGATACCAAAAGAAAGTGTGGTTTTAAAATGTTTAATGCTGTCATCATTGCCGTTGTTTTATTATTTGCTTTAGCCATCTTCCGCGTCCACATCGTTCTCGCGATGGTCCTGAGTGCCATCGTCGGTGGAGTCGTCGGTGGACTCAGTTTATCGAAGACGATCGAAACCTTTGCCGGCGGACTCGGCGCCGGAGCGGAGATCGCCCTCAGCTATGCCTTGCTTGGTGCGTTCGCCGTCGCCTTGTCGAAAACCGGTTTGCCGGATGCATTGGCTCATGCCTTAATCTCCCGTTCAAAACGAACGGCTGACGCCGCATCGGTCAAAAAATTAAAAGGGTTCATCACCTTCGCGATTTTGTTACTGGCGATCAGTTCACAAAACGTCTTGCCGATCCACATCGCCTTCATCCCGATCATCATTCCGCCGTTACTCGGCTTGTTTAATGAAATGAAGATTGACCGTCGTTTGATGGCAATCGTCATGACATTTGGTCTCGTCACACCGTATATGTTCTTACCGGTCGGATTCGGGGACATCTTCTTGAATCAGATTTTGTTAAAGAACATCGAAGATAACGGAATGAATATCGCTGGTGCTTCCGTCATCCAAGCGATGGCGATTCCTGCACTCGGAATGCTCGTTGGTCTGTTGATCGGTCTTTATAACTACCGCAAGCCGCGGGAGTACGAAATGCGCAACATCGCACCGGACGATTACGAGATTCCGGTCATCACGAAAACGAAGTTGTTCCTCAGCGGACTCGTTGTCCTCGCGACACTGGCTGTCCAACTGACGACCGAATCGATGATTATCGCGGCGACGACAGGACTTGTCTTGTTCCTCGTCCTTCGCCTTGTCCGCTTCAGTGAAGCAGACGATGTCATCACACGCGGTATGCGGATGATGTCATTCATCGGTTTCGTCATGATTTCAGCAAACGGATTTTCGAATGTCCTGCGCGAGACGGGTGACATCAACCCGCTTGTCGAGAATTCCAAATCGTTAATGGGTGATTCGCAACTCGTTGCCGCTTTCGTCATGCTGTTGATTGGTCTCCTCGTCACGATGGGGATCGGCTCGAGCTTCTCGACTGTTCCGGTCATCGCTGCCATCTTCGTGCCGCTCTGCATGCAGTATGGATTCAGCTTAGAAGCGACGATTGCCATCATCGGAACAGCCGGTGCGCTCGGAGATGCCGGTAGCCCGGCTTCCGACTCGACGCTCGGTCCGACAAGCGGATTAAATGCCGATGGTCAACACGATCACATGCGCGAAACGGTCATCCCGACGTTCCTGCACTACAACATTCCGCTGTTGATTTTCGGAACGATTGCTGCCGTCGTCTTGTAAGCAATCAGAAAACAATCAAGAACCAACGTCTCGACGGACGTTGGTTCTTTTTTTGGCCAGAGGTGGTTCGTCTCAAATCATTGTGAGATGCTTGCGCACCTGTAGTCTAAAGATGCGACTGACATATTTGTTTATTCCGTTTGATGAATTGTTCTTCCATTTTCCGTCTTTCTTCTCTAATATAAAGGAATGAAGTGAAGCTGAAGGAGTGTTTCGTGTGTTATCACAAGTTGTCAATGATGTCTTACTTTACCTGGCGGATCTCGGGTATTTCGGGATTGCACTGGGTCTCATGATTGAAATCATTCCGAGTGAAATCGTTTTATCCTACGGAGGATTCATGATTTCTCAAGGAACGATCGGTTGGCCGCTCGCCATCGTCGCCGCTGTCATCGGCGGATTATTTTCGCAATTATTCTTATACTGGTTCGCCCGCTACGGTGGAAGACCACTGATTTTAAAATACGGGAAGTACCTGTTAATTACGGAGCATCATCTTGATTTGGCAGAACGTTGGTTCATCAAGTATGGACAAGGTGTCATCTTCGGTGCCCGGTTCATCCCGGTCGTCCGTCATGCGATTTCTATTCCGGCCGGCCTCGCAAAGATGGATCAGACGAAGTTTTCTGTCTATACGATTTTAGCAATCATCCCGTGGTCGATCTTATTTTTATATCTCGGAGACACGCTCGGAACAAACTGGCGCTCGATCAAAGAGGTGGCTGCCCCCTATACAAACGGGGTGTTAATTGCGGCGGTCGTCATGATCATTGTGTATGTAGCCCTCAAAAAACGTCAGCGTACAACGTAATTTAAGTTTTGCAGTCTGTCCCCCGCGGCAGACTGTTTTTAAAAAGGAGCGACTTCATTTGGATACTTCCAACACATTAAAAATCCACCTCGACCGTGTCACCGCCTCTCAAGTAACAGGAAAACATATTGCGACCGGATTGACGATTTCAGGACAGATCATGATGATCGAAGAACTATATGATACGAAACGGCACCGCAACGTCCTGCACGTCCACCGCTTGCATGATCAATGGCGGACGACGACGATTGTCGCACAGGCCGAAACGGATTTCAGCTATGTCGATTCGTTTTCAGACGGCAGGATTCTGCTTGTCGCCTCACGGTGCGACGACGATGTCGACGGTCTGTGGTTACCCAATGCGTTTATCTATGATACCTCTGGTCACTTACTGGACAGCTACTGTCTCGATGACGGGATTCAGAATGTTCATGTCGATGAAAAGGATCAGATTTGGGTCAGTTATTTTGATGAAGGTGTATTTGCTGATGCTGCGACGAATTCAGTCGGATCATTTGGCCTCGTTGTATTTGATGCTCACGGACAGGTCGTCTTCAAAAATAAAGAGTATCCGATTGACGATTGTTACGCTTTGAATGTCTGCGCTTCAGACGATGCTTGGTTTTTCTATCATCCGGATTACCGGATCGTTCATCTCAAAAACGGTATCGGAACCAGTTATAGCGTTCCCACACGGCATTTTTCTGATTTCATCGTTCAGGGCGATCACCTGATCACGACCGATAATGAGCAGACCTATCTGCTGAAACGAGAAGGTCAACATTACGAGGAACAAGCCCGGATTCAATTCGAGTCGGAAAAAGGAACCCCGTTGCAAGGAACAATCAAAATGCGTCAGGACCGGATTGTCCTGTCGACGGAAACCCGTTTGTATGCCGGAACATTTCAAGATTTTCTTCCCGAGTGACACCCTCTTCTGTGTAGAAATTGACTGTTACGTCCATTTCATCTGTAAATCGAACAGATAGTCCGTTTGTTTTTTTAGAGACATCATTTATTTGGCATCGAAGTTTGGACACGCGCAATCGCTTCATTTAAATAATCGAAGACATGTGTCGTCGCAGCATCCGTCAAATCAATCTGATCTAGCCGCTCCTTCATTTTGCGTTGCACCTCTTTTGAGACAAAAGGTAACAACAAGGCATAGACGGAACTGGATTCGTCATCAGATCGGGGAGCTACAGTCGAGCGGTCATACCGTGCATACAGCTTCCCTTTCTTCATTTCTTGATCAATGAATGCATAAAATGCTTCATCTTGTTGTCCGGTCAATTCCTCTGAAACGATCGCAATCAAGGCCTGATCAATCATGTTGACTTCTTTGTCGTCCGCCGTTTTGTATCGCTTGTCTTCCGGAAGATAGATTTCATGGAAAAAAGGACCGGACCGAGGAGCCGCTCGAAGGACTTTCTCCACCGGTTCGACCAAGTTCAGTCTTTTCAGTGCGGTCGCATCGAGATAATTGAGGCGGAGTTCATTCGTTTGCATCTTCAGGTTCCAATCATAAAAATCGATGGGAACATCAGACACTTTCATGTGTTCTACGATTCCGTCGTCAATTCGTCGACTCAATTGTTGATAGGAAGGCTCATCAAATCGTTTGGCTGCGGCAATCAGTGCATTACTGATCCGAAAATCATCCACGATTGCATTCGTCGCTGTTTTCGGTGTCAACTCCCATTTAATGAAGTCCCCTTCCTCTGTAGTGACCAGAAACTGTTTGCGCAGAATGTCGACCTGTTCTGCAAATCGATCAGCATCCCCGATTTCGAGGAGATAGACCATATATTGTCCCAAACTTTCCGAAAGACGCTGGGCCTCTTCCCGATCATACGCCCGGATGAGACCCTCTTTCATATAAACGGTTTCAACCTGTTGAATGACAGGATCCTGCTGACGGGTCATGAACACGAATAGACCTCCTAAGGCAAGCACAATTAAGATAACGGCAAATCGCTGTTTTTTCATGGTTGCTCGATTTTAACCCGTTTGGTTTTGTCCCAAACGATGGTTTCCTTCCGAATTTTACTTTTAATGTAAGCAAACATACCACGGAACAGCAGGATGACGAACAGCTGGGCATAGGTGAAGTACATGATCAGTCCAATCAAGACGTTCCTCGGAGTCGCTGTTTTTTCAAGTTCCTGCGCGGCTAATATTTGAATCGTATAAACGAGATACGTCATGAACCAGAACATGATCAACGGGGTCGTCGCCTCATTAAACGCATAACCAAACAACCCTAAAATCAAGACGATGTCAGAAATCAGCAGCAAGAAGATAAACAACAGATAGGTCATGATGTGCTGAAGTGAATGGACCAGCGTCCGCCCCCGCCAAAAATCACGGGTCAGAAACGCTTTTTCCAACAGGTAGATATTACCGAGCATCCACCGGGTCCGCTGTTTCATGTAAACTTTCATCGATTCCGGTTCCTGTTCCCACGTTTCCGCCGTATAAACGACCGGCAAGGTATAGCCGAGTGCCGTCACCCGCATCGTCAACTCCGCGTCCTCCGCTAATGCGTAAGGATCATATCCACCCAATTCTTCAATCACACTGCGCTTCAACAACATATTGGTTCCAGCTAACGAACCCGTCTTAAAGACCCTCCAGCGTCCGCTTTGCATGATGAGTTGGAACACCTGAAATTCAATCGCAATCATCCGCGTCAACGTATTCGTCTCGGCATTAATCGTTTTGACGACGCCTACCGCTCCACATGCATTTTTGGTCGTGACCGCTTGTTCGACGAGTTTCGTCACCGCATCCGGTTTCGGCTGATTGTCGGCATCATAGATCAAAAAGTACTCCGAATCCGTAATGGTTAACCCGTAGTTCAAGACACGGGATTTGCCAATCGGTTCACCTTTTGGCACTTGAATGTAATGAATCCGGCTGAACAATGTCGTAAATTCACGGGCAATCTGTTTCGTATCATCCTGCGATTGATCGTCCAACAAAAAGACGTCCAGTTGACCCGGATATTCGATTGCCATCATCGCCTCTAAGGTCTGTTGCATGACGACGCCTTCATTGTGTGCCGGAATCAGAATAGCGACGGACGGATAGGTTTCAAGCTCCGGTCGCTTTTGCTTCGCATAACGATCGATGATTCCTGCAATCGTCAAGAACGAGTAATAAAGTAACATCAGCCAAAAGATTGCCATGATTCCGTTCAAGATGAGGTTCATCGCACGACCTCCTCATCCTGATGACGGACCGTGGCTTCGACTGATTGTTTGACCGGTAAGACTTCGATCTCAAAGGGGTAATGAATCGATGTCATCTGAGCACGCACTTCGCCTAAAAAGCGTTCACATGCAATGTTTGCTCCCGCCGTATCCGTATTTTGGAGGAAAATCAGGAATTCAAATTTGTTCCGTTGCGACATGACGTCATAATGCGCCCGGAAGACACGAAGACCGGCGACCGTCAATAGTTGCATGATACTTTTTTTATTGAGTGCCGTCGGTTTTAACCGTAAATGAATCAAGTAATTGGTTTCATTACGCCGTTTGGCACCGGCCATTAAAAAGTCCGTCCGGTCCAAAAATTCGCTGTAACTTAATAATTGAGGTGTTTCGGAATACCCTTCCAACGTCCGGACACGTTCTGTTAAATACTGATTTTCTTCGAAAACGGACCGCAGATGCCGCAACAGCAACCAATATAAGAAAATCAGCAATGAAGCAATCAAATGTTGCTCGATGTACAGAAGCTGAGCCTCGTTCGAAGCGTCGGTGTACCAGGACAAGACGAGATAAAAAAATCCAAGTCCGAGGGTATAGGCAATCAGAAGTAAAAAGTTTTTCCGGCCGTTTAAAAACGTCATGACCAGTAATAATGGAAGGAGGATAAACACGGATGGTGTCGGTGCCGATCGCTCCAATAAGAAAAGACCATATCCTGCGGCACCAAAAAGCACCAACAGTAAGAATAAAGAACCGTTATAACGCCTCATTCTACTCCCCCATTCGTTTCTGTAGATTCCTATTATTTTATAGTTCCCAGATTCGAATGTCCATTAACTGACTTCTTTAAACTTTATTGACAAAGGTATTGTATAAATTTCCCGTTTATTTTTTTAAGGCGCCTCGGGCATTAAGCGCCGCAAACACGACCATCGCAAGACTGAGAACGGCTGCGACAAGCACCCCTTGCGTATAGACACTCCAGTCAATCGTCTCACGCAACAAAACGGCCCGCATGCCTTCCATGATGTACGTCGTCGGATTGAGTGTAGCTGCGATTTTTAACCATTCCGCTTCGATCAACTCTTTCGGGACAAACGTCGTCGACAAGAAAATCAGCGGGAAAAACAGCAATGTTCCGGCTTGCGCCGCCTGAGCATTCCGGGTTTTCAGGGCTACCCCGACCGAATAACCCGCAAAGGCGAGACCAAAACCAAGCGCGAGGACAATCGTCAGGAAAAAACCGGCACTGCCGGCTGGAATCGACAGCCCGAGTAAAAAGCCCATGCCGAAGATCAACAACGTCTGGACGAACAGTTGCAACATCCCCGCAAGCATCGGTCCGAGGACGATGGCCGTCCGGGAAACCGGCGTCAGCAGCAACCGTGCGAAATAGCCGCTTTCGATATCTTTGACGAGCGCCTGCCCGGCTCCACCGGCTCCTCCAACTGCACCCGAGACGATTGATACCGGTAAGATGAAGTTCAAGTAATCGACGCCACCGAACTGGGGCAGACTCGAGATGCCCGACAACCCGCTTGTATAAACAAGCAGGAAGAAAACGCTGATGATTAAATTCGGGATGAATGAGAACGGATTTCGTAACGTTACCAGTAAACTGCGTTTGGTCAAAATCAAGGTTTCCCGCCACATGTCACTTGTCCTCCTTGTACGCTTGACCGGTCAACTGAATGAAAACATCATCGAGTGACGGTTGTTTGACGACAAGCGATCGTGCTGTCAGATGATGGTCGTCCAAATAGCGGACAACTTGTTTGAGCGTCTCTGTTCCCGCTGACGGCAGAAGAACGATTTCTTTTTCGATCCGTCCTGAAAACGCCGCTCGAAACGCTTCGCTGGCGGATTGATCTTCGAGGACAACCTCAATCCGTTCGGCTCCGTTCATCGCTTTCAGTTCTGCCGCTGTTCCTTCGGCAATCAACTTGCCGTCATTGATGATTGCGATCCGGTCAGCCAGCTGATCCGCTTCTTCCAAGTATTGTGTCGTCAAAAAAATCGTCGTCCCGTATTCTTCGTTTAAACGACGGACTTCCGTCCAAATCTGTAACCGGCTTGCCGGATCAAGACCGGTCGTCGGTTCATCCAAAAACAGGACGGTCGGTTGGTGAACAAGCGTCAGTGCCAAGTCGAGCCGCCGCTTCATCCCGCCGGAATACGTTCCGGAGCGGCGTTTGCCATCTGCTGCTAAACCAACAAGCTCCAATAATTCATGCGCTCGTTCGACTGCTTTCTCTTGGGAGAAACCGAACAACTTCCCTTGCAGTACCAGCAACTCCTGCCCCGTCAAATCATTATCGATGCCCGTTTCCTGCAGGGCGACCCCGATTTGAAGCCGGACGTTTTTTTGGTCACGTTCGATATCGTATTGATTAATTGTCGCGTGACCAGACGAGACGGAAATCAACGTCGTCAGCATTTGAACCGTCGTCGATTTCCCGGCTCCGTTCGGTCCCAAAAACGCAAAAATCTCCCCTTTTTTCACGTGAAACGAAATCTGGTCGACTACCTTTTTCCCGTTGTACTCCTTCGTCAACTGCTCTACTTCAATCACGGTCATCCGTCCTTTCTGCGTTAAGATCATCCTGTTTGTCGCTTCATTACCTTTACCCCCTTTTCCCCTGTTTGCACAACAACGGGCAAACCCAAGATGGATTTGCCCGTTGTTTTTATCCGTTATACCGCGTCGTGTACGACCGAAGCGACACACCACTTCTCTTTTAATTGCTCAATCCGTTGTTTTCCTTCATAGGAGTTCATCCAAAGATTCATGACATCCAAGACTTCCGTTTGCCGATCTTGAATGAGGTAGCTTTTTTCGGCCGGAATCCATTTTTCCTTTATCTTCGGGGCACCTAATCGCACATCAAGCGATGCGTAATAAATCGCTTCGACAGTATCCGTGATCATGACATCCACTTCTCCCGCCGCGACGGCTGCCGGAATTGCTAAATTATCCGCATACATGACGATATGCGCCTGATCAAACGTCTGCCGGACAAACTGTTCATTTGTGCCGCCCGGATTCAAGCCGATTGTCACATCCGGACGATTGATGGCTGCAATCGACGTCAATAAATCAAGATCCGAAGCGCGGACAAGAGGTGTCTTTTGGAACGATAAATAGCTTTTCGTGAAGTCACCGACGATTTCCCGTTCGATATTCTTCGTGACGCCGCCTACGACCATATGAAATTTCCCGGCACGTAAGTCACGTGTCAGCGTCCCCCATGTCGTCGGAACGAATTCGACTTCCAGTCCGGCTTTCTCGGCAAACGAGCGGATGACGTCGATGTCGAACCCTTCATATTGATTCGTCTGACGGTTCAAGTACGTAAACGGTTTATAATCTCCGGTCGTCCCGACAACGATCTTTTTCGTCGTGAAGACGTTTTGTTTGCCGACACTGAACGAACCGGTGACATCTTTTAATCGTGTTGCTGCCAAAAGACCAGAAAGCAACAGACTTCCTCTAAGTGCTAATCCTCTTTTATTCACTCTGCTCGCTTCCTCTCTCTGTCTGACGCTTTTTTCTGTATAATACTCAAAACAGTATCATATTGTTTTATGTTATCCAAGAGTTTTTTGATTATTTCGTCAAAACAAGACGATGTTCGATTTCTGAGCCCTCTTGTTTGCAGAACTCCCGTCCCTTCTTTCATACTGGAAAAGAATTCACAAGGAATGGGAGGAATGGAAGATGAGTAACGTATTTATTATTGGGGCGAACGGAAAAGTGGGTCGGCACGTAGCGAAACAACTGAGCGGGTCGGTGCACGATGTGCGGGTCGGTTTGCGCTCACCGGAACAGTTCGCAGATTTCGAAGCACTTGGGGCGACACCTGTCCTGCTTGATCTCGAACAGGATGTCTCGTCGATCACAGACGCCATCAATAACAGTGATGTCATCATCTTTACGGCAGGCTCCGGTGGTCATACCGGTGCCGATAAAACCATTCTGATCGACCTGGATGGCGCAGCAAAATCGATTGCGGCCGCAGAACACATTCAAGCGAAACAATTCATCATGGTCAGCGCGTTAAATGCCGATTCGCCGGAAACTTGGTCCGACAGCATGAAACCGTATTATGTCGCGAAACACTATGCCGATCGCCTGCTTCGGGACAGTTCCCTCGCCTATACGATCTTGCGTCCGGGTGGGTTGACGGACGATGCAGGGACTGGTGCCGTGACGACAGATCCGGCATCAACGGACAAGACGACGATCGCCCGCGAAGATGTCGCGCGTGTCGCCATCGCTGCGATTGAACAGGAATCGGCGTATCGCCAAACGATTCCTCTGCTTGAAGGAACGACACCGATCGCTGATATTTTTGCGTAATGTCAAAATGAGCTCAATCCATTTGGATTGGGCTCATTTTTTTAGGAAGCTCGCTTCATTTCAACGATGTGCGCCTGTTCCCGACGAACAGCCGTCAAAATCAATGTAACGGCAACCGTGACCAGCAAGATGACCGTCAGACGAAGAACAAACGACGAGATATCTCCGTCAAAGTAAATCAATCGGGTCAGTCCGGCGACCGCATTCGGTACCGGCAAATAATGACCGATCGTCTGGTAAAATGGTGCCAACATCGACGGGGGCACAATATTTCCTGCCGTCATCAGCTGGAACGGAATCAAAGCGACGTTGACGAGTGGCGCAATCGGACCGAAAATCGTGAAGTTCATCTGGGTGACACCGATACAAGTTGCCGTCAATAATACCTGGAACGCCCATACTTTTACAAAGGACGCTTGTATCTCCGAAAAGGCAAACGCAAGCGACACCATGACCAGCGGCACAACTAACAGGACAAGACCGTGCAACAGCTGTTTGCTCCAAAAGAGCGACCACTTTGCATGTCGTTTTTTCAGGATTTGCGTTACGAGATTAAACTGGATTCCCATCGTCATGACCGCAATGTAGATGACGAAACCCAGTAAGATCGGCAGCATCGAGGTCGAAAAATCAGACACTTCATGTTCGACGATGACGTCAGAGACAACCGTAGGTGTGCCGTTTAACGCTTGGGTGATTTCCGTTGTTGCCTGTTTCAGGATGCCGTTCGCAAATTCAGCATTTGCCTGATTGACGTGGAACGTCAGCTTCGGTTGATCCGTATCCGTCAGACTCGCGATGAGAATCATCTCGACTTCCCCAGCATCCAGTTGCTTCAGTCCCTCCGCTTCCGACCGGACAGATTGGACCGTGAACGGACTCTCCTTCTGCAAGTTTTGATACAAGCCGACTGTCGAATCCGACTTGACGACAGCGACACGCAACTGATCCAGACGATCCGTCGCCCCTTGGTACCCCGTCATCCAGACGACGAGAAATAAAATCGGGACGATCAAGGCAAACATCAATCCCACTTTCGTTTGTGTAACCGAAAAAACATCTTTAAAACTCTTCATGTGTTCCGCTCCCCTTTATATGCATTACTTATAATAGCATATGCAACTATTAATCCAAAAAAGAGAAACCAGTTACGTCACGTTTTGGTAAATGGTTTCAAGTGTCTTGATGAATTGTTTAATTTCTTTTTTGGACAATCCGGAAAAAGCTTGCTGTTGCAGCTGATCGAGTGTCGGTTCCAACAGTCGGATAACCTGAACGCCTTCTTTTGTCGTCAATAGAATGAAGGCCCGCCGGTCGCGTGGATCCGCAGAACGGATGACCAGTCCTTTTTTGACGAGCTTATCAAGGATTTTCCCGACCGTCGTTTGGTCCCGTTCCGTCAACAGCGCCAACTGTTTTTGCGAAATGCCCTCTTGTTTATGAAGCTCACTCAACACCGAGAACTGTTCCGGTGTCAGACCGTGTTCTTCCATCCGCTTGGTGGCGGCACGTTTAAAGGAATGATAGCTGCGTGACAGTTGCATACCAAGTGACCAATCCGTTTCTTTCACTGGAACTCCCCACCTCAAGAATAATAGTTGCACTACTTATTAATTGAACTTATTTACTATATGCCGGATGAGGTGGTTTGTCAAATGTCTTAGTTAATAGTTCTCGCCTTAAAAATTGTACAAGCTAATATAATTCAAGACGTAAACGATTTGATCGCTTCGATATGCGCATCCTTGACGTGTTGGTCGACTTGCGACTGTTGTTTAAGCTGCTCATAGACGGCATCGACTTGTGAGGGTGTCAGCCGTTTGACCGTTGCCAAACGTTTGATCGTCCAGTGTAACTCATTTCGTTTGATGACGTGGACGTGACCGGACTCAATCGTGATTTTTTTCAGTTCACACCGTTCGCTGAAGACGATGACCGATTGAAATACCTGTTGCTCCACCGTTCCCGCTAAAAACTGTGCCATACTTTTCAAGTGCTGCTCGTTTTGTTTGATCGGATTGTAAAATCGTTGTTTGTACCGATTTTTGAACATTTGTGTCCACTGCCGGTCCGCCTCTTTCCCGAAGATCCATCCGCTGTAGTTTTTTGATTCCAATACATAGATGCCACTCTCATGAATGAAGGTGACATCGATTTCCGTCATTCCCTTGCCCCGTGCTTTTGGCAAATACGTATTGATGACGAACTTTCCGTATCCTCCAACCTTTTCGAGCTGACGGGTCGTCAAGTATTCGCCCCAGATTCCTTTATCGCGGACCGCCTTTAGAAAACGTTCCTGCGTGACCTGCTTATATGTACTTTTGTCGAACGATCGGCGACGGAAGTAAAACAAACTGCCGAGCGTGACGGCAAACCCGACGAACATGACACTTCCGATGAGAAGTAACGCCGGAATCAATGCAGCTAACAAATCTTCCACTCATTTCATTCCTTTCTTTTTTAAATCCTAAATTTTCCACTATTCCAGAATAAACGGAATTCTTTTCAATTTCCACTAATTGTTACATTCATTTCACTGTGGTACGGTAAAGAAAAGGAGGGGTAGGGATGTTTGACTCATTTTTCTCAATTTGGCTGCCTTTGATCCTGCTGATCATCGTGTGGCAATCTGTTTCGCAACAACTTGCAAAACTTCGCATGACCCAACAGCAAACACTACGTGAACTGACACGTCTTCAAGAACATCTCGGCATGACTGATGCCGCAAGCAGTCACAGCCTACTGAATGAACAGATTGAGCAACTGCTGTCTGATCATGAGACGGTGGAAGCGATTAAACTGGTTCGGGATACTCTCGGGTACCCATTACTCGAAGCCAAACAATATGTCGATGCGATCAAAGAAGCATCGTCAGACAGGCGCTGAACGAATAACAGGCAAGTCTTCCGAGAGGAGGACTTGCCTGTCTTGATGTTTAACGGACTTTCTCCAGTCGGGCCGCTTGAATTTGATACACTTCGTCACACAGTAAATCGATGTCCTGCTGGTGGTGACTGGTCAGGAAAATCGTCCGCCCTTCTTCTTTATACTGCACGAGCAGTGTCCGGATCCGTTCGACACTATCCGTATCAAGGGCATTAAACGGTTCGTCGAGTAACAAGACCTGTTGATTTTCCATGATGGCTTGGGCAATCCCGAGTTTTTGTTTCATTCCAAGCGAATAGTGTTTGACCTTTTGCGTCAAATTCGGCACCAGTCCGACTTGTTCCATCGCCCGGCGAATCGCCGCATCATCGATTTTATTTTGAATCCGGGCGAGTTCCTTTAAATTCGTGAATCCGTCCAGTTGACCGATGTAACCCGGTCGTTCGATCAAGATGCCGAAGTCTTTCGGAAAGCGGTGTTTCCCCGTCAAGGCTTGCCCGTCGACTGCAATCGTTCCAGCGTCCGGAAAGACAAACCCGCACAGCATCTTGAATAACACCGATTTGCCGGACCCGTTGATACCGGTAATGCCGTAAATCTTTCCCGGTCCGAACGAAACATTCATGTCGTGAAACAGTTCCTGCCCTTTATATTGTTTGCTGACGTTCGTTAATGTAATCATCGTCTTGCCTCCTTAATGATTTGTTCGGACATGTTTTCGGAAAACGAGCTGGATGACGATATAAACGAAGAGGCTTGCTCCAACCAGTTGCAGACTGATTGCATAAGCGGAATGGTCAAGCAGCTGAACCGTTCCATTTCGTCCAATCGGTATCCAGTCCTGTTGAACGAGCGGCAACAGTGCAACCATTCCGCCGCCAATCCAGTAAATGCCTTGGACGGTTTCCCGTGTCCAGTACAAGACGAGAAACAGAATCAGACCGTACACGATGAGTTGGAGTGTCCCGTTGACGATTGTCTGGTAAAGAATCGTCGCGAGATCAACTGACAAACCGTTCACCTGAGTCGTCCACTCGACGCCACGTAAAAATGCAAACAGTGTCGCTAAACCGACGAGACCGATAACCGTTCCGGTTGCTGTCACTAAAAGCCGCGCCAATTGTTTCGAAAACCATCGATTCAACGACCGGTGCCGGATGATGTGATAAAGTCCTTGATCGATGACGTCCCGTTCATATCGTTGCGTCAACAGGTAGGTATAACCAAAAAATAAGACGGCATGATTCAAATATGCCTGCAGCGTGAAACCATCAGACCGGACGCCGCTGAATACGGTCAGTAAGTAATCACCATACGTCTGATTCGCCGGCTGCATAAAGAAAATCAATGCACAACATACTAGATAGAGAGCGGATGAACCGCCGCTGTTCGGCAAACGAATCGGCCGGTCAAGAAGCAAAAATCGGATGCCCAGGACAAAAACGCAACCTATCCAAAATTCATACGCCTGATGCGCAAGCAGTGCGGCTAACGACAACAGGAAAAATAGGCTCGGAAGTCCGATTTTAAAGGCAAGCCCTGTCCCGAGAAACAGCAGGCCCGAAAGCAGGTACAAGAGTTTCCGCTGCTTCGTCCACAGGTAGAAAAAACCCAGTAATAAATGAATCAACAAACCGCCGACAAATAAAAATCCAAGTTGCAGACAATGGGAAAGCAGCGGCGAAATGTTCAAAAACACCGAGTCTTTTGGGATATAAAATACCTGTCCGGCCCGTGCCGCAAGACTCCAATTCGTTTCAGCCGGTGCCTGCAGTGCAAACAGGTATCCGACAATCGCATACACTGATAACCCCATTCCCCACGATTTAGCGAACCGTCCGGTACTATGTATCAACGCACTCCGTGTATTCCGGAAGCGGATCAACCGGAAATCCGTTAAGTCCCTTTGTATTCGAACAATCGATAACAGGAGAACAAGCAACAAAATATCGTACATCAACAAATAGGTATTCATCGTCACTGCCGTCATTAAATCCCATTGATTAAATTCGATTCCTTTACTAAGCGCTTCCTGTTGATCTTGATACATCCAGATACCCGCAAAAAGCGTCACTTGAAGCCAACAAACCGCATAGACGATCCGGCTCACAGTTCCCACTCCGTCCGCTTCATCCCCGTGATCATCAGTCCGAGCAACATCAATCCCAGGACACTGAACGGAACAAATATCGTCCACAACGGCATCGCGATAATGTTAAACGGGAAAATCGTGCTGACGGGCGAAAATTGCGGGACACTGAGCAAACCGGTCGCAAAGTTCAACAGGTGATAAAACAAAAACGGAAGACCGACTGCCAGAAATAATTTCCCGGACAACACCAACAATAAGTACGCAATTGTCGCATATACCATCGCATTGAGTCCGATCCATCCCGCATAAGCGATCATATACATCCCATCCGTCGTGAAGGCTTGGGTGAACGTCGTCAATGATTCCGGACCCTGTTCATATGTCATCCAGTTCAGGCTCGGCTCTACGAACCGTAAAAACAGCATCCATCCGAGCATCGTCACAAAAAAGACGATAAACGTGATCAAGGCGTTGACGACTCCTTTGGCAATGAGATAGTCCGTTAGCGAAACACGGGTCCGCGCGTACCGGATGAACTGATGATCGATTTCACGGGCGACCGTTGGCAGGTACAGCACACAACAGAGTAACGGAAACGCGACGGCGATAATCGTTCCGGCAGATTCTTCGAACACCCCCTGCCACGTCAAGAATACGTATCCGGTCCGAACCTGGTTAAACTGTAACAGGATAATCAGCGGGAGCAGCAAAGCCAGACATAACGTCCGACGTGTCATGCTTCGTTTTAATTCCGTCCAGATAATCGATTGCAACGGCTTCTCCTCCTTTAGTTATGGTCGTTTTTTTGTGACGAAATACAACAAGATGCTGAGGGCGGGAATCACGATCGACAAGACGGTCGTCGTTCGCGACAGCCGATCCGTCCGGTGCCGCTGAATGATGATCCAGATTGCAAACAAGACATGTGCCGCCGTCAATCCGAGCAAGGCAAATGCTAATCCAATGATAACCGTATCAATCTCATCAAATTCGACTTCCCAACCTTTGTCCGGTGCACCGCTAAGAGATGATGACATGAACGGTTGAAAAACAGCGGGGACGCTTTTTCCATAGCTTTGTTCAAGCGTCACTCGCCCGCCTTCAGCCGACGTACTGTATATCCGGGCTGCCGTGACCATCCACTCTTCTTCGACAACTGTCTTCAGCGGAGCGGAATCAGTTGCCTGCCATTCCTCCCCTAGTTGATATCGAATACCGCTCTCCGAAATATCCGATGTACTCCGGACGATGAAACCACTGAAACCAAACATCAGACTCAACACCAATACGACAATCCCGGCACGTAAAATCCGTTTTGCAAACAACTTTTGGATCAGTTGTAATTCATGGATCAATGCCTGCGATTGTTCTTCACCACCAAATCGATTGATGGCAATTTTCATTGCCGCCTGTTCCGAGTACCCGTCAAACACCAGCTCGGCGACGGTTTCCTCCAAGTGTTGCCGCGTTTCATCTTTCAGTTCCTTCGTTTCCGGCAAATCCGGATCAGCCGAGCGGTAGAGCTGATTTACATACTCATCTATCATCGGGGTCCCCTCCTAAAAACTGATCCATCAATCGTTTGACGACCTGCCATTCCTGCCGTTTCGTCCGCAGTAACGCCCGTCCCTCATCCGTCAGATGGTAATACTTGCGGCGTGCTCCGCCAGCCGCTTCGTCACTCCAGTACGAGATGACGGCCGCCTTCTTTTCCAGTCGCTTCAGTGACAGATAAAGTGTTCCTTCTTTTAACTCAAACGCATCCGCGCTTTTTTCCCGCACTTCTTTTGCGATTTCATACCCGTACCGGTCTTTGTCGACGAGTAACGCCAAAATCAAGGTGTCGATATGTCCTTTTAACAGCTCTTTATCAATTTCCATCTTCTCCCACCACCTCTTACATACAATGTAAAACAATGTACTCTATAATGCAAGGTACTTAATAAAAAAAGAATCGCTTCCGCTAAAAGGCGGAAACGATTTCTCAACTACGCATTAATCTCGTGCTGCCAGACGATATAACAAATCAAGCATTTCGATGTACAACCAGATGATCGTGACGATCAATCCGAACGCTGCGACCCACTCCATCGATTTTGGTGCCCGTGCCTGCACTTGTTGCGAGATGAAATCAAAGTCCATCACCAGTGACAGGGAAGCAACGATGACGATGACAAACTGAATGCCGATTGCAAGCGGCGAGCTGCCCGTCATGAACGGTAAGCTGATGCCGAACAACGTCAAGAGTAAGTTGACTCCGTACAAGACGAGAATCGACAGAATGGCTGCCGTGACGGCCGAACGGAATCGTTGCGTCACTTTAATCATACCGGTCGAATAGACGAACCACATCGCAAACGAGACGACGAATGTCGCGAGGACCGCCTTACCGACTAACCCTGGATACATGCTTTCAAACATCAGTGAAATCGCACCGACCGCGACCCCTTCGACAATTGCGTAGACCGGTGAAAGTACCGGAGCAGTCCGTGGTTTAAAGGTGATGATCAGAGCGAGAATCAATCCGAGGACAACTCCGCCAATCAATGCAGGAATTAAAAATTGCGGATTTGCGGCCAAGAAGAACCAGGTCCCGCCGGCTGCTGCCGTGACGAGGGCAAGTAAGAGGAAAATCTTACTCATCGTCCCTGCTTTTGTCATCGGCCGTTCGCCGGCACGCGCCGTCTCAAAACCACGGCGTAAGGCAGGATTAACTTTGAATCGTGTTGCCATCTTGCGTTCACTCCTTCTATTTTATCTATTTCTTATTACGGTTGTTTCCCGGAAAAGTTTCAGCTTAACCAACTATTTAAGGCATTCAGCTGAAACATGACGACAGGAATCGATTCCTTTGCCGAGACGAGGTGCGATGTCGCTTGCCCGACTTTGCCTGTCGTCACGAATGTCTCATCCGTCAACCCTTCACCGATCGGTCCAAACGGATCACTGTCGATCATCCGGTGACGGTACGTGATGAAGACCTCTTGACCGGCCTGATTGACTTTACAGCCCGACTCTTCATCCGGACGGTCAATCCCATATTCGGCATAATGCCAAACGGTTGTCGCATCCCATGGTGAACCGAGATGAAGAATCTGACCGTCCGCTTCAATGAATTTCTCGAGCGGTGAACCCGGACCAAATCCATTTTCAATCGTATGTCCGGCAACGAATGCCGCTGCCTCGTTTCCCCATGCCGTGACCGACCACATCGGATGCGCACTGCGTTTGACGTCCGGGAACGTCCGGAAAAGTTCCGGAACTTTCCCGATGGCGCGTGTCGCTGTTTTCGCCGGATCGTACGCCGGCATTTCCTGACGGATCGTCTCCCACCAGTCTTCCGGTACGGCGGGACGACTCCAGTTTTTCGGGTCTGAATTATCGGTGCTTTGTGCCGCCATCATGATCAGACCGTCTGCTGTGACGACCTCTTGTAACGCTTCGATGATCGATTGTGCACCGCCCGGAATCCAACCGATCTCCTTCATCGAGCTGTGGACGAATACTTTCATGCCCGGTGTCACACCAAGCTGTTTTAAATCTGCGATCAATCTTGATTTCGTGACCATTTGTCTTGTTTCCATTTCGCACCCCTCACTCGACGACAAGGCGAATCGTCGATCCTGTTTTACCTTGCGTCACTTCAATTTTCGCATCGACCCGTGATTTCAGTTCCTGGACGTGGCTGATGATTCCGACCATTCGACCGCTTGCCTGAATCGATAACAATGTTTCGATCGCCTGTTCAAGCGATTCCGGATCGAGTGTACCGAATCCTTCGTCGATGAACATCGTCTCAAGCGACACACCGCCGCTTGCTTCCTGCACGACTTCCGACAGTCCAAGCGCCAAGGCAAGTGAGGCCTTGAAACTTTCTCCGCCGGATAACGTTTTGACGTGCCGTGTCTGCGACGTATAGGCATCAAAGACGTTTAAGTCGAGTCCGTATTTTTTCAAGCCCTTTCCGGCTTCCGTCTTCCGTTCAAGCAGAAAACGACCCGACGTCATCCCATGCAGATGCCGGTTCGCGGCTTGCAGGATTTCGTCAAAGTAGGCGGTTTGGACGTACGTCTCAAACGTCATCCGTTGCGCATTTTCACCGACCCCGACCCGTGCCAACTCACCGATGATGCCATAGCGTGTATCTTCCGCCTCGATTTGCTGCTGTAACATCGACCAGGCATCGACCAATTGCTTGACATGGAGCCGTTCTTTTTCGGCACCGATCCGCTGGTCCGTCGCTTCGGTCAATTCGGCTTCCGCCTGCTCGACAGACAATCGGATCGTCGCTAAGTCCGGTCGCTCCTGCGCTTTTATGATCTGACGGATCCGCTCCAGTCCGCTCTCGACGTCCTGACGTTTCCGCCGGTCGGCTTCCAATCGTTCCGCCAATTGGGCAATATCTTGCCGTGTCATCCGTGCCTGTTCAAACTGCTCGGTCGTCGCAAAGCGTTCTTCCTGCAGGCTCCGTTCGAACGTTGCTTTCGCTTCCGTCCACTTCGATGTCCGCTCCATCAAGTCTGTTTGGATGTGCTCCAATCGATCGCGCCGCACCGCGACATCTTGATCCAGTTGTTGCTTCTGATTGTGGGCTCCCGTCCGTGCCGTTTCAAACGACGCCAACCGTTTACTCAACGTCTGCTGTTCCGTCTCTAATTCACGGCGTGACGGAGCATCCGGATTCCGGGTCAACATACCCTCTAGCCGGGCCAGTTCCAGTTTAAATTTTGACTGGCGATCCGACTCTTCCTCAATCTGACGGTCCAATCGTTCCAGTCCTGTCTCGATTGTCCGCAGTTGCTGCTCGAGCTGTTGTTTTTGCTCCTGTTGCCGCTGTAACGCGGTTTCCTGTGCCTGTAAGGACTCGATTTCTGTCCGGATCACGGTTAGATCGGTCGGAAGCTCCTTGCCTTGACCAAGCGTCGTGATGTCGTGTTCGAGTTGCCGTTTCCGTTCCGCGACCGTCCGGTACGTTGCCTGCAGTTCCTGATGCGCCGTCTGGGCTTTTAAATACACCTGATGTAAGGCTTCGACATCCAGCGATTCCGCTTTAACCGCAAGTTGCGGATGCGACGTGCTTCCACAGACCGGGCAGGCGTCTCCGTCATGCAGGTGCGCCGCCAGTTCTGCTGCCAGTTGACGGCGTTCGTTTTGCCGTCCTGTCGTATAGGCGAGTTCCGCCTGCTCTTTTTCCTGTTTGACCCGCGTTCCCTGTTCGATCAACCGGAGCCGCTCCGCTTCGTTTCGTTGCCATTCCTGCTGTTTTTGCTCAGCAGTCTGTAAGAGGAAACGCCGTTCCTGAATCGTCAGACGGTTGCTTGAATCGTCCGTCATCGCACCGACGCTTGTTTGAAGGGTCGTCCGTTCACCACGTTTCTGATCACGTTCCTTGCGCAGGGCTTCCGGATTCAGCTCAGCAATCGCCCGGGTTAACAGCTGTTGTTGTGTTAACAGCTGTTCTTGATCCTGCAACCGCTGCAGTTCTTCTTCGATTTGCTCCAGACGGCGTGCTGCCTCACGCATTTCCGGTTCCTGCGCCGCCAGCCGCTCGACGTCTTGATTCACCTGATCGAGCCGCTGCAACAACTGCTCCAGTTCTGCCGAGACGTGTTGTTTCGCAGCCGTCAACTGCTGGACCGTCTGTTGTTCCGATTGGAACGTCTCGAAGACTCCGCTGATCGCCGCCGCCCGCGTCGCCGCGTCGTACCGTTCCGTCTGACGTTTCGTCTCCGGCAATGTCACGGCCAGTTGTTGTTCAAGTCGCAACAACTCGTCGTACTCGACAAAGGTTTGTTCGAGTTGCTCGGCCTGACGCAGACGTTCCGTCACGCGTTGTACGGTCTCGCGGATCGCCTGTTCCGTGACTGCAGCGTCAGTGATTTTTTCGTCAAGTGACTTCAGCAACTGATCCGTCTCTTGACGGATCGTCGTTTCCGTCGCCTCTGCCCAGTTCAGCTCAAGCGGCAGTTCTTCGAGTTTTGACAACTGCTTCGTCTTCGTTTCTTTGATGGCTGCGGCAAGATCCAGTGCTTTGCGGTGCAAACGTTGCTGAAACTCCCCGTACTGTTCTGTCTTAAACAGTTGTTTGAGAATCTGTAACTTGTCTTTTGACTCTGCCATCAGCAATTCCCGGAATTTATTTTGCGGCAACAAGAGAATTTGCGAAAACTGTTTATGGTCAAGTTGCAACAGTTCCTGGACTTGTTGGCGGATTTCCGGAATCTTCAGCGCAAGAGGCTTCCAGGTCGTGCCGTCATGTCGGGCGAATTCGGCTTCATGCCCATAATCCGTCTTATTGACCGGATGGGGCTGGCTCGGTTGCCGGATGATCCGGTATCGTTCTCCTTTTAACAAAAATTCGAGTTCCACTTCCGTCTTTTGGTCCGGTTTGGCGAAATGACTGCGCAGATCGCTCATTTCCCGTTCCCCGCCTGATGTTTCCCCGTATAAGGCAAACGTCAACGCATCAAAAATCGTTGTTTTGCCAGCACCGGTATTGCCGGAGATGACGAACATCGTCCGCCCGCCGAGCGCGCGAAAATCAATCGTCTGTTCATCGGCAAACGGTCCGAAGGCACGTAAGGTCAATCGTTCTGGACGCATGCAGCTTCCTCCTCTAACACGGATTGCATCGCATCCGTTGGTTGTTTTTCACGAACCGCTTCATAAAATTCACGGAACAGATCGGTCAACGTCGCCGCCTGGACTTGATCGCGGGATGCTTGCACCGATCGTGTACTCTCACGTGTAAAGCCGGTCCGCTCGAGATGGAGAATGTTCGGGTAGATTTTCTTCAGTTTCCCCATCGGATCGATCAACGCTTCGGCATCCGTCAAATTGATTTTGATGTAATCGTCCGTTGTTTGGGTCGCGACGAAGACCGGATCCGTCAATTCAGCGAGGCTGCCCGTCAGTTCACGCAGATCGCGTTTGGCGGTCAATGGTTCAAAACGGCGGTCAAACGTCCCCTTATCGTTGAGCGTCAAGATGTCGACGCCTTTCACGTGATGTGCTTCCGAGAACGAGTATTTTAATAACGAACCGCTGTAACGAATCGTGTCTGATTTGATCGCAAGTGGATTATGCAAATGTCCGAGTGCCGTGTACGTAAACGGAGCAAAGGCGCTGGCGCTGACCTGTCCTGCCGTTCCGACCGACAACTGGCGTTCGGAATCCGTTTCAAGTCCGCCGATGACAAAGGCATGTCCGACGAGGACACTTGGTCCTTCGATCGTCATCGTTCCGATGATTTTCCGCATCGCTTCATCATGGGTCCGGATTGAATCATCTTGATGGATGTAACGGACGGTCGCCGGATCGGCGAACGGGACCGGGTAAAAACGGACACCTTGAATCTCGATCGGTTCAATGGTTGGTGTTAACTTTCCGGCCAGATGAAGACCTGCCCGTTGTAATAATGTCGTTCCGAAGCTCAGTCGTTCCGCTGAATCATGGTTGCCGCTGATCGCGACGACCGGAATCTTCCGTTCGAGCACGATTTCGGCTAAGACGGTATCCAGCAGTTCGACGGCTTCCGTCGGCGGAACAGCCCGGTCATACAAATCACCGGCAATGATCACCGCGTCCGGTTGTTCCCGGTCAAGCAACCGGATCAACTCGTCGAGGACGGCGCGTTGGTTTTCAAGCATCGATTCCCCGTGAACGATTTTCCCTAAATGCCAATCGGCAGTATGAATCCATTTCATCTTTCATCACGCTCACTTTTCCTCTATAATATCCTTATTTTAGCATGACTTGATCGCTTCTGCTGAAGCTCCTGCTGATTCCAAACCAAACAAAACCCATCAATCGAGCAGGGATTCCCCCCCGGTCAATCAATGGGTCTCGTGTTGATTCATGACTTAAATGCCAATCCATGATCTGCTAATGCCTGTTTCAACTTCGGTATCGACGAAGGACCGATTCCGTGCCATCTCAGCACCTCGTCTTCCCGGTACATCGATAAGCCGGTCAGGGACGTCACCCCGTGCGCGTTCAATGCCCGTTGTGCGGGTTTCCCGAGTGAAGAAAACACCTCGGATTTGGATTCATTGGATTGCATTGCCATCCCCTCCTTTTTTCTAAACAAAAAACCGCCTCCTCGTTTAAAAGGAGACAGTTCTTTACAACAATTTAGAAGTCATCCTCAGTGGGTCCGACGCTTTTGACGAAATCGCTTCACCGATGTGAAGATGGATACCGATCCTCCGATGATTGCTCCGACGACAATCCCAGTCGTAAATTTTCCTCCGGGATTTTTGCCAGAACCTGGTTCAGTTGCTGTTATATGCTCTTCCTGTTTCTGCTCGAATAACTGTTGGAGAGGGGAGGATGTAGGCTCGACTTCGACAATCCGGTCAACTTCCTGTTGACGGTCTACCCGGCTTTCGACGCTGCAAGGTGACAGATAAAACGGATTCAGATTCGTCCGATACCGGTCTGGATTCCAATTCGCCTGCTGAACGGCTTCAGCTGCGTGGTCTGTCCGCTTCGTCTGATCCAATGATTGGATCGATTGATCGAATTCTTGTTTCATCGTAATCACTCCTCTTCACATTCAATCTTACCTAAAAAGCTCCGACTTACGTCTGAAGTCTTATTTACCTCTTTTTCAAACATCTAAAACATGTATCGGAAAAAATTGTTTACTTTTTTGTGAACGCTTACTGAAAATACGTTGCGTATGTCTGTTTTGCCTGTTCCGGATCCGCTTCCCCATGAATCAAGATCCGCCCGTCGGCAAAGGCGACAATCCGGTGTTGCTCCGTCTCAAACATCAGCAAATACGGGTTCCGTTGACTTTTCATCCCGCGCGCCAGTATCTCGTTTTCCAGCCGAACCAAATCGCGTTTCCCTTCTCCCCGGACTTGCACGGTGTCCCGACCGCACAACGTGACGAATTGGAGCGACGTTCCGTTGAGATAAGGATAGACGGCAGCGTCACCGCACGAAGGACAGGCTGCTTGTTTTAAGGACGTGACATCAATCTGACTCTGCTGATTCGTCCAAAGATCAAACGACAACAACGTCCGACGTAGTGAAGCTTTCGCACCCGTCAATAATTTCAAGGTTTCCGTCACTTGATGCGAGGCAACCAGTTGGACCGCAGGACTGATGATGCCCCGGGTATCGCACGTATCCTGTTGCTTCGGCAGATGATTCAGCAAACAGTGCAGACAAGGTGTCTCCTGCGGTAAAACGGTGTATGTCATGCCGTAACTGGCGACACATGCCCCGTAAATCCAAGGAATCTTCCGCTGCGCCGCTACATCATTGATCAGCATCCGGATCGCGAAATTGTCTGTCGCATCCATGATCAAATCTGCCTGCGCAATGAGTCGATCAATGTTTGTCGCCGTCACGTCTTCCACAATCGCTTCAATCGTCACCGTCGAATTGACTTCGCAAAGCCGTTGCTTGGCTGCGACCGCTTTCGGCAACCGTTCCCGGGCATCCCGTTCCGTGTACAATTGTTGCCGTTGGAGATTGCTCCACTCGACGTAATCGCGATCAATCAAGGTCACCCGTCCGACACCGGCCCGGACGAGCTGTTCCGCACTGGCTGTTCCGAGCGCACCAAGACCGATGATGACGACGCAGCGCTCAGCCAGTTGATCTTGTCCGTCTTGTCCGATTGGACGAAAGCGGATTTGGCGGCTGTAGCGGTCCGTCATGGACGGCTGATTCCAATCGTCGGACTGCTTGCCGTCGCATACCGTTTTTTCTCGATCCGTCCCGCTTCGAAACCGAGACGCCCGGCTTCGACCGCCAGTTTCATTGCCTGTGCCATCTTGACCGGATCGGTGGCGTGGGCGACCGCAGAATTCAGCAAGACACCGTCGGCACCGAGCTCCATCGCGTAAGCCGCGTCAGCCGGTGAACCAATCCCCGCATCCACGATGACCGGGACCGTCATCTGCTCGATGATGAAACTGAGCGCAAGCGGGTTTAAAATCCCCTGCCCTGAACCGATCGGTGACGCTGCCGGCATGATTGCGTGACAGCCCAGTTCCTCGAGCCGACGCGCGAGCAACAAATCATCCGATGTATACGGCAAGACAATGAAACCGTCCTTGATTAATTCCTCTGCCGCCCGTAAGGTTTCGATCGGATCCGGCAATAACGTCTTGTCGCAACCGATCACCTCGACTTTGACCATGTCACACATGCCGGATGCCCGGGCGAGCCGAGCCAGCCGGACGGCTTCTTCCGCCGTTTTTGCGCCCGCCGTATTCGGCAACAGATCATAACGACTTAAGTCGAGTGCCGCAAGTGGATTCGTCTGTTCCTTCGCAAAGACATCGAGACGCCGGACGGAAAACGTTAAAATGTTCGTTTCCGATGCTTCGACCGCTTGTTGTTGCGTCTCAGCGTCCGGGTATTTTCCCGTTCCGAGTAATAATCGTGATGCAAATGTTTTTCCGCCAATTTCTAACATGTTATCCGCCTCCTACAAAATGAACGATTTCAACGACATCACCGGATTGGACGTTCGTGTCCGTATACCGGGACCGGTCGATGATTTGATGATTTTGTTCGATGATGACGACCTCTTCATCGATGTTCAACTGCTGAATCAAGTCGTGTAGCGTCTTCGTTTGTTCCGCCAGTGGATAGTCTTTCCCATTCAATCGGATCTGCATGTATTCTCCTCCTCGTGTCGTCTGCAACAAAATGCCTCCAGCGCAACTTCCGGTTTTCGGTTCATGACACAATCGGCGAGGACTTGTGCCGTCACCGGAGCGAGCAAGATGCCGTGCCGGTGATGTCCCGTCGCGACCAACAAACCGTCAATCCCTTTGACCCGTCCAAGATACGGTAAACCGTCACGGGTCTGCGGCCGGACACCGGACCAGATGTCAACCAGTGCCGCATCACGGATCGGCGGATACACGTCAATTGCTGCCGCCAACAGGTCCGAGACGCTGCCCGCGTTGACCGTCGTTGACTCCTCACCAACATGTTCCGTCGCGCCGATGATAATCCGTCCGTCTGCTTTCGGGACAAGATACACCGTCTCATGAAACAAAGTCTGCTCCAGTCGACCGGTTGTGAGACGGACAGACAGGCACTCACCTTTGACCGGAAGCGTATCAATCGGAATCCCGATCGTTTGCAACAACGGTTCCGACCCTCGTCCGCCGGCGATGACGACCTGCCGACCAACCTTTTGTCCCCGGCTTGTCTCCACCCCGGTTACCGTCTCGTTGTCCCGCAGAAGACGCAAGACACTTACCTGTTCTTCAATCACGCCGCCCCGCTGTTCAATCGCTTGCCGTAACGCACGGACAAGCAACGGAGGATCGACTTGACCGACCCGTTCAAATTGGACGGTTTGCTTTGCCTGGCGCAGCTGAAACGGCAGTTCGAGATAGCCGCTCGTCAACCCGGTCTCGTCGAACAATTGACGGACAAGCTGCGGATACAGGACGCGGCTGACTGCCGCTAACGCATGTAGCGGTTCCGACAGTTCTTCGTCCGTCGCGAGCATTCCCGCTGCCGCCCGTGTCGCGCCTTGTCCGACTGCCGACTGATCGATCACGTGAACACGTTGACCCCGCTGTAGCAACTCATAGGCGAGCGTCAAACCGATGATACCGGCACCGACGATTAATACATCCGGTTGTTTCATCGTCCAATCACCGCCCGGAACCGTCCGGCTGCTTCCGCCGGATGGGCTTGTCCCAAAATCCCGGACAGGACGGCAACTCCGCTGCACCCGGTCGTTAAGACATCAGACAGATTTTCCGGTTTGATTCCGCCGATGGCGATGACCGGGATTGATGTCCAGTCGACGACTTGCTGTAACGCATCGAGTCCCCGTGGCGCCACGCCGGGTTTCGAATCCGTCTCAAAAATATGACCGTACATCACGTAATCGGCGCCGGCTTGTTCCGCCACCATCGCTTCGGTCAACGAGTGAACCGATTGACCGATGGAGATCGTCGGAAACTGTGCCCGGACACGCTCGACCGACAGACTGCGGCGTGTCAACTGGACGGTCGTGCCGGTGACGAGTGCAGCATCGAGCCGGTCATGGACAACCAACTGGTCTGCGCGGACTCCTTGGTCGAGCAACGTATCAATGCAGGAAACCAATTCCCGGACTGACCAGGTTGGCTCCCGTAAGTGGATGCGATCGACGGACAGTGCGAGCTGCGGAAGGGTCTGTTCCAGCACTTCCTTACTGTCGCGTCCGGTTGTAATCAGGTGTAAATGTGACATCGTTCCCCCTCCTTTCCACACGAAAAAGGACCACCCCATGAACTGATGGAGTGGTCCTACGAAAAGGGCGACGCTTGGCGTTCCCTCGATAGATGATCGGATACCACTTCCCTCCGCTAGTACGAACTAGATCAGGTTCAAAGGGTCCGGATACTTCCGTCTCAGTCTGCTGCGAGACTCCCCTAGTGTAGATATTTATTTGTGTGGTACGTCTGTAGTCTACCACGGGTAGTCCGATTAGTTCCACCCTTGATTAGTGTCGCATGTCCAATTCGACCGCTTTGACCTGCTCGATCAAGCGTTGGTATTCGTCGACACGTTTCGTTTGCGACAAGTCATACGTTTGTTTTAAGCGTAAGACCCGCATGACTTTCTGGTTGAGATCGGCTGTCGACAGTTTCCCTTGTTTGATCCGCGCCATGATTTCCTTGTGAACGGACGCGTACGCTCCGGGTGTCGAGAACATCGCCATGTCCGCACCGTTTTCAAGTGCAAGACCTGCCGCTTGAGCTAATCCGTACCGTTCTGTGATGGCTCCCATGACGAGATCGTCCGTGATGATGACACCATCAAATTTCAGTTCACTCCGTAACACACCGGTCATGACTTCTTTCGATAATGAGGACGGTCGATTTTTGTCGAGAGCCGGGAACAGGATATGCGCGACCATGACCATTTCAGCCCCGTCTTGAATCGCCCGTTTAAACGGGACTAGCTCCGTCTGCTCAAGTTCCGCTTTCGTCGCATCGACCCGCGGCAGACCGACATGTGAGTCGACGGTCGTATCTCCGTGTCCCGGAAAATGTTTGACGACCGGCACGATATCTTCTTCCTTCATTCCCTGCATCAATGGCACACCAAGTCGTGCCACTTGTTGCGGGTCCGCACTGAGCGCCCGGTCGCCGATGATCGGATTCGCCGGATTACTGTTGACGTCAAGGACCGGTGCAAAATCCATGTTGAATCCGTAAAAACGGGAAATGGAGCCAAGCGTCTGCCCGACGTCTTCCATTAATTCCGGATCATTTTTTTGACCATATGCCAGGCTCGGCGACAGTTTGAGTCGGGCGTCCGGAACCCGGCTGACCCGTCCGCCTTCTTCGTCAAAACCGACGAATGCCCGTTGATCCGACGTTTGCGCTTCGTTGATATCAGTCGTCAATGCCTTCAGTTGGTCGGATGACGTGATATTACCGCCGAGTAACAACACTCCCCCTAGCGCATGTTGCTGCAACAGCCGGCGATCCGCTTCCGTCAATGCCGTTCCGGCCACACCGATGTAGAGCAGTTGATCGACTTTTTCCGCCGTCGACATCTGAGAGACCGTCTGCTTAAGTTCATTTTCCGCTTGTTCCCGGGCAGACGGTTGCTCCGGTTTTTGTGGTTTCGGCTGTTTTGTTTCTTCGGCTTGCTTCGGTGCCGGTTCGTTCGGTTTCGCGGTCTCGTCGACACAACCGGACAGTAAGACAGTTGCTAAGACAACAGGGAAAAACAGCTTCAAATCGGTTCCTCGTTTCGGACGCCGTTGATTGAATAGTAGACTTCAATTTCTGCGTTCAACGATTGGGAGACGGAGCAGTATTTGTCTTTTGACAATGAAATCGCCCGACGGACCTTATCTTCCGGTAAATCGCCTTCAAGCCGGTAATGGATCGAAATCGTCGTGAAGCGGCGCGGATGGTCATCTGCCCGTTCCCCTTCGATGTCCATTTCAAATGAGGTCAACGTCAAACGCATCTTCTCTAAAATCGAGACGATGTCGATGCCGGTACAGCCGGCAACGGCGTGGAGTAACAGCTCCGTCGGTCGCGGTGCTTGATTGTCGCCTCCGTTATCCGGTGCTGCGTCCATCGCTAAGTGATGCCCGGATTCAGTCTCGCCGCTAAATCCCATCTTGTGGTTCCAAGTGACTGTTGCTTGCATGTTCCGTCACGTCCTTTACTCGTTTTTTAGTTGTCTTTACTTCTTCAGTATACCCGAATCTCCGCCAAGTGAAATTGACGTGCTATTCGCAATAATGCTTCTTTTTCGCCTTCCTCTAAATCCTGTTTCCGCACCACTTGAATCATGCTATTCTGATACACGATAGTTTTTTGCGCACAGGCGCTAGAAGTGAGGAATGTGTATGTCATCATCATCGACTCGTTTGAGTCAAACCGACTGGCTGTTGATCGCAACGTTATCCATGTTGACCTTTGTCCTGGGAACAAGCGAATTCGTCATCGTCGGTATTTTATCCGAAATCGCAGACGGTCTGAACATTACGATCGCGAAAGCCGGGACGCTTGTCTCTGCCTTTGCCATCGCCTTCGCCATCGGGACACCGATTACAATGTCCTTGACCGGACATCTCGAACGGCGCAAATTAATGCTTGGCTTGATTTTCGTCTGGATTTTGCTGAATATCTGCAGCGGTATTGCACCGAATTATGAAATCTTATTGCTGACCCGGATCGTGACGGCTGTTTTGACGGGCGTCCTGATTTCGCTTGCAATGGTCGTCGCCAGTGACAGTGTCCCGATTGCGAAACGCGGGGTCGCCGTCTCATTCATCTTCGGCGGTTTTACCCTTGCGAACGTCTTGGGAGTTCCAATCGGTACCTTCATCGGTCAACATGCCGGGTACGCCGCAACCTTTTGGCTGACAAGTGGCCTTGGCGTCATTGCGTTAGTCGGTGTCTTCAAAGTCGTTCCGGTCCAACAATCAACGGCGACCAGTTCGATTCGCGATCAACTTCGTCTACTCGCCAATCCGCGGATCATGATCGCCTTTTTCATCCCATCATTTGGATTCGGTGCGACGTACGTCGTCTATACGTACCTCGTTCCGGTTTTGGAGCTGGAATTGAAATTGCCGTCGACGTGGATCAGTCCAATTTTACTCGCGTACGGTGTTGTCTCGATCTTCAGTAACATCTTGGCCGGGAAAATCGCCAGCCGGAACCCGATCGGTCGTCTCCGTTTCGTCTTCATCGTTCAGGCGATTGTACTCGCCGCCCTCTACGTGACGACAGCGTCCGTTTCGCTCGGTCTGATCAACATTGCCTTGATGTCCTTGATGTCGATTTTATTAACGACCTCAACACAAATCTATCTGATTGATTTGGCAGAGAAGTTTAATCCGGAAGCAAAAGGACTGGCTGCTTCCTTGATGCCGGTCGCCAGCAATGTCGGGATTGCCTTCGGTTCTGCTTTAGGTGGACTCGTCTATGCGAACGGTCCGATCATGAATATCGCGCTTGTTGGCGGTGCCGTCGCCTTACTCGCAGCTGCTTTGACCGCTGTCAGTCACCGGCTTGATCAACGGTCATAAAAAAACGCCTGTTTCCAAAGTGTCCTCTCGTGAGGCATACGGAACAGGCGTCTTTTTTTGTATCCGAGACTCAGACCGAACCTTACAAGACTGTTAGGTGAACGTATCTGATTTGTTGCTTTATTTTCCAATCGGCATGGTACGGTAAAGTCAGTTGTTCATCCCACTTACGAAAAAGGAGATTTTACTATGAAATCGTATTATGCCCTTCCATTAACAGCCCTCTTGCTGACAGCGACGGTCAGCCCGGTCGCGACATTCGCTGCAACACCGACTAAAGCCGAGACACCAAAACCGTTATCGGAGAAAGAACTTGCGAAAAAGAAAGCTGCAATCGCGAAACTTTCAACTTCACTGATCGGAACACCATATAAAGAAGGCGGTTCGACAACAAAAGGATTTGATGCCTCTGGCTTCACACAATACGTGTATCAAAAGAGTGGTCTGACACTCGAGCGGACGATTGCGAAACAAGCCACAATGCCGTTGAAAACCGTCACACTTAAAAAAGCGATGCCGGGCGACTTGTTATTTGTCCAAGCAAAAAAAGCAAAGACACCGAACTTCGTCGGGATCTATACCGGAAAAAATAAGTTCGTTGCCGTAACGACGAAAAAGGTCGAATCGCAAGACCTGACGTGGAATTACTACACGAAACAAGATATCCTCATCAAATCGTATCAATGAAACAAAAACGCAATCTGAAACTCTTCAAGAGTTCCGGATTGCGTTTTTTAAAGTGATTAAAGTTGTTTGTTAGTTCAACACAAGCTCGTTAAGTATAGTTTCTACTCGTTTTAGTTTGTCCTTAATGTTTCCCTCATACAAGACGCGATTTGATATTGCGTCGACGACAAGGACATTGACAACACCGTCACCAGTTCGATTCGCCGTGTAAATCAAACCATCTTTCAGCTCGGTATACTCACCTAATCCAGACTCATCTAGTACTAACGGGATACCTATCTTATATTTTGTAGATTTCTTCGATGCCAGATCATAAACTGCCCATATTAAATCTTCTGGTTCGCGTTCAAGAAGGATCAGTTTTGTTCCATCCGCACTCAGTTCGGTTTGGTTAGCACCAACCGACTTCAATCCTTTTAAAAGTTGAGATGTTTTTCCATCGCTCACATATACTTTTTCTATTGTCTCATCTGATCCTTCTACACCTTCCGACGTATAATAAACAATCGTTTCATCATGGATTCCTAAAAGATAGAACTCATCTTTAGAGGTAAATGGTAAATTGATTTTTCGAATCGTTTCGTTTTTTAAATCAATTTTGTATAACAATGTTTTTGATTCGGATTCATAATCTCGCGCAGTAACATACAAACTGTTTCCAATCCGTTTATACGGATAAAGCTCGGTTTTTCCTAGCTTCCTAGCTTCAGCAGGTGCCGGAAATATTTTTTTGACAACACGTTGCTTGCCATCCTTCCAATACTGCAATTCCCACTTATTATTGTTCGATGCACCTATCGCGTATGAAGTGCCATCTTGTTCCAGCGTAATGACGTAATCGTTACGCATAAAGCGTCGGAAATCATTCGGTGCATTTTTTTCATCAAATGGGCTTTCAAACAAACCGCTAATTAGACTATCCTCCGTCTTTTGGACACGACCGTCTAATCCAATTTTATAATCCATTTTTTTTAACCCTTGATCATGAAGTTCTGCATGAACGGAACGAACAGCCGGTTGTTTCGGATCCCCTTGGACCGTATCCACGATAAAGTCCGATTCATCAATCGATTGAATAAATATGGTATAGATACCTATCGTCAGGAAGCTGACGACAGCCAGTATAAGTACAAATTTAAATTTTCGCATGAAGTCCTCCTCAGACCGAAATTTTCCATTTTAATAAACGCAGGCTCTTCCAAATCGTATAAGCAAAGTACAACACAAAGATTGCCAACATGATTGCTGATATTTCTTGCGTCAAAAAAATATCCAGCTTTTCAATCACATACATACTTCCCATCATAACGATGAAAAAAGAAGCCACTTCAAGAACCATAAACAATAGTCCTTTCGTTTTACGATATGAACGTTCCAGAAGCACGAGCATAAACAAGAAACTGACGATGAATAAGGATAAAACAACAAAGAGCAACAAATCACTCAAACTCATCGTATAGAGTTGCTTCAGTTCTATCGAGAGTTGCAATGAAGAGGATGCCCGATACTCATCCTGTATTAACCAATTAAAAATCACGTGACTGAACTGGATAACAACCCACTGCAAACCAATGAAGCTAATGATGACAAGAGCCAGTGATGTCCATTTAGCAAAAAAGATTTTCGCACGACTGCCTGGTAAAAGTAACAGACGGTATATGTACTTAGATTCACCCAACCAATCCCGGTACCAAATTTGAACAGCGTACAAAATGACGAGAACAGCCCCAATCAGAATGAAATAGCTGAAATAAGCGCTCGCCTGTTCAAATGATAACTTTCCAAATGAACGCAGAGCTTCTGACTCGGTCAATTTCGCATAACCCATATATTCCTGAACCTGGCGTTCATGGTAAATGACCCGCCCCACGACGGTCAAGATTTCAATACTCGCCATCGCAAGGATGATCGAGACAATCATTTTCCAGCTGCGTTTTAACTCTTCGTTTGTTAACATCAGGTATTGTTTCATCGTTGATAGACCTCCCGCATCCGGTCTTGGACCGATTTTCCGTATACTTCGCGCATCTCTTCCGTATCGTGTTCATCAATGATCCGACCATCCTGTAAAAAGACAACCCGGTCAATCAGATGTTCGATTTCAATGATTTCATGTGTCGTCATCAGGATGCCGCGCCCTTCCATGTATTGACTCGAAAAGATCCAGGCAATCTGTTCCTTCGTAAATAAATCGATTCCGGCAAACGGTTCGTCGAGTAACAAATACGGACGATCCAGTGCAAAACCGAGCACCAAACTGAACTTCGCCTGATTCCCTTTCGACAGTTCCAAGATTTTGTCGGTCGTCAATAACTTGAACAGGCCCATCAATTCTTCGGCGACCTTCGGATTCCAGTCCGGATAATAATCACCCATATACGTCAGAGCGTCACCAATCGTCATGTAACCGGGCATCGTCTGTATATCCGGAACAAAGGCGATTTTTTCGCGTGAAACTTCTCCGTCCACCAAGACGGTTCCGGCATCGACCGGGACAAGACCCATGATGGCTTTTAAGATGGTCGATTTTCCTTCGCCGTTTAAACCGATCAGACAGGTGATGCTGTCCGGACGAACCGAAAACGAAACACCTTCAAGAATCGGTTTCTTCCGACCGTATCGTTTTTTCAAACCATGGACTTCAAGCATCGATCTTCCTCCGTTCCGTTGACTGATACATCGTCTCAACTTTCGTGACGACTTCGCCTAATGGAATCTGAATCGCTTGGACCGCCTCGATGAATTGTGCGACTGCTTCATCCAGCATCTCCGTCCGGACTTTTTTGACAATTTCTTGATCCATCGTGATCTTACTCGGTACGTTTCGTTCTGTCGTAATCAATTGCTGATCCTCCATTTCTTTGTACGCTTTTTGTGCCGTATTCGGATTAATTCCGAGTTGCGCAGCGATTTCCCGGCGCGATGGAATTTCCTGCCCGCATTTGAGTTCTTCCGTCGCGATTTGTTCCTTGAACCATCGGACGACCTGAAGATACACCGGGCTTCTTTGGTCAAATTGCATCGTGGTCTTGACCTCCCTTTCCCGTTCACTGTATTAAAACAGTAATACACTTTCTTTCTGTATCATACGCGTAGTACAGTTGACTGTCAATCCATTTCCAAAAAATACTTCACTCTTAATTCATACGGATAGAATTAGATGACAGACATAGTACTTGTAACTTTTTTACTACTTCATTTACTTAAAACATTTGCATTTTGAAAATATTTTAAGTACACGATTAAATTTCTCATATCAATACTCTTTTGAAGGTTGTGCAAAAAGAAAGAGAGAAGGTGCGCTTTGATCGGCACCTTCTCTCTTTTTCTATCCTCACACCATTTCATTCAGTATATTTTTCAAATAATCCATGTTTTCAACGACACTAACGTCTTCTTTAAAACGATTAATGGTGTGATTTAAATTTTTTTTGTTCGCACTTGTTGGGAATCCTGAACAAACGTTTAATATACTGTTGAGTTTTTTAGAATTTCCACCAATGAAGTAGTGAGACATGTATTTTTTATCTTCTGAAGCAATTATAACCACTGTTGCAACATCCAATACATCCTCCACATGTTCCTCTATTATTAGTTTGTCTGAGGAACATGCTGTGTCAAATTCATAGTTGTTAAACGATGCTATGCTACCGTTTAATACATCTAATACGGATTTTCTGTAGATGCAATACACGCCGCAAATCGTATCATAAGAAGGTAAGAACGGGTCCTCCATCACCCTCGCAATTTTTTCGTCGCTTTTATCGATGGAAATGGCATGAAAACGACTTACCATCATTTTGTCTATAAACTCTATTCTTTTCGGAACAAATTCTTGCAGAGAATATTTATCCAATGCTGGTTTCATCCTTTCTTGTGGTTTATGAAATCATACTAAAATACCGCACTCCGAAGGGAGGCGGCATGAGTAATCTTATTTTTGGAATTCTAAAATGGTTTGTTGGACTGGAATGCCTGACATCGGAACAGTTCGCTCAACGAACACATATCGTTTCCCGTTTACTAAAAAGCGACGGTTCCCTAAATATTCGACAAGTTTTCCGTCTTGTTTGAGTTTATGTTCAATCGCTTTGACGTGTTCATCCAACGTGTAAAACCGATCATCAAACGTCATCGTGATGTTTTTGTTTCGAAATCCGAGTAAGTAACTATAGAAAAACCAAAACCCCGCCCCTAGTGCTAAAAATGCTAACAGAATGTCCATGAGTAATTCCCCCTTTTGTTATCTTATTTTACGTTCAAGATAATGTAAGGGTTCCCAAATTATTTGAAAATTAGCAAAAAAATTCGAAACAAAAAAACTGACTCTGAACGGTGTCCAGAATCAGCCTGTCTTGTTTAGTAGGGTGTTGGATCTTCTTGCGGTGTATCCGGAATTTCCGTTGGTTCCGGGAACGTGTCCGGCTCTGGTTGACGGATCGGATCTTCCTGTGGCGTCTCCGGAATCTCCGACGGAGGTGTCGTTGGAATCTCGTCCGGTTGTTGATTCGGTTCGTGTTCTGGGACTTCATTCGGATTTTTCTTCATGATTATTTCCTCCTTATGATGTGATGTAGTCGCCGCCGTTGATATGAATCGTTTGACCGGTGACGTAACTTGAGTCGCGTGAAGCCAGGTAGACATATGCCGGTGCGTTTTCAGACGGTTGCCCGCGGCGTTTCATTGGTGTGTCTTCCCCGTGCGCTTCGACCTTTTCTTTTGAGAACGTCGCCGGGATGAGCGGCGTCCAAATCGGACCGGGTGCGACGGCATTAACGCGAATCCCCTTTTCAATCAAGTTTGACGCCAGCGAACGCGTCAACGTCGTGATTGCCCCTTTGGTTGCCGAGTAATCAATCAGTGATGGCGCCCCACGATACGCCGTGACGGACGATGTATTGATGATCGAATCTTCCTTATTCAAATGCGGTAACGCAGCCTGCGTCAGATAGAACATCGAAAAGAGATTCGTTTCAAACGTCTCTTTTAACTGATCCGGTGTGATCGCCAAGAAATCGTCTTGCGGGAACTGTTTTCCAGCATTGTTGACCAGGATATTCAATTGACCAAATTCTTGAATGACCTGATCAATGATCGGTTGGGCATTCTCCGGTTGACTGACATCTTTCGCAAATGCCAGTGCCTTGACACCATACCCTTCGATCAATTGTTTCGTTTTTTCTGCATCCCGTCCCTCATTTAAGTAAACGATGGCGACGTTTGCGCCCTCTTTGGCATAAGCAATCGCGACAGCACGCCCAATGCCGCTGTCTCCGCCTGTTATCAACGCCACTTTACCTTTCAACTTACCTGATCCCACATATTCCGGGTCGTCGTACACCGGTTCAGGATTCATTTCGGATTCGATTCCCGGTTGCTGATCCTGTGTTTGTCCCCGTGCTTGTTGATGCATCTGCTCTAATTCTTCCTCGCGCATATGACCCAACCCCTTTTCAATATTTAATGACTACCTTCATTAACATTCCCTTGCCATACCGCAATAAACGTTTTCCAAGAAATAATCCCAAATATTTTAAAAGCAGGTCAAATCGACTGGACATCGAATAATGGTCTCAGAGCGCATGTCATCCAATAGTTGACATCGCAATGGAAAAGGAGGTTCGCTTGATTCCTGTCCGTTTACAAAAAATGAATGATGTTGAAGTAAAGAAATTGGCACCGTTCGACTGTCAACAACCGTTATCACACTGTTACTTCGTTGATTTCCCGAAAAAGTTCTTATTTCTTGAAGATGTTTTACAGACGACGCTTCAGGAAGCGAACATCGATTTTCTCTACTTTTATATTCGGTTTAATGGATTAATGGAGGACAATGTGACAACCCATTGCCGGAATACTCATTTAACACTCAATTATTTAGCCGACGTAGACGGCGATCTGTACGTTCAGATCGATATACGCGACGTCCATGATTTGATTCATACGTTTCCCTTAATCGAATTGATCACACATAATATGGACGACCTTACGTTATTTTCGACCGCCCCAAATCTTCAAGTCGTTGCTTTAATTGCAGACAGTTTAGGCGATTCCAGAACGTTCACAGTGGATCACCGGGACGACCGACCGGTCACACTTTTTGTGCCCGAATTTTACGCCCGGTCTTTTTCGATCTACTCGAATGACGATACATGTCAGTCGAAGGCTCTCTCTGCACTGCTTTAAAAGAGTTTTAAGCAACCGATTGAATTACTGACAGCAAACGACTGACGGTCAGATGCAGAGCATCACGTAATCCCGGAAACCAAAAGAAGAGTTGACGCTATAATGTGCGCCAACTCTTCTTTCTATTAAGACGTTTTCCCATTGTCCCGGAATAACCGATCCCACTTACCTGCTTCAAGCATCGTCTGCAACTGAACAGGATAGAGGGTGACCGTCGATAACTCCTCAAGCGGAATAAACCGATACATTAATTCTTGTCCTTCCACCCCAAAAAACTCTTCGGTCGTGACCGTCATGTCATCCAACACGGTGACTTCATAATAAAAGCCGACTTCATGGAAAGAAACTTCATCGTATGTAAAAAAGTTTTCGTGAACCGATAAAAAACGGCTGACCTCTGCCGCAAGACCCAATTCTTCTTTGATTTCGCGGATGACCGCCGCTTCCCCGGGCTCCATCAAACGAATCCGTCCACCCGGCAATGCCCAAAAATCATCCCGGACATTTCGATGAATCAACAGATGTCCGTCCTTAATGATCACAGCAGCTGCACGGTGGTTAAATCGCTGGTTCTCCACTCTGAAATTGATATCCATCGTTTTTCACTCCTTATTTTTTTGTTATCGACCCATACTTTTTCACATTTTCCCATATTCCTGAATATTTCAAGATACACGGTTTTTGTTACAAACGAATAGGTTGGTATGCCTGCATTTCAGAATTATCCCAAACAACAGATTACAATATAACTTATTTGAGTATAATTCAGAAATCAAACTGAAATGTTATTTTCAAAACATCCGATGCTATACTCGGTTTATTCAATTCACCACTACAACGCAGTATTCATATACAGCCTACACATATACGTCATATCCAATCGACAGACCGTGATCTGTCATCCACTTTCATCAACCGTCACTTTTTTTCAACATCAGGAGGAATTACAACATGAAACGTATTTTGACAACAGTAACAATGAGCGCACTCGTCGTTTCGGGATTCGCAAGTACGGGTACAGGTAAAGTTGAAGCTGCTAGTTCTTCTTCTTATAAAGTCAAGATCATGGCAGACGGATTACGTGTCCGGACAGGCCCTTCGACTAACTACAAAATCGTCGCTGGCGTCAACGCTGGTCAAACGTTTAAGTATTACGGCAAAACAGGCAACTGGACTAAAATTTCGTACGGCGGCAAGAAACGCTATGTTTACTCAGGTTATGTAAAACGTTACAGCACAGGAACAAAGGCAACAGCTAAAAAAGCATCGTTCTCAACAGGCTTCCTGCGTCCGACGAGCGGATCCATCTCACAAGGATACGGAAGTGCAAGCGGCCGCTACGGATACACGTTCCATAACGGCATCGATATCGCAGCAGCGACAGGGACAACGGTCCGTGCAACTGCTTCCGGTAAAGTAATCAAGTCCGGCTACCAAGGCGCATACGGCAACTATGTCATGATGACACATAAAGTGAACGGTCTTACGTACACAAGTGTCTATGCCCACCTCAGCAGTCGCTCGGTCTACGCCGGTCAATCAATTGCAAAAGGTACAAAAATCGGAAACGTCGGCAGCACCGGAAACTCAACGGGTTCACACCTTCACTTTGAACTTCACCGTGGTGGTTACGTCTACAGTGGCTCTTCGGCTGCAAACAGCATCAACCCGCTTAACGTCTTATAAGCACAACGTCGGACACTCGATATCGGGTGTCCGTTTTTTTAAACCTTTCTTAAAATAGATCGTTTGAAATAAACTTATCCTAGTTATTGGGAAATTCAGCATACCATAATGAAACAAACATTTCTGTTCTCTTTTAACAAAAAATCAACTCTCGTCAGCTCCAGACCCCTTTTTTACCTTCATTTTAAAAGAGGATTATTTTACCATTTAAAGTAAATAATCATTTTTCAATCAATAAAATATAAAATTGTGAAACACTATAGAAATAATATTGTAATATTTAAACATTTTGACAAATGGTACACTCATCTAAGAAATTCATATAGTGATATTACATAGAACACACTGATCGCAGCCTTACAGATTTAAAGGAGGATTTACTGAATTGAAGAAATTATTTACTACGCTGACGGTCTCAGCCATCGCCGTCGCCGGATTTTCTACATATGCTGTTCCAAAAGCAGATGCCGCAACGTTTTATAAAGTCAAAGTCATGGAAGACGGGCTTCGTGCACGGACCGGTCCAGAAACGACATACGGTGTCATCACAGGTCTCGATAAAGGAGATACGTATAAATATTTAGGACGTACGGGGAACTGGACAAAAATTCTCTACGGTTCGAAAAAAGTATACGTCTCTTCTACATATGTCAAAAAGTATTCCGTCACGACTTCCTACAAAATCAAGGTCATGGTCGATAACTTACGTGTTCGCAGCAGTTCTTCGACGAGCAGCCAGCAGGTCGGAACCGTCAACAGCGGTCAAACGTTCCGTTATCTTGGCCGGACGGGTGACTGGATCAAGTTTTTATACAACGGGGACAAACGGTTTGTTCACGCCGACTATGTCAAAAAGTATACTGTCACCAGTTTAACGAAGTCGTCCGGCGGTGCTACAAAAGCGTCCAACGATTTCATTACGCCGACGAGCGGTCCGATTACGCAAGGATATGGAAAAGCCAGCGGTGTGTATGGTTACACGTTCCATAACGGCATCGATTACGGCGCACCGAAAGGCACACCGGTCTATGCGACAGCGGCCGGTAAAGTCATCACATCGCAGTATAAAGGCGCCTACGGTAATTACATCATGGTCAAACATACGATTGACGGTGCCTCGTTCACGAGTCTCTATGCCCACTTGAACAGCCGCTCGGTTTCCGTCGGACAATCGGTCTCTAAAGGTCAAGTTCTTGGAACGGTCGGCGCAACAGGTAACGCGTTCGGTACGCACCTTCACTTCGAACTTCACCGCGGAACATACGTCTACAGTGCGACATCTGCCGCAAGCAGTGTCAATCCCCTCAACTATTTATAAGCCAAAGGACCTGAAGCTTCCGCTCAGGTCCATTTTTAGGTTCATAACACCGCTGTTACAATCGCTCTTGCTGCGACCTGTCCACCGTAGATGGATCGTGCGAACGGACCCACCGTTAAATCGGCAAGACTTCCTGTCGCATAGAGTCCTTCCCCCCACTCAAACGTTTCCTCATTCAAGACGGGCGTTCCGCACGGAGATAATGGCAAGTCAAACTGTCGTTGGACGCTTTCGAGCCAGGAACCTTGAATCGTCAACGGTCGAATTCCGGTCGCACACACGATGGTCATCCCTTTCAGATCCGTTCCGTCCGTCAGCATCACACCACCCGTCGTCTGTTGCTTGACCTCACCGATTTGATGAATGACGTGACCGCTTCGAATGAGATGGCGCATCCGCTGGATCAATTCCTGTGGTGCGGTCCCCGGTTTCCGTTCAGCTGCAATCAGCTGTCTCCGTTCACGCAGTGACAGCGATTTGAATGGTGTCAGTCCTTTAGGTCCCATGAATTTCCGATCCGCGTCAAAGGCACTTTGCTCCAGCGAACGTTTCGTAATCAACGTTACTTGTCCCGGAAACTTTTTGGCACAACGGATTGTATAATGAATGGCGCTGATTCCTCCCCCGATGACAAGAACAGGTGGTGTTTCTTCACGTTCTTCGAAGACATGTTGCGTAGCATCCGCCCAGTCCGGCAGATGAAGACGTTCCGACTGCCCTAAAGCCAAGACGACCCGCTTCGCTTGAAAGGTCCGGTTTGACGTCTTGATCTGCCAGTACTCCACTGATTTGCTTAATCCTGATACGTCCGCTTGAAACCAGCTCTCATCAGCCCCATTTTGTTTTGCCAACTGTATCGCATGGTCGTTGAACAGTTCCAGTGAAGGACGACCATATGTATCTTTAAAGGCTTGAGACGTATACTCTTGTTCATCGGCAAATCGGCGCAAGCTCGTTGGATTTGTCGATGTATGGTGCACACGTGTCGAACGCAGATAAGGCATCTCAATTCGTGCCGTCTGTCGTTGCCAGTTCGCTAACGGTGTCGCATGTCGATCGATGATGGCGATGTTTTTTTGTTTGACGCCACGTTCAAGTAAAGCATGGAATACGGTCATCCCGTGGACTCCTCCACCGATGATAAGCCATTCGTATGGTTGGTTCATCTCTAAATCCTCCGTTACAGTTATTAAATCGTAATCATTACGCTTTAATAACTGTAACGATTTTTGCTCAACAATTCAACCCCTCCTCGCCGGTAAAATGCTTAAACTGCGACATCCATCACGACAGGATTACCCTGATTTATTTTTGATCGTGAAGTTGAATCACTTAGGACTCCTACCTTTCTAATCGTAGCCTAGAGGAAGGAATTCAAGTATGATAAAACGAAAGAAGTTTAAATTGTATGAATTTTCTAATTGTAATAGGAGGTGTCTTGTTGAATAACATAGATCTTGATTTTTTACTCAGCGTTGAAGACTACGAATTGGAATTGGATACGATGTCATTGAAGGGAAATGACCATTACGCGATCGATTTATACTTTTATGGAGCTGACGATGTGTCAAAGTTAATCATAGGTGATCCTTCGCGCGACTATTTTTTGATGCGCTTCGAAAAGTATGCTGTGTTCATGGGAACTCTCCAAGAGCATGGAATCCTTGATGACGGACTCAGAAATCCCTATCCAATCGTGAAGCTAAAAGAGTCGATTTTTGGTGAGTTTGCCGAGAAATATATGAAAACAAAAGAAATCTACACCGAACGTGGTGAACTAAATTTATTTGTCATCAGGACGCATGAGCAAGAATTTTATATTCTTTCTTATAGTGATCCGATGGTCATAAACAATATCGCGAAAAGCGAGTAGAAGGATTATGAAAAGTGATGATTTCAGATTGAAATGGCCGATGAACCTATTAAAAGGATCATCGGCCATTTGATTGATGTCGGACGGAAACATATATCCCCTCGACTCCTGTGGAAAGGAAGGGCAATTACTGATTTCAAAGCTACTCCTGAATCAGACCGGACCGTTTTAAGATTTAGCCCGTTTCGCTTGATAGGCTTTCGAATAACGGTCTGCTGCAATGATTGCGTCCGCCACTTCATCAGCAGTGACATCAAATCCGCTGTGGATCGTCTCCCCGTCTGCCGTCGCCGCCTGTCCGACTTTAAGGATGTCTTCGCGTGACGCATCTTTTAATTTAACGTCTTCGAGTGTGACCGGCAGACCAAGATCCATATAAAACGCAATATATCGCTCAATCTCTTCTTGCGGATGTTCTTCGAGGGCCAGTTGAACAAGTGTCCCGAACGCAACCTTTTCACCGTGCGTCAAGTGATGGATGTCCCCGTCGAGTGCCGTGAAGCCGTTATGGATGGCGTGCGCTGCCGCAAGCCCCCCGCTCTCAAAACCAAGACCGCTCAGCAAGGTGTTCGCTTCGACGACGGCTTCGAGGGCCGGCGTGACGACTTTCGCCTGAACCGACTCGTAGGCGAGGCGTCCGTGCTCAAACAAAACCTCTTCACACCGTTTCGCGATGGCTTCCGCTGCAATCGTCGGGCGTCCACCGGCCATCGTCGATCCGCCAAAAGCAATGACGCTCCGCACTTCGACCCATGTCGCCAGTGCATCGGCGATTCCCGAGGCAAAGAAGCGTGCCGGTGCTTCCGAGATCAACTTCGTGTCGACCAAAACAAGATCGGGATTTTTGTTGTAGAATCGATAACTCTCAAAAATTCCTTCATCGGAATAAATGACCGATAAGGCACTGGTCGGTGCATCAGTCGACGCGATGGTCGGGACGATGACGACCGGCAGATGGAGTTCGTCGGAGACGGCTTTCGCTGTATCAAGCGTTTTCCCGCCGCCTACACCCATGACGAACTTGACACCGACGTCTTTCGCTTGCGTCGCAATCCGTTCGACTTCATGCTTTGAGGCTTCTCCGCTGAAATCCGCTTTTTCGATTTTGATTCCTTCAGTTGAAAATGAAGCTTGGACACGTTCCTCGACAATTCCCCAGACGACATCATCCGCGATGACGAGGGCCACATCACCAATCGGGCTCACGTATGTACCGAGCCGATCAATGACATTTTTTCCTTGGACGTACTTTGCCGGACTAATGAAAACACGTTCTGACATGTTCAACATCCTTTCTTTTTCAACGAGACCATCAACAATGACTTACATTCTATTGCTTTCCTTTTCGTCCGGTCCTCTAAACTCCTTGAGCCGTGAACATTAGGTGAATTGCAGAACCGGTCGTGCCAAACGTTGACGTACCAATCGTCCGTCAGTCACCAATCGTTCATCCGGATGCTCTCCGAACCATTCGAGACTCGCCGTTTTCGCAACCAGCGCCGATTTAAGTTCGTCAAAAAATCGGTCGTAATCAACGATACCGTCAAATAACGGCACCATGCCGTCCCGCGATCCGCTTGCCGCATAGACATTTGCCGGTTCAAAGACGTCGAATTGATCGGCTCGTGCCACCGTCTTCAAGTGAAGGTGTTCGATGACCGGTTCGAGCCGGCGGTAAGCCGCGACCGGATCGGCGCCGGATTCGACGACATGGAGAACGTCAAAGTTCACGCGGCAGGCCGGATGATTGACCTCATGCAATAACCGCTCCGTCGACTCGATCGTGTCGGCCGCCGTATTCGGATGGATTTCAAGCAACACCAACTGCTTCGCTTGATCCAAGACTTTACAGACACCGCTCAATTGATAGACAAGTCGCGCCCGTTCCGCCTCCGTCAACTCTTGACTCGCCTTGTGACCGGCAAAAATCCGGATCCGGCGGGTTCCGAGCCGCTGGGCGAGGCGAGACAAGGCTTTCGTCTGTTCAAGCAAGACGGACATCGGAGCGTCAAACGACAGGTAATGGCTGAGCATGCTGACATGAACTCCGCTGTTTTGCAACAAGACGAGGTCAGCTTCCTGCAGATGCTTCGCATGAACACCCCAAACATCCATCGCCTCAAACTTATTTGCTGCGGCAAACCTCACCAACTCATCGAATGACCGTAGATGATGCCGGTAGCTGATCGTACAAAGTGCGAGTTGCATCCGTTTCCCCTTCTTTCTGTTGAAATCGGCTGAACAAATCGACGAGCTGCCGTTTGATGTCATCTTCGAGCGTCGTTTGTGCGACGAGCCATTGTTGGATATCCTGTAAATCTGCCCGATCGCGCGTCATGCTGTATTTGATCGCCCGGTGTTGAATGATCGTGTATTGATTGACCAATTGCTCGATTTTGTCACACCAGTCGTCAAAATCGGACGCCACTAAATCAATGCCCAAGCGTTCATAAAAATAGGCAAAGGCATGCTCATAAGCATATTTGCGGATGGCGATGACGGGTAGTTGCTTTAACGCCTCCGGCAACTTTTCCGGTCTCGACGCATGGTGTAAGATGACCTGTTCGACCGCTTCCGTCAATGGATGGTGCCGCTTAAGACCACTCATGAAATACGCGGAGACGGTTTCCGTGTCCGGCAATTTGACCTGACTCCCGTCAAACCAAAAGCCACCGGCAACGGTCGGCTGATCGATCGCCTGAAGAATCCGTGTCCGATCAAATTCACCTTCATACCGGAAGTCCGGATCAAGCATCCGCCACCTGTCTTCATCATCCGTTGGTTCGAGCATCACGTAATGCGGAAAGACCTCGTGATGGAATTTATTCTCCCGCTCCGGTAACCGGGCGAGGTCGAGCATGACGATGACGGATTGTTCCGGTCGTTTGGTTTTCATGAACTGTTCCAGAACGGTGAGGTTCGCCGCTTTCGAACGGGACGAATCGTACCAGGACTGAACGTTGATTCCATACAGCAAGCGGTACCAATCGAGCATCGCTTCATGACTGATATGCGCCGCATGGTGGGACAGGACAAACTCAGACGTTAACGCAAAGTCAGCGTCCCAGATGCCAAAGTAGTATGGACGATGGTCGGCGTCCGATCGTTTGATTACTTCACAGACACAACTGACGAGACAGTGGACTTTAATCATCAGACGACCTCCTTTTGTACCAACGATTGCAGCAACTGATCGACCGTCATCTGCGGCAGTTGAGCAAGTTGTTCATCAGCCAGGACATACCCGTGTTCAAGTTCCAGATGAACGAGCAATTGCAACAGCCGCATCGAATCCAGCTGGAGGTCGTCCCGAAGCCGTTCGCCTCCCGACACTGGTTGTTGCATAGTCACTTCCAGCTGTTCCTCGACAATCTGACAAAATGACGTGTAATCAAGAAGTGGACTCATGATGTCACCCCCAGACGAACGCGACTGATTTTCCCGTTTGGCAATTTTTCAATGGCCGGCACAAACGCCCAATCCGACGGACATTGATGCGGTGCAAGCTGTTCCCGACAATAGGTCCGCAACGCGTCTTCCGTCGCCGAGCTGACGACTTGGACACAGACACGTTCCCCCTGCAGACGGTCCGTCCGCTTGAAGACGACGGCCTCTTCGACATCATCATGACGGAGTAATACATCCTCAACATCCGCCGGATACACCGACAGACCGGACACATTGATCATTTCGTCGAGACGACTGAAGAACCGCAATTCGCCGGTACTCGTCTGCCCCATTAAATCTTTGGTTCCGAGCCACTGGTCTCCTGTCTTCACCTTTAACTCAGCCGGCTCGTCGATGGTGCCGGTCTGGATTTGCAGATGCGGCAACGGATAACCGATCGCTTGAGCTGATTTCGGAGCAGGATGTAAGGCGATGCAGCCGATTTCCGAACAGCCGTACTGTTGCAACAGATGATCTGTTACGTCCCGAATCGCTTCAAACCAGACGGTCGGCAAGGTCATTCCGGAAATCATCACCGCAAACAGCCGTTGCTTAAATTGGCTGAGTAAATAGACGAGTCCCGGTCCGGCATACAAAATGGCGTTCGGATGTACCTGACAGACGTATAAAATATGCTTCGGTGACAAGTTTTCCAAGATAATCGGTATCGCTCCGCGCGCAAGTGTCGCCAAGACCCCACAAATCAATCCGAATGAATGCGACGTCGGGCAGGCAACGATGGTGCCGGTCGTCGCTGATAACGGAAAACGTTGACCATAGGAAGCCAGTTCCTCGTCAATCGAAGCCCACGTCCGGTGAATGACTTTCGCGTCGCCGGTCGTCCCGGAGCTGAACTGAATCAATCCACCCGGTCGATTCGTTGACGCGGTCAAACGGATCGGCTGATGAAAATCGGCATACACCAAATAATCACATCCCGCTTGTGCCGCCAGACGTCTTGCTCCGGCTTCCGGCAAATCCGGATGGAGCGGTACGACCGTCCCGTGCATCTGTTTCATATAGAGACAAAACGCGATCCATGCCGCTGTGTCCTTGACGCAGACGGCAACGACCGTCTGTGCGGGATCCGTGAGCCAATTGAGTCGACAGACCGGGTGATCGGTCAGCATCTGTTTCGTATAAAACGTGTCTTCAATGTATAACATGCGTTTCGCTTCCTTTCGGTGTTTGAGATTGCAGAGGATTGCGGATCAGGTGCCGGCACTGCGTCGTGTTGAATTTCCGCGCAACGAGCGACTCCGTATAGACCGTCGGCGTATCGAGTTGTAACGCTTCGAGACGAGCCGGTGGCAAATTCAGTCCAGCGAGTATGTCGGCGGTCCAGTAAAAAAAGGTCGTCTCGTCGAGCTGGTGTGTTTCTTTCAGCTGATGCGACAACTCCGTCAGATGAAAGACAAACACCGTATCGACGACCAGCTCGCGTAACGCTTCGACCTGGTCCATCTCGTAGTACAGATTAGTCGTTGAGCGAAAGGCCGGATGCAGCGTATCGAACGTCGGAATCTTTTCCGGACGTCGGACAAAGGAACGGACAAATTCAACGCTGTCATGAAAATCCCGTAACATTAGCCGCGTCGGCCAACCGTCCTTCAAGACAAGCAAAGCATTTTGGGCATGCGCCTCCACCGCGATTCCTTCTTCAATGAGCAGCCGGAACACCGGTTCCAAATAGACGGTCAGAAACTGTTTCAGCCACCGCTCCCGTCCGTATGATTTGAACCATGGTTCCAGAAACAGAGTCTCGTTCTCTTCGCGGAGGGCAAGTGCCGTCAACGGAATGACCGTTTCGTCCGGTGACACAGCCGCCAAGACATTGTCCCGGTACAAACAGCCGATTCGTCCCGACAAGTTGCCGTCTGTCGTCTCCACGACTTGACTGGCGAATTCCCGGAGCACGGTCACCGGCAGTTTTTGCGTCCGGTCGACCAACCAGTCGGACAACACAGGTGCTGCGACGATGTTCGGAACGGTGAACGTCCGTCGTGAGGACGTCTGCATCAAATCGAGTGGGAGCTTGATGTGCGGAACGGTCGGCGCATCCGGTCGAAAAACGGTCCGGATCGACTGCGTTGCTTGAAACAAGGGACCGGCTTCCCCGAGATCGATGCCGCCGGATGCACGGACATCCGCTTCGACGTGTTGCCATTGCCACGGGTGGACGGGCAGGATGTGATAACCGGTCGGAACGTCGACTGCAGCACTTAACTTTTCCTGCAACCGGAGATACGTCTCGTGCCCAAACGTCTGCTCCATCACACCATCCATACGTTGTTGATGAACGATCGATACCGGGACGGAAATAAAGCGCAACCGGAAACGTTGTCCTGCTTCCGGTCCATAGCGCGAGTGGTCGTCAGGTGAAAAGCCAATCCGGGACTTAAAACACGGATGGTACGGGTGCCCTTCGATCAATGCTTGTTCCAGTTGTTCGTAGGACAAATGCGTCCGCGGCTCGGGATATGTCGGACACGCGTCAGCAAACTGAACCGTTTGACGCAGTTCCAACCGCAGCGGCTCCGCGAGTTGAAAACAGTCCATGATGTGCTCAAGCGTCGGCGATTGCGCGTGATTTCCCCGCGTCAAGACGACCGTCTCGATGTCGAGCCAGACGCGGTCAAACGCTCCCCGTCTGCCGTCGACTGTCAGCTCATACGGCGGACGGACAAAACGAAACGTCGTCTGTCCCTGTCGCCGGTGTTCGATGAACGGTTCGATCCGTTCAAACAGGATGGCTTCAAGAAGTTGTTTGCAGACACGTCGTTCGTTCGTCGTTCGCATGGCGGACCTCCCGGTGTAATGGATTGTCGATTTCGATGAAGATCACCCGCTCGCCGCTGACTTCGAGTTCGTCGAGCGCATGGAGCCGTGTCAACAAGTTCGCTTTATACGGTAACGTCGGCCGTGAACGGACATATTCGAGCCAATCCTTGCCGCGTCCCGATAAAATCTGACTTTTTTGATCGCACCACGTTCCGACCCACTCGAGCATCGTTGATTCCGTAAGCAAGCCGTCGCGGTCAAATCGGTGGATCAGACCGGCCAAGTGATTCCAGATCATGTAATACGTCAACCGCTCCTTGATCGTCGTCTCGTCGTAGAACAATTCCGGTGCTTCTGCCAGTGCGGCTTCCAGATGGATTAGCTGGTTTTTGTTCGAACGGGCGAGATAATAGCCTTGATTATCGCGAAACTGGTAGCTGACAGGACGCCCCTGTTCAAACCGGATCAGACTGTTTTGCTGGTGCGCTTCGAGCGCAATCCCGTAGTGTTCATACAACTCGACCAAGGTCCCGAGTGTCAGTTCGATATACGTCTCGAACCAGTCCCGGGCCGCTTGAGACAGCGATTGATCCGCTCGCTTTGACTTCAAGACGAGCGATACCAAGACGGACGGTTCTTGATCGAGCGGTTCCTGAACGAGTGCCGCGACGTTGATCGCATCATCCTGGGCTTCGCGGTAGATGACTTCAAAACCGGACTCGTCTGCACCGGTCTGAACCGTTGCGTATGCCGGATCATGGGTAATCGAAAAGCCGTCCGGAAACGAAATGTGTTCGGCGAGACGCCGCATGACGAGTCCCGCAGTCAGTTCGTGCCGTTTATTGACCCGGCGCGAATTGGTGACTTGGACCGGAATCGAAAACTTCAGCATGTGCGACCGATCTGCTTGCAGGACCGTCCGGATCGAGGATGTCGCGAAGTACGTCGGACCCAGTCGGCCGAGATGGCGGAGTTGGTTCGTCGCGAGCAACTGTTGCACGGTCGGCTGCAACAAAAGATGTTGCGCCTGTAAAGGATGCGCGGGTAACAGGCGTTCTGACGCTGACAGTGCCACTGCTGATCCGAGTTGCTTCCGCATCTGTTCACTGATCCATTGATCCGTCGCACTGCCTTCCGTCAACAGGGACTCATTAACCGCAAAATAATCGAGTTGGAACCCGTTCCTGAATTCCGGTGCATACGCGACTTGCTCCCAGTCATGCATGCCGACCCGGCTTTTCGGCGTCGGGTGGAACCAATGTCCGAACCGGACCGTCTGCTCGTATTCAAGAAACGTCTCCGGGCAAATCGGCTCATTCAGCTCATGCGCGATGATGTGACACATACCCCGGTGACTGTCGAGGACCCGGTACAATAAATCCGTTACTCCGGGAGCAAGCCGTTGCAGATGTTGGCAACAGGCAATGATGAACGTCAATGGTGCTTCCTCCGTCCATCCGCAGCTCGTTTGCCGGTAAATTCGTCCGATTTCGTGACGCCCGATCCGTGAACGGCGTCGAATTTCTAGAACGTAGACGGTCCCGACGTCGATCCGGCAGGCCGTCTCACCGAACCGGACGTTCTCCTCGTCTGTTGGAATGAACCACTCGATCATGTCGATTTCACGGAGGTAGCTGTTGCCGAAAGCTTGGAGCGTTGCATGGGTTGCAATCTCTTCGGTTCGTTCTGTACGTGTCGTCATGACTGTCACACTCCTTCTAACAATTGATAATCATTCTCAATCATGGAAAAGAGAAAAACGGGTTGCCCCGTTCTTTCTCCTGCTCTTCATCTGGTCACTTCAATAAGACGTCTTCCAGTTCTGTTAATCCTTTTTGGCGTTCGATTGGATCCCAGAAGCCCCACGTCGTCGACAATTGGTGGACTTGATCTTGTTTAACTGCTGTCAGCCCTTTCCAGACCTTGCCGTTCGTCACTTCATCATAGTACGGTCCACTGTTGAAGTACGACAGATCAATGATGTGGTCGGGATTATATTTCGCTAGTCCTTCGATCGAAATGTTTTCCCCAAAGTCTTTTGGCAGACCTTTCGTCGGTGTCAGTCCGATATCATCAAACAACAGCGAGTTCGTCGCGTGGTTCGTCAGACCGTAGACCCGAATATCTTTTTTGTTGACCGAGACCGCCATGAAGGTCTCGTCCTTAACGTTTTCCTTGATCCGTTGACCGATGTCTTTTGCTTCTTTCGCTAAGTCATCGATGACTGCTTGTCCTTCTTCTTTCTTGTTGACCGCTTCCGCGACTTTCAGATGATCCTCTTTCCAGTCACCACCTACCTCGACGGCGACCGTCGGGATCGTTTTCGACAGTTTGTCATACAGCGGTTTATACCGGTCACTGATGATCAACAAGTCCGGATCCAGTTTGACGATTTCTTCCGGATTGATTTCGTCCGCGTACGGCAACGCCTTCGTCCCTTTGAGTTCTTTCGTCAAGTGTGGTGGAAACTCATTATCGTACGCCATCACGGCATACGGTTTGACACCGACGGAGACGAGCGATCCTTCCCACGAGACGTGCGACAGGACAACCACTTTTTTCGGATCATTCGGAACTTCCGTCTTTCCAAAAATATGTTCAACGGTGTGGACGGCGGCTGCTTTTTTTGTCGGTTGTTCGCTTGTCTCGCCTCCACAGGCGGCTAATACAACACACGTCGCGAGGACGGATGTGACACTGATGATTTTTTTCATGTGGTTCTTTTCCCCTCTCACTCTCGTTCTTCACTAGTAATGATAATCATTATCACTAAAGAGCGACATGGACGAACCGATCAACTTTCATGGACAAATCAAGCGTGGTTCCTTTTCGATGTACTCTAACAATTGCTTCAGCATATGGGTGCGTCCGAGTGGTCCCCACGGATCCCAATCAACGCTGTCCGGATAATAGACTTGATGACGCTGGACCGCCTGCAAAGTTTGCCACAACTCTTCTTGCTGAATCCGCTCGACATCAACCGGTTGACTCCATAAGATCAGCAGGTTTTCCGGATTGACTCGTTGTAACGTCTCCAGCGTGACGATTTCATAAATGGCTTCCGGTAATCCCGGTGCCGGTGTCAGACCCAAATCCTGAAATAAAAAATCGAGCATCGTATGTTGCTTCGTCCCGTATAACCGCACCTCGTCCGGTCGAATCCAGACGACAGTCCATGTACCGGTCTTGTTCCACACCAAACGTTCCTTGACCGTTTGTTCGAGCGTTGTAATCTGCGCAACGATCGGCTCAATCCGGCCTTCCCGATTCGTTGCGGCAGCAATCAGTCGGAGATACTCACTCCAACAGGTTTGATGCGGCAGTTCAAGGACATGATCCGCCGGCAACCAGCTGATATCCTGCCCCTTTTCTAAACTCGGTGTCTTGATAATCAAATCGAGTGCCGTCGTCTCGAACCATTCCCGTTCAAGCGGTTGATTGGCGTCGTACAACCGGGTTCCGTCCAGTCCGGTCAAGAACACAGGTAATCCGCTTGCTCCGTATTCCGTCGGATAACTCGGTGCGAGGATCGGTTGCAGACCAAGTGCCAAGAGATGATCCTGCAACAAAAGCCGGCTGGCAATGCCGATCCGGGGCGTAATCCGTTGTAAAAAATGGGTCGGCGACAAGCCGGTCCGTTTTTTGAAGAGGCGGCTGAAGTAAAATTCGTCCTGCAGCCCTACTTTTTGTGCGATTTGCGCCAACGTCATCTCGTGTGAAGCGAGCATCCACTCCTTTGCCGTGCGGATCCGCAGTTGCGTCACGTATTCTTTTGGTGTTGCGTGATACCGCTCTTTGAACAGCCGGTTAAATGTCGGTACCGACATTCCGAGATCAAGCGCCAGCTCATGGACGGACCGTTGCATCGACAAGTCCTTCAGCCACGAAGCGACCACTTCCTCAAACACATGATTCTCCTGTTCGCGGTTCAATGTCTCAAGCAATTGATACAGAATTCGTAGTTGAGTCAACCCTTCCTGTTCCGAAGTCGGGCTGACCTGGAGTTGCCGCAACCAGTCATGCAGGATGTCTGCATCTTGTCGGTACAGCGCGCACCGGTGTCCCGTCAACGTCAGGTGATAGAACAAACAGGTCTCTTTTGCAGTTGGTAACACCTCGTCGATTTGTTCGATCCAGACGGCGTCGCCCGGGTATAACCGGTGCCGATTGCTGTATAAAAATCCGCTCCCCGCAACGACGATGACCAGTCCCGGCTTGACTGATCGCCGGTCGCCTTCAAGCAACCAGTGCTTCTTGATTGGTAACGGTTTGATCTGTAACTCCATCCTGCCCACTCCCTAAAAAAACATTTGACAAAAAATTGGTCTTCGATGTACGTTTAATCGCGTTGATAATGAATCTGATTCTCAATTAAAAAGGAGAGACGTCTATGACTACATCCGTTCGACCACGCTCGATCCTGACGATTGTTGTTCTCACGATTGGACTGCTCACGCTACTCAGTACACTGTCCTTGTTTTATGGTGCCGTGCCGATTTCCCGGGCGACCGTCCTCGCCTCGTTTCATGCCTTTGACGCCGGTAATCTGCAGCATCAGCTCGTTCAAGAAGTCCGACTTCCGCGTCTGATTTGCGCCGGGCTTGTCGGTATTGCTCTGGCGCTGTCAGGGACAATGATGCAGGGGTTGACAAGGAATGCGCTGGCTGATCCCTCCCTGCTTGGCATCACCCACGGAGCAGGACTTGGAGTCGCCTTGTCGCTGGCCTTTGTCTCGGAGCATTCATTTGTGACTTCGCTTGCCTTTTCGTTTGGCGGCGCTGCACTTGGGACAACCGTCATTCTGCTGATCACGGTGTTTGCCCGCGGCCGCTTTTCACCGGTCACGTTGACCGTAGCCGGTGCGGCCCTGAGTGCTTTATTCAGCGCCTTGTCGACCGGCATCACTCTGTTTCACCAAGTCGCCCAAGATCTCAGCTTTTGGTATGCCGGCGGGTTATCCGGGGCAAAATGGGCGCACGTGTTGGTCTTGCTCCCGGTCGTCCTGCTTGGACTCCTCATTTCCTTACATATCGCCCGTAGCATGACCGTCCTCTCGCTCGGAGAAGATGTTGCGACTGGGCTCGGTTCCTCGTTGACAAAAGTCCGGCTGCTGGGATTTTGCAGCATCGTCTTGCTTGCCGGTGTTGCCGTGTCGGTCGCTGGCGTCATCGGCTTTGTCGGCTTGATTATTCCCCATATCAGCCGCTTTTTGGTCGGGACGAACTATTACCTGTTGTTGCCGGTCAGCGCTTTGTTCGGCATGACGCTTTTGATCGCTTCCGATTTGCTGGCGCGCATGATCAATCCGCCGTTCGAAACACCGCTTGGAGCCGTCACCGCCTTGGTCGGGGTCCCCTACTTCCTTTATCTCGCCCGCCGAAAGGAGTTGTCCGTCTGATGGATGTCTGGCATGCCGTAAAACAGGCGCGATTGACGCTGTTTTGTTTATGTAGTCTGCTCATTTTGACATTCGTGTACAGTCTGTCGACCGGGATTCTTCCCGTTTCGTTTGAGGCGATCGGCCGAACGTTGATCGGACAAGGAACGGAAGCGGAACGGTTGATTCTCATCGATCTCCGGCTACCGCGGATGCTTCTCGCCTTGTTGATTGGTGCCGGACTGGCTGTCTCCGGGACATTACTTCAAGGGATGTCACGCAATGCCCTCGCCGATCCCGGCATTCTCGGAATCAATGCCGGTGCCGGACTGTCCGTCGTCTTGACGCTGTTTTTCTTTCGCTCCGCTACACATCAACTTCCGGTTCTGCCGTTCGTCGCTTTTTTCGGTGCGACGCTTGTCGCCTGGACGATTTACCGATTGGCGGGAAAAGCGGTCCAACCGGGACGTCTGTTGTTGGTTGGCGTCGGAATCAACGCCCTGTGCGGTGCCCTCTTGATCATTTTTCAGTTGAAGATGGATCCGCGCGATTTCCAGCAGGCGACGGTCTGGTTGACCGGAAGCATCTGGCAGGCGGATTGGTCATCCGTCTTGACGCTTGCCCCTTGGATCATCTGTTTGGTGCCGCTTGCCTTTTTACACAGCCGGTCGTTGAATCTGTTGCAACTGAGCGGCTCGCTCCCACAGACGTTAGGACTCCGAGTCGAACAGACACGGAAACGAATCTTGTTGATCGCTGCCGCACTTGCCGGTTCCTGTGTCGCTGCCGGTGGCGGAATTTCCTTTATCGGATTGCTCGCCCCGCATATCGCCCGGCGCCTCGTCGGACCGAATCATTACAGTCTGATTCCAGTCGCCGCCCTGCTCGGCAGCCTGCTCGTGTTGCTCGCCGACTTAATCGGAAAAAACCTGCTTGCTCCGGCCGACATTCCGGTCGGGATTGTCATCGCAATTCTTGGAGCACCTTATTTCATCGTATTATTGTTCCGAAAATGAAGGCAGACCGATTCGCCGCAAGTGGACGGATCGGTCTTTTTCTCAGCGTTTGCCTTTTTGACCCAGCACCTCGTAATACTTCTGGTCACTTCCTAAAATAAACGAAGGTGTCGGTTGACCACGACGCGCGCGGTGACCTGCAAGATGGACGTCACTCGTCTCCCACGTTTTCCAGTCCTGTTCCGATTCCCAGCGAATCAAGACGATGACTTCTTCCTCGCCCCGCGTTCGCTTTTTTTGCAGGACACTGAGATCGATGAAGCCGGGTTGTTGTTCGATGATGCCTTCGCCTGCGAACCGTTCAATCATTGACTCGGCATGACCGGTTTCCACCCGGATTGTTTTAAGTTGAATAAACAGAAAAACCACTCCTCTTTAATTGATAATGACTCTCATTTGCAATACTACTATATCATCGATCCTGTTCCCTTTGTCAATACCATTCCAATTTGTTTCCATCGATGATGATTGGGCAGACAGCAAAAAAGCTGCCTCGATTCGAGATCGAAACAGCTTTAACGCTATACACTTTAGGTGTTACTTAAGCAACGCGTGATTGTTCCGTACGGTCGGCTGTTTTCCGCCCGAATAATCCGCCTAAGACGGCACCGATGATGGCGGGTACGACCCAACCGAGCCCAACGGAGAAAAACGGCAACACGTTTTCAAACACGCGCAAGACCGGTCCGACCGGTGCTTCTGCCGCCTTCAATCCATCAAACAGACTGACGGCAAATGTCAGCCACATCGCTCCTTGATAGACAGCCGGTTTTCCTTTAAAAACAGAATGTAAAAACGTCAAGAAAATCAGACAGATTGCCAGTGGATAAAGTGTCAGCAGAACCGGTTTTGAAATCGCGATCAACTGTGTCAGACCGATGTTGGCAACGAGCGCGCTGAAGATCGACAGTCCAATCGTCCACTTGACGTATGAAATCCGTGGCAACAAGAGGGAGAAGAATGACGCACAGGCAGTGATCAGCCCGACACTTGTCGTCAGACACGCAACCGTGATCATCAAACCGAGCAAGATCGAACCGTACGAACCGAAATAATAATCGGAGACGGCAGACAAGATTTCCGCTCCGTTCTTCAACGGACCGATTTTGGCGACACTGGAAGCCCCCATGAACGCAAGGGCCGAATAGGTGACGGCCAACAAACTTGCCGCAATCAAGGCTGCTTTCGAACAGATGATGAGCAATTGTTTTTTCGACGTGACCCCTTTTTCCTTGATTGCCGAGATGATGATGATACCGAAGACAAAGGCACCTAGGGCATCAAGCGTCAGATACCCTTCCTGAAATCCATTAAAAAAGGCGTTGTGTTGATACGTCGTCAAAGGATTCTGAAAACTTCCGATTGGCTTGATGACGGCAACGAGGATCAACAATCCGATGAATGTAATCTTGATCGGCGTCAAAATCTTTCCGACGACATCAACGATTTTTGTCGGATTCAACGACAAGAGACAGGCAAGCGTATAAAACAGAATCGAAAAGATCAATAGTGGTGTTGAGGAAGCCAACTCTCCGAAGAATGGTTTGATCCCGATTTCATAAGAAACGGTTCCGGCGCGCGGAATCGCAAAAAACGGACCAATCGCTAAGTACAAGATGATGGCAAAAACAAGACCGAAGACCGGGTGGACCCGTGACGCCATCGCCCGTAAATCCGCTTCACCGGAATAGGCGAACGCTAGGATCGCAAGTAACGGTAAACCGACGCCTGTGACAAGGAACCCGGCATTGGCGACCCAGACTTGCTCCCCTGCCATCTGACCGAGCATCGGTGGAAAAATCAGATTGCCCGCTCCGAAAAACAAGGCAAACAGCATCATACCAATAACGACAATAAAGGATGTTGGAACTGTTTTAGACATAAGAAACCCCCACGATTTAGTTACGACCTGATTGTTTTGATCCATCAATCAGGTACTTCGTTCGAAAGGATAACATAGGTCTGTGACCTCGTGCTAGGAGTTTATCTGGTGAATATTCTGACATTTCTCAAAAAACCTTGCTGTTTCACCCTTTTCTAAAATAATGATCGCTGATCTGCTCGATTGATGTAATCGGTAACATAAGTTCATCTGACTCAGTTCAGAAAAGAGGAACCTTTTATCCTCAATCGACTCATGGATAATTGTGGTATATTTGGTTAAAAGGAGGGTTTCAAATGAAACGATTGTTGATTGGCATGACGGTAGCATGTCTGCTTGCCGGCTGTTCCAGCACGCCGGAAGCCGAAAAAGTAAAACCACCGGGACTGACCTTCAAGCAAGATGAACAGACGATTAAAATCATTCCGCTCTACGACGAATATCAATCGTACGTCGATGCAACGTTAAAAGAGCCAACCGAGAATGGGGCACTATTTGAAAAACATGTTTTGGCTGCGAAAAACAAATGGGTCGAAAAAGAAAAACTGACAGATACCTACACAGACCGACGTATTTATGAAATTCCAACCGACAACGTCGAAGAACTGAACAAAACGATTTCCTACTTAAAAAAACACCAAGATTCCATTCATCAACAGATTAAAAAAAGCCTTCAGACCTCAATCAAAGCACTGCCGAGAACAGAGAAGCTGACGGTCTTCGTCGCGCCTTACAATGTCCATAACGCAGCCGATATTCAACGCTTCGGCGGCGTCAGCGGTTTCGCCTCCGGAAAAAACATGTTCACCCTTTACTTAGCAAAAGATTTTTCAAAAGATACACTGGCGAATGCTGTCGCCCACGAATACCACCATACCGTTGCTTTTGAAAGCATCACGCACGACTCGATGTTCAACAGTATCATGTTGGAAGGTGAAGCGGACATGTTTGCTGCACAGGTTTATCCAAAAGGTAAAACGGAAGCGACCGAACCGTTGCTTGATCATACGTTAGAAAATCTATTAACACATGTCAATAATAACGCTGTGACCGAGGAAGATTTACGGTTTGGAAACTATGGCAAACAAATTCCTCCGCTTGCAAAATATTCGCTCGGCTTTATGATCATGACTGATTTCATTCAAAAAAATCCAGATGTTCCCGTCGCCCAGTGGACCCAGATGCCGCCGGCTGATATTTTAGAAAAAACCGATTATACGAAAAAATTAACGATCCGGTAAGCAGCATCCGGACAGAATGAGGATAAAAAAACCACGAGTTGTGTACCTTTTAACAGATACGCAACTCGTGGTTTTGATATTTTCAGTTGTTCACTCATTTAAAGGCCGGAATCGCCGTTTCATCATAATTGTCTTCGAGGAACTTTTTAACTTCCGGACTTGTCATCGCTTTCGCAAGCTTCTGAATCGCTTCTGAATCCTGATTGTCCTCACGGGCAACGAGCGTGATCGCAAAGTCATTTTCGACACCTTCTGTGACGAGCGCATCCTGTTTCGGCGTCAGACCAAGCGGTGAAGCATAGGCCGGCGTCATGATGACCGCATCTGCATCGTCATAAAGACGGGCCAGCATCAGTAAATCTACTTCCTTGAATTTAAAATCACGTTTGTTTTCCGTGATGTCTTTCATCGTGTAATACGGACCGGTTTTCTTTTTCAACTGAATCGCATCATGTTGGGCAAGTAAAGCTAGCGAGCGGTCGATGTTCGAGACATCGTTCGCGATTGCGATGACGGCACCTTTCGGCAATTGGTCCAGCTTTTTGTATTCTTTCGAATAAAGACCGTAGTTCGCGAAGTAGATCGGTTCAATCGGGACGAGTTTGGCATCGTTGTTCCGGTTAAACTCTTCCATGTACGGGACGTGTTGGAAGAAGTTCGCATCCACTTCTTTTGCCGCCAGCGCACTGTTCGGTTGAACGTTATCACTCAAGACAACGACTTCCAGGTTAATGCCCTCTTCTTTTAATTGGGGTTTAACGAGATCTAGAATTTCTGTCATCGGTTTGATCAATGATGCAACTTTTAACGTCTCCGTTTTTTCCGTCGAACCTTGTTCGTCGTTCTTTTCCGCGTTCCCGCATCCGGCTAATGCCAGGACAAATACGCTGAGTAATACCATGATTTTTTTCATTTGAATTCCTACTTTCGGTTAACGTTTATCGAGCAAGCGTGCTACGGTCGTCCCGGCAAACTGAATCATTTGCACCAGGATGACCATAATTAAAATCATATACAGCATCAATTCTGTCTGAAACTGCTGGTAGCCGTACCGGACAGCAAAGTCACCGATTCCTCCGCCCCCGACAACCCCCATGATGGTCGAATAGGAGATGAAGCTGACGATTGACGTCGTCAGACCCAGAACAAGGCCGGACCGGGCTTCGACGAATAAAAACTTCATCACGACGGCTCGTGTCGAAGCCCCCATCGAGACCGCAGCCTCGATGATTCCTTTCGGGACATCCAGCAACGATTGCTCGACGAGGCGCGAATAATGGGCGATGGCGATGATGGCAAGCGGTACCGTTGCTGCCGCCGTCCCGATCGCTGTTCCGATGATGAGACGCGTAAACGGAATCAAGAAGACGACGAGCAACAAGAACGGAAACGAGCGGATCGTATTGACCAACAGATTTAAAGCCGAAAACAACCAGCGATTCGCCAGCAACTGATCCTTTCGTGATAAGAACAGCAAGGTGCCGAGCGGAAGTCCGAGCAGAATCGCAGCAAGAATCGACACGCCGACCATCACGAACGTTTGTCCGATGGCCAGCCGGATTTCTGCGGCATAAGTAATCAAGATCTCAGGCATGCGTCTCCCCCCGTTCGGTCAATTGGGTCAGGAACCAGCCGGCATCACTTTCGATCTCGGTCACTCCGGTCGGTTCCGTCGCAACCGTCTTGCGAATCCGTCCGTCTTCCATGATCGTGACCCGGCGGCAAATGCTCTGAATCACATTCATTTCATGGCTGACTATGACAATCGTGACGCCTAACGTTTGATTGATCGTTTGCAGGACCCGTAAAATTTCCGACGTCGTGCTCGGATCAAGCGACGAGGTCGGTTCGTCACAAAGAAGAACACGCGGCCGGTTCGCGAGCGCCCGGGCAATCGCAACACGCTGTTTCTGACCACCACTCAACTCAGCCGGATACTTGCCGGAAAAATTGGCCAAGCCGACAAACTGCAGACATTCCTCGATCCGGGCAATACGGTCTTTCTTTTTAACACCGGCCAGATCAAGCGAGACGGCGATGTTCTGTTCGACGGTCTTGTTTGCAACGAGATGAAAATCCTGAAAAATCATGCCCATCTCTTGCCGGACATTCCGGAGCTTTTGTTTCGGCAAAGTCGTCAAGTCGGTCCCGTCAAACTCGACGATCCCCGCATCCGGTCGTTCGAGCAGATTCATCAGTCGCAACAGTGTTGATTTGCCGGCTCCGCTTGCTCCGATGACTCCATGAATCTCTCCCTGCTCAATCGAGAGGGTGACGGACTGAATAACGGGTTGTTTGGAAAAACTTTTATCGACGTTTCGTAATGAAATCATGTGGCACCCTCCCCTTACAACGTGTTTCATTTTACCGTAAGCTGTCCATTTTTGTCATGTTGAATGCTTTTTTTCTTTCCCGCGTCATTTCATTAATTAAGTAAATTAAAAAAAGAAAAAGACCTAGGTGGTTGTCTGAAGATCAGGCATCCACTTAGGCTTTTGTGTAGTTGATTAACTACAAAACTCGATTGTTTTTAGGATCGGGTTATACTATTTACTAAGTCTTGTAGACTTTCCTCAATGGTCAAACAATCAATTAAAACAGCGTGAACAACTACATCATCATCACTTTTGAAATCAATACATTTTTTCGAATGAAACTGATCAGTCATAGGATACAAAAGATAAATTTCATTACTTTTATATTTTTTAGCATAAGCATACATTTGATACATATCACTTTGTGATATCCCATAATTTTTTAACTTTGGATTTAATCTTTTCCACTTTGTATCTAAAATAATATGACGTTTTTTTTCAGAATCCCTTAGTATGATATCCGGTTTTAATTTGAATTGTTCCTCAAATAAAAACTTGACGGGTTTTTGTAGTGTAACCTCCCAATTACTTGGAGTCATTTGCTGAATTTGATATCCTACATAGTTTTCAAAAATTTGCTCCATTGGAAATAACAAAGATTGTATGCCCACATTTCCAGTAAAACTGGTGATATTTTGATCTTTTAAGAATACCCTTGACCAATCCAGTGCTTTTTTATAGTGAGTCATGTTGCGTTCTAATCGATGGCTCTGGAAATCTTTATCAATATTTTTGGAAGGCTCGATTACTTCAAAATAACTTAGTAAACGTTTAATTTCTTTTTTGTTACTATCATGTCGGGCCATATGACTCAACTTAAGTAACGTCGACTTGATTAATCGATTTTCAGGTCGATTCAATCCGAATTCATCATACACCACATAGAAGCGTTCTTTATGAATGAAATTGTGTTGCAATTGCTTTGAGAAATTCATTTTCCCTTTAAAAATTCTTACATTGTCTTCAGTTTCATAATACGCGGATTGAAGGCCCTTCTTTACCAGCACTATTAACTCTTGTAGATACAACTTAATAAAAATTTCAAACAAAGGCATTTTTAGAGTAGATAGGTTGGTTTCGCTGAAGGTCTTGCTCGGAAAATCACGTAAAGTCTTTAACATTTTCATTAAAATCTGTTTAGATTCTTCTTCAGATGCCGCTCTAGAAGCATTATGGATTTTAGGTAAAATTTGTATCTGATTTCCGCTAGGCAATTGAAGAACACCTACATAGTTTTTAGCTCTGATGATTTTTCCCATCGGTTTTTTGGCGGACAATGACAAAAAATCAATCGCTAAATTGTGTTGCGTTTCCTGCATTTCTAAGATCAATGTTTCTAATTCTTTAAACATTTCCTTATTAATCGAATGTTTTCCACCACCTACCGCAATTGTGTCATATTCAATGATTTGAATCGTTTGAGGTTTAATCATTAGTCGAACCATAAATTTGAATATAACTCTCTTCGTGATCCAAAGCTTTTAGGTTGATTTGATAATGCTCGTCCGAAAAATCTAAATCATTCTTAGCAAACAATCCGTGAGGGAGAGATTGCTTTTGAATGATTTGATGTTTTTTATCTTTAACTAAATCATTCAAAATCAGTTGGATTTTACCAAAATCTTCATAAAAATATTCTTGCAGTAACGGAATGATTTTATTTTCAAAAATTCGTTTTAATTGATCTATGGAGGTATTGTCTTGAAGGTCCATGAAGTATGCATGACCAATCGTATGCTCTCGGTCATAGAGTACTTCGATGCGTTGATTCATTACTTTCAGCATATTTTTTAAATTGATTTTTCCAATTGTACAGTTTTCTAGCTTATTTTCATCAGGCAATTGTTCAATGAATTGGAATCTTCTGCGTAACGCCGTATCCATAAGCGCAATCGAACGATCGGCAGTATTCATTGTACCAACGACATAAACATTTTTAGGAACCCCGAACTCTTTCTTTGAATAGGGTAAAGTAACCGTTAATTCTTCTTTTTCCCCAAGACGTTTAGATGTTTCCAATAACGTGATCAACTCGCCTAATATCTTTGATATGTTCCCCCGATTGATTTCATCAATGATAAAAACATGTGGTTTTTCGTTGAGATTGACTTGAAGTTTGGTCTCACCCTCTGTGACCATCGACTGCAACAGATGAACTACCTGATGCGTTGAAATTCGATTGAGTCGATAGATTGTCTTTTGCGTTAAATTAGTCTGATGGTTGAGTTCGAAGATATCTTCTGAGATATCTGTAACCAACCATTTTACGTTACGACTTCTTTTATAATTTGCTTCTTCAGATAACCAAGAAGCGTCTCCGGTAATAATACCAATAGCATCAATATGTGTACTGTCTTTTAGTGAGAATACAATATCTCCAATTTTCATATTTTCATAAAAATCTTGTAATGTGCTCAATACTGCACTGTTTGGAATTTGATTTCTTATGAACGGATCTTGTCCAAAATCATCCCATCCAATCCGGATACGTTGTTTTTCAAAACAATCACTCTTCAAGACATTATTTCCTGAGCGTCCTAGCGAAACTTTCCATACAGCCGCATTTTCTTTGATTTCAGTTTCCGCTCCATCTTGAACTAACTGCGTTTTACCTGCCAATTCACAAAACTCTTTGAATACACCTTGTTCGATGGCATATTTGATTTGTCCGTCTTCATCAACAGTTGGTTTAATCCCTTCAATGAATTCTTCATAACCATAGGACTGGTGAAACGTTGTAAAGGCAATTTGGTTTTGGGCTTTATATGAATCAAATCTTTTTTTTACTTCACTGTAAGATTCGTCTATTAATTCATTAATAGTCTTATCTTCAATGATCGAAACGGCATATAAAATTGTATGATATGTTTTACCTGTACCAGGTGGACCATGTAAAATCATGTTTTTTTCTCGATATAACTGTGTTCTTGAGACGGGTTTTACTTTTTTATCTAACAGAGTACTTGCTACTTCTTCTACTGTTATAGTGTTACTTATAATACTATTGTAAGCTTTCATTACTTTACTAAATGCTGTATCGAGTACTTTCAAAATTTCTAAATCAGACCAACTTCCCGCTGAAATTTCTTCTTCTTTCAAGATATACATTAATTCAACTAATTCATATTCGTCAGCTAATAATTTCTTTTTTACCTCATCCAAACTTTCATTCGAGATAATTTTGTCTCTACTATTTTTAGGAGTAACTCTGTAGAAAAAATGAGAATCTGTTCGTAAATCCATATCAAGAAACTGATGATGTTGTTGTAGGACTGTCAGCTTAGGATTTCGAGCATAATAATCTAATACTATACACAGTTCTACTTGTTCTCGTTCTTGTATTAAAAGTGTAACGCTTGTAGGAAACTCTTCATGTTCTTCATTTTTTAATTGATTCCAAATTTTTTCACGCACTTTTTTTCCACTAGCGTATAACCATCGAGAGTTATTTTTATTTTTCAATCCATATTTCTCAAAGTAATCTGCTAGTTTATTCAGGTTACCAATAGCCTCTTCACCACTTCTATATATTTCTAATGATCTCTCTTTGTCTTCACCTTGAAGTTCATCAGGATTACGGCAGTCTTTGCCTGCATACATCTTGATATGCTGAATCATTTTTGAAAAATTAATTGAGGTCATTGATATACTTCCCTTCTATCACTGATTATTTGATATTTTAAATCTCTAAAAATATTTTAACTAAGGGCAATAACACATAAATTGTATCATATTTCCATATAAACGAATGTTCATTCAATTAAATTACAATATAAAAACGCAATCCGGATTTTTGAATCCGAATTACGTAATTGTTTTTTATCCTTCGTATTTCTTGACGATCGTCGCAATCCCTTGACCGCCACCGATGCAGAGTGTCGCAAGACCATGGCTTTCGCCGGTCCGTAACATCTCGTGTATCAACGTCACCATGATCCGTGTTCCGCTGGCGCCGATCGGGTGACCGAGGGCAATCGCCCCGCCGTTTCGGTTCAACTTCGCCGGATCAAATCGGAGTTCTGCGTCGACTGCAAGCGACTGGGCGGCAAATGCTTCGTTTGCTTCGATGACGTCGATCGCGTCCAGGCTCAGACCGGCTTTTTGCAACGCTTGTCCGACCGCTTTGACGGGACCGATCCCCATGATACTCGGATCGACGCCGGATGTTCCGTTGGCAACGATCTCGACGAGCGGTGTCAGCCCAAGTTCTTTTGCCTTTCGGGCCGACATGACAACGACTGCTGCCGCTCCGTCATTAATCCCGGATGCATTGCCGGCTGTGACCGTACCGCCTTTCTTAAAGGCCGGACGCAAGCGTGCGAGTGACTCCGCTGTCGTTCCGGCACGCGGGAACTCATCTTCGGCGAAGACAACCGGATCACCTTTGCGCTGTGGAATTTCAACCGGTGTGATTTCCGCTTGGAAACGATCCGCTTCAATGGCTTGGCTTGCTTTTTGTTGACTGGTCGCTGCAAACTGGTCTTGCGCCTCCCGGGAAATCGTATATTGCTCGGCTAAATTTTCCGCTGTGATGCCCATGTGGTAGTCGTTAAAGGCACACTCCAGACCGTCCTTGATGATCGTATCGACAAGCGGCTGGTCACCCATCCGTAAGCCGGTCCGGGCTCCGCTTAACACATACGGTGCCTGACTCATGTTTTCCATCCCGCCGGCGACGATGATCTCCGCCTCGCCTGACTTGATTGCTTGAAACGCGAGGTGAATCGCCTTTAACCCCGAACCACAGACTTTATTGATCGTCATCGCCGGGACCGATTCCGGGAGACCGGCGATGAGACTCGCCTGCCGTGCCGGATTTTGTCCGAGTCCCGCCTGCAGGACGTTGCCCATGATGACTTCCTCGACGAGCGCTGGTGCGACATTCGCCTGTGCGAGTGCCGCTTCGATGACCGTTGCGCCAAGTTTTGTTGCCGGAACATCCTTTAAACTGCCGTTAAAACTGCCGATTGCCGTACGTGTCGCACTGACGATGACCACTTGCTCACTCATCCTGACTTCCCCCTTATTGAATCGTATATCCGCCGTCTAAGACATTGGCTTGTCCCGTGATGCCTTTCGCTTTTCGACTGGCGAGGAATAAGGCATAGTCAGCAATTTCCTCGACCGCAAGCAACCGCTTTTGCGGAACGAGCGGATAGATCACGTCTTCGAGGACCTTTTCCAGTTCGACCTGGCGTGTCTTCGCAAGATCCGCCATCTGATTGCGGACGAGCGGCGTGTCGACGTAGCCCGGACATAAGGCATTGACCGTGATCCCGTGTTCCGCCCCTTCGAGTGCCGCCACTTTCGTTAAGCCGAGGAGTCCGTGTTTCGCGGAATTGTAGGCCGCTTTTCCGGCAAAGCCGATCAGCCCGTTGATTGATGCCATGTTGATGATCCGACCGTATCCTTGTTCCTTCATGATCGGGAAAACATGCTTGATGGCCATAAAGGGTGCCGTCAACATGATTTTGATCATCAACTCAAACTTCTCCGTCGGAAAATCTTCGATGGGTGAGACATGTTGCAGACCGGCGTTGTTGATCAATACATCAATCCGACCGTACTCTTTCATCGTTTCGGCAAACACAGACTGGACTTGGGTTTCATCCGTCACGTTCAGCGTCAGACCAATCACGTCATGTCCCGCTTCCTGCAACGTCTGGGCTGCTGTTTGTGCCGCTTCTGTGTTGACGTCCGTAATGACGACCTTCGCTCCTGCTTCTGCGAACGCCTTTGAGATTTCAAGACCAATCCCGCTTCCTGCTCCCGTCACAAGGACGATATCTCCGTTGACCATCTGACTCACTCCCCTACTGGCATACGTTCAAGTTCCGGGCTGACCGTGAAGTTCGCTTCCGTCACGGCACGGATGTCTTCGACCGTCAGTCCGGCGAGCGTCTCGATCAAGACCATTCCGGCATCCGTGAAATCAAAAACAGCTTTGTCGGTGATCAACCGGTGGACGACTTGACTCCCCGTCAACGGTAATGTACAGCTCGACTTCACTTTCGATTCGCCGTACTTATTGACGTGCTCCATGATGATGACGACCCGTTTCGCTCCGTTGACGAGATCCATCGCTCCGCCCATTCCTTTGACCATCTTGCCGGGAATCATCCAGTTCGCGAGGTCCCCGTTTTCAGCGACTTCCATCCCGCCTAAAATCGCGAGGTCGATATGACCACCGCGGATCATCGCAAACGATTCGGCACTGTCGAAATAGGACGCGCCTTTTTGTGCCGTGACGGTCTCTTTGCCGGCATTGATTTCGTCGGCATCGACTTCGTGTTCGAGCGGATACGGTCCGATGCCGAGCAAGCCGTTTTCCGATTGCAGCATGACGTGCCGATCATTTGGAATCGCATTGGCGATCAGTGTCGGAATACCAATGCCGAGATTGACGTACATCCCGTCCTCGATTTCCTGCAGTGCACGATTGATGATGATTTCTCTAGACGTTGCCATAGTATCTCCCCCTTATGCTTCCCGGACTGTCCGGCGTTCGATGCGTTTCTCATAGTCCGTCCCGACGATGATGCGCTGGACGTAAACCGCTGGTGTATGAATCTCGTTTGGATCCAGTTCACCGACTTCAACCAGTTCTTCGACCTCGACGATTGTCACTTTCCCGGCCGTCGCGACCAGTGGATTGAAGTTGCGTGACGTTTTACGGAAGACAAGATTGCCGAGTTTATCCGCTTTCCAGGCTTTGACGAGTGCAAAATCACCGACAATCCCTTCTTCAAGCAAATACGTTTTCCCGTCGAATTGTTTTTGTTCCTTGCCTTCCGCAATCGGTGTTCCGACACCGGTCGGCGTATAAAAGCCGGGAATGCCCGCGCCGCCGGCTCGAATCCGCTCCGCCAGTGTCCCCTGCGGTACGAGATCGACTTCAATCTCGCCACTTAAATACTGTTGCTCAAATGTCTTGTTTTCCCCGACGTACGACGAGACCATCTTCTTGATCTGGCGTGATTGTAATAAGATGCCGAGTCCGAAATCGTCGACACCACAGTTGTTGCTGACGACCGTCAACTCCTTGACGCCTTGTTCCTGTAAGGCGGCAATTGATTTTTCCGGAATTCCGCACAGACCGAACCCGCCGACGACGAGCGTCGCCCCGTCAAAAATATCTGCTGTCGCTTCCGTAAATGAATCGTAGATTTTCCGCTGTTGCATCGTTCATTTCCCCCTTTATACGTACAGATGTTTAATAAAGACCCGTCAGGTTATATAGACCAATCATCAAGAAGACCGTTACTGTCTTTAAAATCGTGATCATAAAGATGTCACGATACGACTGACGGTGCGTCAACCCGGTGACGGCAAGCAAGGTGATAACGGCCCCGTTGTGCGGGAGCGTATCCATTCCGCCGGACGCCATCGAGATGACCCGGTGCATGACTTCCGGCGGGACACCGCCTGATGTGATCGCTTGCGTATACTTATCTGACATTGCACTGAGCGCGATGCCCATGCCGCCGGATGCTGAACCGGTCACACCGGCAAGTGCCGTCGTCGTAACCGCGCCGTTGACAAGTGGATCGGTGAACGTCGACGAGATCCCGCTTGAGACGGTTTTGAAGCCCGGTAAGGCGGCGATGACGCCACCAAATCCGTACTCGGCTCCCGTATTCATGACGGCAAGTAAGGCACCGCCGATACTGACGTTCAGACCGGCTTGGAAATTCGTCCGGACTTTTTTGAAATCATATAACATCGCCGAGATGATACCGATGATCAAGGCCATCTGGACCGACCAGATCGCGAGTACGGCCGGCGTCTCGATTTTGCCGAAGGCTTCCAGACCAATCGCCGCAAAGTCAAAGCCTTCCGGATACCAGTTTGGAATCGCGAGCGTAAAGTACTTGTTCATGACGGCGACTAAAATCAACGGTACAAAGGCCAACACTTGACGGTAAACCGGCTGTTGTGCCGTCTCAAGTGTCAATTCCGGCTCGTTTTTTAACTCCATCTGCGGGGCGGTGCTGGCTGCCGTCGCTTCAAATCCGGCGTAGCCTTCCCCTTCCTGATGGGCTTTACGTTTACGCGATTCGAGATACATCATCCCGACGGTCAGGATGATCAGTCCGCCGACCGTCCCCATGATTGGAGCGGCATAGATGTCTGTTTTGAAGAACGTCGTCGGAATGACGTTTTGAATTTGTGGTGTCCCCGGCAAGGCATCCATCGTGAACGTAAACGCTCCGAGCGCGATCGTTCCCGGAATCAATCGTTTCGGGATGTTCGCTTCGCGGAACAAGTTTGCTGCAAACGGATAGACAGCGAAGACGACGACGAACAGGCTGACACCGCTGTACGTCAAGATCGCTCCGAGCAGGACGATGGCCAGAATCGCCCGCTTGGCGCCGATGATCCGAATGATCGTCTTCGCGATCGATTCGGCAATCCCCGACATCTCAACGACTTTCCCGAAGATGGCTCCGAGTAAGAAGACCGGGAAGTAAGCTTTGATGAAGCCGACCATCTTCTCCATGAAGATATTCGAGAAGAACGGCAGGACCCAGTCCGGATTCGTTAACAGAACCGCGAACAGCGCACAGATCGGGGCAAACAAGATGACTGAAAACCCTCGGTACGCCACGAACATGAGTAAAGATAAGGCAAGAAGAATGATGATCAGTTCCATGGTGGATCTCCTTTTAATTTTTAGTAAGCGCTTTCAATTGCTTCTTCCCCATTTAACAATTGAATCGGAGAACGGTCAATTAAAATTCATCAACCTATAAGTACAGCTTATAGTCTCTATAACTTCACATTATAGACACATTTTTACTTTTTGATGCTTCTCGGAGAAATCTTTTGAATGAACAGGACTTTTTGCATACGTTAGCGTATTCTAACGTATAGAAGGAATTGTTGATGAAAGTAAGGTGAATCGGTGTGAAATCGATCTTGTACGACGTGCTCCATAACCTGACTTTATTGATGAGCGGGTTTTATCTGCTCGGAAAACTATCGCCACACCCGATTACCGTCGACTCCAAACGGTCGGTCCGGATTTTATACGGACTCAGTTTAAGTATCCTGTCGCTTCTCTTGATGCAGTTGACGATCGAACCGGTTCCGGGTGTCCTCGTCGATTTACGGCATATTCCGGTCATCGTCGCCGCTTATTTCGCCGGTCCGCTGCCGACCTGTATCGTGACAATCGTCATTATCGTCTACCGGTTCAGTGTTAACACGAATGCGGCGGCTTTTGCAGCCTGTCTGTTCATTTTACTGATTGCCGGCGGGACGTCGCTGATCGTCAGGTGGTTGCCGCTCTACTCCCGAAAAACGTTTACGGTCGTTACGGTGTATGCGACCGTCCTGCATGGACTCGTCTTGACGTATGTCTTGTTCGATACCGGGCTCATCCTCGACATTTTAAGTGTCGTTCTCCCGGCGTCATTTGCCAGCAGTTGGCTTGCCCTTGTCATCATCCGGGATATTCGGCTGACGAAACACGCGATGCAGACCTTGCAACAGACGGCACGACGTGATTTTTTAACGGGACTCCATAATTTCCGTGCCTTTACCGATCACTTGGAAGACTTAAAACAGCAAACGATCCTCCATTCACGGGAAGTCGCTTTGATTACGGTCGACATTGATCATTTTAAACAGATCAACGATACGTATGGTCATGAGGCGGGCGACGAGGTTTTACGGCAGTTTGCGAAACGGCTGCAGGACGGGGTGACGGATTCCGGTTATGTCTCCCGAAACGGCGGTGAAGAATTTTCGATTCTCGTTGAACGATTAACGGTCGTCAAAGTGTTGGCACTCGCAGAACAGTTGCGGGAACGGATCGCTGCTGCTCCGTTCGTGTTGTCCTCGGGCATGCTGCTCCACTTGACGGCGTCGTTCGGCGTCGCCAGTTTTCCGGAAACGACCGGACAGATTCAACATATCGTGACCGATGCCGACGCCGCTCTTTACCAATCCAAACAAAACGGTCGGAATCGCGTCACCCTGTTTTCGCTTCAAGAAGAAGTCGCATCGGCCCGTCACTCCGATTAGGGATGGACGAATCCGGTAAAATCGGCTACGTTTGATAGTGAGGTAGGTGAGTGTTATGAAATTGGCAAAAGGACCGTATATTTTAATTGGTCTTGTGCTCGGTCTCCTGTTCGGCTTCATCGGGGATAATTTTTATCTGTATGTCTCGGCCGGTATTTTAGTCGGTGCGATGCTTGAAGGTTATGTCTCGTGGCAACAACGGAAAGAACAAAAAAAATCAAATCATTCCTAAGGGGGAATCAGTGTGGGCTTCAGTGAACTATTTTTATCAACGCTCGCGTATATTGGTGTCGCGACGCTCCTGCTTGCAATCGGGGTCGTCCTGTTTGAAGTGACGACCAAATCAAAAGAGATGGAACTGATCCGTCAAGGAAAAAAAGCGGCCGTCTATGCATTCGGCGGACGGATCCTTGGTCTTGCGATCGTGCTGTACTCAAGCATCACGAACTCGGTCAGCATTCTCGACATGGTCTTGTGGGGAGCACTTGCGATCGTTTTCCAAATCGTTTTGTTCTACCTGGCTGATTTAATCATTCCGCGTCTCAGCATGACAAAAGAGATTGATGCCAACAACGAAGCCGTCGGTTTACTGCTTCTGTTCCTTTCGATTTCAATCGGATTGATCATCGCCGGTTCCCTTACATATTAAAAAAAATGCCAGCATCCCGGACGTCGGAGTGCTGGCATTTTTCATTTTTCCAAGTCTTCGAGTTCTTTTTGGGAGCGGGGATAGCCGTTTGCCTGCCACTCCGCCCGGTAAATCGAATCGAGTTTCGTCAAGCCGACTTCATCCGGATCCTTATCGGCATCTGGACTCAAATCCTGATCGAGATGCGTTAAATACTCTTTTAACGCATCCGGTTCCCTCTTGTCCTTGTTCTTCAGCAAAAGCAGACCGGTACCCGCCAAAACGCTTGCTCCGAACACATACCGTTTTCGTAATCGCATCGGTTCCCCTTCTTTCTATCAAGACACAGCTTAGACAAGTCCTCCCCCGTCCCGGAGGTTCGGGTGGGCCAACTGTCGGACTTTTCCCTGTTCGACGGTCAGGACGTGATCCGGTTGCCGTTCGAAATAACCGGTTTCGAGCACCCCCGTCAAACTTTTTAGTTCCTGGGCAAAATGACGGACATCCTGAACCCGCTCGAGATCCACATCCAGAATCAAATGTCCGCCATCTGTCACGAACGGTTGACCGTCGTGTTCCCGCAATGTCACGTCCAGCTGCTTGTCCCGCAGATAACGCTCGACATACGGTCTCGCAAACGCATCGATTTCGACCGGTAACGGTCCGGTCAAGTGGTGCACGAATTTCGAGGCGTCCGCTAAGTAGAGGATTTCCCGGCTCATCAGCGCGACGACTTTTTCCCGGAATAACGCGCCGCCCCCGCCCTTGAGCACTCGGAACCGTGGATCGATCTGATCGATGCCGTCGATGACGAGATCGATATGGGTTGCTTCTTCGAGTGACAGGAGGGGAATGTTCAATCGTTTCGCTTGTTCAACCGTCTCGTTGGATGTTGCGACCCCTTGCACCTCGCCGCCCGCTTTGACCCATTCACCCAAGGCATCGATGAAACTTCGGGTCGTCGAACCGGTCCCGAGACCAAGGATCATCCCGTTCTTGACCTGCTTGATTGCCGCTTCCGCCAGCATCTTCTTCTCTTGCTCATACATCAGTACCCCTCCTTCGTTAGTTATCTATTCCCGGTTGACGCGGACTTCAATCGACGAGTCCTGCCGTCTCCTGCAGATAGAGCTCGATTGCTGAACGAAGCGGTTCGAGTGCGTCTTGCCAAAAAGCGACCGCATCCGGTTCTCCGTTCAGGTACTGTTCCATCAGCTCTTCGATCGAAGCCCGGCCCGATGCCCGTAACAGCGGTTCAAATTGATCACTGAACGCCGCTTTGGATTGTTTGACTGTCGAGTACAACTGATTGCTCAACAAGTAGCCGATCGTATAGGGAATGTTGTAAAATGCCTTGCCCGTATCATAAAAATGACTAACATAGATCCATTTAAACGGAGCCGCCTCGTCCAACAGATTCCCGTAAAAGCCGGCTTCCTCCTCCTGCATCAAGGCTGCGATCCGTGCGCTCGAGACCGGTCCCTGCTTCCGCTCGGAATAAAAACGTTGCTCAAATCGGAACATGTTCGGCACAATCCCGACGTATTTTAAACCTTCGTTGATTTTGGTCTCAAGCATCGCCACTTTTTCTTCACCTGCCGATTGTTCGATGACGGCGTCGAGCACCAGATTTTCCATGAACGTCGATGCGGTCTCGGCGATACTCGTCCCTTTGATTTGCTCGAGGAACGGCAGGTCATGTAACAGTGAATTATGATAGGCATGCCCGATTTCATGGGCAAGCGTGACGACATCCTGATATGCCTCGCGGTACGTCATGAAGATGCGGCTCTCTTTAAGGACCGGAAAGGAGGCACAAAATCCCCCTTCCGCCTTATTGGTCCGGTTTTCGGCATCGACCCACCCTGCTTCGAATACGTGTTTCGTAAAGGTGCCCAACCGAGGATGCAGTTCTTCAAATTGTTTTAAGATGATTGTTTTTGCTGTTGCATACGAGACAACACGGTCTGACTTGAAGGTATTCGTCTCTAAATCATGCCACTGTGGTTCCGTGATTTGGGCGAGACGCAATTTCCGTTCGTAATACGACTGGAACAACGGACGATGTTGATCAATCGCCGTCAGCATCGCTTCAATCGTCGGTCGTTTGATCCGATTTTGTTCGCAGAGTTCCGTCAAGAGATCATCCCAGCCGCGTTTTGCATAGACCTGTAATCGAAATCCGGCAATCCGGTTCAGAATCATCGCAAAGTCGTCCTGTGCAGCGGCGCAGGTTTTCGCAATAGCGGCGGCTGCCGTTTGACGGTCAATCCGTGTCGTACCGTGGACCGCCTGATGCCAGGCTTGTCCGATCGTCACCGTTGCTCCATTCAAGGGTAGTCGTAATCCGGTCAAACGTTGTTCATACAGCTGTTCCCAGGCAGAAAATCCGTCGATTGCCAATGCCTGAATCAACTGTTCCTGCTCTGCCGGCAGACGCCGTTCCATGATGGCACGGCGTTCCGTCAGGTAATAGGACGCCTCTTTGTGCTGTAACACTGTCCACTCGTCGTTTGACAATGTCCGCAGTCGTTCCTCGAAGAGGGTTTCGCCCGTCTGAAGACTTGCTTGCAACGTATCCGTCTGCTCGAGCAGATCAAGCACCTCTTGACGCGACACGTCCTCTGCGTACAGGCAATAGACAAAATCACTGAGCTCCTCGACCTGACACATGAGCTGCTCAAGTGTCATTAGTTGCGACCGAATCGGTGCTTCGACGGTTTGGAACCGGTCAAGTTCCTGCTGTAACGACTCTAACTTTTGTTTGATTTCTTCCGTTGTGTAGCTGGCGTCCAGCTGCCAACGCGATGTCATGATTGACATACCCATTCCTCCTTTTCAGCCTTTTCTGTCCTTCCCTCCATTCGTTTCCGTTTAAGACAAGTCCTGTTTTTCTAGTTATTTCCACAAAAAAACATCCTTTCGCTTGATGGAAAGGATGTCGGAACCATTAAATGACGAAGAAATAGACGCAGAGGAAATGAGCAAGACTTCCAAGTAACACGAACACGTGGAAAATCTCATGGAAACCAAGATGCTTAAACGACAGAACGTTTGGTTTCAAACCGTAGATGACTCCACCAATCGTATAGAAAATACCCCCGAGGAACAGAAGCGCGATTCCCATCGGTGACAAGACGGCTGCGAGCGGTGTGATCGCAAAGACCATGATCCAGCCCATCCCGATGTAAAGTGTCGTCGACAACCAGCGCGGGCTGTTGAACCAGACCAGTTTAAAGGTAATTCCGAAGACGGCAATCAGCATGACGATACTGAACATGACCCACCCCGTCGGTCCGTTCAGACTGATCAGACAAAACGGCGCGTAGGATCCGGCGATCAACAAATAGATCATCGAGTGATCCAGTCGTCTCCAGGTCGCAATCGCCCGGTCACTCGCCAGCACCATATGATAGGTTGCCGAGACGGAATAGAGTGCCATCATACTGACACCAAAGATGATGGTAGCAACGATCGGCAAGCCGGCGCCTCGTTCCAGTGATGCTTTAATGACCAGTGCCAGCAATCCGATGAAGGCGAAGACTGCTCCCCCGAGATGGGTCAAGCCGTTGATTGGTTCTCTCATGTACGTTCTCATAATTTCCCTCCGTTGTTATGTAGTTTTTAATACTACATGGCGTTATATGAACATTCTATCATACACTAGAGAAATAGGAAGTCATTCCGGACTATTTTTTTTTGGAGGTTTTTTTATGACACAAGCAGATCAACCGAAACCAATACTCGATCGACAATTGGAACTCACGGATATTCCGAACATCGATCTCTACATGGATCAAGTCATCCAACTGTTTGAACGGACATTCGAGGAGACGACCCGCGCAAAAGGCGAGACGATTCTGACGAAGACGATGATCAACAATTATGCCAAAAAGAAACTGTTTTTCCCGGTGACGAATAAGAAATACACGAAAGACCATCTCATCTTGATCAGTCTGATCTATCAGCTCAAAGGAACCTTTTCAATCAACGACATCAAAACGATTCTGACGGATTTAAATACGGGGGTCACCAGTCAGTCAATCGATCTTGAAGCGTTTTATCAGTCCTATCTCGACACGACGGCTGCTAATCAGATCCGATTTGAAGCACAACAGCAACTCCCGGACGAATCGGATCATCTCGAGCAGTTGCAGCTGATTTTATCACTTGCCCATATGAGTAACTTGTATCGCCGGGCAGCCGAACGGTTAATTGATCAATTAGAAGATTAACTTTCTGAGTCATCTCATGGTAAAATAGGGAAAATGAAGAGCGAGGTGGATCAGATGGAGATCGGGCAACGTTTTTTGGCGCAACTGGAAGAAACCGGACAGTATTTCGTGAACTATCAGGATGGCATTTTGATTGAACTGGCGTTTGATGCGACTGTTGGAAAACAGTCACCGGCATTCTCTGATCTTGAACACACGGCGGCCTATCTCGAGGAACATCTTCGTTCCCATCAGACGCAGGCCCTGTTGCTCGCTTCAAAGATTCATGCCTATGATGCTTCTCCCGTCGAACGGATTACGCAAATGATCTCCATCCACAGTTTTTTTTCAACACACCGTCTCGTCCACCCGCTGAATGCCTATTCCACCGCCTTGTTGATCAGCCGATTGGAAGCGACGGATCCACAGTTGCAACGGACAGTCGAACTGTATCAGCTTGCCAAAAAATCTCATCGCTTCATCGTCTCCCCGCTTCTCGTGTCGTTTTTGTTCCTGAACGCCTTGCGTCGCGGAGAGATGTCGATGATTCATGCACGGATCGAGGCGACGTATGACATTCTGAAAAAACGATTTGGCCGTTCGCAGCAAACGTACGTCACCGCCCTGCTGCTCGCGTTGTTACCGGAGGACGATCAGGCGACGTATATCGAACAGGTCGTTCAGTCGCGAAACCTGTACCGGAAACACGGCATTCCCTTGTCGTTTCACGGTTTACTCGCCTTACTCGGTGACCCGAGGGTGCACCAAACGGCGTTAGAGGGGTTGGCGGCCCAGTTCCGGAACACGCCTCACTTCAAGTACCGGAAGGATCTGGTGTTTCTGACGGCTGTCCGGCTGTACTTGGCCGATCATCCGACGCTGCACCAGCTGTTTGCACCGTTCTCCCCTTCTACACTCGACGATACGTCCAGCTTGTTGCCGGTTTATCTGTTTCCGGTCGATCTGACCGATACATCCCATGCGACGGACGGTGGTATGGCGGACGGCGGATTTGACGGGGGTGACGGCGGCGGGGGTGATTAATCGATTGTCAGGTAAAAAAACACCTTCCTGCATAAGCAGGAGGTGTCAGACTGAAGACAAAGTAGTGGTTTTTCTCTTGATTGAGAAGAACCGCTTTTTGTTCGCTTCGAATCGTTTTCCTGGGACAAGCATCGCGCCGCATCGCTTCGCTGCTGGGTCGCTCCTGCTTGTTTTTCCCTAGGAAGCGATTACGAGAGAACAAACGCTTTTTCTTTCATACTTCCGGGTATAAAACTAGCTTAGACATTCGAAAGAGGAGGACTCATTATGATGGGAAAAAGAGACCAACATCATCGTTCTGAGAACATCACCATCACATTGGAACAATTGGTCCCGCAGGACCATCTCGTTCGAAAAGTGGACCAGG
>NZ_JACSMS010000031.1:0-1064 GCF_018618795.1 Exiguobacterium sp. s192 | reverse complement strand
AAAGTGTTTGACTTGCTCGTTGTTGTGACCGGAGTCACGTTGACGAAGCTTGCGCTTCATTCATTGTTTGTATCCGAAGATACGTTTTTTGCCTCATCGTTCAGTTTTCAAAGTTCGTCATAAAGATAATTTGGTGGAGCCTAGCGGGATCGAACCGCTGACCTCCTGCGTGCAAGGCAGGCGCTCTCCCAGCTGAGCTAAGGCCCCATTAAGGGATTAAATTGAAGATGGTCGGGAAGACAGGATTCGAACCTGCGACCCCTTGGTCCCAAACCAAGTGCTCTACCAAGCTGAGCTACTTCCCGAAAAAGTGCACCCTGAGAGATTCGAACTCCCGACCCCTTGATTCGTAGTCAAGTACTCTATCCAGCTGAGCTAAGGGTGCGGGGTATAATCAAACAGTTACAGTCAAAAATGGTACCGAGGGCCGGAATCGAACCGGCACGGGGAAACCCCCGCAGGATTTTAAGTCCTGTGCGTCTACCAGTTCCGCCACCCCGGCAGGGTGTTAAAAGGTAGCATCTACACTTTTTCAAGGTCGATGATGTATTTGAGATAAAAATGGTGCCGGCAACAGGAGTCGAACCCGCGACCTACTGATTACAAGTCAGTTGCTCTACCAGCTGAGCTACACCGGCAAGTGTAAAAAAATAAAAATGGTGGAGGATGACGGGATCGAACCGCCGACCCTCTGCTTGTAAGGCAGATGCTCTCCCAGCTGAGCTAATCCTCCATATGTATCGCCTGGCAGCGTCCTATCCTCACAGGGGGAAGCCCCCAACTACTTTCGGCGTTCAAGTGCTTAACTTCCGTGTTCGGCATGGGAACGGGTGTGACCACTTGGCTATCGCCACCAGACATCTATTATCTTAACATTATGTTTCCATAACGTCAAGACCTTTTTTTGAAAAGCTCGCGCCCTCAAAACTGAAGTCATCAACAATGCATCTGCTAGAACAAGGCCTCGACCGATTAGTATCACTCAGCTCCGCATGTCACCATGCTTCCACCCGTGACCTATCTACCTCATCGTCTCTGAGGGGTCTTTCTTGATTACTCAAAGG
>NZ_JACSMS010000030.1:0-1203 GCF_018618795.1 Exiguobacterium sp. s192 | reverse complement strand
TAGACATTCGAAAGAGGAGGACTCATTATGATGGGAAAAAGAGACCAACATCATCGTTCTGAGAACATCACCATCACATTGGAACAATTGGTCCCGCAGGACCATCTCGTTCGAAAAGTGGACCAGGTCATGGACTTTGAATTCATCTATCCTTTAGTAGAGAAACTGTATTGTGAAAATAACGGAAGACCTAGTATCGATCCTGTTCTATTGATTAAGATGGCACTTCTCCAATACCTGTTTGGTATTCCATCGATGCGTCGGACCATCAAGGAGATTGAGACGAACGTCGCGTATCGGTGGTTTCTCGGAATCGGGCTGGATGAGAAAGTGCCACACTTCTCTACTTTCGGAAAAAATTACGTCCGGCGTTTTCAGGACACGGATGTGTTCGAAACCATCTTTTATCGTATCCTCTCACAAGCTGTCGATGCTGGGTTCGTGGACCCTTCGGTCCTATTCATGGATTCCACACACATCAAGGCGAACGCGAACAAACGGAAGTTCAAGAAAAAAAAGATTGTCCGTCGCGCTATCCAACAGTATAAAGAAGAACTCGACCTGGAAATCAACGAGGATCGGGTACTTCATGGAAAAAAGCCCTTCCCCCCCAAGGAGAGCCGTCTTGAAACAAGGGAAATCAAGGAAAGTACGACAGATTCCGAGAGTGGTTATTACGTGAAGGGGGAACGTGAACGACTATTCGCTTATTCTTGCCATACAGCCTGTGATCGAAATGGCTTCGTACTTGGACTGATCCTCACACCTGGCAATGTACATGACAGTAAAATGCTTGAACCTCTTCTTGAGTCCGTCAGTCATCGTTTTGGTCAGCCATTCGCTGTCGTAGCTGACTCTGCCTACAAGACCGTCCAACTCGCACGTCATCTCCTTCAACGAAACATCTTACCAGTTTTTCCTTATAACCGCCCCAGAGGGGTGAAAGGAATGTTCAAAACGAAAGACTTCTATTACGACGAATACTATGACTGTTATTTGTGTCCTAAGAATCAAGTTCTTCGTTATCGGACGACCAATCGAGAGGGCTATCAGGAATACGTCTCTGCCCCCACAATCTGTGCGTCGTGCTCTTTTCTTTCAAGATGCACGAAGAGCCAAGAGAATAAAAAAATGATCCTGCGTCATGTCTGGCAGGAAGCAATGGATGAGGTGGAGCATTTACGGCATACTTCCGTGAATCGT
>NZ_JACSMS010000002.1:0-442417 GCF_018618795.1 Exiguobacterium sp. s192 | reverse complement strand
AAGGTGCGTCTGTTCATGAATAGTTCTCCCGTCTAAATTGAATAGGTACAGTATATCGATTTCTTTAAACACAAAAAACCCCGAATGGGGTCTTTTATCAAGTGTCCACCATTCAGGGTTCAGTTCAACAAAATGAACAAAAGGTGTTTTTGTATCCACTTTTCAAATTTTTAAACATAAATTAAGGAAATTTCATTCGAGTATTTCAATTAATTGTATTGAAAACGTTCTCATTTCGGAGTAGTTTTAAATAGAAAGGCCAATATTTGCTTTAATCCAAAGGGAGGGTTTTTGCATGAGTAACTTTACTAGTGAGCTGATTGGAACCATGATTCTGATCTTGCTCGGGGATGGGGTCGTTGCGGGGGTTGTCTTGAAAAAGACGAAATCTGAGAACAGCGGCTGGATCGTCATCACATTTGCTTGGGGTCTCGCCGTCATGACTGCAGCCTATATTGCTGCCGCCAGTGGCGCACACCTGAATCCTGCGTTGACATTGGCGCTTGCCATGAATTCCGATTTGCCGTGGGCTGATGTACCTATCTACATCGCTGGTCAATTAATCGGAGCATTCATCGGTGCCGTACTTGTTTGGCTTCATTATATGAAACATTTTGAAGCGACTGATGATCAAGCAGCAAAATTAGGTGTGTTTGCAACCGGACCTGCGATTCGTCACACGCCTTCAAACTTGATTTCGGAAATCATCGGTACGTTCGTCTTGGTATTCGGAATTCTGTCATTTGGTCTGACGACGTTCGGTGACGGACTGAAACCACTTATCGTTGGTCTTCTTGTCGTCGTCATCGGTCTCTCGCTTGGTGGTACAACAGGGTATGCCATCAACCCGGCCCGTGACCTTGGTCCGCGGATTGCCCACGCCATCTTGCCGATTAAAGGAAAAGGTTCATCTGATTGGAGCTATTCGTGGATTCCAATCGTCGGTCCAATCGTCGGCGGTGGAATTGCCGTCCTGCTTTACCAATTGCTGCAAAACTGATTCTTGTGTTGACACCTATATCTCAAGGGGGATTTTACAATGGAAAACAAGTATATCTTAGCACTCGACCAAGGAACGACCAGCTCACGTGCCATCATCTTTGATCACGATGGTCAAATCGTCAACTCGGCACAACGGGAGTTCAAACAATACTTCCCGCAACCAGGCTGGGTAGAACATGATGCCAATGAAATCTGGGGTTCGATTCTTGCAGTCATGGCAGATGCCCTCGGATCGGCTGATATTAAGCCTAGTCAAATCGCAAGTATCGGCATCACGAACCAACGTGAAACGACGGTCGTCTGGAACAAAGAAACAGGTAAACCGGTTTATCACGCGCTCGTTTGGCAATCCCGTCAAACATCCGGTATCTGTGACGAGTTGAATGCACAAGGTCTCAACCAGAAATTCCGCGATAAAACAGGTTTATTGATCGATGCGTACTTCTCGGGAACAAAAGTCAAATGGATTCTTGATAATGTCGAAGGCGCACGTGAACAAGCGGAAAACGGAGAACTGCTCTTCGGTACAATCGATACGTGGCTCGTATGGAAATTGTCCGGCGGCAAAACGCATATCACGGACTACACGAATGCGTCACGAACATTGATGTATAACATTTACGAACAAAAATGGGATGACGAGTTGCTTGAAATCTTGACGGTTCCAAAATCAATGTTGCCAGAAGTGCGTCAATCGAGTGAAGTGTATGACAATACGGTTCCGTATCACTTCTTCGGCTTTGAAGTTCCGATTGCTGGTATTGCCGGTGACCAACAAGCTGCCCTCTTCGGTCAAACATGTTTCGAACCGGGTGAAGGAAAAAACACGTACGGCACAGGTTGCTTCATGCTGATGAACACCGGTGAAAAGGCTGTTTCTTCTGACCACGGTCTACTGACGACAATCGCTTGGGGTGTTGACGGTAAAGTCGAATATGCACTTGAAGGGTCAATCTTCGTTGCCGGATCAGCGATTCAGTGGCTGCGCGACGGCTTACGGATGTTGAAAAACGCGAAGGATTCAGAAGGCTATGCGTTAAAAGTTGATTCAACAGAAGGTGTTTATGTCGTCCCTGCCTTCGTCGGACTCGGTGCACCTTACTGGGATAGCGACGTTCGCGGAGCCATCTTCGGCTTAACGCGCGGTACGGATAAAGAACATTTTGTCCGCGCGACACTGGAGTCACTTGCTTATCAGACACGTGATGTCTTGACAGCGATGGAAAAAGATTCAGGCATCGAACTGAAAACATTACGTGTTGATGGTGGTGCGGTTTCAAATGACTTCTTGATGCAGTTCCAGTCAGATATCCTGGGTGTACCGGTCGATCGTCCAGAAATCAACGAAACGACTGCCCTCGGTGCTGCTTACCTTGCCGGCTTAGCCGTTGGTTACTGGAAAGATAAAGCGGAAATCAAAAAGCAATGGAAACTCAACCGTCAGTTCAAACCAGAGATGGAAGAAAACGATCGTGAAAAGCGTTATGCCGGTTGGCAAAAAGCGGTTGAAGCGACGATGGCGTTTAAACCAAGCAAAACAGAAGTTAATGCGTAACTTGTTGTACCTGACGTTCCCCAGCGGAACGTCAGTTTTTTTATACTCCATGAAACAAGCGTGCTCCGTCGTTCTGGAGCACGCTTGTTTTGGTCTTCTCTAAGAGACGTTCATCCAAACTCAGACTTCACGCCGGTGACGATTTCATCTAGTGACTTGGATTGTCCGCTTAAGACTGCTGCTAAAAAAGCACCCTCGACAAGCGGAGCCTCGACGAACTGCACACTCCGGTCTCCACTGTATAACTCGAGCGCAAGTTCTGCATTCATCGTCGCTGAACCGATATCCGTTAAAATCAATCCGTCATCGGTCAGTTCGTTCATCGTTTCTTCGATCCGTGATGCATCGGTTCCGATACTACCGTCTGCAAGTCCTGCTGCGAGTAACACCGGCGTATCCGGTGCCATCTCAGCCAATAATTCTTTCAGACCAGCAGCTAACTTCTCACTGTGGGAAACCAAAATCAAGTTAATCATCGAAGCACCTCCACAATCGCACGTAACAACAAGGCACTAGACAGCGAGCCGGGATCTTGAACGCCAACCGTCGCCTCGCCAAAGTAAGACGCCCGTCCTTTTGTTGCGACCCGTTCTTTCGTATCTGTCAACGCTTGATCCAGCGCTTGATTTAAATCAGCTTGTTGCTCGAGCGCTTCATAAAACGGCGTCCAGATATCGACCATCGTTTTTTGTCCGAACTCCGATTTTCCGCGCATCTTAATCCCGTCCGTCGCTTCCTTGAAAGCAGCTGCCAACTCATCGCCTTCCGCTTCGGTTTTTCCTTTGAAGGCTCCGGCAAACTTGACGAACGCCGTCCCATAGAGTGGTCCGGAAGCGCCTCCGACCGTTTTGATCAACGTCATCCCGACTTGTTTGGATAACGCGCCGAGATCTTCATACTCTGTCTGCGCTTCGAGTTCCTTCTGAACCGCTTGGAAGCCGCGGGACATATTGATACCGTGGTCCCCGTCACCGATTTCCCTATCCAGATCCGTTAATTCGTCTTTATGCTGCTCCATTTGTTTTGCAGCTTCGAGTAATGCCTCCCGAAATGTTTCCGTTGATAACTTCATCTGTCTGCACCTCTTCTAGTTAGAATCCAATCGCGTTTGTTTTAGCGTCCAAGTAGCCGACCAGTTCGTCGTCCACCGGTAGCAAAGTGATCGAGAAACCATGCATTTCAAGCGATGTCATATAGTTGCCGACGAATGGTCGGACGATGTCATACCCTTTTGCCTGCAGTTGCTCGGCGACATACTTGTACGTGATATACAGTTCCGAAACCGGCGTTCCACCCATTCCGTTCACCATCACCGCGACTTTTTTATCCGATACTTCCGCTGTCAGTCGATCCAGTAATTCCGTCACAATCGCTTCGACGGATGCAATCGGTTTACGTTCGAGTCCTTTTTCCCCGTGAATCCCGATCCCGATTTCCATCTCGTCTTCATGAAGATCAAAGCCTGGTTTTCCGCTCTCCGGCATATAACAAGGTGACAAAGCCATTCCGATTGAGCGAACGCCGGCAATGACTTTTTCCGCGACCGCTTTGACTTCCGCCAGCGACTTGCCTTCTGCTGCCGCTGCTCCGGCAATCTTATGAACAAAAATCGTCCCGGCGACACCTCGGCGGTCCTCTTCTTTTTTGATGGCGATATCATCGTTGACAATGACCGTCTCGACCTCGATGTCTTCGAGTTCTGCCAACTCTTTCGCCATATCAAAGTTCATAACGTCACCGGAATAGTTTTTGACGACGAGCAGAACCCCTTTTCCACCGTCTGCTGCCTTGATTCCTTCTAAGACCATATCCGGTGTCGGGGAAGTGAAGACTTCGCCGCAAACGGCTGCTGCCAGCATCCCGTCACCGATAAATCCGGCATGGGCCGGTTCATGACCACTTCCGCCACCGGATACAAGTGCCACTTTTCCGTTTAATGGTTCTTTCCGTTTGATGACATTGACTCCGTCGACTTTTGCATAAAGATCGGGATGTGCTAAAACGAGACCATCGACCATATCCGAGACAAACCGATTCGCATCTTGCATTAATTTATCCATCTTGAACGCTCCTTCGTCTAACGAATTTTTGCCGTACCACTTACTCTTTACCACCAATTGGGGCGACTTATGTCAAGGAAACATATGAAAATATTGACCACTTCATTTCCAATCGGTTTTCGGAATGCTATGCTGATAACACACTAGATTGAGAGGAGTCCTGCCATATGACCAGCTCGTTTCAAGCAGGTGTCAAAGCCTGTCTTCCGACCGTTCTCGGTTACCTTGGAATCGGTTTTTCCGCCGGTATCGTCGGACGTGCCGCCGGACTCAGTCCGCTTGAAATCGGATTGATGTCCATCTTGATTTATGCTGGAGCAGCTCAGTTCATCATTACGAGTCTGTTGCTGTTAAACAGCCCTTTTTCCGCCATCATCTTGACGACCTTTATCGTCAATTCCCGGCATCTTCTGATGAGTATGACACTTGCTCCGCGCGTCGGAAACCAGAACCGGTTTGACCAGTTCGGAATCGGCGCCCTGCTGACCGATGAATCGTTTGCCGTCGCCATGAATACTTCCTTAAAACAACAGATTGATGCTAAATTCATGCATGGGTTGAATCTGACCGCTTACTTCAGTTGGATTGCCTCGACCGTCCTCGGTGCGCTCGTCGGCAGTTGGTTCCCGGATCCGGAACGGTTCGGACTGGACTTTGCCTTGACAGCGATGTTCATCGGCTTGTTGTACCTGCAACTTGAAAGTGAACGCTCACGTGTTGCCTTGAACGGAATTTTACTGGTTCTCGTTTTCTTGTTATTGTACATATCGATGCGCTACCTCTCACCGGAACTCGCTGTTTTGTTTGCGACGATGGTAGCCGCCAGCATAGGAGTAGTGATCTCACGATGGAAATCCGCTTAGAGCTTTTAATCCTGTTCGCCGCCTGTGGTCTTGTCACATTGATCCCACGGATTTTGCCGTTTTTGTTGATGCATGGATTGACGTTGCCCCGTCTGTTGACCGAGTGGTTGTCGTTCATTCCAGTTTGTTTGTTAAGTGCATTATTTTTTCAAAACTTATTAGTAGCACAAAATGGAGGCTATCCAACACTATCCCTTCTCCACCTTGCAGCCTCCATTCCGACAGTCCTGGTCGCACTGACCAGTAAGAGTCTTTCTTGGAGCGTTATAATTGGAGTTATATCAATGGCAACATTTCGTTTTGTACTATAAAGAAAAAAAGTTACAACATTTCCGACTTGAGTAAGTTTATTCCCATTAAGAATATTGCATATAAATAATCTATTTTTTTACTCAGACAAATCGATATACTACACCTCTTTAAATTAAAAAATGAAAAACTATTTATGAACAGATGCAACTTCAACTCAAATCACACATCTTGAAGTAAATTCCTATACAACTTTTATGTTGAAATATATTTAGAGTTAAATCATAGATATGATAATTAACTTTAATAGTTATCTAAAAAACGCTTTCAACATTCTGATTTTTTCATCCCACTTTTTATTGCGTCTTCACGGACGCGAAGAAGACGTAATAAAAGGTTTTGGACAAATCATCGAGTCAAAAAATAACGCTTCAAGTGATGATAGTTTTCATTATCACAAGAATTAAAGAACCCACAAACTGTTCATAGAATTTTTAAAGGAGCCAGTACATCTACTGTATTTCAACAAATTATACAAAAACCCTCATTGCTAAAATGAAATGAAGGTTTTTGTATAATTTGTTGCTATATTTTATTTTTTGTTACAATAAATTTAACTAAGAATACCTTACATCTTCACTTCGTTCTTTAGCCGAATATATTCCTTTCCTTTTGGAAATATATAAAAGCTATTCTCCCAAAAAAAAGAATTTCCTCCTATTATCATTAAAATTGGTTCGGGACATTTATACGATTCTTCATTGGAGATAGAAATCATTTGTTTAATATCTTGATGACTTAATTCAGAACTATTATTAGGGTGATAGTGCCATTCCCCAATATAGAACTGTCTTTTCTCCTCCCACAATAAATCTAGTTTATTTTTAACATCTTCTATACCTCTAAAAAACCATGTCGTACCACTTCTTGAATCAGGTGGTTGTGGTAGTGCTTGGCAAATTACAGCGAGATTACAATCTTTTGTATAATTCCCAATTAAAATACCTCCTGATTCATTAGGTAAGGAACTTTCACATATTTTATAGAGTTGATTTATTAAATCCTGTGATACACTAATTTCAAACATTTTTTTTTCATCTTTAAAAATTAGTTTATCCATTAAATTCCTCTTCCTTAACTAATTTTATCCCTTCAAAATTCCCATTATTTATTTGCTGTTCATACACACTAAGGAAAGCTATATTTTGATTTTTATATACTGACTCAAGGTTTTTAACAGCTGTTGAGGCCATTAACCACACATCATCAATTCTAGCTGGGAATAATGGATGCCAACACCCCAATCCTTCCCGTGGAAATATTTCATCCTTATTCTCGTTTTGTTCCTTTATTAACCAAGGATTAATCATTTTTTTAAAAACTTCATTTTGAAAACTTAGACCTGTGCATGAAAAAATAAATAAGCGTTTTCCACCAAAGCCCAATGAAATAGAAATAAATTTCTTCGGAGTTGACCATTGATAATTTCCTAAACGGGTCAACACTTCATCTTCACCTGTACAGTCTAAAATCACATTATATTTCTCTAATTCTTTTTCATTATGTTTCAAATTAGTCTGTATAGATCCATGAAATGATACAACTTCTCCATGCAAAGAAGATTGATTTAGCCTATGGACCAGGGCTTCAACTTTACTTTTTCCTAAATCACTTAGTAAAAGATTATGTCGAGTTAGATTACCCATCTCTAGTAAATCAAAATCGATAATACCTAATTTCCCCACTCCACTTCTTACTAAAATTTCGCTTAGAGAAGATCCAAGAGATCCTGCACCAATCTGTAAAATTTTAGACGAAGTAATTGTTTCAGGTAAAATCCCACGGCTCATAACTGCTTCTTTGGACCAATTATACGAATACATCCAATTAATTTTTTGATGTTTACTTATATGATAAGTCTGAAAATTTGACCGAATAGACTTATCTTTTACCTTAACCCTATTAATTACTGATTCAAATTTAAATAAAATAGGTATTTCAATACCCATCCAGAATATCTCTGAATTCTCTCCATTTATTTTATTTTTTACAGGAAAACCAACCAATAGTATATGAGCAATTTTATTACAATGATTTTGTCTTTTCTTTAAAGATTTTACTAATTCTAATAAATTTACACCTTGTTGATAACAAATTTGGTCTAACTCCGCCCATGTTGAAGGTGCTTGCCATGGTTTCAAATATGGCATTTCATCTAAAAGTATCCATGAACCTAAAATTCTTTCAATTTTTTTAAATTGAGAAGCATACTTTCCCCATTTAACAGTTCTGAGGTACTGTCCATTATTTTTTTTGAATTCTCTTATCAAAAAAACACCTGGTAGAATTAAAGAGAATTCAGCAATACCAAATTTAGTATCTATATTATTCCAATATTGAAATGTTTGATAATTTTCTAAAAAACCTATTTTTAATGCTGAATTTTCAGGAAAATCAACTAGTTCAAATAACTCATCTTTGCCTGTAAGCTTATTTAGCGAAGCAGCGATTAACCATTTTATCGCTCTATCTACATACCAAACTAAGCGTGCATCTTCTTCAAACGGTTCAATGTTTTCAATTAAAAAACCGAGTGATCTTATATTTGTATCTAGACATAATAAACCGTCGCGCCATGGATATTCTTCTTTCCCCTCACCATTAAATAACTGATGCGGAAAGGTTTGGGTGAAACTATTAGTTTTTGCAGGAAAAAAACTGATATTACCCATTGGATATTCATCGTCAATTAAAATATACCACTCTGTTTTTTGAGGCAATGTAAATTTTTCTATTTTATCTGAGAAAAGAAAACAATGGAGAATCCACTTGTTAATAGATTCGTTCCACTGTAAATCATCTATTAAAGTTATTTCTTTTATAAACTCAGTCGCCCTACGACCTTTTAATAGCGAATCAGTTGGAACTTTATTAGTATTCATCCAAATCTCCCGCCAGATATTGAAGAGGATGGTTCAGTTCTAGGAGTAAATGCACTTTTTTCTGACTTATTAAATCCGTTTGGTGGCTCTGGAAACTTAGATCCAAATAATTCTCTCCACAGTTTTATTGACTCTAATTGATCTTCACAGTCAAGAGCACTCCTAGCTAGTAAAGCAGCTTCAGACACATGGCTATAAAATTCTTGATATTCTTCTTCAGTAATGCGTTTGAAGACATCATGTTCTGTTACACCATGATCTTTTAGTTCTGGTTTTGAAGGATATTTAGACACAATATTTTCTAGTGTTAAACTAACTCCTTCAGCAATAGATGATATATTATCCGGACAACAAGTTCCTATTAAATGTTCTAACGGATATCCTTTTGGATACTTTGGTAAAGGATTTAATTTCTTCCACCATTTCAGGACCTTAACTACGTTAACATAATGATTATTGCAAGAAGCATTCTTTTCCCAAGTCCATTTAATTTGAGCTAATGGGTTTGTTGGCTCCCAGTTACCAGCTGCACGATCAGGAATTAAAAGTGATTCACTTTTCCAAGAAGAAGATTCTTGAGACACTTTACTTGAAAAAGTCCATGAATCTGATAGTGTCCAATGATTTAGCTCTTCAACGGATTTAGAAATAGAAACACTTTCAGATTTCAAAAGGTCTTTTTGAGTTTCAGAAGGAGCAGATGTAATTACTAAATCTAATTCAACATAACTAAGTTCAATCCCAATCGATCTACCTTGCATTTTGTATTTTCCTTCATAGTACTTATCTAGGAACGGAATAAATAAGTCAAGAGCTTCTTGTGGCTTATATTTATCGGGATCCAAATTAGTTACAACAATTACGTCGACATCAGATTTACTATTATTTTTAGGTCTAACAGCAGTTGCACGGCGGTAACTACCTTGTAAAAAAGTATTAATTATTATTGAGGATATTTCTTCATCTTCTAACAATCTTTTACGAAGCGTTCTATGTCCAGTTTTCAGATCATTCATTTGACTTTCAGTCAATCTTATATTCTTTAAAAAATCCGCAAAATAGGTTTTAACTTCCATATTAAAAATTCTCCTTTTTAAATGTTGATTTTTTATGGTAAGTGAATTGTAGGTGAATACTCCTTTGTACGCTCAAAATCGTACTCATATAAAGTAATATCTCCAAAAACCTTAGATAGTTGTCCTAAAAAGAACCAAAATCCATTTGGACCTGCTCCAAAGAAATGGTAATTCTTAACTCTATCTTTTTTCTCTAGATTGTTTAGTACTTTAGCTATTTCATTAGCCAGGTGCATGGCATGTATTCCATCTTGAATAACATTATGGCTTGTCCCACCATCAAAATAGAACCTGATTAAAGACTTTACTGATAAATGATTATCTTCAATATAGCTTTCTACATCTTCTAATACTGAATGTGTCATTTCTATTAAAACAACAATGATATTACCGTCTTGATTAATTAATTGATGATCTACGTCCCACATGGAATATTGTTCTTTAGATACATCAAAATCTGGTCTCCATATATTTCTTCCTTTTAACCCTTTTTGAACAGGAACGACACTAACTCCTGATTTAGGATCAAGGAAATGACCTATTGTAAATGCAACACTGCCATGAGTATCTAAGTGTATGCAATAAGAACGTCCTTCATCTAAAAATTGATCAATGAAACCTTCAATAGATTCTCGTACATCACTATTCCAGTCATAATCAGATTTTAAGTGACGTCCTTTAAAATAATCAATAAGACATATCATATTTGAAGTTTCATTTTCCATATTTTCCGCTTTTCTAAGAAAACTCCTTACGCCAATTGGTAATTCCTCAGACAGCATGATATTGCTCCCTACCCATAAACCTTCTGCTTTACAAATTTTTAAAAGGCTTTCCTTATCAAACTTTAAAGTCCCCTCTCGAAATAGACGTTGGATTAAACTCACATAGGGATTAAAACTTCGCGTTAAATCAATAGGTTTAAGCCCTACTGATATTAAATTTGAATTTAATTGCTTAATTAAGATATCCATAGAGTAAAAATTGCTCCATATCTTAATAGGTTTTAATGTACTTTCTAATTCATTATCTTCGACTATTTCAAGATGATTCTTCATCTTTCCCCTTAACTTCGAAACAATTGAACGTTCTTTTCCATCAAAAAGTTTTTTAAAATTGAAGTATCCACTCTCTACATCAATTATTTTTAATTTAGCTAATTCATCGTCTGGATGTATTGACCATGGAGTAACTAAAATTGAATTACCTAATTTTTCCTCTTTATTCAAAATTTCAGATGCGTCCCTAACATTTTGTAAAAAAGAATTCCTAGTTGCATTAATAAACTTAGGGTCTAATAATTTATCCAAAGTAATATAATCTCTATAATCAACATGATACTTAATTTGATAATATTCTACATAGATTCTTTTTCCACGACTATCTTTGACAGGCGTTTTATACCTAATTACGATATCATCAAAAGACTTAATCTCTGGATCTTCAAAGGATACAGAAGATATGTTTGAATATTCAAGCAACATTTCGCACGCTTTCAGCCAAAAGAAAAGCGCTTGATATTCATCGCCTAGTATACGAGCATTAATTGCATTTGCCAAAATGTGCACTCCTATCAAAAATACTTTTTTAATTCTTTATAATTTTCTCACAAATAAAGCTAATTCGCTATATGTAAGATCTAGAGATTTTATTTTAATACATACTGTTACTTATTTTATTTAACTATACAGGATTATATTCAAATCACTATTCTTGAACTAATTTCAAATTTAATTTTTATAGAATTAAATTTATAAACTCTCTTCAAATAACAAAAAATAACACTCTATATATCAATATTCAATTTAGAATAATTCACAAAAAAGCTTCATATATCCTTTCACAAAAGCTATAAAATGAAAATCATTCAAATTATTCAATTAGTTATTCTTATAGTTTGTACAGTACAGAAGCAGTTATTAAAATTCTTGTTCATACAAAAAAAATCTTACTTGTAATTAAATTACAGTTACAAAAAAACGCCCGAACAAAGTTCGGACGTTTCAAGAGATTAGAACAAGACCATGTACTGATCGCGTTCCCATTCCGTGACTTGCGTCCGGAACATATCCCATTCGATTTCTTTAAGTTCAACGAAGTGCTCTGCGATATGATCGCCAAGTGCATGCATGACGACGTCATCTGCTTTTAAGACTTCAAGCGCGTGGCTGAGCGTTGATGGAAGATCATCAATGCCGTTTGCGACACGTTCCGGTTTGTCCATCACGTAGATGTTGCGGTCGATTGGCTCCGGTGCCTTTAGGTTGTTTTTAATACCGTCAAGACCTGAAGCGAGCAATGTCGCAAGTGCCAAGTACGGGTTTGCTGCCGGGTCAACTGAACGGACTTCGATCCGTGTTGAGAGACCACGTGCTGCCGGTACACGGACGAGTGGTGAACGGTTACGGGCTGACCATGCGACGTAGCAAGGTGCTTCATAACCTGGAACAAGTCGTTTGTACGAGTTGACTGTCGGGTTACAGACTGCTGTGAAGGCACGTGCGTGCTTCAAGATACCAGCCGTGAACGCACGAGCATCGTCAGACAGTTGCATGTTGCTGTTCTCTTCGTCGAAGAAGACGTTTTCGTTGCCTTTAAAGAGAGACATGTTGGCGTGCATCCCTGAACCGTTGACACCGTAAAGTGGTTTCGGCATGAATGTTGCGTGAAGATTATGTTTCGCCGCAATCGTTTTGACGACGAGTTTAAACGTTTGGATGTTATCCGCAGTCGTGATCGCATCTGCATATTTGAAATCGATTTCATGTTGTCCAGGTGCGACTTCATGGTGAGATGCTTCGATTTCAAAGCCCATGTTCTCAAGCTCGATGACGATTTCTTTACGGCAGTTTTCGCCGAGATCGACTGGTGCGAGGTCGAAGTAACCACCTTGGTCGTTTAACTCAAGTGTCGGACGACCGTTCGCGTCCTTCTTGAACAAGAAGAATTCCGGCTCAGGACCAACGTTGAATGAAGAGAAACCAAGCTCTTCCATTTCTTTAAGTACCCGTTTGAGTTGACCACGCGGATCTCCAGCAAACGGTGTGCCATCTGGATTGTAAATGTCACAGATGAGACGTGCAACTTTACCCGTTCCGTCTTCTGTCCATGGGAATACGACCCATGTGTTGAGGTCTGGGAAGAGATACATATCTGATTCTTCAATGCGAACGAATCCTTCGATTGATGAACCATCGAACATCATTTTGTTATCAAGTGCTTTTTCCAATTGGCTGACTGGAATTTCAACGTTCTTGATCGTACCGAGGATATCTGTGAACTGTAAACGAATAAAACGTACATCCTCAGCTTTAGCGATTTTCATAATGTCTTCTCGTGTAATGTTGCGACGTGTCATGTGACAAATCCCCTCTCCGGCTCTTTTTTATATGGCAACAGGTGCTTACTTGAAAAACCGTCCGAGCTCACCTTGGATGAGTGACGTTTTTCCATGTCGTCCTGCTTCCTTCAATTCATTTTTCAGGAGTTTATATAGTTCGCCATCAGACAATTCCGGACGCGTCGTAACGACGGTTTCCGCAACTCGTTCCCGTTTGACGAGATCATTGTCAAAAATCATCTTGATCCCTGCGATATTTAGTCCCTGATCCAAATATTCCTTGATCGACAGCAAGCGATCCACATCGTTAAACGAATAGAGGCGACGTTTCGTCTCTGTCCGCTCCGGCTTGATCAATCCCTGTTCTTCATAGTATCGGATCTGTCGGGCAGATAACGCGGTCAACTCTTGAACGACTCCGATGGGAAATAGTGGCTTGGACTGTCGTGATAAGTCTGCCATTTCGTTCCTCCTTTTTCCTTACTTCATGAGAATAAACCTCTGTAAGGCAAGTTGTCAAGAGATGTAAGGAAAGTTAACACGACTTTCTTACAAGTCAGACGACTTGGGGTAACAGAGGTCTTTTCACATCAAGCAGTTATTTTAAACCTGTTGTGTTTGAATCAGTTGTTGTTCCATTAATTGATTGACGGCCGAGACGATGGCGATCTTGACGTGGCTGTATGTCAGCCCGCCCTGGACATATGCCGTATACGGCGCCCGGATCGGACCATCTGCCGATAATTCGATCGATGAGCCTTGAATGAACGTTCCTGCGGCCATGATGACATCATCGGCATACCCCGGCATATAGTCCGGAATCGGCAAGGCTTGCGCATTGACCGGTGAAGCGGCTTGAATGGCCTGACAAAAGGCAATCATCGGCTCCGGCGCGTGGAAGGAGACCGATTGAATCAAGTCCGTCCGTTCAGCAGCGTAATGCGGAGCCGTATCGAAACCGAACTGTTCCATCATGCTCGAGGTGAACATCGCTCCCATCAACGCCTGACTGACCGTATGCGGTGCCATGAAGAATCCTTGGTACATGTCTTGGAGCGAATAGAGCGAGGGACCTGCTTCCGCTCCGATTCCCGGTGTCGTCATCCGGAACGACGCCCGTTCGATCAAGTCACGGCGTCCGACAAGATAACCACCCGTCTTCGCAAGACCGCCGCCCGGATTTTTGATCAGCGAACCCGCCATCAGATCGGCACCGACATGAGTCGGTTCGATCGTCTCGACGAATTCTCCGTAACAATTGTCGACGAAGATGATGACGTGGGGATGTTTTGCTTTGATCGCTGTGATGGCTTCACCAATCTCGGCGACCGGTAAACTGCGACGCGTCGCGTATCCTTTTGAGCGCTGGATCCCGACGACTTTTGTCTTATCCGTGATTCGGGCGAGGACCGCCTCGAGGTCAATCGTTTCCGCCTGCTTCATCTCGACGACGTCATAGGTGACGCCGAGCTCCTTTAAGGAGCCGCGTCCGTCACCGCGGATACCGACGATTTCTTCGAGTGTATCGTATGGTTTTCCGGTGATATACAGCAGTTCATCCCCCGGCAACAATAAACCGAACAAGGCGATGCCGATCGCATGCGTCCCGCTGATGATCTGCGCCCGGCACAGACCGGCTTCCGCACCGAAGACCGACGCGTAAATTCGCTCGAGATTATCGCGCCCTTCGTCGTTGTAGCCGTAACCGGTCGACGGCATGAAGTGGAAATCACTCACTTTATGCTCCCGAAAGGCATTCAGGACACGGAACTGATTGTGTTCCGCGACTTGTTGCGCTTTGCGGATTCCCGGCGCGATTTTTTCCTCCGCCTGCTCGACGAACGGACGGATTGTTTCATAATGCGTTAACTCTGTAAACATGCTTACACCTCGTATTGTTTCAATGTCGAGTAGAGCCGTGTATCCTTGCGTAAATAGCCTTTTAAGGTCACGGAGCCGTCCTCTTCATATTGTTCTGTTAAATTCATCATCACTTCTTTGGCCGGATTGTAATGTGCAAACGCATTGACCGGAATCCGGATCTCGAGATATTCGAGAATCTCACTGATTGCTTTTTCGATTTCGACGGTCAGCCGTTCGATATCCGCCGGATCAAGAGCGGAAATCAGCAGTTTTCCGCCCGTGAACAAGTCCGTCAACTGGTCTTTTTTATTAAAGACTTCGAGTTGCGGGATGTCACCGGCACCAAGTTCGTCGAGCACATCATTTGTCGTCTGCATCTGATTGAGATAATGCTCGCTTGATGCATCGATGACGTGAATGATCAAATCCGCTTCGAGCACTTCTTCGAGTGTCGAGCGGAACGCGGCAATCAATTTCGTCGGCAGGTCCTGAATGAATCCGACCGTGTCGGTCAGCAGAATCTGTCCGCCTTCCGGTAAGTCAAACTGACGTGTCAACGGATCAAGTGTCGCGAACAATTCGTTTTTCTCGTAGGTGTCGGCATTCGTCAACCGATTGAAAATCGTTGATTTCCCGGCATTCGTGTATCCGACCAGTGCGATTTGGAACGTCTGGTTTTCTTTCCGGCGTTCCCGATACCGGGCGCGGTGGGCGACGGATGTTTCGAGTTGCTTCTTGATTTCATCTACACGACGACGGATGTGCCGACGGTCGGTCTCAAGTTTTGATTCCCCCGGACCACGTGTCCCGATTCCGCCGCCGAGCCGCGACAGCTGCGTCCCCTGACCGCTTAAACGCGGCAACAGGTAACTCATCTGAGCGAGTTCGACTTGCAACTTCCCTTCGCGTGACTGGGCACGTCCGGCGAAGATGTCGAGAATCAATTGTGTCCGGTCGATCAATTTGATCGATTCCGGATCTTCAAGAGCAATCCGGATATTTTTCATCTGACCGGGTGTGACTTCTGCATTAAAAATAATCAAATCCGGTTCGAGTTCCTGCGCTAACGCGACAAGTTCCTCGACCTTCCCTTTTCCGATAAACGTCCGGCGGTCGATCGATTGACGCTTTTGATCGAGTCGCCCTACCACGACGGCGTGCGCAGTCGTAACGAGTGCTTCAAGCTCCGCGACCGATTCTTCATAGATATGATCCGGTACACCGGGGAGCTGACAACCGACGACGATGACGCGTTCTGACATATAATCATTCCTTTCAAAATAACAAACCTTCTGCGTCCCTAATCATACCACATGCACCCTGTCCTCTGAACTATTTTGGACAGGAAACATCCGTTCGGTTTATCATAAAGAAAAGTACTAAAAATAGGAGGTCCGTTATGGCACGAGAACGACTCGATTATACTTTGCCGGAATTCATCGAACGGTATCTGTTTTTCCTGAGCGCGAGCGGCCGACAGGATTCGACGATCCGTCGGTACCGCTACGATTTGATTGAAATCCACCGCTACATGACCGAAGTCGACCAACCACTCGAGACGATCGACGACTTTAAGGCGATTCCGATTGAGACGTGGAAAACGTTCATCAACGAGTATTTAATCGAGGAAAAACTGTACCAACAGGCGACCGTCGCCCGAATCGTCAGTGTCCTCAACCAGGTCAACTATCAAATCCGTCAGACGAAATCAAAACTGATCGAGTACGCCCAGCCGACGCATGAGCTGACGCCGCAACATGTCGCGTCCCTTGCTGAATACGAACAATTGATCCGGACGAACCGGTCGGACCGCGGACTGACGGATCACCAACTCGTCGCCCGTCCCTACTTGATCGACCGCAACGAATTGATATTACGGCTCTTTTACCGTTACGGTCTTCGGGTTCACCACATCATCGGTCTGAAGATGCAGGATTTGAATTTCGCGCAACGCGAGATGACGGTCCACGACCGGCTCGGCAATGCGTACCTGCTCCACCTCGAACGTGACGATCAGGATCTGATGCTCGCGTATTTAAAGACGATACCGGAACCGGTTCGTCCGCGGTATCATTCGACAGATCCGTTTTTCGTCGCCTTTGACTTCTCACGGATGACATTTCGCTGGGTCTACAGCAAAAATGCTCCGAAACAATTGTCGATCGTCATGATCACGAAGATGATGCGCCAGCTGAATGAACGGTCGGACAATAAACGGATCATCACCCCGTCAATGTTACGCAACAGCTTCATCCTTGGAACGTATGTAGAAGAGTTGACGAAAGAAGAACGGTTGACGAAGACGTGTCTCTATAAAGACGTTTCACTGAGACGGTATGCCGACGCGTTTGATGAATTAAAAGATTTACTCTAACAAAAAAGGAGCAACGCCGTAGCGTTGCTCCATCAAGCAGACGGCCCCCCGGCCGTCTTTTTTTAACGAGTGACTTCTTCCGTCTCCGATTCTTGTTCATACAACGTCACATTCCGTGCCGGTGCGAACGTCGAGATCGCATGTTTGTAGATCAATTGCTGTTTACCTTCCGATTCTAAAATGACCGTGAAGTTATCAAACGATTTAATCAATCCCCGTAACTGATACCCACTGATTAAAAACACTGTCGTCGGAACCGAATCTTTTCGTAACTGATTTAAAAAATAGTCTTGAATGTTGTACGTCGCTTTCATAAGCCCCCGTGCCCCCTCTTTTTATCTGCTTTTCTCTTCAGGCTACTCCGATTTAACCGCTTTCAGGAACCCTACTGTTCTATCATAGATAATTTTGAAGTTTTCTTCAAATGAAAGCCTTCCCATTTCAACCCAATTTCCGTCAAATTGATGACGGAACCACGTCAATTGCCGTTTCGCAAAGCGGCGGGTATTCCGCTTTAATGCGTCGACAGCCGGCTCAAGCGGCGCGCCGTCCAGCACAGGCATGATTTCCTTATAGCCGATTGCCTGCATCGCTTTCGTCTCCTGATAACCGGCTGCGACCAGTTGCTCGACTTCCGTCAGCAGTCCTTGTTCGAGCATCAGGTCGACACGCTGGTCGATCCGGGCATACAATTGGTCCCGGTCCTCCATATGTAGGACAAACAACAGACTGTCGTACAAACTTGGTTCGCTACCCGAGACTTGTGTTTGCCCGCTCATCGCGACTTCAATCGCCCGGACGACCCGTTGGACATTGTTCGGATGAATCGCATCCGCCCGGGTTGCATCCAGCTGCCGCAAGCGATCATGAAGGACTTGCGCGCCCTCATCTTTGGCAAACTGTTCCAACTCCTGCCGTAATGCCTTATCTTCCGCCTGGACGGTAAATTGATAATCATACAAAATCGCCCGGATATAAAGCCCTGTCCCGCCGACGATGATCGGCAACTTGCCTTTTGCCGCAATTTCATCAATCGCCGCTCGCGCCAACGTCTGAAAACGGGCGACACTCATCTCGTCGTCCGGATCAACCAGATCGAGCAAATGATGCGGAATCCCTTCCATCTCTTCATGCGTCACCTTCGCTGATCCGATGTCCATCTGTTTGTAGACTTGAACGGAGTCACCCGAAATGATTTCGCCGTTTAATTTTTTTGCTAATTCAATCCCTGTCTTCGTTTTTCCGACGGCGGTCGGTCCAACGATGACGATGACGGGTTGTTTACTCATGACATCACCATTCCTAGCTTATACGTGTTTGTAGTCAGTGTATCATATCTGTCTCCAGCTCAGACACGACAAAAAAACCGCCTCCTTATGAAAGGAGACGGTTCAATGAGTTCTGTTACACACGGCGGATGAAATCGTCGTATACCGCACTAAATACACACCATCCACAAATGACTAAGCCTGTCAGCATAATTCCCCAATCAGCCATTTTTGGCACCTCCTCTGTCGTCTTTACATACCTTTTGACAAATCCGGGCGTTCGTAAACCCTTTCAAGCAGGTTTGACACCAATTACTGGAATCGCTATGATAAAAGTACGATTGTTGCGTAGCGCAGAAGCCGACCTGCATCGGCTTCTTTTAAGAGGGATTCCCCTCTTGATTCCACGCAGATGCCCGACATCTGCAAAAAGCCCCTTTTCCATTATGGAGAAGGGGCTTTCTTGTCGTGTATCAGTACATATCTTTTTGCGTGAAGTTCCAGAACGCCACGATCAACGCACCAATTGTCCAACAGAGTAAGACAGCGAGCGAGAACGGTAACGTCATTCCTTCAATCGGTGGTGCTTGTCCATCAAGGTAGTTGATTAACCCAAAGTTCACGTTGACGAGATATTTAGAACTCGTCCAGCTTGAACCAAGTGTCGTCAACAATGTTCCGGAAATCAAGACAGCCATCATGATTCCGATACCGGTTGCTGTGTTCTTGACCAGAACCGACACCATTAAGGCAATCGTCGCCACTACGGCTGTGACGATCCAGGCGAGACCGATCGCCATCAACAGATATTCCCACATCGGAATCGTATGCACGAATTCGGTCGAGAATGTTCCGCTTGGTGAGGCTTGGAATCCGGTCAGTATCGGCGCGGTCCACCCGTCATATCCAAGGACGATTCCGGAAATCCCATAACAGACGGCGGCGGTCAGGGCCATCAGCATCGATGTATACAACAACGTCGTCAGCCATTTCGCCATCAAGATCTTCCAGCGCCGGACGGGACGCGACAGTAAGGTCTTGATCGTTCCGTCATTTTGCTCCCCGCTGACGATATCCGCCATGATGACGATGATGAAGAGCGGGAGAATCAACGTCAATCCTTGGGAGAAGAAAATCCGGATGAAGGTTGGTGCCCCCGGATAGTTCGGATTGATGTCATTGTCGAGATAGTATTGATTTTGTTTTAAGTCAAACTCAAGAAACTGACGAAACTCGTCTTGAATGCTGCTTGAGGCCAAACGGTTTTGCGTATCGACGATATCTTGTTGCAATTCGACACGCCAGTCGAGTGTGCCTTGTTTCTTGATTTGCTCTTGAATGTCCCGGTACTGGGCATACGTAAACATCGAGACGAGGACAACTAAGATGATGGCGACGACGGCAAACCGTTTTTTCGAGGCAATCTTCATGACTTCGTTTCGGATCAGTCCGAGCATGTTCGGATTACGCAATGTGATCTCCTCCTGTCAATGTGATGAAGAGATCTTCGAGCGTCTGGACTTTCCGTTCGATCGTCCACACTTCGACGCCCGCTTCAAACAATTGTTTATTGAGCGTTGGTGTCTTGCTGGCGTCCATCAACGTATGGACGGTATTCGCGTCAACGATTTCCGAGACTTGGACGTCAGGAGACGCCGACAGAATCTCGTTTGCCTTAAAGGCATCATCGACACGCCAGTCAACACCCGGTGCAAGCGACTCAACCAGTTCCTTGACCGTTCCGACTTGAACAATTTTTCCGTAACTCATGATGGCGACGCGATCCGCCAACATCTCAATTTCTGCCAGGATATGGCTCGAAACGAGGACCGATAAGCCGGTCTCATCCACTAACTTCCGGATGAACTGACGCAAATCACGGATTCCCATCGGATCGAGTCCGTTCGTCGGTTCGTCAAGAATCAAGACATCCGGACGGCCAAGCAAGGCTTGGGCAATCCCGAGACGCTGACGCATCCCAAGGGAATACGTCCGGACTTGATCGTCGACCCGTGCTGTCAAATCGACCAAGTCGATGACTTCTTGAATCCGGGCTTCATCGACGTTTGGTAACATCCGTGAAAAGACCTGCAGATTTTCGCGACCCGTTAAATATTTATAGAGCTCCGGGTTTTCAACGATCGAACCAATTCGTTGCATCGCTTGAACAAATTGTTTGCGCACATCAAAGTCGCACACGGTAATTTTACCTGATGTCGGTTTAATCAGACCGACGAGCATCCGGATGGTCGTCGTCTTCCCGGCACCGTTTGGTCCGAGGAATCCAAAGACTTCACCTGGGAAGATTTCAAATGAAATATTGTCGATGATTGTCTTTTTTCCAATGACCTTTGTGACTGATTCTAATTTTACAGTTGGTTTCACGTCTCTCACCTCTTAGTATCTATTCTAGCGGAATAATGAATGATTTACCTTATTGGAACACTTCAAAACCGCACATTTCGAAAAGTTTTGCTACAATCATAGTAACAGCAAAAGGAGGAACGGTTCATGAAACGATATGTTTGGCCACTTTTTTTAGTAGTTTCTCTTATTCTAACGGCAGTCTTCGGGTACGGTTTCGCCAGTGCCTACAATGATGTCGTCAATCCACCAAAACGAGCCGTCTTGACTCCAACCAAGGAAGAACCGGTCAAAAAAGGCGGGACGTACGTCGCGCTGGGTGACTCCCTGACACGTGGTGTCGGTGCCTCAAACGGAAACAGTTACGCCGCTATCGTCGGTCGCGATTTTGTCAAAAACGATCGTGTCGAACGTTTCCAAAATCTAGCCGTCAGCGGAGCACGGACGGAGGATCTCTTAAAACAGCTCGAACAAAAAGAAGTCCGCCGGACGTTGTCGCAAGCAAAAGTCATCTCGGTGACAATCGGCGGGAATGATTTGTTTAACCGCGGTGAAGGTGTCGCAAATTTTGATGCCAAAAAAACAGCAGCCACGATTGAGACTGCTCAAAACAATCTGGCAAAAACCTTCAGCATCTTACGGGAAGAAAATCCGGATGCCGTCATCTTCTATGTCGGACTGTATAATCCGTTCCGCGCAAGCGAAAACGGAGAAGCATTTGACGCCATCGTTCAAGAGTGGAACGCTAAATCACGGACACTCGGTATCAAACATGATATCGAAATCATCGATACGTTTAACCTCGTACGTGATGTCAAACGTGATCTTTCAAGCGACCAATTCCATCCAAACGATGCCACATATGAAGACATCGCCAACGCAGCCATTCTTGCTGTCGAAAAACGTTTTTAAACAAAAAGGGTTACCTGGAGCACAAGTGCTGCTCCGGGTAACCCTTTTATCACGTCAAATATTCATCGTAAAACTTTTGATGCTTTTGGATTCGAAGATCCTTTGAATAAATTGATTAAAATTCATCATAGGGGATGATCACGAAATCTTCTTTCGAAAGACCTGTTCCCTTATCCAATTTGTACTCTTCAATCAAATCTAAAAAATAAGCAGTCGTTTTTTGCAAGGATTCTTCAACGGTCAGACCATATCCGATCCCACCTTCATGGTTGCCGTCCGGATCTCTCAATCTTAAATTGGTGTATCCAGTAAATCCGATTTCTTCCGGAGCATCGTCGTTATTGTAATTCGTTTCATAAACTTTCACTTTGAAAGCCCCGTAATGAATCGTATCTCCTGCATAAATCGTTTCAAAAAATCTTAAAGCTGTGATCTCGAATTCCGCAACAAACTTTTCGATCATGTCGACACGGTTGATTCTGATGTCTTTAAAGTCCAACAAATAACCTCCTGCAACAACTTACTTATTTCAAACGTTTAGCAAGTGCAATCAACACCCATTGCAACGGCAGGCGTGTCCATAAAGCCCAAGCCGGCAAATTTTTTCCGTTGATTGGTTTTGGATTGACGGCCATATTGATATTAGCCGGCAAGACGGCATAGAGGAAGCCCGGTAACGTCTTGCGGACGATGTCGACACCGCGACCTGACAGTAACATCAGTCCGTACAATACTTCGATGACCCCGGACAGTTGTACGAAAAAGCGTTTGAACGGGATGAAAGCGGGCATAATCTTAACAAATCCCTTTTCATTTCGAAAATGACCGATCCCGGCGAACAGCAAGCCGCCACCATACAACACACGCAGTACATACTTCATTTGAAACATCTCCCTTTGTGACTAAGTTTGTTACTAAGTACGAAACACACTCAGTGTACCGAACTCCCCGTCTTCGCTCAACTGTTTGAGATTGTCGTCAAATTGTGGGGAATGATGAGTCATTTCGGAAAAACGACCGTAATTTCATTTCCCGCAGATGAATCTGATACATTAAGGACAGAACAATACACACGAAAGGATTGATTTTAATGGCAGGAAAAACGAGACAACTTTTACCGGGACTGACCGGAGGCATTATCGGTGCTGTACTTACCGCAACAGTCGCCTTTCCAATTTTGATGGATCAAGAACAGCAGGTCGCCGACACTCCTTTGTCGAACGGGATGCCGAAACAAGTGTCGACGACGACCAGTGATCCCGTCACGAATGCGGTTGCGACGGCGCAAAAATCCGTCGTCACGGTCACGAATTACCAATCCGGGAACGCTATGAACCAAGAGGAAGCTGCCAGTGGTTCCGGTTCTGGAGTCATCTATAAAAAAGCGGACGATAAAGCGTATATCATCACCAATCATCACGTCGTCGACGGTGCTTCGAAACTCGATGTGACTTTAAACTACGGAGAAACGATCAGTGCCAAATTACTGGGCAGCGACGAGACGTATGATCTCGCAGTTCTTGAAGTCGAGGCAAAAGACGTTCCGTCCGTCATCACCCTTGGAAAATCAGCGGATTTAAAAGCCGGACAAACAGTCCTCGCGATCGGGAACCCGCTTGGTGAGTTCCAGAACTCCGTTACCCGCGGGATCGTCAGTTCCAACGACCGGACTGTCCCTGTCGATACGAATAAGGATGGACAGGACGACTTCAATACGACCGTCATCCAGACGGATGCCGCCATCAATCCGGGGAATTCCGGTGGCGCGTTAATTAATGAACAGGGACAACTCGTCGGCATCAACTCGATGAAGATTGCCGAGACCGGTGTCGAAGGCGTCGGCTTCAGCATTCCGATTGACGATGCGTTACCGATCTTAAAACAACTTGAGACTAACGGCGAAGTGAAACATCCGACGCTCGGCGTCTCGCTCCAGGATGTGTCGGCGTTCCCGGCCGGTTATCTGCTTGATCAAGTCCAGTTGCCGGAATCTCAAAAAACAGGTGTCGTCGTCATGTCGGTTGAACCGAACAGTCCTGCCGCATCCGCGAAACTGAAAACGGGTGACGTCATCACGAAGATCAATGATGAAGCAATCAAAAGTTTTGTTGACATTAAAACGGCTCTCATCAAATCTGACGGAAATGTCACGTTGACGATCATTCGTGACGGAAAACAACTGACGGTTTCGACGCAAACCACAACGACCGATCAACTGTAAACAATTGTCAAGGTACGTTTCAACCCCCTCCTATATCGGGTATTGTTTTATAACAATATCGATTGGGAGGCTTTTTTTATGTATGATTTAATTGGTGTCGGTATCGGACCGATGAATTTAGGCTTAAGCGCCCTGGCTCATCCAACCCCGTTACGGACGTTATTTTTTGATGAAAGTGAACAGTTTTCTTGGCATCCCGGCATGATGATCAAAGATTCGATGATGCAAACAAGCTTCATCTCTGATCTTGTCACCCTCGCCGATCCGACCAGCCCGTTTACGTATTTAAATTATTTGCGGTCAATCAATCGTCTGCATACCTTTTATTTTTACGAAAAACTACTTATTTCCCGTCAGGAGTACAATGCCTACCTGAAATGGGTATCGACTCAATTGGAAGACCTGCACTTTTCGACACGCGTCATCGACATCCAAGATACCGGTGACAGTTACGAAGTGCTTGTCGAAGAAGTCGCAACCGGCAAACGGACGACATACGAAACACGGAATATCGTGCTTGGTACAGGTTCAAAACCATCGATTCCCGCTAGTTTTGATGACGGAGTCATTCATAATACACAGTACGTCATGGAAAAAGAGTCCCTGCTCAAACAAGAGAAAGTCAGCATCGTCGGCTCCGGTCAAAGCGCAGCCGAAATTTTCCTCGACCTGCTCACGAGTGACCGTCCTGAGACATTTGAGCTCGAATGGATTTCCCGATCCACAATCTTCGAAACACTTGAGACCGGTAAGTTGGGAGAAGAAATCTTTTCGCCGAGCTACGTCCAGTACTTCAACAGCCTGCCGCTTGAAACGAGACAAGAAGCGGTGACGAAGTTTGCCCGGTCGCAAAACGGCATTAGTCCCGAGACACTTCAGGCCATTTATGAACATCTGTATGACCTGCCTCAGGACGATGCAAAACGGATCAATATTCGTGCCAATCTGGAAGTGAATCAGATTACCCGTGAACAGGACTTTACAATCTCCATGCGCCATACGGAACTGCACGATGAGCGGACATCCAAAACCGGCGCTGTCGTCGCTGCAACCGGCTTCGTTCCATCGTTGCCGCGTTTCGTCAACCGGCTCGACATCGAGTTTGAAGGAGAACAGGCATGGAAGGTCGATGCCAATTATCGGATTCATCGAACCGTCAAAGCGAACCACCATCTGTATGCGACGACGAACCTCGAATTGTCGCACGGTCCGGCGGCTGACAATCTCGGTATGTCGGTCTCGCGCAATCAATTGATTTTAAATGATGTCGCGGGAAAAGAATTGTATCCGGTCGAACAACACGCGACGTTTACGACGTTCAACTAACTGACTGCAATAAAAACGATCCTCAGCCTATCCGCCGAGGATCGTTTTTAATGTGTTGTTCAAGGCTTTTTTGTCAGTTCCAGCGTCGCAAGAATCAATAACGCGGATTGGATCCGGCTTTTCCCTGTTTTCGCGAGCAATAAATGAAACGCAATCAGCCAATTGACCTCGTCTGAAAATCGATTGCGCGAGCGCTCCCGATCGACGATCCGCGTCACATAAATCATATCGACCCGTTCTGTCGTCTCAAGTAACGCAAGTAACGGAAACAACCGGTCCCAGATTCGCACTTCCCGTTCCTCGAGCATTCCGCACCAGATTTGGATACGTTTTTTTCGGGCATCGAGGTCCGGTAACGCTCCCAAAATTTGGGCCGTCATCAACCGTTCGCTTGACGGGCTCATCCATTGCTCGAGCCATTGCTCGGACTGTTCGATTGTCCCGAGAAAGTTCTCCGGTAAGGGACCGGTCTCCATTAACGTCGAGGCAACGACATATTGTTTGGCCAGATTGAGGACAGGATGTGTTTTTTGCAGTTCCGTCATCAACGGCAAGGCATCGATGCCTTGTTGCCGGTTCAGCACTTCACCCAGTGCAAAAAACGGACGAACCGCTTTTTCTTTAATCAGACGTCGTTTAATGTGTTTTTCGGCTTCAATCACGCGCTCTAGCAGTCGTTCCGGTTCGTTGCTGTTGAGTTCGATGTGGGAGATCAACAGCGGCGTGTAACGGCTGCGTAATGCCGAAAACCGGGTCGTTTTTTGCTTGACGATTTGCATCAGCCGGTCATAACCCGCCTTCTGGAAGACGGTATTGTGAATCGTGTACGACAGCGCAAAAAAGCGGTGGAAGTCATGTGAACTTTCCTCATGCAGGGTCGAATAGGTTTCGTTGTAGTTTTCGCAAAATAGTCCATACATGTTCCTGTCCTCCCTTCCCTTATATGTTCCCCCTTCCCTTGAAATCATTCCGTTTTCCTCAGACGATCAACGGGTTGCAGACAAAAAAAGCCGGAAGCTCCTTTTCATGTGAATAAAAAAGAGTTTCCGACTTACGGTTAGACGCGTTGCCGATCCAGTAAACGGGAGAAATACCCGCCGTTTTCGACCAGTTCTTCGTGCGTCCCGTCTTCAACGATGCCATCTTTCGTGACGACCAAAATACGGTCGGCTTGACGAATCGTGGCCAGACGGTGGGCGATAATCAGTGTGGTCCGGTCTTTTGACAGTTCGGCCAGTGACTCTTGAATGATGGCTTCCGTCTCTGTATCGAGCGCTGAAGTTGCTTCATCCAAGATGAGGATTGGCGGATTTTTCAAGAACATCCGGGCGATGGCCAACCGTTGTTTTTGTCCACCGGATAATTTTAAGCCGCGCTCCCCGATTTGTGTATCAAATCCGTCCGGTAAATCGGCAATCATCTGACTTAAGTGTGCGCGTTCCGCTGCTTCGATGATTTGTTCACGACTTGCCGTCAAATCCCCATAAGCGATATTTTCGGCGATTGTCCCGGAAAACAGGAACACATCCTGTTGGACGATGCCGATTTGTTGCCGGAGCGAGCTTTTTGTCATCTGACGGATATCGATTCCATCAATCGTAATCGCTCCGTCAAGCACATCATAAAATCGTGGGATCAACGAACAAATCGTCGTTTTCCCGGCACCGGATGTTCCGACGAAGGCAATCGTCTGACCCGGTTCGACCGACAGACTGATGTCTTTTAAAATCAAACGATCCGCTTCATAACCGAAGCTGACGTCATCAAACCGAATCGCGCCGCGTAACGTCGAGACGTGAATGGCGTCCGGAGCGTCCTTGAGTTCCTCATCGTGATCAATCATCTCGAGGAAACGTTTGAACCCTGCCATTCCTTTTGGATACAACTCAAGCAACGCCGTGATCTTGTCGATCGGTTTGAGCAAGATGTTCATGTACAGGATGAAACCGACGAGTTCTCCGTAAGTGAGTTTTCCGGTATAGCTGAGATAGGCACCGACGACGAGGACGGCGAGGGTCATCAAACGCGTCGTCAAGTAAATGCCTGACAGACTCGTACTCATGACTCTATAGGCACTAATCTTTGATTTACGGAACGTCGTGTTGTCCTTCTCGAAGCGAGCCACTTCGTGTGCTTCGTTCGTAAACGATTGAACGACCCGGATGCCCGATACACTGTCCTCGACCCGGGAATTGACCTCAGCGATGTTCCCGTACATCCGGTCCCACGAACGGTTCATTCGAACGTTGGCGTAACTGATCAACCAAATCAAGAACGGGACGGCAATGATCGTGACGAGTGCAAGCGGCACATTGATCGTCAGCATGATGGAGAAAGCACCGATTAACGTCATGACAGCGATAAAGGCGTCTTCCGGACCGTGGTGGGCCAGTTCGCCGATGTCAAATAAATCGTTTGTGATCCGACTCATGATATGACCGGTCTTCGTGTTGTCAAAAAAGCGGAATGACTGTTTCTGGACGTGTCTAAACAATTGACGCCGCATGTCCGTCTCGATGTTGATGCCGAGTTTGTGTCCGTAGTAGTTGACGACAAACTGCATCAATGTGCTGATGACGTACAATCCAAGCAATCCGATGCTGACGAGAATGATCCAGTTCAACTCGCTGTTCGGTAACAATGAATCGATGAACCATGCGACAGCAAGCGGAAAAGCGAGCTCCAGCAGTCCGACGAACAAGGCGGACGAAAAATCGAGCCAAAACAATCGTTTATGCGGTATGTAATAGTGATAAAACCGTTTTAACATGCAAGTCCTCCTCCCAAATTACCTTTAGTGTACAGGATAACTGAAAATAATTCTCGTTTACAAATCTTTCTTGTTTTATTGAAAATGAATCGAATTTCTTTCTTAAAAAATATATTTTAAAATCAGGGGAATTCCCTGCTTGTTATGACAAAATGGTAACAATGATTCGATTTCTGATCGAACTGGATTCGTTATTTTGGAAGGGAGCCACACTACGTGAAAAAGACATTTCTTACTTTGACGACCCTCGCGCTGATCGGTTCAGCAACCGGCGTCGAAGCCGCGTCAACGACACTCATCTTGACAGACAACGTCAATATCCGGACTGCTGCCACTACTTCCGCTCCTGTCATCACGACACTCAAAAAAGGAACGACTGTCACGGCAGTCAAGAAAACGGGATCTTGGTACGAAATTCGTCACCAGTCGAAAAAAGCATTCATCACCGCCGCCTACGTCAAAACGGTGCCAGCAAAAGCAGCCACAACCACGACCTACATAACGAACACTGCTTCCGTGAACGTCCGTGAGAAGGCAACGACATCATCCAAATCGCTTGGTAAACTTGCTAAAAACGTCAGCCTTTCTGTTAAAAAGAAAACCGGTGACTGGTACGAAATTACGTATCAGAAAAAACCGGCTTTCGTGCACACGACGCTCGTCACGGCTAAAACATCAACGGTGACGACGGGCTCTAAACCGCCGGTCACGACTCCGGTCACACCACCGGTTTCAACGGCCGTCAAAGCAGTTGACTCATCAAAACAGTATGAAGTCAATGCCAAGGAAGGTCTGAACGCCCGTCTGTCGGCTTCAACGACCGGCAAGATTTATAAGACATTACCGCATAAAACGGTCTTGAAGGTCACGGGTGCAGTCGACTCGTGGTACCAAGTTCAACTCGACGGAAAAAATGTGTACGTCGCGTCGAATTATGTGCTGGCGTCAGCAAAAGAAACACCACCTGCGCCGGGTGTCTCCGTCACACCGGTCGATCAGTCGAAGCCGTATAAAGTCAACGCCCCAACCGGCTTAAACGTCCGGACGGCTCCAAGTACGTCGTCAACGGTATTTACACAACTGGCTCACGGATCGTCGGTTCAAGTATCCGGTGAAACAACCGGAACAAGCGCCGGCTGGTATCAGATCAAGATTGGAACGACGTATTATTACGTTGCCAAAAGCTACATCACGACCGGATCCGTCACGTCTCCGGTGACACCACCCGTCACACCACCTGCACCGACGATTCCGGCTTCCGGCATCATGGAAAAAGCGATCTCGATTGGACAAAAATACCTCGGCACACCGTACGTCTGGGGTTCAAGCAGTCCGGTCAATGGTGGATTCGATTGTTCCGGCTTCATCAACTACACGTTGAACACAGCGGGTTATAAAGTGGCTCGGACAAACGTCAACGGCTACTGGAACAACGACGGCTACCTCGGTCAAAAGTTATCGAAATTACGTCAACCGGTCCGCGGCGACATCATTTTCTTTGAAAATACGTACGCAGCAGGTCCGACCCACATTGGCATCATGTTGAACAACGATCAGTTCATTCATGCCAATACACCTTCACTCGGCATCAGCCGTCTGTCTGAACGCTATTGGACACAAAAATTACTTGGTTTTAAAGCGCTTTGATGTAAAAACCTCCGCCCGGAACAGTTTCCGGGTAGAGGTTTTTTTAATGCAGTTCTGCCAACAGCTGCTCTATTGTCTGTTTGAAATAACCACGTGAAAGATGCGCCGTCATTTGTTCAACCTCATCCCGGTGTTCAAGACCGGCGCCCTTCGTCATCGCAAGGGCTAGCGTCCGCAACATTTCCGACAAATCATATTCGCTCGCAACCCGCCAAATATGTACATTGCCCCAGATTTTTGCCACGGCTCCCTGTAAATCAAACTCCAATTTTTCGCCAGGCTGTTGCCATAAACAAAGATAGACCTCTAACTGTCCGGTATAATGGTAACTGGCTTCGATATCGACTTCTACCAAGCGTTCTCGGGCATAACGAATGCCGGCATAGTCTTTTTGGTGAATCGCGATGCTTCCTTTCGTCAATTCGACGAGAAGACGCTCATACACATTCGCTTCGGTAAATAAAAAGAAATGATTTAATTTGTCGAGTTCAGTTTTTGCCGAAGCATAGTCCCCGGTCAGGCTCAAGAAAAGTGCCAGCAAACGGTGGTAGGAAATGACCTCAATATAAACCCCTTTCTCTCGCATGTAGGCAATTCCTTGCCGCAATAAGACGATGGACTCGGTCCAGTTGTCCTCTTTCACACTGACCCGAAGTGCTTGTAACATCTGATAATCAAGAAACGTCTCGTGCGAAAGCGGAATATCCTGAATGATCATCATTGCATCAATCAATTGATAGGCCTCTTCATACCGGCGCAGAAAAAACAGGAAATAGACTTTTGAAATTTGTACCTCGATTTGTTGATCCCGTAGATCAAGATTTTTAAAAATATCAAATGCCAATTCAAAATAACGAAGACCTTCCTCCGGATTCAAAAAACGTAAAGCAAAACCGTATTTATGATAGATTTGCCCCTGCCAATAGGAAGGAACAGCCGGATCAAGATACGGGCTTAACATCTCAATGATCTGTTGCTCACTATAATACTCACTTTTCGGCGACTCAATTTGTTCCAAGAGTTGCTTCATTTCCGTGACACGCGGATCGAGCAGGAGTTCATCTACTGAGACATTCAACCGTTCAGCAATCCGTTGCAGCGCCGGCAAGGACGGTGTTGCTTTTCCATTCTCGATCATGCTGAGCATCGATTTGGTCATGATACCTTCAGCGACTTCCGACTGTGTCATTTTTTGCGTTTTTCGTAATGTTTTGATTCGTGTTCCCAGCATCTTGTCACCCTCACCCGAACATAAAGTTCAATTTAATTTAACTTTTATATTTACAATTCTTCCCTGTTCCTCTAGTATAAAGGAAAGTTCAATCTGATTGAACAAAAAGGAGGAATTAGGATGTCGAAAAATTTACAACGACTGTTGTTCGGTAAGTTTTGTTCATTATTCGCCGCCAGTCTTTTTACGTTCGTCGCCGGTTTGACAGTTTTACGTGAAACGTCGTCCGGGCTTCAGTTCGCTTTAGTTCTCATAGCGGGAACTGTACCGCGGATTATACTGTCTCCGGTTGCCGGTGTCCTCGCCGACCGCTGGAATCGCAAAAAAATGATTGTCTTGACGGAGACATTCAGTGCGTTGACGCTAACAGTATTTGCAGGTTACGCCTTCTTTTTCCCGATTCACACACTTCACTACATGATTGTCAGCGCAATCCTTACGTCCTTGTCGACCTTCCTGTCCGTGACGTTAATGAGTTCCTTAACCCGATTGCTTGAAGAGACAGAACTTCAACGCGGCAATTCCTTGATTTCAACCATCAGCTCCATCTCTTCGATCGGTGCACCGATGCTCGCCGGATTTTTATTATCGTTTGCTCCAATTGATCTCTTTTCCCTCCTGCCGTTAACGTTATTCGCCTTGGCGGCAATCTGGAATACACGTCTGACTTTCCGGGTACTCCCATCATCTGCTGAAACCACTGCTTCATTTTTGACGGATTTCCGCGACGGTTACCGTTATGTATTCAAACAACGTCTCTTGACGACATTAATCATGATGGCACTGGTCTTAAATTTCTTTTTTATTGCCTTTGAAGTCATGTATCCGATCATATTACTGGATCGTCTGTCGTTCTCACCGTTTCAATTTGGAGTGATCGAAGCTGTGTTAGGGGTCGGACTGTTATTTTCCTCCCTGCTGCTTGCCTTACCCCGTTTCACCATCAAACGTCCGTTGCTGACGGTCTTTCAATCGCTTACTTTACTTGGTGTGTTTTTTATCATCCCAATTTTGCCGTTACTCGGTCTCATCCCGGTCAGCTGGTCGTTTGCTTACTTTTTCCTCTTTTCTTTTATTGAAGGCTTTCTTGTTTTACGGGCCAACATCCCGCTCCAATTGATCGTACAACGCCGGACGGATCCTGCTTACTTAGGGCGCGTCATCGGCGTCATGGAATCACTCGCGATGGGGATCATGCCGCTCGGTATGTTACTGTTCGGTTATTTGAGCGATTATGTCTCGCTCAGTCTATTGTTTAGCATCAGCTCATTTGGTCTGTTGCTGACGGTCGGCAGCGGAATGTTCATCCTGCGGCGTGATCTCCAAGCAGAACGTTCAGAAGAAAATCCGTCGCTTGAAACCGAAAAAACGTCCACCTCAGCGAGCTGAGATGAACGTCTCTGTTTTTTAAACCGTTGCTTTGACTGCGTCCATGATCAGACGGAGTGACTGTTGTTTTGCTTCCTTGTCAGCAATCATCGAAGCAATCATCACTTCATCGGTTCCATATGAATCGGCAAGCTCCTGCAATTGTTTCGCAACAGATTCTGGGTTACCGACGATCATCCGTTTCCGGTTTTCCGCAATCCGGAACTGATCCTGGAACGAGTACTGGTAAGCCGCGGCTTCTTCCGGAGTCGGTGTACCTGTTGACGAGACACCTTTCTCAAGCAGGAGCAATGACAAATCAAGACTCGAAGCCAATCGTTCCGCTTCTTCCGTTGTCTCGGCACATGTCACGAAAATCGAGACAAGTGTTTGCGGCGTCTCATTAAACGACGTCGCCATGAAGTTATGACGGTAATAATCCATCACTTCTTGACCACCCTGTCCGTTGATGAAGTGGGCAAAGGCGAAACCAAATCCGCGCTGCGCCGCATTCAAGGCACTGCCGCCGCTTGACCCGAGCAACCAGGCTTCCGGTGTCGTATCGATTTCCGGTGTCGCGACAAGTCCTGCGAAGCGGTGATCAGCCGGGGCACCGTCTTTTAAATAATCGACGAGATCATCGAGTTGTGCGCCGTAATCTGCTCCTCCGAATCGTGGGGACGATCCTTCCTGAAGGGCGCGGGTGGCGAGTGGCATACCGCCCGGTGCCCGACCGAGACCTAAATCGATCCGGTTTGGTGCGAGTCCTTCCAGGACACGGAAGTTCTCCGCAACCTTATACGGACTGTAATGCGGTAACATGACGCCTCCTGAACCGAGACGGATCTGTTTTGTGACGGCTGCCATGTAGGCGATCAGAACTTCCGGACTTGATCCGGCAAGTGTCTTCGCAAAGTGGTGTTCCGACACCCATAACCGTGTATACCCGAGTTCATCGGCGATTTTTGCAAGTTCAACCGTTTCGTGTAAGGCTTCTGAAGGTGTTTGTCCTTTTGAGACCGGTGATTGATCTAAAATACTTAATTTCAATATAATCTCTCCTCTGGTGTTGACTTCATGTCTAAACTGTACGCCTGTCGGATAATTGAATGCAATAAAACTGCCTGTTTACCGGATGGCGACGTTTTCAATTTGAAAATCAGGGAACATTCCTAGAGTAGCCGCAACAAAAACTTAAAGGATGAGGTGTTTTTCATGTCAACGAATCATACATCAAACCAAGAAGCAGTCGAAACGGTCAAAAAATTAATCGATAAAATCGAAACGGCGATGCTGACGACCGTCTCTGATGAAGGTCTTGTCTCCCGTCCGATGCAAACTCAGGATATCGAGTTCGATGGCGATCTCTGGTTCCTTACATCAAAAGAAACAGGCAAATATAACGAAATTCTTAAAAATCCGAACGTCAACGTCGCGTATGTCGACAAATCATACGTCTCGATTCGCGGGAAAGCAGAATTCGTCGAAGACATCAACCGTAAAAAAGAACTTTGGAGCCCGCGTTACGAAGCGTATCTCGGTACGACATACGAAGATCCAAAAGTCGTCTTAATCAAGGTGAATACGGAAGGCGCCGAATACTGGGAAACCGGAAATACGACAAAATCCGTAAAACAACTCTTGAAAAAAGCGGTCGGTAACGATGACTCGAACGAAATCAATAAAAAAGTGGACCTTTCTTGATCCATTGCCTTCTAGACCATGTCGCCGTTTGGTGACATGGTCTTTTTTTGTTCAAATTGGTTTTAATCACGTCATCTGGTGTAACATACTACTATTAGTAATCAAGTTTGTTAGCTAAAGGAGACGCATCATGGGAGAATTCATTACATTATTAAAACGGGGCAATCGTTCTGCTCTGACGGCCGGCATCGTCAACTCGGTCATCGCCATCATCAAAGCCGTCGCTTATGTCTTAACCGGCAACGTCGCAATGTTTGCGGAAATGATGCACACGATTGGAGACGCCGCCAATCAATTTTTTGTTTTTATCGGCTCTGCCCTCAGTAAAAAGGCACCAACAAAACGATTCCCGAACGGATTTGGTCGTCTCGTCAATCTCGTCTTGCTCGGCGCCATCTTATTCGTCGGCATCATGGCATATGAAACGATTCATGAAGGAATCGCCCACATCATCAAACCGACGGAATCGACCGGCTTCTGGATCACACTGTCCGTTTTGTTTGTCGGTGTCGTGCTCGAAAGTGGTGTCTTTTATAAAGCGATGCAAGAAATCGCACACGATGCCCGCTTGACGTCAAAAGGTCCAAAGCTGATTCTCGACAGTTTCCGGGCCTTGAAACAGGCAAAACCGGCAACACGGCTCGTCTTCCTCGAAGATTTGGTCGCAACGGCGGGTGGTCTCGTCGCAATGATTGCCGTCATCATTTCGCATCTGACACCGTTTCATCAAGCAGAAGGGATCGCTTCCATCATCATTGGTTTAATGATGTTTTACGTCGTTGGTAACGTCTTTTTACAAAATGCGGCCGGTGCACTTGGAGAAGCGGATGAGACGATGGCAGCACGTATCGGAGGCATCATCATGCGCGATCCGGATGTCCGGGATATCAGCAAACTTGAAGTCATCAAGGAAGGCGATCATTTTCATGTCGAAGTCGAAATCGAAGTCGATCCGACGTTGACCATTGCCCTGGCCGATGACATCAAAGACCGGCTTGAACTTCAAATCCGTCTGCAACAAGGCATCATTGATGTGACCATCGGATTTGATGAAGACGACAACATCCAACAGTACATCGTCTCGACAAACGAAACACGATGAATCCGTTTACGCTGAAAGTCGTTCAAATCATCCGTTCGATTCCACCAGGGCGGGTCATGACCTATGGACAAGTTGCCCGTCTCGCCGGTAATCCGCGGGCAGCACGACAAGTCGCCCGGATTCTCCACAGCCTGAGTCGGACGGAACAGTTACCATGGCACCGTGTCTTGAATGCTAAAGGCGAAATCTCTCTTGAGGGCGAGGAGCAACAATTGGCCCTCGAGGCAGAAGGTGTTGTCTTTGACCGGGCGGGCAAACTTTCTTTATCCCGTTATCAGGTCTGAACAAAAAGGAAGCGGATCGCATCTCTCGATGCGATCCGCTTCCTTTTTTTAAGCTTTTTGCTTCATTTGACGTAAGACTTCTGCCTCCAGTTGCGGTTCCGGCGGCAACCAGCCTTCCGGTTTCATGACCTTTTGATCCGATTCCCGGAAGATCGGTTGACCGTCGGGACCGAGTTTTGCCATATTGGCTTGTTGGACGATCTCGAACAATGGTCCGGGTTCAAGTCCCGCTTCAACGAAACTGCCCATGATGAAGTACAGGGCGTCCGTCAAGGCATCGCCTTGACCGACAAGTTGTTCCACTTCAGTCGTCGGATACGTCTCGCGTAACGATTTTTCAACCGCCCGATCAAGCCCCGTCTTAAAGGTCTCGATTGCTGCTAAAAATTCGTTTTCATCACGTGAGGACTGGTGCAGAAACTCGACGACAGCTTCTTCTGCCGTCCAGGTCGCCCGCTTGATTCCGCGTTCCAGTGGAATCGGTGTCGGGTGGTCCGCACCCGGATGATGGAACGTCTGATGGAACTGTTTGACGTCTTGATAATAATTTGGTTGTTTCAAATCGATCACTCCCCTGTTCCGTTTCACTCTCGAACGGTTTTCATTCTAACAGATTTCGGGAGATTTCTCGATGCGTTCATCGGTTATCGGACGTGATCCACCAACCGGATTCCCCGGCTGATCAATTCCTCGCGTTCTTTTGACGTCTGTTTGAGACGGTCAAGATCGGCAATCAGACGCGCTTGATCGACTTCATCCGCCAGTTCGAGTAACTCGAGGCGCAGTAACCAGGCGTCCGGCAGTTGGCTGAGCGTCTGATCAATCAATTGTGGCAACAATTGACGATCCGCTCGTCCTTCGCGCATCTCGCGCACTGCTTCAAAGATTGGATCAGCCGCCGTCAGCGGTCGCTCGACACGTTCAAACTCAACCGTCTCCGGAATCGGTTTCAGTGCTTCGACTTCTGTTCCCGGGAAGGCTGACGTGATGTCACCGACAATCAACTCCATCCGGCTCATCGCCGTCGTTTCTCCGTCTTTTGTCACCTGCGCGTCTTCCAGGATGACGAGTGCACGGTGACCGTTGACGTTTTGGATCGCTGAAATCTGTCCTGTCACCTGAACCGAACCTTCTTTCCAGTCTAGCTGTTCGCCGACTTTCACTTGCAGAAGGATTTTGTTTAATTCAGATCCGTGTAACAGTGTAAAGCCTTCCGGGTGGTCCGCAAGTCCTTGACCCGTCATCACTTCCCCATTCGCCGCAAGCGCCGTCGGACCGGTCAGCTTAACGAGATGCAGTGATTCATGAATCTCGTGGGTATCCGGTACACCGACGAGGGAGACACCACTCTCAAAGACGAGCGTCGACAAGTTGCCCGATTCAACAGCTTTCGTCAGACCGTGGATACCGCCGCGGACGTATGACATCGTCTGCGCAAATTCTTCTAACGCATCCCGGAGTTGCTCAAACGATTCACAGACAAACAGTTCCTTTTGCATGCTTGTCACGTCATGTTTCGTCGCCAGTGCTTTTGCGAGTGAAAACGGATGTTTTGTGACGGCATCCGTCAAGCAGTGACGGCTTTCGCCGACTGATGACAGAAGACCGGCACCGTAGATTTGCGGATTGTTGATGTCGCCGATGAGACCAAACTCGACGGTCCACCAGAACAGACGCGAAATTTCATTGGCTTCGGAAATCCCGGTCACGTGGGTCCGGGTTTCGGCGAGCGCGACTTCTGCCTGCTCGATGTCTGCCGGTGTCGAGAACGGACTTTCTTTGACGATCGTCAGTTTCTTCAGTGCTTTGAAGACATCATGCTCGGCTTTATGGTTAAAGGCATGCGCTCCGATTTCACCAAACCGGCGGACAAATTCCGCGTATGTCGGATTCATCAAGATCGGCGCGTGACCTGCCGCCTCGTGCAAGATGTCAGGAGCCGGTGTGTAGAGGATGTTATCAACTTTGCGGATATCGGTTGCGATCGGCAACAAACCGTGACCTTGGAAGTCAAAGAACGCGACACCGGGAATCAGGCCGTCAACAGCAACCGTCCCCCAACCGCCCCGACTTAAGTTCGCCGTCATATCACGGACATCCGGAATCCGTTCCGGACTGATACCGGATGCTGCCAACCCTTCAAGGTATGCCGGATGTGCCGTATCTTGTAATGTATTTAAATTCAGTCGCATGACGTAACGCCAGACCGCATGGTCCGTCGGCGTGTAATCTTCGTAGTGCTGCGGTGCGACGTGTGGTTGTAAGTGACTTGGAATGATTGGTGTAGACATATGAATTTCCCCCTTGAAAGTAGATGAACAACAAAAAGTCCCTGCCGAACAAAGATGTTCGACAGGGACGACGAAAGGCCGCGGTACCACCCTGATAATCTACATAGACATAGATCGCTTCATTACGGGATAACGGTTTTCTCCGCTTGCGTGGCAAGAGACTCGGAAACTGTAATTCGACCCAATCTGTGTACACGTTCGCAGCGCCACGTGCTCTCTGAAACAGGGAGATTGTTTCTACTTCGGTTTCGTCTTCGTCTAACTTCTTTCATTCTGTTATGCTGTTACGCTGTTAGCAACTAAAGTGTTGTTAAGGAGGACTATACGCTTACTTTTTACTTTCGTCAATCGCTTTTTTTCGTTTAAAACGATTAAATGTTTTATCGCGGACGGATTTTTGTTCGATCGACAGCGATGTCACATGGCGTCGAAGCGCACCGTTAAGCCGTTTTTCGAACAGTTCCAGTTCCTGGATCCATTCATTCATTGCGACGACAATCGGCAAAATTTCCATGATCAATTCTTCTTCGAGTTCATCCCGATCAAGGAAGGAATGTTTGACGAAAGCAATGTTTTCTTTGACGAGATCTTCCATCGCGAGCGGTTCTTCCGTCAGTAACAGGTCATACGTCAACAAGACCTTTTCCTGACGCTGGGCGATGTGCATGACGTGATAAAACAGTTCACTCCGCAAATCGTCTGCGATGTGCGAGAGTGCCTGCTCCCGCTCCCGGAACCGTTCTGCCGTCGCGACACCCCGTTCCAGGCACGCCTGCATGTGTTGCAGGATGATCAAGTTCCGTAATAACGAGACATGCCGCTGCCGCGAGCCGCGAATCTCTTCCCGATGCAGATTAAACAGTGTCTTCGTCTCGAGCATCGAGCGGCTCATTTTGTCGATCGCTGACCGGTATGGTGTGACTTTTCCTTCAAAGGCGATTGCCCGCGTGACGACAAGCAGCTTCTCAAAGAGTTTTGAGGCCTTTTGATAGTAGACGTTCCCGTAACGCGGCGGGAAAATCAAGGCATTGACACCGAGCGCACAACCGATCCCGAGCATGACGAGTAAGTAACGGATCAAGACGATTTGCCATAACGGATCCGTCGCCCCTTCAACACTCTCCAGAATGACGATAATCATCAAGACGACGTGAGGAATCGTCCGACCGAAGCCAAAGGCAAGCAAAATCGAGATCGCTGCCATGATGACGATTCCGATCGCCAATGGATTGGCCGGATTGTCACCTAAAATCCAGAGTGAGACGAGCGTCAGGAAGGCGCCGATCAAGTTGGCTTCCGCTTCCTCGAGAAACTGTTTCCATGTCTGATAAACGGACGGCAACAAGGTTGTCGCCGCTGAAATCGCAGGTAGGATTGGGCTTAAATTAAACAGATCACTAATGATCAAGGCCAAGATGACCGCAAGTCCTGTTTTGATGGTACGTGGTCCGATTTGTAGAGATTGACCGCCCATATACGAACCTCCTTCATATTGTAGATACGTCCCCTATTCTTGCTCTAATACCCGAAAAACGCAATTAAAAAATCACTCCAAGTCGCCTTGGAGTGATTTTGAGATCCAATCAATCGATTATGATGCTTTTGTACCTGCGCCTGAAGTCATTTCTTTTTTCGCGACTTCTTGATCGACGAGCGGTTTTTTCAAGATCGAAAGGATGGCTGCTCCGACGAGTGCTCCGATTAAGATCGCACCAGCGTAGCTGAGGACTGCCATCAATGTGCCCGATGGTCCGTCAAGTAATGGGAAGACGAACACACCGCCGTGTGGTGCCGGAAGCAACACACCGAAGACGATTGTCAAGGCACCAGCGATTGCTGAACCGATGACGCTTGACGGGATGACACGAAGTGGATCTGCTGCTGCGAATGGAATCGCACCTTCTGTGACGAATGAAGCACCCATTGCGTAAGCTGCGATACCGGCTTCCCGTTCTTGTGGTGTAAATTTCTTACGTGCGAACAACGTAGACGAGAAGGCTACGAGAAGCGGTGGAACCATACCACCCGCCATGACGGCTGCCATGACTTCCGTGTTTCCTGCTGTTAATGCGGCTGTTCCGAAAACGTAAGCTGTTTTGTTGATTGGACCACCCATATCGATCGCCATCATCGCTGCGACGAGCATACCGAGTAGGATAGCGTTTCCGCCGCTGAGACCGTTGAGTGAATCCGTCAACCATGTCATGAAGGCAGCGATTGGTTCGTTGATGACAAGAAGCATGATCATACCCGTGATGAATGAACCGAATAACGGGTAAAGCAAGACCGGCTTGATGCCTTCCAGTGCTTTCGGAAGACCTTGCAAGACTTTGATCAGTAAGAGAACGACGTAACCGGCAAGGAAACCGGCAATCAATCCACCGAGGAATCCAGCGTTCCCTTGGCTTGCAAGGAAACCGGCAATTAAACCTGGTGCGAGACCTGGTTTATCAGCAATCGACATCGCGATGAATCCGGCAAGAACAGGAATCAAGAGACCAAATGCTGCCTGACCAATCGACATCAATTGTGCGGCAAACTCATTGTATGATGCGTCATCCGGATTAGCGGAGTTGATGCCCCAGAAGAAGCTGATCGCGATCAACAGACCACCGGCGACGACGAGTGGCAACATCGCAGAAACCCCGCTCATCAGGTGTTTATAGAAACCACCACGTGCTGGTTTTGAGCTGTCGCTTGACCCGCTGCCTTTATAGACAGGCGCATCTTGTTTAACGGCACGGTCAATCAATTCTTTTGGTTTACGGATACCTTGGGCAACCGGTACTTCGACGACGTGTTTCCCGTTGAAGCGATCCATCTCGACGGCTTTGTCCGCTGCGACGATGATTGCTGTCGCATCTTGAATATCTTGACTCGTCAAACCGTTTTTGACACCGGTTGAACCGTTCGTTTCGACTTTGATCCGGACACCCATTTCTTCCGCTTTTTGACGGAGGGAATCAGCTGCCATATACGTGTGGGCAATGCCGGTTGGACATGCTGTAACGGCGAGAATGTATGGTGCGTCTTTTGCGACTTCCGGAGAAGAGACATCGACCGGACCTTCTTCTTCCCGTTCTTTTGCTTCAATCGCAGCAATCACTTCATCTTCCGAACGAGCCGAGAGAATCGTATCCCGGAACTTCATGTCCATCAGATAAACCGACAGTTTGGATAACGTTTCAAGGTGGGCGTTATCGGCATTTTCACCGGCTGCAATCATAAAGAACAAACGGCTTGGTTGTCCGTCGAGTGCTTCGTAATCGATACCTGTCGAACGTCCAAAGGCGATAGCCGGTGATTTAACGGCTGCCGTCTTTGCGTGTGGAATGGCGATGCCTTCACCAAGTCCCGTCGTACTTTGGGCTTCCCGTGCCAAAATCGCTTCACGGTAAGCAGAACGGTCATTTAATTTCCCTGCACGATCGAGGACATCGACGAGCTCGTCAATGACGGTTGCTTTCGTAGACGAACGTAAATCTAATTTGATGGTGTCGCGTGTCAAAAGATCTGTGATTTTCATGAGTTAGTCACTCCTTTTTATGATTGAATGAGTTCAACGACTTTTACGTCGGTTAATAAACGATCGATATCTTCTTTTGTGCATAATCCGAAGGAATAAGCAGAAGCACTGCCTGTCGTGACGGCGTAACGGAAGGCTTCTTCCGGAGGTCGGCCGAGGGCATGACTGGCAACGAATCCAGCGACAAGCGAATCACCGGCACCGACGGAATTGATCAGTTTACCGGCTGGCGTGTTTGCCGTGTAAGCTCCTTGTTTATTGACGAGTAACGCACCGTCCCCTGCAAAGGAGATGATGACATTCTCTGCGCCACGTTCCACCAGTTGTTGAGCGTACGGGACGGCCATTTCTTTTGACGTTATCTCGACGTCAAAGATCTCGCCCAGCTCGTGGTGGTTCGGTTTGATCATGAATGGACCAAGCGGCAATACTTCGAGCATCGCTTCTTTTGTCGTATCGACGGCAAATTTGACACCACGCTTCGTTAATACTTGTGCAATCTTCCGGTACAAATCTTGCGGCAAGCTGCTTGGGATGCTGCCGGCAAAGACGACGATATCGCCTGCTTGCATCGTCTCGAATGCTGCCAGTAACGCGTTTAATTCATCTTCTTGAATGTTCGGTCCCGCTGCATTGAGTTCCGATTCCTGATCGGCACGAATTTTAACGTTGATCCGCGTCTCATCGGCAATCGGCGTAAAGGCTGTCAAAACACCTTGTTTCTCCAATTCATTGCGAATGAATTGTCCGGTGCTTCCTCCTAAAAACCCGAGTGCCTCTGTTTCGACCTCATAGTTCTTCAGGACGAGTGAGACGTTGATCCCTTTTCCACCCGCCACTTTTTCGGCTTGTTCAACACGGTTGACCTGACCGGCTTCAAATACCGGCAACGTGACATAATAATCGATCGATGGGTTCAGTGTCAGTGTATAAATCATTTCGCGTTCACCACCTCTGTATATTGACTGTATTTCGCTTCTTGTTCGCTCGATGTCGTCGTGATGATCGTCGCCGCTCGCAATGAAGCGACCCGACTAAAACTGATTTCATCCAACTTCGTCTCATCTACTAATACGTAAGACTTTTTTGCCAACTCAATCGCTGTCTTCTTTACGAGTGCCTCTTCCGGATCCGGCGTCGTGAATCCTTGTGTCGGATGAACACCGTTCATCCCAAGAAATGCGACATCAAAATGGTAAATCAACATTCCTTCACGTGCGTTGTAACCAACCAGTGCTTGCGTCGAATGCTTGAGTTGCCCTCCGACGACGAACGTCGGGATACGGTGATAGAGTAACGTATTCGCTAGAGGAAGACTGTTCGTCACGACTGTAATCGCCTTTTGTTCGAGGTAAGGAACGATGGCAAGTGTCGTCGTTCCCGCATCGAGATAAACGTACATCCCGTCTTCGATCAAGTCGGCTGCCGCTTGGGCAATCCGGTCCTTTTCTTCGACGAAACGATCACTTTTCTCGAAATAACTCGGTTCATCAATTTGCAAGTGATTGGCGGTCGCCCCGCCATGAACCCGTCGAAGATGTCCCGCTGCTTCTAACTGCGATAAATCTCGGCGAATCGTGGATTCACTGGCTCCCGTCTGATCGACGATGGTTTGCATTTTGACGACTTCTTCTCGAGCCAGTAACTCGAGAATCAGTTGATGGCGTTTTTTCGTTAACATTGGTTTCCCTCCGCATCTTTAATATAAAGCGTTTACATTTAAAAATCAATCAAAATCGTTCAACTTTTTATGTTTTTCGTCAAAAAACCTTCAAAATGTGACTTTATTCGACAATAATGTCCTCTTATACGTCTATTATACACCAAAAACGGTCATATGATGACCGTTTACACAAAAAAACCGCTCATCCCCTGAGCGGTTTTAAAAAAGACGGTCATCGACTATTCAATTTCAAGCTTTGACTTTATTTTGCAGATGACCGATCCCTTCAATCGATACATCGACGATATCTCCATCTTGAAGATACGTTGGAGGTGTCATTCCATGTCCGACGCCGGCCGGTGTTCCCGTCGCGATGACATCGCCTGCTTCAAGCGTCATTCCACGCGACACTTCCGTCAGAATCGTCACGACATCACGGAGCATCAATTTCGTCGACCCCGACTGACGGAGCTGACCGTTCACCCGTGTCTCGACCAACACATCCGTCGGATCAAAGCTGTCTTCCGTCACGATGACCGGACCAAACGGACAAAATCCGTCGAGCGATTTACCGCGGAAAAACTGCACGTGTTCTTTTTGCAAATCCCGAGCCGTCACATCATTGACGATACTGTAACCAAAAACATGATCCAAGGCGTTCTCCGGCGTCAAATCCCGACCGGTCGTTCCGATGATGATTGCGAGTTCCCCTTCATAATCCAACTGATCCGTTAATCCAGCATGACGTTCAATTGAATCAAACGGACCGACGACCGAGGTCGGTGCTTTCGTAAACAAGACGAACTTTCCTGCCCCCGCCGTATCCATTTCCTTGATATGATCCGCATAGTTTTTCCCGACACAAATGACATTCCGGGATGGTATGTAAGGTGCCAGCAATCGGACGGAATCCTGCAGACGAGGTGCCACGTCCAAATCCAAATCCATCTCAAATCCCCGGACGATGACTTCGAGTAATGAATCGGTATACACTTGTTCGGTCACATCATACCGTTCCTGCTCCACCTCGACACCGATTCGTGCACGACCTTCTTGCTCAAAACGAAACCATTTCATGTGTACTCCCCCTTTTTTCCCAGTATACCGAAAAAATCTGCGATACAGTTTGCTTTTCCACCAAAAAAGGTTGCCGGATGTGATATCCGCCAACCTTGTCCGTCCTAAGATAAAATGTTACGTCAGTCTGTTTATCGTCAAGCAATCCGACGTGCCAACCGGTCGACCAGCGCTTGCGATTCTTCATTTAAAGAAACGAGCTCTGTCTTGATCCCGGCCGCTTGATATTTCAAGACCACGGTTTCGATCGCTTCCGTCGCCGAATCATCAAACAGATGTGCCGCGGTGAAGTCGAGTGTGACCTGCTTAAACGAAGCATCTGCCGTCAAATCAAATCGTTCAACGAACGCTGTCGTCGAAGCAAAGAAGATTGGACCGTTGATTGCGTAGACGACGGTTGTCCCCTCTTCGCGCCGTTTGATATCGATTCGCGAAATCTTCGAGGCAAACAAAATCGCGGCCAGTAATATCCCGACGAGGACACCCATCGACAAGTCATCCGTCAACACGGTCACAAGCACCGTCGCCAACATGACGGCGGAGTCGCTTTTCGGTGAATCCTTCAGCATCTTAAATGATCCCCAATCGAACGTCGCATATGAAACGAAGAACATCACCCCGACGAGAGCCCCCATCGGAATCGTCATCAGCAGGTCGTTCATCGTCACCATTAACAGCATCAAGAAGGCACCGGCCGTAAACGTCGACAGACGTCCCCGTCCACCGGATGTCACGTTGATGACCGATTGACCGATCATCGCACACCCCGGCATTCCGCCGAAGAATCCGGCGATGATATTGGCAATCCCTTGTCCGCGCGACTCGGTCGCTTTGTTCGACGTCGTATCCGTCATCTCGTCGACGATCCGTGCCGTCAACAACGATTCAATCAATCCGACAAACGCCAGTGATAAGGCATACGGGAAAATGATTTGCAGCGTCTCGAGAGAGAACGGAACGTTTGGTAAGAAGAAGCTCGGAAGAGAAGCCGAAATTTGTCCCATATCCCCGATGACCCGTGTATCGAGCGACAAGACGACCGTCAGGACCGTCATGATCGTAATCGCGACGAGTGGTGCAGGAATCACTTTCGTGAACCGTGGAAAAATCAAGATGATGGCAAGTGATGCTGCGACCATCGCGTACATGATCCAGTTCTGTCCTGCAAACTGCGGCAGCTGAGCGGAAAAAATCAAAATCGCCAAGGCATTGACGAACCCGACCATGACAGCCCGTGGAATGAAACGCAGTAATTTCGCAACGCCGAGCACCCCTAATAAAATTTGAAACACACCGGCGAGAATACCGGCTGCTAATAAATAATCGACGCCGTGATCTTTAACAAGCTGTACGACAACGAGCGCCATCGCCCCAGTCGCGGCTGAAATCATTCCCGGTCGTCCACCGGCAATCGAGATCACAATCGCGATGATAACCGAAGCGTACAAACCGACCATCGGATTGACACCGGCAATCAACGAGAAGGCGATTGCTTCCGGGACAAGCGCTAACGCGACGACAATCCCGGACAGGATGTCGGCTTTAGGTTGCAGCACCCATTCTTTCCTCCATTGTGAAAACATACCATTCCTCATTTCATTTTGTTCTGACACATTTTGTTATCTTATTCCCTTTTTTCGGTTTCGACAAGTTGTTGTTATTGAACACGTGTCCGAATATGAGCAATTTCGTCGACCATGCCTTGGTACCGTGTCATGATTTCCTGCCCTGTGAAGATCGGATCTTCCGCCAGTGTCTCGAGTGCACGACGCAACAAATGAATTTTCGGTTTCTTTCGTTCGAGCAACTCTTCATAGATGAAATCGAGCACTTCATCGTGGGCTTCCTTCGACTCTTCTGAAATCGGCGACAGTGTAATCAGCCGTTTCATGTGAGCGTTGGTTTTTTCGAACAGTTCTTTGCGGATGACGACTTCGTCTTGCGGGCGATCGAGCCAGACCGACAGAAAGCGTGGTGGAATCAGCTGTTCTTCCGTCCGGCTGACATCTTCGACGAGATGGGTCAGACGGTTGAAGACGTAACGGACAACGCGCTCCGGTTGTGTATTCGGTTCCGACTGCCGGAAGAAGTACATCGCGTACTGCAACATCCCGGTATAGATGACGGCAAGATCAAGCAAATAGGGTGTTTTCGCTTCCCCGAACAGATCACGCAGACGGTGATACGTCCATTCGATTTCAAGCAGACGGTTATTTTCCATGAAGGCTTTTAACTCTTTTTCATTGGAAGCAATCGCTTCTTCGAACAAGGTGTACAGTTTGTATTTTTGCATCAGTTCCAGATAACAATTCCCTTGTTGGATGAAGGTTTCGTAATCCGAGACATCCCGCCCGACAAGAATTTCCTTCCGCGCATTGCGCATTTTTTCAAAAACCGTGTTGAAGACATCGATGAACAATTCATTTTTCGAGGAGAAATAGTTATAGAAGGTCCCTTTTGAGACGACACTTTGATCCAAGATATCCTGGATCGAGGTCGACTGGTAGCCTTTTTCGACAAACAGTTGGTAGGCAGCATCAAGGAGCTGTTTCTTTTTTGGGTTCATAATCGTATCCTTTTCTTTAAATGTGGTCTATTTTTCAAAAATCAACCGTATACTTTAGTGTATAAAGCAAATAATTTGTAATCTGTTGCTTCAAACGGTAAGATGGCTAAGTTGTAGAATCAGTGTATAACAAATTAGACTTACTGTACAAAAGGAGCATAACGAAATGCAAGCAACCAAGCAATCATCTCGACTTTATTTAATCTTAGCGGTCTTAATGGCCGGTGCATTCGTCGCCGTCCTTAACTCGACGCTGTTAAATATCGCCCTACCTTCTATCATGACATCGTTTAACATTGAAGCCAATACAGCCCAGTGGCTGACGACCGGTTACATGCTGGTCAACGGAATCATGATTCCGACATCGGCGTTTCTTGTCCAAAAGTTCTCGACCCGTCAATTGTTCTTAACAGCCATGGGGCTGTTCTCCATCGGAACAATCGTCGCCGGTCAAGCGGAACTGTTTCCAATTCTGCTCGGCTCCCGGATGCTGCAGGCGTCCGGCTCTGCCATCATGATGCCACTCTTGATGAACGTGCTGCTGAACGGCTTCCCGATTGAAAAACGGGGACAAGCCATGGGAATCTTCGGTCTCGTCATCACGTTCGCTCCGGCCATCGGTCCGACCTTATCCGGGTGGGTTTTAGAACATTACGAATGGCGGATGTTGTTCCATATCGTCACACCGATTTCCCTGCTCGTTCTCGTCATCGGTTTCTTCTTATTAAAAAAAGAAACGGTCACGAGTTCTCTGCGACTCGACCAACTGTCACTCGTCTTATCGAGCTTCGGTTTTGGCGGACTGTTATACGGTTTCAGTTCCGCCGGTTCCGCCGGTTGGGGATCGCTGACGGTCATCGGTGCTCTCGCCATTGGTGTCATCAGTCTCACTTCGTTCATTATACGTCAATTCCGGCTGGATGAGCCGATGCTTGAATTCCGGATTTTCAAATATCCGATGTTCGCTTTGTCTCAAGGAATCTCGATGGTGCTGAACATGTCGATGTTCTCGGCGATGATTCTCATGCCGATCTATGTCCAGACGATCCGCGGCATTTCACCATTCCATTCCGGTCTGTTGATGTTGCCGGGAGCGCTCGTCATGGCCTTCATGTCTCCGATCACCGGTCGTTTGTTTGACCGGTTCGGTGCCCGCATCCTGGCGATGATCGGATTATCGTTGACCGTCCTGACGACATTCTTCTTCAGTCGTTTGACGGCAGACACCGCCTATTCGTTCCTCGTCATCATGTACACGTTACGATTCCTCGGCATTTCGATGGTCATGATGCCGGTCATGACCAACGGACTGAACCATATTCCGCAACATTTGACGCCACACGGAACAGCACTCAACAACACGCTGTCCCAAGTCTCCGGTGCCATCGGTTCAGGGTTACTCGTCACCGTCATGACATCACGGACGGCCGATTATGCGAAAGAATTAACAGCAAACGCAACACCTGGTACGAATCCGCAAACGATCATCACCCAGTCGATGGTTGAAGGGATCAATGACACCTTCTTCATTGCGACCTTACTCGCCCTGCTCGCGTTGGGATTATCCTTCTTCATCAAAAAACGCGATGTCACGCAAGAGATCGTCCAGGTCGAACCAGCCCGTGAAAAAAAATACGCGTAACGCCGCATAGACCGTTTCCTTCTGTTGTTTGACAGAGGAAACGGTCTATTTTTTTACGACAGATAGTTTTTCAACGCATCGGCTTTCAAGATGCGTTGATTCGTGCTTCCCCGGATCCGTAAGGAATGATCCGGGAGCGTCTGAACGTACCGCCCGTCAATCAGACAATCGATGCGGGCTAACACCCATCTCGCCTGCTCGTCCCGCATCAACTGTTCCAACGTATACCCCGTAAAGAGATAGATGTCGTAACCCGCCAAGGCGGCGACCAATTCCACCAAGGCAGCCGGTTGGAAAAACGGCTCTCCGCCGGAAATCGTAATCCGGCGTGAACCGATCTGCTCAATCTGTTGAATCACTTGATCAACGGTGTAGTAATGTCCGCCGTCACTCGCCCATGACTCCGGATTGTGACAGCCGGCACACTGGTGGGGACAACCGGCAAAAAAGATTACAGTCCGCAAGCCCGGACCATCAACGACCGAGTCAGCGAGAATCTGGAGCAGTCGCATGTCGCACCCGATCCTGTTCTTCCGCCCGCTTCGCATCGTTCCACCGGTCCATCGTTCCGACCAGGTAGCCGGTAATCCGGCGAATCCGTTCGATGTCCTGTCCCCCACAGACCGGACAAGCCTGCTCCATCGTTTGTTCCGTCCGACACGATAAACACCGGTCGATCGGATGATTGATGGATCCATATCCGATTCCGGCCTCCGCCATCAAACGGACGATGTCTTCAATCGCTTCAGGATTTTCAGCGAGTGCTCCGTCCGTCTCGACATATGTGATGTGACCGCCGTTACATAAAGCATGAAACGGTGCTTCCAACCGGATTTTTTCACGGATCGTGACCGGTGCCTCGACCGGGAGATGGAACGAGTTTGTATAATATCCTTTGTCGGTCACGCGATGGATGCGTCCAAATTGTTGGACGTCCGCAGCCGTAAACTTGCCCGATAAACCTTCCGCCGGTGTCGCGAGCAAGGAAAAATTCAACCCCGTCTTCTCACCGTATTGATCGACGACCGTCCGCATGGTCTGAATCAAGGCCTGACCGATTCGATGGGCCAGTTCCGACTCGCCGTGGTGTTGACCGGTCAGCACAATCAACGCTTCCGCCAACCCAATGAAACCGACCGACAACGTTCCCTGCCGTAAGACCGGTTCGACACGGTCTGACGCGGCGAGTGTCTGCCCTTCCCGCCATATGTGTTTATACAAAAAGGCGAATTCCTCCGCCGTCCGGTCCGCCTGATACTGATACCGTTCCAGTAATTGCTCACAGATCCGTCCGGTATAGGTCGCGACCGCTTCGAACATCCGGTCGAGACTTTGTGTCGTCAACGCCAAACGAACGAGATTCAGACTCGTAAAGGACAGGTTGCCGCGGCCGATGACCGTATCCGGACCCTGCCGGTTTTCAAGGACACGTGTCCGGCACCCCATATAAGCGACTTCTGCTTCCGGTCCCTCCTGCAACGAACGGTTAAACGGCGCATCGAGGAATGCAAAATTCGGAAACAACCGTTTTCCGGTTACTTCTGCTGCCAGTTGAAACAAATCATAGTTCGGGTCAGCCGGATGCAGCGTGACACCTGCTTTGATCTTAAAAATTTGAATCGGGAAAATCGGCGTTTCGCCTTTCCCGAGTCCGGCTTTGGTGGCGTTCAGCAAGGCCCGGATCAACAGCCGTCCAAACTCGGATGTATCGGTTCCGTAATTGATTGAGATGAACGGGACTTGTCCCCCGCCCCGCGAGTGCATCGAGTTCGTGTTATGAATAAATGCTTCACACGCTTGATAGGTCATTTCATACGTTTCCGACAGCGCATACGCCCGTTTTTGCCGATTCGACCATTTCGGAATCAACGCACGGATTTTCTTAAGTTGCCGTTGGTAGGTTTTCTCGACGAACGGTGCGAGATCGTAATCGAACATCGGATAGGACTGTCCTCCGTGCTGCATGTTTTGATTCGCCTGCATGATGATTGCAGCAAGTGCCAGCGCTGATCGGATGTCTTGCGCCGGACGGATCGTTCCATGTGCCATGTCGAATCCCTCTGTCAACAGGCGACCAAGCGGCAATTGGACACAGGTCGTCGTCCCCGTCACGTAGTAATCCGCATCATGGATATAGATGAGGTTGGCGGCAACGGCTTGTTTGGTCTCATCAGACAGCAACAGCTCCTGCATCATTCGTTTTGCTGCCACACCCGCAATCCGGTTCAGCTTGGCAAGCGGAGATTTTCCGTCTACATTCGCATTTTCCTGGACTTCATCCGCGGACGGATTGCGGACGACCTCCTCGTATAAGGTGCTCAGTTCCATGTTCATCTCTCCCTCGATTTCGTGATGATGGTCTCTTCGCCTACTATAGCGAGCATAATATCTGACCGGCAATCCCTGCATACCTGAAACGATTTGCAAGCAAAACCGTCACTTCGTCACGAAATGTTTCAAGAAATTCGTCCCTATCCCGTCGAGCCGGCTTTTATCCGATTCAAATCCGCTATGAGAAAACTCACTTTCTATCAGACAAGCCAAAAAAGCAGGACCTGACAGACGGTTCTTACTTCCGCCTGTCAGGTCCTGCCTGTTAGTATTCAGTCCATTTCAATCAACGTATCCGACACGCTCGGCAGGAGAACTGTAAAGATTGTCCCTTCGCCTAAAATCGATTCGACGTCAATATTTCCGTCATGTGCCCGAACGATTTCTTTACAAATCGAGAGACCGAGACCGGTTCCGCCGATTTTCCGGCTGTCCGAATTGTCGACCCGGTAAAACTTGCTGAACAAGTGTGGCATCGCACTGCTTGGAATTCCCAAACCGAAGTCCCGGACGCTCAACTCAATCTGATTGTGGTGATGCGTCAAGGAGACAACGACATCGCCGCCATCCGGTGAATATTTGATCGCATTATTTAATAAGTTTCCAATCAGTTGTTTCATGCTGTTTTTATCCGCATTAATCAAGAATTCATGGTTTTCATCCACATCAAGTTGTAAGCGATGTTGCTCCGTCGCTGCCTGATAAAAACGTGTCTGTTCCCTCAAGACATCAATCAGATCAAACACTTCTTTATCATACGACTGTTTGCCGGACTCCATTCGTTGGACATTCAAAAAGTCACTGACCAGATCCGTCAGGCGTTTTGATTCGTCATGAATCGTCTGGAGATACCGTTTATTCCGTTCCGGATCCAGCTCTCGTTTGAGCATCAGTTCGGTGAATCCGTAAATCGACGAGAGTGGTGTCCGCAGTTCATGGGAGACGGTCGACACGAGTTCCGACTTCATCCGGTCGATTTCAGTCTCCGCCGTGACATCACGGAAAACAAGAATCGTTCCTTTCGCCTGTTCACCCTGAGTGATTTCTTCCGCATAAACCTGAATGAAGTATTCTCCCTGGTCAATCGATAACGAGAACATCCCCTCCGGAATCTGGCCGGATAAGACTTCTTCAAAATACGCTTCGAATGCTTCTTTTTGATCCACCTGTTCAAACATCGTCTCGGGTCGCACTTCAAGGAAGGTCATCGAATCATTGTCTTCTTCAATTTGCAAGGATTCGAAGATATCAAATAAGGCTTTGTTTCCGAGAATCGTTTTTTCATCATGTTTGATGTATAAAATCGCTTCCCGGACAGAATTGAGGAGTTGGGCCGTTTCTTTGCGTTCATACTCCATCTGCTCGTACAACGACATCCGCATTAAAGAAATTGCAATCTGTTTCGAGAACGATTCCAGTTCGTTCAATTCTTTTTTATTAAAGGCTTGATCGAATCGTGCCAAGTAGAGACAGGCAATCAACTCTTCTTTCGCCGGATCCATGATGGGAATGACCCCTTCATAGATGTAGTACGGAAAGCCGATCAACGTATCGTTGGCCACTTTTTTTGATGAATTCGCCATCTCTTTTGAAATCATCACCCGTTTGAGCAGCAACGATTCTGTTTTCAGACTTTCCTGTTGTTCCTCCGTCATCTCTTTTGGCACGACTGAAGAAATTTCATTGTTTTTAATGAGCAACAAGGCGCCAAATTCTGTTTTCGTCAAACGTACGATTGTACTGATGACCGAGGAGTAGTCAAACAAACTTTCCTTCGAAGCCAACGTCTCAATCAATTCGTTTCGGTCTTGCAGATGCAGTTCGTTCGAACGTGTCACTTCCAGTGCCCGTTCCAGTTCGTTTTGTTTTTCTTTCAACGTTTCTTGATTTTGTTCCATCAGTTGGTTTTTACTGGACAGTTCCGTATGTTGGGAAGAAATGGACTGTGCCATCTGATAGAAGGATCGTGTTAACTGACCCACTTCGTTTTCGATTAGAATGTCGTGTTCCAGCGAAATCGATTTCCCTTCCGCCAAACGCTGACTTTTGATATTCAATTCGTGTAACTGCATCGTCAACCGGTGGACAAGCGGTCGGACGATAAACAATAAGCATAAAAGAAAAATCAATAAGTTCAAAAACCAAAACCATTGTGTTTGCTGAAGCTGGTCGAGAACCTGTTCTTTTGTCTGACCCGCTGCATTGTCGACATACAGATAACTGACAACAGACGTCACCACACTGAGTGCAAAGACGCTGTAAAAAATCGCCATTAACTGTCTCCCTAATTTTTCTGTCATCCATTGTTTCATATTCATAAAAGCCTCCTACTAAAACTAAAAAAAATAAAGATCTGATACGAAACTTGCCTGCCGCATCACACCTTTATTTCCCTCAATCGTTTGGTTTCAATCCTTCTATTCCCAGTACTTAGACAGGAGGGGACAGCGGAATGTCACACAATAGACCAATTACATCAACGATTTGTTGTTTTGACAAATCATCCGTATCGACATGATGGGAGAAGACAGGGCGTGCCAAGGCGCGCAACCGTTCAGCCGCCTGTCGCCCTCCCCACGATTGTGCGCGCTCAAAACGGCTTCTCAAACGACGCCGGATGGTTGTTGGACTGGCCATCAACGTCACGTGTTTTACCTGATGCCCCTTGTTTCTTAAGGCACTGATGATTTCGTCAAAATAATCCGGATTGGTCAGCGTCATCGGTACGATGATGACGGCTGAAGGCTGGTCCACTTGTTCCAGTAACATCAGATTCAACTGACGCCAAAGCGGTTCATCTTGAAAATCATCTGTCTGCGTCTCGCGCGGGAGTTGCTGTCGCAACAGCTGACCTGTTAATTCAGGATCAAAGAGATGTGATCCTTTGATGCGTTGTTGCAACCCAAGGGCTGCGGTTGTCTTTCCGACACCAAACGTTCCATTAATCCAAATAATCATTGTCCGGATGTACCACCTTTTTTGGAAGTATCTTCCTTCAATATACCATTTGAATAATCCACGGTGCAAGGACACTGGCTAGGATAGCCGTCAACACCATCGTCAGCAGACCAACCGCCCCTTCACGCTGATCGAGACTCATCGATTTCGTCGCCCCCATGACATGGGCAATCGAGGCCAAACCGACGCCGCGGCTGACGAAATGCCGAATCTTCAGACCGGTCATCAGTCGTGGACCGACAATCGAACCAACAAGCCCTGTCACGAGAACAAATGTCGCCGTCAAGGCGAGTGTTCCGCCGGACCGTTCCGAAATCGCCAGGGCGACAGGTAACGTGACCGACTTCGGCAACAAGGCCAGATTCGTCGTCCGTTCAAGATGCAACAGCAGTCCGAGCATTAAATCCGACGTCAACGCAATCAGCGTTCCGATGCCGACACCAAGCAAGATCTCCGGGATGAAACGACGGACGTGATGACGGACATGGTAAAGCGGAATCGCGAATGCCGTAATCGCCGGACCCAACATCTTCGATAAATACTGTCCACCTGACATGTAAACAGCATGTGATGTCCCACTCAGCGCTAAGATGACAATGACGGCAGCCGTCACCGTCAAAATCGGCAACATCCAGATAAACGGATATTTCTGATACAACCAGAAGGCTCCGGCAAACAGCAGAATCGTCAACATGAACCAAAGCAGTGCTTCACTCATGAACGGTCGCCTCCTCTTTCCGGCGTGCCAGACGGTCGACGATGTACGCCGATCCGGTCAAGGTCAGCAAACTGCTGATGACCAGAATCACAAGTACCTGCAGCCCCGATTGACGCATGAAGTCCGTATAGTCCATGATGCCGGATAACGCCGGGACAAAAAACAGCGGCATGACCAGCAATAAGAGTTTTCCCCCACGCTCCACATGTTCGATTTGCAACAGACGGCTCTTTAATGCCAGATACAATAAAATCAATCCGATGATGTTTCCCGGTAACGGCAACTGGAAGGTCAGACTGATCCAGTCGCCGATCATGGCAAAACATGAAATCAGGACGATTTGTAAGATCACGGTCACACCAAGTAAAGTTTTTGAACGCATAATGATTTCCCCTTGTTTAACGTATTCGGGATTCATTATCCGCCTCACTTTGTGAACAATCAATGAAATAAGCTAGATTTGTTGAAGTAACCGTTCTCACAGATCGAGAACCGTTTTTCTGTCACAATACAGAGAAAAACAAACCCATCTGTTCAAAAACAGATGGGTCCTTCTTTACATGACACGCTTAAACAGTTTTTCCAGCTCATAATTCGTCCATTCGATGATGACCGGTCGACCGTGTGGGCAGGTGAACGGCATCTCGGTTTTCGCAAGATCGGCAATCAATTGGCGCATCATCTCGTGATTAAGAGGATGATTCGCTTTAATCGATTTTTTACATGCCATCATGATGGCGGCGTCCTCGCGGTAACTTTCGAGATCCACCTTCCGTTTCATCAAGGCTTCATCCATCAATTCCTGAATCGTCTCCTCTTGACGGTGGGACGGAAACCATGTCGGAACTTCACGGACGATGAAACTTTGTGGACCAAACGGCTCCAGTTCGATCCCGACGTCACGCAACAACGGCAGGACTTCATCCATCCGTCGCATGTCATCGCTTGCGATCTCAAACGTATACGGCAACAACAGTTGCTGCCGTTGTTCGAGCGGGCGGCCGAACATGACTTTATACGTCTCATATTTAATCCGTTCCTGGGCGGCGTGTTGATCAATCAAATACATACCATCCGCTCCGGCACAAACGATATACGAAGAATGGAGCTGCCCGATGACATCGAGATGCGGAAACTTCGGACCGGTCGCGACCGGCTCGTCAACTTGTTCCGGTTGTGGCTGTGCTTGCGGCTCGATGGATGGCTCCAACGCCTCCATTCGGCTAGGTGCCACCGTCCGGTCATCCCCCGCCTCCGTTCGTTTCGGAATTGGATAATTCCAAACCGACCGTGATGACAGTTCCTCAACCGGTTCCGCCACGTAAGAAAAATCTAACTTTTCCTGCGCGCTCGGATCTTTTTTCGGTTTCGGCGGAATCACTTTCGGAATCAACGTCTGGCGGCTGAGTGTCAACCGAATCGTTTCTTGAATCAGTTGACCCAATTCTGCTTCTTTTGACAGGCGGACTTCCCGCTTCGCCGGATGGACGTTGACATCTATCAACAAGGGATCCATCGTCACTTCAATTACAGCAATCGGAAAACGACCGATCGGCAACAGTGTATGATATCCATTTAAGACTGCTTGCGTCAGCGCGAAGTTTTTGACCGAACGTCCGTTTAGAATCAGTGTAATGTAATTCTTCGAAGCGCGTGTCACTTCCGGTTTAACGAGATGACATGTCAGCTGGTAATCCGCTGTCGCTCCGGTCGCGACGAGTGTCCCTTGAATCGTCTGATGTCCGTAGACGCTGGCCAGTGCCTGCCGGACGTCTCCGGATCCGTTGGTCTGAATCAACACTTTTCCTTCATGGACGGCATACAATTTGACGTCCGGATGGGCAAAGGCGACCCGGTTCAGGATATCCGTGATGGCTGCCAGTTCCGTATGCGTCGTCTTGAGGTACTTCAGTCGGGCCGGTGTATTAAAGAACAATTGCTCGACCGTCAATTCCGTTCCTCGGTTCATCGCAATCACCGAACGCTCCGTTAATGTCCCGTAATCAAGTGTCAGCTGAACCCCTTCCTGGTCTTCCCGCTTCGTCTTGAGCGTCACTTTACTGACGGACGCAATCGACGCCAAGGCCTCTCCCCGGAAACCAAGTGTCTTGATCCGGAACAAATCGTGTTCGTCCTTGATTTTACTTGTCGCATGACGGACGAAGGCTAGTTCGGCATCCTCCGGATAAAAGCCGTGACCGTTGTCACGGATTGTCATTCGTTTCATGCCCGCTTCTTCCAGTTCGACATCAATTTGCGTTGCACCCGCATCGAGTGCATTTTCGACCAATTCCTTGACGACCGAAGCGGGGCGTTCGACGACCTCACCTGCTGCAATCCGGTTCGCTAATGAATCCGATAGTTCCCGAATGATTCCCATGTGTTACGCCTCCTTACTTTCTTGCTTCTGCCTGCAGACGATACAACGTATTTAATGCTTCAAGCGGTGTCATGTTAATCAGATCAAGCGTCTGAATCGTTTCCCGCATCGGATCGGGCTCGGCAAAGAGACTCAGTTGATCGACGGGTTCTGCTTGAACAACCGGTTGTTTTGGTGACTCAGGCGTTTGTTTTTCCGTCTGTTCAAATTCAGACAACAATACTTCCGCCCGGTCAATCAAGGAATCCGGTAGATCCGCTAACCGCGCGACATGAATCCCGTAAGATTGATCGGCTTTTCCGTCGCGGACTTCATGCAGGAAGACGACTCGTCCATCCTGCTCGACCGCCCGGACATGGACGTTCGCGAGCCGCGGCATCGATTCCTCAAGAACGGTCAGCTCATGATAGTGCGTCGAGAACAATGTTTTCGCTCCGACGTGGTCGGCGATATGTTCGACGATGGCTTGTGCGAGCGCCATTCCGTCATATGTCGATGTTCCGCGACCAATCTCATCGAGCAGAATCAACGATTGGTTCGTTGCCCGGGTCAAGGCTTCTTGTGTCTCGACCATCTCGACCATGAACGTCGATTGTCCGCTGACCAAGTCGTCAGCTGCTCCGATCCGCGTAAAGATTTGATCAAAGACCGGCAATTCGGCCCGGCTTGCCGGTACAAACGATCCAATCTGATGCAGCAAGGCAATCAAGGCGAATTGACGCATGTACGTCGATTTACCGGACATATTCGGTCCCGTGATCAACAGCATTTCCCGTTCCTCATGCAAGGCGATGCCGTTTGCGACATATTCTCCGCGCGGCAGGACCGTCTCGATGACCGGGTGACGTCCGTTCTCGATGGTCACGTTTCGTCCTGTAATCGTTAATGGTCGGACATAGTCATGACGTTCCGCGATTTCTGCCAAGGCGACGAGGACATCCAGTTCCGCAATCCGTCGACTGACCCGTTGCAGGCTTTCAATCTGTGTTTTGACTTGATCCCGGACTTGGCAGAACAGTTCGTATTCGAGGGTAATGCTTTTCTCTTCCGCCCCGAGAATCAGCGCTTCCTTCTCTTTCAGTTCCGGCGTGACATACCGCTCAGCGTTCGCAAGCGTTTGTTTACGTTCATACCGTCCTTCCGGCAACAGTTTGGCGTTGGCTCGCGAGACTTCGATATAATACCCGAATACCCGGTTATAACCGATCTTCAGCGTCTTGATCCCGGTCGCCTGACGTTCACTTGCTTCAAGTGTCGCAAGCCATGTCTTTCCGTCTTTCGACGCCATGAGCAGTTTATCCAGTGCCGGGTCGAAGCCCGGTTGGATCATCCCGCCTTCTTTCGTCGAGATCGGCGGGGCTTCGACAAAAGCACGGTCCAGCAAGTCGGTCAGTTCCTCATGGGGATCGAGCCCGAGTGCCAGTTGTCCCAAGCGGTCGCTCAACAGTTCTTCAAGCGCGGCTTGAATACGCGGAATCAAGCGGAGCGTCGATTTCAATTGGACGAGATCACGGGCAGAAGCTGTACCGTATCCGACTTTCGCAACCAATCGTTCCAAATCGTATACTTCCCGTAGCGTATCCTTCAGCTGTTGCCGCTCAAAATAATGCGCCAACAATTCTTCGACAGCGTCGAGCCGTTCTGTAATCGTCCGTTCCGACAGCAATGGTTTTTCGAGCCAGCGTTTCAGCATCCGTCCGCCCATCGCCGTTCCGGTCACATCCAACAGACCGAGCAATGATCCTTTTTTATCGCCGGTCCGAGCAGAACGGACCAGTTCCAAATTCTTGACGGTATTCGGCTCCAGTTGCATGAAATCGGCTGCTTCATAGACCAGTGCCGGCTGCAAATGCGCCAGCGACCGTTTTTGCGTATCATGCATATATGCGTACAACACAGCAAAAGCGTCTGCTTGTGCCGCATCGATTGCCCGGTCACCGTGCGGATGACTTTCCCGGCGTGTACTTTCCGTCAGCGGAATCTGCAGATGACTGAGTGCTGCTTCATGTTCACGCGTCGTGATAATGATTTCGCGCGGTAAGATGATACTCAATTCCTTGGCGACAGCCTCGATTGTCGCAACACTCGTCAAGGCACTTTCTCCGGTCGAGACATCACCGCGGGCGATACCGAATCGTCCGTCCTGTTCGACGACTGCAACGAGATAGCGGTTTTCTTTTTCCGTCAACGACGACATCAAGGTCCCGGGCGTGATGACTTGGACGACTTCACGTTTGACGAGTCCTTTCGTCAACTTCGGATCTTCGACCTGATCGCACAAAGCAACTTTATAACCGCGTTCAATCAATTGTTCAATGTAGCCGTTTGCCGCATGGTGCGGCACACCGCACATCGGAATCGGGTGTTCGGCATTCTTGCCGTTTTTTGCCGTCAGTGTCAATTCCAGTTCATGTGCCACTTGTTTGGCATCCTCAAAAAATAACTCATAAAAATCACCCAGACGATAAAACAAAAAGGCATCGGGATAATCCGCCTTAATGGAAAAATATTGTTTCATCATCGGTGTGTTGTGGACTGCTTCCATGATTTTCACCTCATTCGCGTAAAAAGCCGACGGGAATCCGTCGGCTTTTCCAATTCAGTTCATTGATTAATAGCCGCAACCGCCGCTTTTATTTTCTGCTTCAGTTCATTGATTAATAGCCGCAACCGCCGCTTTTATTTTCTGCTTCCATGCCACTGCCTGTTTTCCCCGCCAGCACATCACCGTCTGTTGCTTCGATGATTTGATCCGTGATCCCGTTTGAGATCGTCACGGTGACATATTGCAAGAGACCGTTCACTTCTTCCTGTGACTCTTGGAATTGTTGAACGACCGGCATCTCATCGAGTTCTGCGAATAATTTATCCAGTTTTGCTTCGACACGTGCCAATGCTTCCGTCTTGCCGTAATGTTGGCAGTTGACGGCTTCTTTTTGCAAGAACTTGATCTGTTTCATCATCTTTTGGACTTTTTCGTTTCCATTGATGTTGGCTTCAGCGGCTTTGAACCGTTCCACCTCTGACGTCTCAGAAATCATTTTCGCGATTTCGTTTGCCTTTTCGATGATTTGTTCATCTGTATACATAAACATTCGTCCCCTCTATCGGAAGCGGTGATCCCGCTACGCTTATCATGTCTACGAACGATGACTCGTTCTTATCGCATTCATTATACCGTTCTCTTCAAGGGGTGACAAGAATAGTTCCTTATTCAATCGATCGCCACAACAAATAGGCGGCGTGACTCCGGTACGGCGCAAATTCCTCCGCTAACAGGACCGCTTCTTCGACAGTCGGACGACTGCCATGCAACCGTTCAAACGCCCGTAAAATGCCGATGTCGGACGCCGGAAACAAATCTTCCCGTCCATAGCCGAACATCAAAACGTTTTGCACGGTCCATGGACCGACCCCTTTTAAGGCGATCAACGTTTCGGCAATCGCCGCATCCGGCGCCGTCATCAACTGTTCAAAATCAATTGAGGCCCGGGCGGCACCGAGCAGATAATCGACCTTTCTTCCGGACAGTTGAAGTGTTCGAAGTTGCTCCGGTTCAAGGTCTCGTAATGCTTCAGCCGTCGGTGGAAAAATGATGCCGTCCAGCTCCGTTCCAAACGTCCGGCAGACCCGTTCCATCAAGACTTGTGCAAAGGACAGATTGATTTGTTGGTGAATGATGGACCGAATCAAGGCAGTAAAGGGATTAATATCGAGCACAAGCCGTTCGGCCCCAAACGTTGTCACGATTCCGTCAAGTGACGTCCCGGCTAAACCACGACTCGGGTTTGGTGTATCCAGACGAAACCGATGGCGCAACTGGTGCACCATCGGCTGTTGTGGTCCTTCACCGGACAAGAGGATGACGCGACGCCCGTGCGCCTCAATCCGACCGACGAACTTTCCTTCCGGCAACAGAATCGGTACGAGCAGTTGATCGTTCCGTTCGACTTGGATCCGATCGCCCCGCAGTCGTCTCCGGATCCCGTCAAAGTCATAGTCATCCTGTAAAATCAGTTCCTCTTGCCACATGTTATCTCTCCTCATCCTACGAATAGTTTGATTCCACCGAGAATCAGCCCGATGAAGAAGCCGCAAATCGCGCCATTGACCCGGATCCATTGCAAGTCGTTCCCGACTTTATCCTCAATCATATGAATCAATGTTTCGGTATCAAACCGATTCAAATTTTCGCGGACCAGTCCACCAATTTTTTGGTGATTTTGATCGACAAACCGGACGAGTTGATCTTTCATCCACCGGTCGCTTTCTTCTTTGAACGTCGGATGCTGATCCCATTCGTCGAGTGCTTGGTTCATCAACGGCAAGGCTCGGTTCTCCCAGAACGAATCAGATGCCAGATACGTCTTCAATTCCTCGACGCCCGCGGTGTACGCGCGGTGCAAGACCGGTTGGAGATCAAAGCGGTCCACTTCGGTTGCTTTCCAGTGGTCGATTTTCGCGAGACGTTCCTCATCCTGAGTCAACTGGGCCAGGTTGCGGCGCAGATGGTCAAGAATCGCCAGACGGTTCGGGTGATGGACCTGCTTCATATCTTGAATCACACTGAGCAGGACCGATTGAATGACGAGACTCAACCGTTCTTCCGAATAGACTTTTTGAACGGTTTTCGCCGTGACCCGTAAAAAGGTATTTTTCTCCTGATCGATCATCGCGTGATAAGCGAGACGACCAATCTGATCGCGAATGACGGGGTCTTCCAGCAAGCGTTGACCATATCCGAGCAACTGGTCAATCGCCAACTCATCGAGACGGCGTTCGTCATTCAACTCCATCAATCGTTCAGCCAAGCGTTTGGACGGATAGGCTTTGACGGTATCGGAAATCCGCTCATCGACGACCTTTAAAATCGCCTCCCGCGGAAGTTTATGCAAAATACCGGTCAACAACTCCGTGACCGTCGAACGAAACGCCGGCAACAGGACGATCGAACGAAGCAATTTGATGAAACGATCGGCAAGCGTCATATGCCGCAACTTTTCGACGATACTTTCTTTATTCAGCAAATCCTTCTCAAGCATCTGAACAATCGACTCGATGACCCGTTCCCGGTTTTTCGGCAACAGGTTTGTATGCGGGATCTTTAATCCGAGCGGATGACGGAACAACGCCGTGATCGCGAACCAATCGGCAATTCCGCCGACAAGACCGGCTTCGAATCCGCTTTGCAGCCAAAAGACCCAATCGTTTTCTTTAAACGGCAACGAGGCAATAAAGCCGACGGCCATAAAAATCAACGACACGGTCGCCAGGCGGCGTGTCGATGACTTCGGTGTTTGTGCATGTTCTTGCAAGATGGTTCCTCCTTCTCGCTGCATTTTTCCTCATACTTGGTATACGTTCAAAGACCGGTACAAGTTTCGACATGAAAGAGTCCCAGCCTCTTCCGGACTGGGACTCGTTATGTAGTTAAAACGTAAATTCCCCAAAATTTTCGCCGTCCCATGTCGCGGTGGCTGTCGAAACGAAATAGACGAGTCCGTTTCCGAATGTATTCTCCATCAAGGAGACGATTTGATGTCCTGCCGTTTGTTCCACAAACGCCAACCGGACTTCTTCTTTCCCTTGGTAAATCCGCTCATAAACGCTTAATCCGCGGGCGTTGATAAATGTGCGAGCGTTCGTGAAAACCAGCGGACCGACTTCCGGTCGCCGTTCTTGAATAAAATGTTGGCACTTGTCCTCAAACTGATTCAATCTCGTTCACTCCTTCTCTCTTTTTCTGCTCATGATTATCTACTTCCCGTCTCGCCTCAATCATAATCCTGTTCTTAAAAAAAAGCGACCATCCGGCCGCTTCTTTCATCATTTCCCAAACTCTCTGTCAGATGCTGACTCCGAACTGACGCGCGACATGAATTGCTGATGTCGTCGCACCGATTGTTCCGGCTCCCGGAAAGACTGTATCCCCGATGATATAAAGACCGGGGATGCCTGTTCGAAACGAAGCCGCCCGGAACAGGCTCGTCGACGGCAGCTGGGGATAACCTCCGACACCGCCGTCCGGACGTGATGTATAGCGGACCCAGGCACCCGGTCCGCCCGGATGCCGTTCGATGGCATGCTCCCGAAATCCGGGAAACTCGTGCTCAAGAATCGTCTCGAACTTGTCTTGCATCGAGGCAATTTGTTGGTCATACCGCTCTTTGTCCTCGCGCGCGAACTGACCAAGCGGAATGTGACAGGACATCGTCAACGTCCGGCATCCTGCCGGGGCCCGGTTCAGATCGCCTGCTTGCGACAAGGAAATGAAGGCATGACCGGACGGAAGGATCGGATCATGAATTTGGCGAAAAGCCTGATCGTCCTGGATGATCGTCTCGGGCAAAGCCGCATAATACGTGAACGTCGCCCACTGGGACAAGGCCGCTTGTCGTTTATACGTCCGACGCAACGTCGGTTGCAAGGAAGGGCCGACCAGCTCTTGCATCGCTTCGATCGGTAAGGCGCCGATGACTTCGTCCGCAAGAAGCAGGCGTCCCCGGCGGTCTTCGAGTAAAAACCCATCCGCCGTTTGACGGACGGAGGTGATTTTCCGTCCAAGCAGGATGGTAGCGCCGTCCTGTTCAGCAGAAGTCTTCAGTCGTTCAGCGACTTGATACAATCCGCCCGGTACATAGTAGGCGCCATCATGATAAATCGACAGCGCAACGGCGCCAAGCAACGCCGAAGCTTCCGTCCCGGTTTGCATGCTGTCGAGTAAAATCCCGTCAATCAGTTGGGCGAACGTTGTCCCGTCAAGCCGATGGTGTCGCAAGAGGTCACCGATCGTCCGCGTCAAGTATCGCATCAGCGGAAGGCTCGACGGCGCTTCTTTCATAATCATCCGGGCGTCGGACAACGTTTTGACCGGCAATGCCGGTAATGCCTCCATCAATGGTCTTACGTGGTGCTGAATCTTATCGATTTCGTCAAAAAATGATTGGATCGCGTCGGCTTTTGGTTTGAACTGCTCTTTTAAATGCGCGATGAAACGGGTCCGATCACGGTAATACAGAATCGTCCGTCCTTCGAGTTTGATCGCCATGACGGTATCGAGTAACTCGACAGGTTGTTCAAGCTGCAGATGACGCAGAACCCGGTCGTGGATGCCACCGGGCTCAAATCCCATGCCAAGTGTCGCTCCGACCGGATAGGTGAAATCCTTCCGGGTGAACTTACCGGCGGAACCGCCCCATTCACGGCTCCCTTCGCACAGCGTCACATCATGCCCTTCTCGTGCCAACAAAGCTGCCGCTGTCACGCCGGCAATCCCACCACCAATGATGACAATCCGCTTCATGAAGATTCCTCCTCCGTGTCCAGATTTTCTTTTTCCGTGACTAAGTATTCTTTAAACAAAAAATTACGGACTTCACGGAAGACCTTCTCCCGACGGTGAATCGTAAAGTGATCGTATTTATAAGATTTCGTTTGGATGTTATCCGTATAGGCATCAAGCGCAAACGAACTTTTCAGCGGAATCAGATTGAAGTCGCCGCCTTTTGCCCCGAATGAATACACAAGGACGTCACGCGGCCACGTCTCGAGCCGGTCCTTCAAATTTTTCATCGCCGCCGAATTTTCCGCCAAATCCTGAATTGCCGGACTGTTTGTATTTGTTCCGAACGGAGCGAGTGTCAAGCCGAGCGTCGCATAATCCGATCCGCTGATTGGTGCGTCGAGCGTCACGAGTTTTCGGACGTTGTACGGAATATCTTCTTTTAACGTGTAGGCGACGACGTCGACTCCCCCCATGCTGTGCCCGATCAGTTGAATGTCGGTAAACGTCGCCTGTTGTTGCCGGTCATATTGTTCGATGGCGGCACTGAGCCATTTCTGCTGATTGACGAGACTCGCTTCATCGTCTTCAAAAACAATCCGCACAAGTGGATACCCGGTCGTCGAAGGGGTGACGCTGCACGCGACTTTTCCGTTGCGTGAGACATCACACCGCCCCCCGTCATCCGCCAATTTCTTGTCGGTGAAGTTTTGGATCATCGGCAAAAACGTCCGTTCCGTCCCGAACAGCCCGTGCACCATGAAGGTCGGTGTAATTTCTCCGACCTGTTTCGTCACAATCTGTTTGGTCGGTGGTGGCGCACTGGACGTCTCATCCGCAAAAATCAACCACGCTGCACCGCCGACGATGAGACAAATGACCAGTGAAAAACCAATCGTCTTGAGCTGTTTTCGTCGTAATTTCCGGACATGATGCACGATCCAGAAAATCAACAATCCGAGACCAATCAACAGAACAACTCCGGTAATGATCCAGCCGGTCGGATTCGGAACATAGGCGATCAGTTGCAGTTGATTAGCTTTTGTCCCGTACAATTTCCATGAGACATTATTATGATTGGCCCAGTCAATTTTTTCGCCATTTTGCAGACCAATCACTTCTGGACCATGTAAATTGATTTCGATATCTGCCTGACGAATATACCGGTCGGCTAACTTCTTCACTTGACCGGTCGGTTGATACCCTTTGATATTCAGCCGGTCGATACTCAAATCAATGTTTGTATCCAAACGATACGTATTAAACCAAAATCCTTTTTCCGTCTTGACCTCATATGTCGTATCCGGTGGAATCAAAATTCCACCGATCCCGGTTTTCCATTCGTCTTTGATGGTCGCTAAATCCTCGAACTTGGCAAATTTCTTTTCCATCTTGATGCCTTCGTAATCATCGTCCGTCTGGAACGTCTCGGCGGCGTAACCATTCTGTTCTGCCTGCTTGACGTACGTCTTCCAATCCGGATTTAAGTTAAGTAACCGCGCCACGGGATGTTCTTTTGCCGCATACGTCGTTTTTAAGGTCACGCTTTGATCCGTATGGACGGTCGCATCGTATTGGATTCGGATACATCCCCCAAGCACCATTGCCATTAAGACGAACGACAGTACAATTAGTTTTTTTCTCATCCTGATCAAACCGTCACACGTCCTTTCTCTCTGTCTTGTTCTTGTCATCTTTTCCCTATCTTACAATTGATTACGCCGGCTAATCAAATTGTCTAAGAAAATGTAACAGTTTGCTTATTCCCCTAAAAATGATTTTTTAATAAATCAAATCATTTTTAATTTGAAAGCAATTTTCCTTTATTAACGCCCTTATAAAGTCACTACAACTAATCACTAACCAGTCTTTTTTTATTTTTATATAGTTTATAGAAATAAAAAAAGTGGATCTTCGTAAAAATAAAATTGTCGTTGCATATTCGAATGGTGTTTGCTATTATTTCCCTTGAAGATGACAATGATAATCATTATCAGTAATACCTGCACTCGGATTCAGACTACATACAGAAACAGATGAATTGAGATGAGGGATTGTCAACAAAAAAAGGAGATGAAGGATAGTGGGAACATTAAAGACATCCGTTATGATGAGTTCGCTTGCCGTTTTACTCGCGGCATGTGGAACTGCAAACGAAGCCAACACGACAGCAGACGGAGAAACAAAAACATCTAAAATGGTAGAAATCACGGATGCGCACGGTACGATCAAAGTACCTGTCAATCCGGAGAAAGTGGTCGCCCTCGATAACCGAACGTTTGAGACGCTTGCCGCATGGGATGTCGAGCTCGCAGCTGCTCCTGTCGGCTTGTTACCGGCTGAATCCCCGTATGTAAAAGACAAAGACATCGTCGACGTCGGGATGCATTTCGAACCCAACTTGGAAGCCATCGCTGGTGTTGATCCGGATGTCGTCATTGTCGGTCAACGTTTTGCCGATTATTATGACGACATCAAGAAGCTAGTGCCGCAAGCAGCTGTCATCGACCTGGATGTCGAGTTGCCTGAGGATTCCGGTACTCCAGGTGAACTGTTAGTCAAGGGACTTGAAGATACGACACAAACGCTTGGTCAAATCTTTGCCAAAGAACAAGAAGCACAACAACTTGTCACGACATTCGAACAGTCGATTGCAGACGTCAAAAAATCATATAACGGAAACGACAGCATCATGTCGGTCATCGTCTCAGGAGGAGATATCGGTTTCTCAGCCCCGATGAGCGGCCGCGTCTTCGGACCGATGTATGACATATTCGGGTGGAAACCGGCTCTCGAGGTCAACAAAAAGTCAGGGAACGATCAAGGAGATGAAGTTTCCGTTGAAGCCATTGCGCAAAGTAATCCGGACTGGTTGTTCGTGTTAGACCGGGATGCGCCGCTTGGTGACGCGGAAGGTGCGGTTCCGGCGGAAGATGTCATTGATCAGGCACCCGCACTTCAAAAAACGACGGCAGTCAAACAAGATCATATTGTGTACACGCCAAAAGACATGTATTTAAATGAATCGATCCAGACCTATTCGGAGTTTTTCCAAAGTGTGTCGGAAGCGCTTGTGAAGTAAATGGAACAAAGACAGCCCCAACAAGTAAATGGAAGAGTTGAGCCGAACGCTCGACCTTCCTTTTCTGCCGTTTGGACCCCGTCGTTTATCATAGCGTTGCTGATCATTTTCCTCCTTGCTGTCACCTCTTTATTTACCGGCGTGTACGAACTAAGCAAACAGGCAAATGATTTTGATATGTTTTGGATTACACGTGTTCCGAGAACCTTAGCGCTCATGCTGACAGGCGCAGCCATGGCGATGGCTGGGCTCGTCATGCAACTCATTACACAAAACCGTCTCGTGGAACCGACGACAACAGGCACCATCGAATGGGCAGGACTTGGTCTTTTGACCGTTTATCTGCTGGTGCCTGCCCCTACGCTCATGATGCGTATGACCGGTGCCATCGTCTTTGCGTTCATCGGAACGATGGTGTTCTTCTGGTTCTTGCGATCGGTTAAATTACGCTCTTCACTGATTGTTCCGATCATCGGTCTTATGCTCGGTGCTGTCATTTCTGCCATCTCGACATTTCTCGGATTGTTTTTCCGGGCAAGTCAAGCACTTGAAGGATGGTTTGTGGGCTCATTTGCGTCGATTCAAGTCGGTCGTTACGAATACTTATGGATTATCATCGGTGTCACCATTTGCATCTTCTTTCTGGCCAACCGGTTGACTGTAGTCGGTCTCGGAGAAGATATCGCCACGAGCCTCGGCATCAATTACAACCGTCTCATGATGGTCGCTACCGGATTAATTGCCTTATCAGTCGGAATCGTCGCAACGGTGATCGGAAATTTGCCGTTTCTTGGTCTGATTGTCCCCAATCTCGTCTCCATGATTCGCGGCGACGATCTTCGAAGTAACTTGCCGTGGGTATGTGTCATCGGGATGGGAACGATCCTCGTCAGTGATTTGATATCGCGGACGATCATCCAACCGTTCGAATTACCCGTTTCACTTATTCTCGGCACGGTTGGTGCGGCTGTCTTCATCATCATTTTATTACGACAACGAACAAGAGGAGGCGTACGATGAGTTCCCTCATGGATCCAACATCTAAAACCTGTACACATGAACTGACGACGTCTCATACACGTGACCGGAACACTTCGGCCTTCCAATCCAAGCAACTCGAACGGCGTTATTGGATCTTGCTTTGTCTTTTTCTCCTGGGTGGACTGTTCTGTTCATTTGGTCTCCTCGTCTACAACAATCCGGTTCCGGTTCAGTCCCCTTCCTTCTGGCCGGTCGTCGAACGCCGGATCACAGCGATTGTGACGATGGCCATCGCGGCGCTTTGTCAAAGTCTCGCTACCGTCGCTTTTCACTCGGTGACGAATAACCGAATCATCACCCCGTCACTCCTTGGATTCGACGCACTGTATGCAACGATCCAAACGTCGATGATTTTCTTCTTCGGTGCCGGTGCATTGATTGGTTTCACAGGGACAGGAGCCTTCTTCACACAAGTCATCCTCATGTTAGGCATGAGTTTACTGTTGTACGGTTGGCTGTTATCCGGAAAATACGCGAATTTGCAGCTCATGCTCTTAATCGGCATCATCATGGGCACCGGACTCAATTCGCTTTCGACGTTCATGCGACGGATGCTTGCGCCATCTGAGTTCGACATCCTGCAAGCCCGACTGTTTGGTTCTGTGACGAATGCGGATGCGGCTTATTTCCCGATCGTGATTCCCATCGTCATCGTCGTCAGCATCCTGTTGTTCTTGTCGGCTAATCGCCTCAATGTCATCGCACTCGGAAAGGATGTCGCTACATCGTTCGGCGTGAATCACCGCCGCAGCGTCATCTATGTCCTCATTCTCATTTCTCTGCTCATGTCCATGTCGACGGCATTGATCGGACCGTTGACGTTTTTCGGATTTTTAGTCGCAACACTGAGTTATCAGGTCGCTTCAACATACGATCATAAGTATGTCCTGCCGATGGCGTTTTCCATTGGTTTTCTCGTTCTGACAAGCGCCTATTTCTTCATGTATCATATTTTCAATGCACCGAGCGTGGTCTCCGTCATCATCGAACTGTTTGGCGGTGTGATTTTCCTCGCGGTGTTATTAAGGAAGAGGTCCCTATGATTAAATTAGATCAAGTCAAGAAATCATACAGCGATCATGTTCAAATCGGTCCTATCCAGCTCGAGCTGCCAAAAGCCGGTCTCACTGCGCTCATCGGACCAAACGGCGCGGGTAAATCGACGACACTGATGATGATTGGTCGTCTGTTGCATCTCGACGAAGGGCACATCCAGGTCGCAGGTCTGGATGTATCGAGCACGAAGTCCAAGGATTTGGCAAAAATCATTACGATTCTGCGTCAAGAAAATCATTTTGTAACCCGGTTGACCGTCCGTCAATTGGTCGGATTCGGCCGCTTCCCTTACTCCAAAGGGCGACTGACACCGGAAGACGAAGCCATCACTTCAAAGTACATCGATTTTCTCGATTTGACACCGCTCGAGCATCGTTATCTCGATGAGCTTTCCGGCGGTCAGCGACAACGTGCCTACGTTGCGATGGTGCTTTGTCAGGAAACGGAATATGTTTTACTTGATGAACCGCTCAATAACCTCGACATCGCCCGATCCGTCCAAATGATGGGCTACCTTCGTCATGTCGCGGATGTATTCGGACGGACAATCGTCACAGTTTTACATGATATCAATTTTGCAGCTAAATACTCGGACCACATCTGTGCCATGAAAGACGGACAAATCGCTGCTTTTGGTACGGTCAAAGAAATCATGGTCGCCGAAACGCTTTCGGATATCTTCGAGACCCCGCTGGAAATCATCGACGGACCCTATGGACCGATTGCTGTATATTAATCGAACGCCATGAGTGAAAAACATTAAAAAGGGACGGCGCATCGGAAGATGTGCCGTCCCTTTTATCGTTTCGTCCCTATTGTTAAATCAATTTCAATTCTTGACCCACTTGTTTAAACGCTTCGAGCGCTTGCTCCAAGTCTTCTCGTGTATGTTCCGCTGTGACGATGGTCCGGACACGTGCTTTGCCTTTGGCAACAGTCGGGAAGGCAATCCCTTGTGCAAAGACACCGTGTTGACGCAAACGGTCTGACAGCTGATGGCATAACGCTTCGTCGCCGACGATGACGGGTGTGATCGGTGTCGTTGACGTGCCGATATCAAACCCGAGTTCCCGTAATCCGTGTTTGAAGAACTCCGTGTTTTCCCACAGGCGGTCAAACAGTTCCCCTTCTTCTTCCATGACGCGGAGTGCTTCCCGGTTCGCTTCGACGACTGCCGGCGGATGCGACGTCGAGAATAAGAATGGACGACCTTTATGGATCAGATAGTCTTTAACGTGTTGTTCACACGCGACATATCCGCCGAGGACACCAATCGCTTTTGATAACGTCCCGACTTGCAACGCAACCCGTCCATCGAGTCCAAAATGATTGACGGTTCCGCGGCCGCTTTTTCCGAGTACACCTGATGCATGGGCATCATCGACCATGACGAGGGCATCGTATTTTTCAGCCAATTCAACGATTTCCGGAAGTGGTGCAATGTTTCCGTCCATCGAGAAGACGCCGTCCGTTACGACGAGACGTGTCCGCGCGTCCTGTGTTTCTTGCAAGGCAGCTTCCAAGTCCGCGAGATCCACATGGTTGTAAATACGACGTTTGGCTTTCGTCAGACGAATCCCGTCGATGATCGAGGCGTGATTCAGCGCATCGGAAATGACGACGTCCTCCGGTCCGAGTAAAGCGGATAGTACGCCGAGGTTCGTTGCGAAGCCCGACTGGAAGACAAGTGCTGCTTCCGTATGTTTAAACGTCGCCAGTTCTCGTTCGAAGGCTTGGTGCATCTCGAGTGTTCCGGCAATTGTCCGGACCGAACCGGTTCCCGCACCAAATTCGAGTGCCGCGTCGGCTGCCCGTTTCGCGAGACGCGGGTGCGCTGCGAGTCCAAGATAGTTGTTCGACGATAATTGAATTAGTTCTTTTCCGTCAACCGTCACCCGGTTGTGCTGGGCACTTTCAAGCGCCACGAGTTCGCGGAACGTTCCCGCTTGTTTCATCTCTTCCAATTCTGTCCGTAAATGCTCAAAACCCATCAATTCGTCCCCCTTGGTTGTAGTACGACCTTTCCACATTTCCCTTGTCGCATCAATTCGAATCCTTCTTCAAACCGTTCAAGTGGCAACGTGTGCGTGATCAACGGCTTCACATCAACTTTTCCGCTCGACAAGAAGGCGGATACCTGACTCCATGTCTCATACATCTTCCGTCCGGTAATCCCCTGAACGCGGACTCCTTTAAAGACGACATGGTTCGTCAAATCGATTTCGACCGGTTTGACCGGCAGACTCAAGATATTGACATCCCCGCCTGCCGTCACCATCTCAAATGCTTGACCGATGGCGACCGGATGACCGCTCATTTCGCAGACGACATCAATGCCGTCGCCGTCAGTCATCATCCGGACGCGTTCAAGAACATCTTCATGACGAGAGTCGATGACGACATCCGCGCCCATCGTCTTCGCGAGTTCGAGCCGGTATGGATTGACATCAATCGCCACCACTTCTGCCGCCCCTGCCGCTTTCGCGACGGATACGGCCATCAATCCGATTGGACCGCAACCGACGATTGCCACCGTCTTGGCACTGACGTCACTGGCAAGGACCGTATGAACGGCATTTCCCATCGGCTCTTGAATCGACGCGATGCCGGCCGGCATATCTTCCGGATTGACCCAGAGGTTTTCTTCCGGCATGACCACATATTCGGCGAAACAGCCTTGTGTATCGACGCCGATGATTTTTGTATTTTTACAGATATGGTATTGTCCCCGCAGACATTGTTTACATTGGTGACAAACGATATGTGTTTCCGCGGAGACACGATCGCCGAGCTTCAGACGTTTTGTCCCTTCACCCAGTTCGACGACTTCACCTGAAAACTCATGACCAAAAACATACGGTGGATTGACGCGTGACGCCGCCCAGGCATCCCATTCATAGATATGGACGTCTGTCCCGCAAATCGACGTCGCCTCGACACGAATCAACACTTCGCCCCGATTTGGTGTTGGGACGGCTACTTCTTTTAAGACCGCACCAAATCCACGTTCTTCCTTGACGAGCGCCCGCATCGTCTTTACTTTTGTCGTATCCTCTACAGCTGTCACTAATTTTGTCATGTCTCCCCGACTCCTTCATGGGTCTTACCTGTTTCTCTAATCGGTAATGACCAAGTGTTGAGCATCCCCAAATCATCAAACAATCATTCTACTCTAGTTTACATGAATTCAGCAGCAAGTTTACCAAATGTTTCTTCATTCATGTCGAGATCTGCAAAAGTCAGTCCACGATCCGCATAGCCATCAATTTGTGACTGATAATCCGGACGCGAATCGTCTTGGTAAATCAATCCCATGACGAGCCCGTTATGTTCATGGACCACTCGTTTGGCAACGTCTAAATCAGTCGCGTCATAGTTTTCCAGATCGTCCAGTTTCGTCAAGTTCTGCTTGAACCAGTCGTACGTGTTGACCTTGTTAAACGTGACACAAGGACTGAAGACATTGATGAAGGCAAATCCTTTATGTTTCGTCGCCTGTTCAATCAGACTCGTCAATCCTTTTAAATCATTCGAAAAACTCTGGGCGACAAACGTCGCGCCTGCCGTCAGCGCCAGTTCAACCGGTGAGACACTTTTTTCAATTGATCCTTTGGGTGTTGATTTCGTCTTGAATCCAAGCGCCGACGTCGGTGACGTCTGTCCCTTCGTCAAACCGTAAATCTGATTGTCCATGACGATATACGTCATGTCGACATTCCGTTTGAAGGCGTGGATCGTATGTCCCATCCCGATTGCAAACCCGTCACCGTCTCCTCCGGAAGCGATGACCGTCAATTCACGGTTCGCCATCTTGACGCCTTGGGCAATCGGTAACGAGCGACCATGGACGCCGTGGAAGCCATAGGTGTTGATATAGCCGGAAATCCGTCCCGAACAGCCGATGCCGGAAATCAAAGCGAGTTCTTCCGGCTCCAGTCCGACGTTTGCGACCGCCCGTTGAATGGCCGCCTGAATCGAAAAGTCACCGCAGCCCGGACACCAGTTGGGTTTCACATCGTTTCTGAAATCTTTAAATGTTGCCATGGAAAACCCCTCCTGCAACGACTTGTTCCACCACTTCCGCCGGATAGAACGGGTCGCCGTTGAATTTTAGAATGTGTTCAATTTTTTCCGCAAAACCACAGTTCATCTGAATCAGTTTTGCCAATTGTCCCGTCGCATTGTATTCGACGACGACAACCTGTTTGGCCCGTTCGAGATGCGGACGGACCAGTTCACTCGGGAACGGATGCATCTGGCGGATGTGGAGATGATCGACATGAATCCCCTGTTCCTCAAGACGCGGCATCACTTCTTCAATCGTACCGCGCGTCGAGTTGAAGCCGACAAACAGGATGTCCGGTGTCGCATGCTGTTCTGTCACAAGGACCGCATCCTTCATCCGGAATTGGTTCAGCTTTCTTAATCGTTTCGTCATTTGATCGACCCGGTTCTTCGTCGCTTCCGACGGACGGCCTTCTTCGTTATGTTCGACACCGGTCACGTGATGAATTCCGTGTTTCGTTCCTGGGACGACACGGGGACTGACACCGTCTTCCGTGACTTCATAACGTTTAAAGTACGCTTTGCCCTCGAGTTCCGGCAAATCACCTGAGATCAGTTTCCCGCGACGGATTTCAACCCGATTGACATCGAGCGGTTCGACGGACTGTTTTCCAAGCGACAGCATCAAGTCCGTCAAGAGAATGACCGGACACTGATACTCTTCCGCAATGTTAAAAGCTTCCGCCGCATCATAAAAGGCTTCTTCGACGGTCGACGGCGCCAGGACGACTTTGGGAATCTCGCCATGGGTGCTGTAAATCATCGCCATCAAGTCCGACTGTTCCTGTTTCGTCGGTAATCCGGTTGACGGTCCTCCGCGCTGGGTATCGATGATGACGAGTGGTGTTTCCGTCATGCCGGACAGTCCAATCGCTTCTGCCATCAAAGACAGACCCGGTCCGGCTGATGCCGTCAAGGCACGGACACCAGCGTAGTTGGCACCGATTGCCATCGTTACAGCCGCGAGCTCATCTTCCGTCTGGACGACAGTCCCGCCGAACTGCGGTAATTTTTTGATTAAGTACTCCATGATTTCCGATGACGGCGTGATGGGATAAGCCGCCATCAGACGGGCGCCTCCTGCAACCGCACCAAGCGCAATCGCATCGTTCCCAATCATGAACATCCGTTGCTGACCGTCGGCAGAATCAAGTATAAACCGTTCCGCCGTTCCGGCCATCGCTTCAAAGGCAGCCGCCCCTTCACGAATCGCCGATAAGTTTTTCTCGACCATCTCCGGTCCTTTCCGTCCAAAAATCTGTTCAACGACGGCTTGGAACCGTTCCGGATGAATGCCGAGAATGGCGCTCGACGCACCGATTGCGACCATATTCTTCATCAAGGATGTGCCGAGTCCTGCCGCAATTTCCGTAAAAGGAATCGGATAGAGGACGGCCCGTGTCTGATCCGGATTCGTCGGATTAAACTTCGCATCGGCAATGATGATTGCCCCTTGACGTAACTCATGGAAGTTGACGTCGATCGTTTCCTGATCAAATGCGACCAAGATATCTAAATCATCGGCAACCGTCCGGACTTCATGTGTCGCGACCCGGATTTTATTGTTTGTATGTCCACCCTTGATCCGCGATGAAAAATGACGGTATCCATATAAGTAATAACCTAGACGGTTCAAGGCAATGGCGAAGATTTCACCAGTCGATTCAATCCCCTCACCCTGCTGACCGCCTACTTTCCATGACAATTGATTGTACATCGACGTTCGCTCCTTCTGATCCCCTGAAATGATTGAAGCTGTCTGCTTCACTATCCTCCCCCATGATACCGATTTCCGGATAGTTGTACAATCCTCCTTCAGGGAATCGAGCGAAAAAAAAGACCATCTACTCCAACGAGTAAATGGTCTACATACGTTAGGACCTATGTCCAATGATGCATCATCGTGGTTCAATGATGAGTTTGATTGCCGTCCGTTCTTCCCCATCAATCATGATGTCGGTAAATGCCGGGATACAAATCAGGTCCATCCCTGCCGGTGCGACAAATCCTCGGGCGATTGCAACCGCTTTGATGGATTGATTGAGTGCACCTGCACCGATTGCCTGAATCTCGACAGAACCCTTCTCTCGAAGTACACCCGCAAGCGCCCCTGCGACCGCATTCGGATTCGATTTAGCTGATACTTTCAGGACGTCCATGCACGTACCTCCCAATCAAAAATCAACACTCAATCAAAGAAAATCGATTGATCCGTTAGATGAATGCGTTCAATTTTCGTAGCTTTTTTCGATACATCATCAATATGAATCAAGACTCCATTTAACTGTTCCCGTCCTTCTGCAACTTCAAACCGGGTTGGGAGTTGTGTTTTGAATTTCCGCAAGACATCTTCCTTACGCATACCGAGGACACCGTCTAGCGGTCCTGTCATCCCGACATCCGTGATATAGGCGGTTCCACCTTCGAGAATCCGTTCATCTGCCGTCTGGACGTGTGTATGCGTTCCGACGACGGCCTGGACACGACCTGCCAGGTGATAGCCCATGGCAATCTTTTCACTTGTCGCTTCCGCATGAACATCGACGAAGATTGCATCGACCTCACCCTCGACTTCCGCAATCAATTCATCGACTGTCCGGAATGGATCGCCGAGTGGTGGTAAGAAAACAGTTCCTTGCACGTTGATGACGGCGATTTTTTTGTTGCCGACTTTTAAGACCATCATCCCGCGACCGGGTGTTCCTTCCGGATAGTTGGCAGGACGAACGATCCGGTCTGCATCATCAATCCAATCAAAGATGTCGCGGTTATCAAATGTATGATTCCCCATCGTGACGCCGTGGAACCCAAGCTCAAGCAACTGATGGTAAATCGATTTCGTGATCCCCCGCCCGTGTGCGGCGTTTTCTCCATTCACCAGCATGACCGTCGGGTTGTACTTCGATTTGATTCGTGCTGTGAACTGTTGCAGGATATGCCGACCCGGTGCCCCGACAACGTCACCAATAAATAAGATTTTCAAAAAAATTTCCTCCAATCATTAAAAAAAGTGGCGGTCGCCCGCCACTCTGCTTATTTTGCGTATTCGACTGCCCGTGTTTCCCGAATGACCGTGACTTTGATGTGACCCGGATAATCGAGTTCTTCTTCGATTTTTTTCCGGATATCGCTTGCCATTTTATGCGCAAGGACATCGTCGACGACATCAGGACGAACGATGATCCGAACTTCACGACCGGCTTGGATCGCAAAGGACTTCTCAACACCGTCAAATGATTCTGAGATTTCTTCCAGACGTTCAAGACGTCGGATGTAGCTTTCAAGCGTTTCTTGACGTGCACCTGGGCGTGCGGCAGATAAAGCATCCGCTGCTGCGACCAAAACAGAAATGACAGATGTCGCTTCTGTATCCCCGTGGTGGGAAGCAATCGCATTGATGACGGTTGGGTGCTCTTTGTACTTCGTACCGAGCTCAACCCCGATCTCAACGTGACTTCCTTCAACCTCATGGTCAATCGCTTTCCCGATATCGTGCAGAAGACCGGCTCGCTTCGCAAGCGTTACATCTTCTCCAAGCTCCGCTGCCATCATGCCGGCAAGATGCGCGACTTCAAGCGAGTGGAACAGGACGTTTTGACCATAACTCGTCCGGTATTTCAAGCGACCGAGAATTTTGACAAGATCCGGGTGAATTCCGTGAATTCCGACGTCATACGTCGCTTCTTCACCGATTTCACGAATCCGTTCATCCATTTCTCGGCGGGACTTGTCGACCATCTCTTCAATCCGAGCCGGGTGAATCCGACCGTCTTGAACCAATTTCTCAAGCGCCATCTTCGCCACTTCACGGCGAATTGGATCAAATCCGGACAAGATAACCGCTTCCGGTGTATCATCGATGATTAGATCAATCCCCGTCAATGTTTCAAGCGTTCGAATGTTTCGTCCTTCACGACCGATGATCCGACCCTTCATCTCGTCATTCGGCAAGTTGACGACAGAAACCGTCGTCTCCGCGATGTGTTCTGCGGCGAACCGTTGAATCGCGAGTGAAAGAATATTTCGTGCTTTTTTGTCCGCTTCTTCTTTTGCTTTTTGTTCGATTTCTTTTTGAAGAATTGCTGCGTCATGCATTGCAGCTTGTTTCGTCTCATCCATGATGATAGCTCTGGCTTCGTCTTGCGAAAGATTCGCAACACGTACGAGCTCTTGGCGTCCCTGTTCATACAGGTCCTCTACTTTTCGTTCTAACTCTTCAGCTTGATGCTTCCGTTTCGCGATCTCTGCATCCCGCGTATTGATTTGTTCTTCCTTACGGTCGATGGAATCAACACGGCGATCGAGTGTCTCTTCTTTTTGGAGCAATCGTCCTTCTTGTTTCGTTAGCTCTTGACGACGTTCACGAAGTTCTTTTTCCACTTCTGTCCGAAGTTTAAAAGCTTCATCTTTCGCTTCGAGTAATGCTTCTTTTTTCGTTGCTTCCGCTGCTACCTGTGCACGTTCCACGATTTTCGTCGCTTCTGTTTCCGCGCCCTGAATTTTCGCTTCTGCAATCGATTTCCGCAAGAAGTAGCCTACGATGAATGCGATCAGTAATGTGAGGAGAAGTATGACAATCCAAGTTGTTGTACCCATGGGTTCACCTCCCCTTTGCAAGGTGTTTCTTAGTTCATTTCGGTTATTCATCGAAGCTGTCTAAAAAACGTACATCTATATTGTAAGGATAGCACTCGTTCATTGTCAACGAACGGGCGGGAAAGAATTCCTATGTTTTCCTCTTTTCAACAAAAAAAGAGCGGAATCTGAATCGATTCCACTCCTTTTCCCACTTATTCTGCAAACATATCTTCTGCTTGACCTTCTTCGAAATCAACAGGATCCTTGCGATCGACAAGACCGTGATGCTCACGAATTAAGCGTTCGACTTCATTCGCCACTTCCGGATGCTCGATCATATATTGTTTTGCATTCTCACGTCCTTGACCAAGACGCTCTGAATTGTATGAATACCATGCACCGCTTTTTTGAACGATATCGAGATCTGTCCCGATGTCGATCAATTCACCGAATTTCGAGATACCTTGACCGTACATGATATCGACTTCCGCTTGTTTGAACGGCGGCGCAATTTTGTTTTTAACAACTTTCAGTTTCGTCCGGTTTCCGACGATATCAGTTCCGTTTTTCAATGCTTCCGCACGACGGACTTCAAGACGGACAGACGAATAGAATTTCAACGCACGTCCACCTGGAGTCGTTTCCGGGTTACCGAACATGACACCAATCTTCTCACGAATCTGGTTGATGAAGATAACGATGGTTTTGGATTTATTTGTAGCACCAGACAATTTACGTAGTGCCTGACTCATAAGACGTGCTTGCAGACCCATGTGTGAGTCACCCATTTCGCCTTCGATCTCGGCTTTAGGAACGAGCGCGGCAACGGAGTCGACGACTAGAATATCGACAGCACCTGAACGGACAAGAGCTTCTGCGATTTCAAGCGCTTGCTCTCCTGTATCCGGTTGTGACAAAAGAAGTTCGTCGATGTCAACGCCTAGTTTGTTGGCGTAAGCAGGATCAAGTGCATGCTCTGCATCGATAAAGGCTGCTTGTCCGCCTTGTTTTTGAACTTCAGCAATCGCGTGAAGCGCGACTGTCGTCTTACCCGAAGATTCCGGACCATAGACTTCGATTACCCGTCCACGTGGATATCCACCTGCACCGAGAGCTATATCTAATGTGATAGATCCAGATGAGATCACCGATACTCTCTGATCTGCACTTTCACCTAGTTTCATGATTGAACCTTTACCAAATTGTTTCTCAATCTGGCGTAACGCCATCTCAAGTGCTGCTTTACGATCACTCACGTAGCAGGCCTCCTTTTATTTATCTTACTGAGATTATTGTACTTCTTTTGAGACCAAATAACAAGCTTTTTACGAACATTTATTCGTATAGTTGAAAGAAATTAACTTTCCTCCATTTCGTCGGAATGACCGATGTTTTTCAACAACATGAAGTAGGCATCCTTGACGGAACGTAATCTAATCATACCACGGTCGAAGGAAGGATACGTCAATTCAAGCACTTGTGTACCGCTCGCTTGTGCCAATGCACAGAAGACTGTTCCAACAGCTTGACCGCTGTTGCTCGTTGGTCCCGCCTCTCCCGTCAAGGCGATGGCAAGGTCCGTCTCGTAAAGTGCACGCGCCCCTTCCGCCATGGCAATCGCCACACTCCGGCTGACCGCCGTCTGTTCATCGAGCAACGTCTGTTCGACACCTAAGACATTAACTTTCGCTGTGTCCGCATAGACGACAGCACCACCGCGAAAGACATCGCTTGCACCGGCAATGTCCGTCAGACCACTCGCGAAGGCACCGCCCGTCAACGACTCGGCTGCTGCTAACGTCAATCCGGCTTTGCGGCACCGGTCCAAGACGACGGCAGGTAAACTGGCATCCCCGTATCCGTAAAAATGTGTCCCGACTTCATCGAGTACCTGTCGTTCGAGTGTATCAAGCATCTCCAGCGCCTCGCGTTCATCAAACGCCTTCGCTGTCAGACGAAGACGGACTTCCGCCAATTCCGCGTACGGAGCGATCGACGGATTGCGTGCCGTCCGAATCAGATCAGCCAACCGGTCATTTAATGCCGACTCGCCAATCCCGAAAAAGCGCAACGTTCTGGATTTGATCGTTTCTTTTCCAAGCAGGTGTTCGAAATGATCGGCGATGATTCGTTTCATCTCGCGCGGAACACCAGGCAACAAGATGTATTGGTGCTTGTCCGCATGGAGCGACATGCCTGGAGCGAGACCTGCCTCGTTCGTCAAGACGTCCGCTCCTTCGATGACGAGCGCCTGTTTTCTCTCGTTGTCCGTCATCACACGTTCTCGTGTCTTCAAGAACGCTTCAATTCGGTCGTATGCCGGCTGATCAACATGCAATCCAAGCCCGAGAAGATCTGCCACGACTTCTTTCGTCAAGTCGTCTTCCGTCGGACCAAGTCCTCCGGTAATGACAATCAATTCAGCCCGTTCCTGAGCACGTGTAACAACTTCGACCATCCGCTCCCGGTTGTCACCGACGACCGTATGGTAATGGACATCGATTCCGCACGTCGCGAGCCACTCCGATAAATACTGGGCGTTCGTGTTGGCGATTTCACCTAACAGTAACTCACTTCCAACAGCAATGATTTCTGCTTTCATCCTGCATCCCCACTTCCTTAACTATAAGAAAAGACTGTTCGATTTGGCGAACAGCCTTGTTTGATATAACTTACATCGATTTCGTAATCAATTTGATATTTTTCGAGAAATACTCGACACCCGAGTAAATCGTCAATACTAAAGCAAGCCACATCGTGATTTCAGCAAATGGAATGTTCAGCAAGGCAAATCCGATGTCGTGTAATAAAAAGGCGATGATCGACGTCAACTGAACCCATGTTTTTGCTTTGCCTGAATTACCGGCAGCGAGCACGATTCCTTCGTCTGAAGCGACGAGACGTAGACCCGTCACGGCAAATTCACGACATAAGATGATGACGACGACCCAGGCAGCGACGAATTCAAGTTCTACCAGATAGACAAGTGCTGCAGCGACAAGCATCTTGTCAGCAAGTGGATCCATGAATTTACCGAAGTTCGTGACCAATTTGTTTTTACGTGCGAGATAACCATCGAGCCAATCGGTGATGGCAGCGACAGAAAAGATCATCGCGGCGACGAAGTGGGAAACCGGTAATTCTGCTCCTAAGACATCCCACTGTCCCCAGTCTGGATTGATAGCTAAGACGGCAACGAACACGGGAATTAATAACACGCGTAAGACCGTCAATTGATTGGGCAAGTTCATTCTCGTATCCCTCCTTTTCGGGTTATGTATGCCGGCAGAGCCGACATGAAGAAGACACGCCTTATGGCGTAGCTACTTTCTTCAAATAAATATTTTGAACGAGGAGGGAGCGGTTAAGCTTAAGCTCCTGATCATTGACGATAATACTGTCGATTCCCTTGATTGACCCGACACGAATCCGGATGACATCCGTTTTCGCATCTTTGACGACAATCGGGTTCGGGTCCGACGCATTGATATGGTCGGGCGCAAGTGCTTCGCCTTCAAGAGACGTATCCCGAACACCAACAAATGGCGATGGCGAGGCATCTTTCTTGATCCGAATCGATACACTCATCGTCTCGTCTGTCGGCACTTCATATGTGATGTCCTGACCAGCCGTCGTTTTCGCAGCTAACGGTTTTTTCTCTTCTTCTTTTACAGGTTCTTCTTCTTTAGCCGGTTCTTCTTCCTTCGGCTCTTCCGCCGGGGCATTGGTTTCCTTACTTGGTGCATCCCCTTCATCAATCGTGACCTCATTTTGTTGAGGCGTCGCCGTTCGGGTATCGTCACCGTCCTGGAACGCTTGGAAACCGTAGTACAGGGCGACCCCAATCGCAAAGATCAGCGCGATGATGATGATGTTTGGAATCCACCGTTTGGCAACACTCTTTTTTGGAGCGGTCGACTTCGAATAGGTCGCACGACGCGACAATTCGACGACCGGTTGTGTTTCCGGCTCCGGTAAATCACGTTTGTACGTCTCGAAGACCTCATCGACATCAAGTCCAAGAGCTTCGGCGTAAGTTTTAATGAATGCCCGGGCATAAAAGGCACCTGGCAGTTGCTTGTAGTCCCCTTCTTCGATGGCGACGATATAACGTTTTTGAATTTTAGTTGTACTTTGAATTTGCTCAAGGGATACACCTAGCGTCTCCCGTTGCTCCTTTAAGTAGGTTCCGAGCTCAGTCATCGGTAACACACCTTCCATTTTCAATACTTATTCGAAATTGAACCATTCGTTCCCGCCATGGGCACGCGGTGGTTCGGTGACAATGATTTCTTCTGTCGTGTTGCGGAGTTCAATGATGTAATCAAAATCATCCCACGTATATTCGCTTGATTTAACAAAAGCGTCCGGATGTTCGACAATTTTCGTCGCCGGCAAACGCATGACTTCTCGTAATATCTGCCAGTGCCGCTCATCGAAATGGCGCTGGGAGACAAGTGCGTCAATGATATAGACATAATCTCCAGTCCGTTCATCATCAAACAAGGACGTTCGAACCGTTTGTTTGATCAACGTTGATGACAGGAACAGCCATTTCTTGTTCGCACTGACACTTGCGGCAACAATCGATTCTGTTTTACCGACTCGGGGCATACCGCGGACACCAATCAAAAGATGTCCCTCCTGCTTGCACAACTCTGCCATGAAATCGACGAGAATCCCTAAATCTTCGCGGACGAATCGGAACGTCTTGATTTCACCGCTGCTGTGATCGATGTAACGGCCATGGCGGATCGCGATCCGGTCACGCAGTTTCGGTTTCCGCAATTTAATGACTTCAATCGCCGGCATCGTCTTCAGGATGGCTGCGAGTCGCGGAATTTGATCCGGCTGCTTCGTTTGCAGCAACATGCCGCGACGTTGATGGTCAACACCATTAATCGTGACAATCGAAATATGTAGCATCCCCATGAGTGACGCGATGTCCCCCAAAATTCCGGGACGGTTGACGTTCAATTCATACTCCAGATACCACTGTTCGAATTCACTCACGCGCAAAGCCTCCCTTAGAATCGGTTATCCATCCCTCATGTTAAATGATTTTTTGAAAAATGAAAAGCATTCCCCTAAGCAAATTTAACGGATTACATCCAAGCACCGTCAATCTTCAGGACGGCACCATTCATATATTCCGACTCCTCGCTCATCAAGTAGACGATCGCGGAAGCCACTTCTTCGACCCGGCCAAAGCGACCTGCCGGAATTTCTGCAAGCGCAAGCTCACGGTCTTCCTCAGAAAAAACGGCATTCATCGGTGTATCGATCCATCCCGGCGTCACGGCGTTCACCCGACCGTGCATGGCACCGAGTTCTTTACTGTATGCCTTGACGAAACCGAGTTGTGCCGCCTTACAGGTCGAGTAGACGACCTCTCCGGCAACACCGGTTTCTCCAAGCACACTGCTGACGACGACGATCGAAAGCGGAGCGGAGAATGCTTTTTTTCGTGTCAAGACCTGTGCAATCTGAATCAATGACTCGACATGTAAGGTCAACATCGCTTCTGCCGAACGGACCGTTTGATCAACCAGCAGTCCGCTGAAGCTCGTACCGGCAATATGGATGAACCCTTCGACGGAAGGGAGCGTCTCACAAAAGGCCGCCAAAGCGTTCCGGTCAGACAGATCGCCTGTGACGATTTCTGTCGTCACAGGCAACTGCTTCACGAGTTGTTCTAGTTCTGTCTTTCGTTGATGTGTATGCAAGACGAGCTCATGCCCGTCTTCCGCCAAGCGTTTGACGGTCGCCCATCCGATGGCGCCACTCGCTCCGGTAATTAAAATCCGCATCGGTTACGCGTACGGTTTGACGATTGAAATCGCACGGTTGTCGAGTGCAAACAATTCATCAAAACGGGCTTCGATTTCTTCTTTTGTGATCGAAGCAATCAAGGTCGGTAACGTAAACAAGTTCGTTCCCGCCAAGGCATGGCGTGAAAACTGGTTGGCGATGAATTCCGGTGAGTTGAGCGAACGCAAGAATTTACCTTGCATCATGTTTCGTTTGCGGACGACTTCCGTCTCCTCGAACTCCGGACGGACAGCGAGTAAGTTCTCGTACGCCGCAATGAAGCGTTCCGGATCTTCCGTTTCCATTCCGAACGTCGCAAAAGCGAACTCTTCCTCACTCGAATAATCAAAGCTGAACGTATCATCGATCAACCCGTCTTCATACAGTTCAAGATACGTCGAAGATGTTTGATCAAACAACAGGTGCAACAACAGTTCACTCGTCAATTCCCGGCGTAACTGTTCCTCGCCGCCGAGTGACGTGTCTTTATAACCGATCAAGACTTTTGGTGTCTTGACGTCGAGTTCAAGTTCAAATCGTTTCTTGGCGACGGTGTTCGGCTCCACTCCGTAATCGCGTTCGATCGCCGGTCGGTCGGAATAGTTCTTTTTCGCCTGATTCGCTTTGATTAAAGCAAGCGTCTCCGCCGGATCAATGTTTCCGACGACGAACAAGACCATGTTCGACGGATGATAAAACGTCCGGTAAGACGTATACAAATCGTCAGCCGTGATTTGATCAATCGATTCCGGTGTTCCGGCGATATCAATCCGGACCGGATGCTTCGCATACATCGATTCGATCAGACCAAAGAACAGACGCCAGCCGGGGTTATCTTGATACATCTGAATTTCCTGTGTGATGATGCCTTTTTCCTTCTCGACACTTTCCGGTGTGAAGTACGGATCCTGGACGAAGTCGATCAGCGTCTCCAGATTTTGTTCAATCAATGATGTCGCCGAGAAGAGATACGCGGTCCGCGAAAATGACGTGAACGCGTTGGCGGACGCACCGAGTCGGCCAAACTCTTGGAAAACATCTCCTTTTTCCGACTCGAACATCTTGTGCTCGAGGAAATGAGCGATCCCGTCCGGTACCTGGACCCAGTCATCCCCTGTTTTAAAACGGTTGTCAATCGAGCCGTAGCGTGTCGTGAATGTTGCATACGTTTTTTCGTAGCCTTTCTTCTGCAGAAGATAAACGGCTAGTCCGTTGTCAAGCTGCTCAAAAAAGACGGTTTCGTCGGTATCATGATACGTGAACTGTTCCATTATTCTTCACCTCGCAATAAGTAAACTGCTTCTAGTTCGATTGCCGCCGCCAAACGGACGACATCGTCGCGTGTTGCCGTCTCGATGATATGAATCTCATCTTCCAGCGTCAGTCCGCGCATCTTCGAGCCGTTCAACCAACCAATCAGTTGTCCCGGCTGATCGAGAATCTGGCGACGTGCATTGATCAGCATCGCTTTCGTCTGTGTCAATTCTTCATCTGTAAACAGTCCAGCCTTCAAATCTACCAACTGTTCGCCGATGATGGTCTCCGCCCGCTCTGCCTGCTTCGTCTCGACACCGGCATAGACATACAACGCACCGTTTAACGCGGCGTACCGTGAGGCGGCGTAATAGGCCAAACTCTCTTTTTCACGGACGTTCATGAATAATTTCGAATGCGGGAAGCCACCGAACAAGCCATTGACGATTTGCATCCGGATGGAATCAACCGACGTCGGATCAACGCCCACCCGGTATCCTAAATGCAGTTTCCCTTGTTTGATTGGTTGTGTCTCGGATGACCGTTTGACACCCATGACTTGTTTTTGGGCCGGGATGTAATGACTGGCTTTTTCACCGTGCGACGGCAGGAAGGACAAGGCATCTTCCATCTCGTCTTGTGTGACATGACCAACGACGAAAACATCGATCCGGTCCTCTTCCACCATCGACCGGTATGTATCACGCAAAGAAGATGGTGTAATCTGTTCAAGGGCCTCGAGTGTACCGAGTGACGACAGGGAAACCGCTTCTCCCGGCGCCATTAATTCAAGCAGGCGTTGCTGGGCAAAACGCATCTTGTCGTCATACAACGAACTGATTCGCAAAGCGTGCAGACGCTTCTCCTGTTTGACGAACTGTTCCCGGAATCCGCCTTCTGTCAAATCCGGATAAAAAATCATCTGTTCGAGTAGATCCAGTGCTTCCTCGAGCAGGGTCTCATGACGAACGAGATCACCGCGGACGATATCGAGTTGGAACGAGATGACATGTTCCTCCCCGAATTTCGAGGCATCCGCATACAGACCGGCGTCGTATAACGTTTCGAGCGGCTCGCGTAAAGCCTTCATCGACGGATAAGCCGCTGTCGATTTTTCCATGATATACGGTAACAATGCCCGGCTCGTCAGTGTCGTTTCCTCAAGTGGTGCTGAAAACGTCACGAGGACGGTAGTCGTCTTGAATTTTTCGGTCGGAACGAGATGAAAGGTCGTTCCTTGTTTTTTCCACGTCTGAAATGACTGACTCATGCTTCTCCACCCTTTCGTTTAAATACGTGCGCACTCCGCACATATTCGATATCCGCTTTTTGATTAACTGCATTTTCGTACCGTGCTGCCGTAAAGAAGAAGTCACTTAAGCGATTGATGAACGGCAACAAGTGAGGGGCCTGTTCGACATCAATCATCGTCCGTTCGACGCGACGGCAGACCGTCCGTGCGACATGCAGACAAGCCGCTGCTTCCGTTCCGCCCGGTAAGATGAATTTATCAAGCGGCGGCGATAATTCCGTCAAACTGTCAATCCAACTTTCGAGATCTTCTGTCGCCGTCGGACTCAAGCGTGATGCTTTTTGTTCGACGTACATCAAATCACTGCCGCAATCAAACAGAACGTGCTGGATGACCGTCAACTGCTCCTTGACCTCGATCGACGTCGCTTTCGTTCGGGCAAGCCCGACAAAACTGTTCAGTTCGTCGAGTTCCCCCATTAAGGTGATTCGGACGTCATTTTTCTTGACGCGTCCGCCAACGAGGGATGTATCTCCCTCATCCCCTGATTTCGTATAGATTTTCAAACCACTCACTCCTGTCTTATAGCGAAAGGAAGCGAATCATAAAGTTCGCTTCCTTTGTTTTTTTGGTAATTGAATTCGGAAAACAGATCCTTTCCCCAGTTCACTTTCGACTTCGACTTCTCCGTCATGTGAACGAACGACATTAGCAACAATCGCGAGACCGATGCCGGTTCCGGTTTTGCCGCGTGTCCGTGCTTTATCCGCTTTATAAAAACGATCGAATACAAACGGCACATCTTCTTCCGGAATTCCGTCTCCCGAATCAATTACAGATAAAGATATTGTTTCCCTATCTTCAGCAATTTCAATCTTGATTTGCCCATCTTCCGTGTAGCGTAAGGCATTTCCGAGCAGATTCGTCATCACTTGATCCATCTGGTCCGGATCGGCTTCGAACTGGGCGTTCGGACCGACCACCTCAAAGGAAACACGTTTTTCAAGACCCATCTGCTTGAATTTCTTAATCATTCGTTTGGCAAACGGAACCGCATCGATCGTCTCGATCCGTTGTTCCTGATAGCCGGCTTCCATCCGGGCAAGATCAAGCAGATCATTGACAAGACGCGAGAGTCGCTGCGACTCATCATAAATGATCGAGGCAAACTCTTTCGTCGCTTCGTCACTTTCCGTCATCCCGTCGACGATCGCTTCGGAATACCCCTGTAACATCACGAGAGGTGTCCGTAGTTCATGACTGACGTTTGCGACAAAGTCCGCCCGCATTTTTTCGAGCTGTTGGGCTTCCGTCATATCACGCAAGACGGCAACGGCGCCGATCTGCTCTTCTTGTTCGAGCAACGGACTGACGATGATGATGTAGAAGCGTCCTTCCCGCTCGAAGGAAACCGTCATCTCTTTTTCCTTGCGCATGACCGTCTGGAACAGTTCAATCAGTTCGTCCGGTACAGGTGCACCGGCTAAGAAGGCTTCCGCCGGCGGATTGGTCGCGAGCAACTCACCCGAATCCGAGAACGTCAAAACACCGTCCGCCATACATTTTAAGATCGAAGACAAGAGATGCCGTTCCTTGTCGAGATCGGTGACGTATTGGTTCAGCTGACTGCTCATCTCGTTAAACGCGAGCGCCAGATCCCCGATCTCATCCCGAGAGCGTTGGGTCAGACTTTGATCGAACTTCCCTTCTCCCGCTTCAACGACGGCTTGGCGAATCGTTCGGAGCGGTGCCGTAATCCGTGTTGAAAGGAAAAAGGCGAAGACGGTCGTCCCGATGATGGCAAGCAGGACACAGAGCTGGATGATTTGACGCGCCCCTTCATTGGCCTGCTCGATATTCGTCAATTGTTCAATCAAATACATCGTCCCGCTTCCGCTCTCCGTAATGAACGGAGCCCGGTATGCAAGGGCCGCTTTCCCGTCAAACGTTTCGTAATTCCCGATCGCGGTTTCCCCTTCTTCGCCGTCGACGGCTTTCCAGTTCTGACGTTCCAGTTCTTTGATGATCCGACTCGCCTTCTCTTCCGAGATGTTCGTTTCGATCGTCTCATCCGTTGACGTCGCGATCAGGGTCGCACCGTATATGTCAGTAATCTCAATCGCGGTGGCCGATCCTTCTTCGAGACCACTATGGGCTTGAAACACCGTTTCGACCTGCTGGCCGAGCTTTGCCAAGTGTCCCCGTTCCTGCTCGATATGGAACGAATTGAAAAATTCGAGCAGCAAAATCGTCAAAGCAATCAAGACGACCGAGACAAGTAATAAAATCGTTCCCCACAGTTTGATGACGACACTCTGTAACCACTTCATCGTCAGGCAGGGTTATTCTCGAACTTGTATCCGACACCCCAAACCGTCGTAATCATCTGCGCCGCATTGGGTGACAAGCGGTTCAACTTTTCACGCAACCGTTTGACGTGGGTATCGACCGTTCGTAAGTCGCCGAAAAACTCATAGTTCCAGACTTCTTTTAACAGTTGTTCGCGCGAGAACACTTTATCCGTCTGTTTCGCCAGGAAATACAGCAATTCGTATTCTTTTGGCGTCAAGTTGACTTCCTGTGATTCGACCGTGACGCGGTGCGCATCATTATCAATCGTCAGATGCGGGAACACGATGACGTCTTTTGTCTTCGCATCGGTATGCAGGAACTTGGTCGCACTTGCCCGGCGCAGGATCGCTTTGACACGTAAGACGACTTCGCGTGGGCTGAACGGTTTGACGATGTAATCGTCTGCCCCCATCTCAAAGCCGTGAACCCGGTTCGTCTCTTCGCCTTTCGCCGTCAGCATGACGATTGGCGTCGCTTTCGTTTTCCGCAGTTCTTCGCAGACCTGCATGCCGTCGAGTTTTGGCATCATCAAATCCAGTAGAATCACATCATATTCCGTTTCCAGTGCCATCTCGAGAGCCGTTTCTCCGTTATCCGCTTCTTCAATCGTAAAGTTCTCACGTTCGAGGTACATTTTCAATAAACGCCGAATCCGTTCTTCATCATCGACGACCAAAATACGCGCTTCTTCTGACATCAGTTGATTCCTCCCATGAACTAATCTGTCTAACTCTATCCTACTACTCTTTTAGTATACTATGAAACTAAAAGAATAGCGTCTCCGACCGCGGAATTGCCGCTTCACGCAAAAAAAAGGATGGACAACGGAAGTTTTTCCGTCGTCCATCCTTGATTAATGATCCGGTCAATCGATTTCACCGATCAGGCGTACGAGTGAAGACCCGCAACAACCAGATTGACGAAGACGAGGTTAAACATGATGACGGCAAATCCACCGACACATAACCATGCTGATTTTTTTCCGATCCAACCGCGCTGGATGCGCATGTGGAGATAAAACACATAAAAGAGCATCGTGATCAGTGCCCATACTTCTTTTGGATCCCAGCCCCAGTAACGGCTCCATGCCATCTGTGCCCAAATCATCGCAAAGATCAGTCCGCCGAGAATGAAGATCGGTAAGCCGATTGCAACCGAGCGGTAGCTGATTTCATCCGCTGTCTCGAGATCAATTTTCCGAGCAATCGGTTTCAGACTTTCCGCCAACCGCTTCCGGAGAATGACAAACCGGAGCAGAATGTACAAAACGATTCCGCCGATTAACGACCAGAGTACCGTGTTGACTTTATTGGCATTGAGGAAGTTCGGCAATTCTGCCACCGCTCCTGAACCGGAGATGACTTTCCCATTTTCAGGACCTGTCAAGACAGGCATCGTGTAGTCATGTTGCATCGTGGCACCGTTTTTCGCGACATACTCGATGGTCGAGTTTGTCCCGATTGCATTAAACAACAGACCAACGACGATGTAACCGACGACACAGGCGAGTGAAAACATGACGACTTCAAGCCACGTCCGTGTTTTCGACTCCTTGCTGAAGTCCGTCGCATGGATCAGGTACAACAAGCCGGTCGCAAAACTGACCGCCAGAATCCCCTCGCCGAGTGCAGCTGTCGTCACGTGGATTTTCAGCCAAACACTTTGTAAGGCTGGAATCAACGGTTGGACTTCGTCCGGGAACATTGATGCATAAGCGATGACGAGCAAGGCGACAGGCATCGCGACAAGTCCGAGGACATTGTTCCGGTAAATCCCGTAGACGATCAAGAAACCAAGCACCATCATCATACCGAAGAAGGTCGTGTATTCATATAAGTTCGAGACCGGTACGTGACCGGCTCCCGCCCAGCGTGTGAAGAAGTAACCGAGTTGAGCGATAAATCCAACGATTGCGAGCGAAAAAGCAATCCTCCCTGAGCGGGTTGGTCCTTTTTTGCCACTTGTCGCAACCGCAAAGAAGCCGGTACTGATCAAATACAAAACAAAGGATGCGAGCAGTAGATTACTACTCAAACTAAGCAGATTCATTTCGATTCCCCCTCTTCCCGCAACTTCTGCCGGTCTTCCAGTTGCGGAAGTCCCACTTCGGTCAATGCGAGATTGGCTTCTTTCTGAAGCCCAAGTGCGTTTTTGTTCGTGAAGCCGGCAATTTTAATCTGCCCGTCCGCTTCTTTTAACCATAGTCTGCGGTGCGGCCAATACATGCCGATCAACAGACCCGTCATGAAGATGATTCCACCTGCGAACAGGAACGGTAACGTCAGATCTTTTTTGATTCGAACGCCAGAGATGTTCGAGAGTTCCGTACCTGCGAAGCCCATCTTGTATTGGTTCTCATCGCCGCCGACATTCAGTTTGATCCCGATCAGACTCCGTTCCCCTTCCGGATGTTCCGGAGATTTGATCGTAAAGACGAACGCCGGATTGACTGGACGTGATGAGTTCGTCGTCGGTTTTCCGTCTTTGACGACGAAGTCCGGTAAGAAGTCCTTCAGTTCAACTTCGTACCCGTCTTTTAAGGCATAGGTTTCTTTCGGATTACGTAAGTCGACCTTGATCGTATCGACGACTTTTCCCGTTTTTTGATTCTCGATGTTAAATGACATCGTCTTGAATTCAGGATCCGCCGCATACTGTTCCTGGAAGACTTGATAATTTCCGAACTCAAACGGCTGGTTGACCGCGGTTTCACCCGACTTGATTTTTTCAAGTTTCGGTTTGAAATCGTCCGTCATGCCGACCTTCTCATACAGCGTCATCTGCGTATCGTAGTTTTTCGGAACACTTCCACCCGCTCGTTTTAATGCTTCACTGAACTTCTCATCCTCTTTTGCCGGATCATAAAATTCGATGTTGAAAGCATTGTTCTCGAGATAGTATTGATTGTCCGTCGCTTCGACCGGCAACGTTTCCCCTTCACGAATCCAAAGCAACTCGTCTTCGTGCATCCCAGGAACGATTCGTAACATGGCACCACCAAAGAACAGCACCAATCCAATATGGTTGATGTATGGACCCCAGCGACCAAACCGTTGTTTTTCGGCTAACAAGGCGCCGTCTTTCCGGCGAATCTTATACCCTTTTTTCTTGAGCAAAGGCTCGATTGCATCAATCTGTTGGACCGTACCAGTCGCCTCAGCGCCAAATCGCTGACCGCCCATAAAACGGTCGGACTGGATGACCGGTTGTTTCTTCAAAGCGCGGTAAAGCGGGAAGAAACGGTCAATTGACACGATGATGATTGAAAGAAGCAATAATGTAATCAATCCAATATACCACCAGGATTCAAACAAGTTATGGAATCCTAACGCATAATACATATCGCCGGCCGTCCCGTATTCTTTGCCGTAAAACTCTTCCGGCGGGATGGCTTGCGGAATGTACATTTCTTGTGGAAAGATCGTCCCGACCCCGCTTGCGATGATGATCAAGCCGATCAACCACAGTCCTACTTTGACGGATGAGAAGAATGTCCATGTCCGGTCAATCCACGACTGGTTTTTTCGTTTTGAACGAAGCTCGGCTTCCTCATAACGCATATCCAGTTGCTTATATTCCTGCTGCATCATAAATTCCCCCTCGATGCGTTACTCGTTTGCTTTTTTAATCATTTCTTCCAGTTTCGCTTGATCGATTTCACCCTCATACTTCTCGACGACTTTACCTTCTTTGTTAATGATGAACGTCACAGGTAAGTTGTAGATGCCGTACGCTTTTTCGACCGAACTGTTCGTATCCATCAGAATCGGATAATCGGTTCCACCGATTTCCTTGATGAAACTTGACACGCGGACCGGTGTTTCGCCGACGTTGACCGCCACGAAGTTAACACCTTCTTTTTCCAACATATCGACGTTGTCATTAATCAACGGCATTTCTTTTTTACAAGGTTCACAGAATGTGCCCCAGAAATTGAGTAAAAGTCCTTTTCCTTTGTACTCATCCATCGTATGTTGTTTTTCCCCATACAGATCGACAAGCGCAAATCCTGGCGCATCGTCTCCGGCAAGGACTCGTCCGTCCTTGTCGCGTGTCGCCTGATCCACAAACTGCATGATGACGACCGCACCGGCGAATAACACCATCGTCATGATCATCAACCGCCAAAATGAACGTTTTTTCTTCTTTTGCTTTGCGGCTGCTAGCCGCTCATCCGGGTTTTGATTTGTTTTTTTCATGTCGCACCGCCTCCACCCATATTGTACTTGAAATCGCTTAAATGTTGACAGAATGTGAAATACGTTAATCGTTTTGTCACAAACAAAGAAAACTCAACCCGCAGGCTGAGCTTCTCGCTTTACAAATTAACGTTTTTTTGTGTTCTTACGTCTTTTCGTAGGGGGAGCAACCGGATCCGCCAGCTCACGCAATTGATTGACTTCTTTTTTTGAAAGTTCGCGCCAGTCGCCTGATGTCAATCCGGCGAGTGTCAGGAAGCCAAACTGTTCACGTTTCAACTTGATGACTTCCGCTCCAAGTGTTTCGACCATTTGTCGGACTTGGCGGTTGTGGCCTTCATAGATGACCATTTCTAAAATTGCCGTATTCTTTTTCTTGTCGATGTCACGCATCTCGACACGTGCTTTGCCTGTTTTGAATCCGTCCGGCAAGACGACGCCTTTTTCAAGACCTTTGACATGATAATATTCCGGTACACCTTTGATCTTGACGATGTAACGTTTCGGGACTTTATATTTCGGGTGCAGCAACAGGTTCGAGAACTCCCCGTCGTTCGTCAGGAGTAACAAGCCGCTCGTATTGTAGTCGAGACGACCGACCGGGAACACACGGTGACCGGGTGGGACCAAATCAACGACGGTTTTACGGCCTTTGTCATCCTCAACGGTCGAGACGACGCCGGTTGGTTTGTACAGCATGTAGTAGACATGTTCTTCGCGTTCGAGTTTGACGCCGTCCACTTCCACTTCCGCGCGTCCGCCGACTTTCGTGCCAAGTTCTGTGATGACTTTCCCGTTGACTTTGACACGACCTTCTGTGATCAATTCTTCTGCTTTGCGTCGCGATGCGACACCAGCTTGGGCGATAATTTTTTGTAGACGTTCCATTAATTTATTCTCTCCTCTAGTGACGACTCATTCCGGAAAAATAGATCCCCGTCCGCTTCTAACGTTTCTTCAAACTCAAGCGGCGGCAACTCTTCGATACTGTTCAGTCCGAAGTGATCCAGGAAATGATCAGTCGTCTTATACAATTTTGCACGCCCGACGCCTTTTGCACGTCCGGCTTCATCAATTAACCCTTTTGCACTCAACGTATGAATGACACGCTCCGTCTTCACGCCGCGAATGACTTCGATGTCCGCCCGGGTGACCGGTTGTTTGTAGGCAATGATGACGAGTGTCTCCATCGCAGCCCGGGACAAGCTGTCTTCTGCCAGGGAACCGGCATAGGCTTGCACATAGGGGGACATCTCTTTCCGGGTGACCATCTTGAAGACACCGCCCGACTCAACGATTTGCAAGACACGTTGTTCGGATTCAAACGTTATCTGAAGAGCATGCAACTGTTCCCGCGCTGCCGCCTCACTGATTTCAAGGACTTGACTCAAACCACGTGGATCGATGCCATCATCTCCAACCACAAACAATAAACTTTCAATGATTCGATCATACGCCAATCTGATTCTCCTCCTTCACTAAGGCACGTAACAAGATATCGTCATTCATCTGTTCACACGCAACAATCCGTTGTTTGACAAGTTCAAGCACTGCCAAGAAGCTGACCACCAATTCCTCAACGGTCGGCTGTTCCGTAAAGAATCCAAAAAATGTCGTCCCGTCATTGCCGAGGACATATTCGGAAACATGGACCATCTGTTGTTCAAGCGTCCGTTCTTCCCGTTTGACCGTTTTCGATCGGCGCACTTTCCAGGCGACACGTTGGCGCATTTTTTCATACGCCCGCAACAAGTCACTAAAGGACAGATTCCCGCTGTAATCCTGTGTCTCGGCATCGAGATACGCCATCAAGTCTTCCGGCTGCTTTGAAAAAAGTTCAAGGCGCGCCTCTTCCTTTTCCTTTAAGACCAGTGCCGCTTCCTTATATGCTTTATATTCAATCAGTTGCTGAATCAACCCTTCGCGTGTCGGCTCCTCCTCAAAATCAGGAACATCTTCGAACTCCGTCTGTTCGACAGGTAACAGTTGTTTACTTTTTAATTGCAGGAGCGTCGCTGCCATGACAAGATATTCACTCGCCACATCCAGTTCCAGATGTTGCATCGCACGAATATAGGACACATACTGATCCGTCACGACCGATACGGAAATATCGTACAGGTCAATCTCCAATTTCCCAATCAAATGTAACAACAAATCCAACGGGCCTTCAAACGCATCCATCTTTACACTGTATGATTCCATGATTCTCCCTGCCCATCAACGTTTTTTGCGCCTTAGTATACCATACATCACGCCGCTTCGACTATGTTATATTAAAGGAAAGGAGGTGCCTCCATGCATCCAATCGAACAGTTTGCTTTCGAATTCAACGTGCAACAGGATTATTTTGAATGCCACGAAGTACTCGAAGAATTGTGGCAGACGGGACAGCGTCAAGATGAGTCGCTCGTCGCGTTGATCCAGCTGGCCGTCGCCCGCTATCACCACCGCCGCGGCAACTTGGCTGGAGCGATGCGGACCTATCCGAAAGCCTTCCAAAAAATCGAACGTCATGCCGGCTCCTTGGCGGGGCACGGAATCGACGTCGTGCAGTTACTGGGCTTACGTCCCGCGTTCACGCAACCCGACTATCAACACATCCCGTTGCCGCTCGCAAAAGACATGCAACGACGGATCCAACAAGTGCCGGTCGATGTCCAACACGATCCGTCCTTCTTGCGGCATAAACACGTTTTACGTGACCGCCAGGACGTCATCTCGGCCCGACAGCTGGCACTTGCGGCGCGAAATAGAAAATAAAAAACCGGTCCGAAACTACATGGACCGGTTTTTTATTGACTTTTCCATTTCTCAACAAGTCGCGTCGTTTCTTCTGTTGCACCCGTAATCTCCATCCGCATCATCTTTTCCGCTGCATCGAGCAGCATGTAAGACATCCGTTCACCACGGAAGGATGGCGATAAGGCGATATGCTTCAATTCAGCGTGGCCATCCACCAATTGAAACCCGATGATTCCGATAAAGTCTTCATCCTGTTTATAGAGATACAACTGTTGATTCTCATCTTGTTCATAGGTTTGAACCGTTTCAAGCAAATACTTCGGATCCTTCACTTCGCACGAAAAAGCGATTAACCCCATCGCGGTCCGTTCATTCAACTTTTTATATTTTACTAGCATTTGATTCTACACCTTCCTAGTTTCAACAACTCTCAGGAATATGATCGACTGAGACTTGTTTATTCTACACCTTCTCGGCTCGAAATGCTTCATTTTTCGTCAAATCGACTAAAAAGACGGACAGAGTCGGTGCCTCTACCCGAAACGAGACCTCCCTGTCCGGTGACAGGGAGGTAAGCTCGTACAGTAAGGTTGTGACGATTATTTGGATCCTTCGAGGACCTTGATGAATTCGCGCATGTAATCCGGTAAATCGGGTGGACGTCGGCTCGAAATGATATGGCCGTCAACGACGACCGCTTCATCGTGCCACGTTGCTCCGGCGTTTGTCATATCATCTTTGATTCCCGGCGTACTCGTGACATTGACACCGTTCAAGACACCTGCTGAAATCAAGACCCATCCTGCGTGGCAGATCTGACCGATCGGTTGTTTCGTTTCATCAAAATGGCGGACCATGGCGAGAACGGAATCAAACCGCCGCAATAGATCGGGTGACCAGCCGCCCGGTACAAGAATCGCATCATACTCAGACGGTGTGATGTCGTCAAACGCTTTATCCGAGACGATTGGTACACCGTACTTTCCGATGTATTTTTCGTCAGCCTTTTCACCGACGATGTCGACAATCGCCCCTTCTTCCCGCAAGCGGTGGACCGGGTACCATAATTCTAGATCTTCAAAATCATTGCTGACAAGTTGGATAATCTTTTTCCCTGCTAAACGCATCCTATATCGCTCCTTCGTTTTTTCGATTCTTTTTCTCACTTCCCTGAATCAAGCGAAAAAAAACTCCCCTTCTTTCAGCAAAAGAAGGAGAGGAATGCATTACGCTTCGACACGAATTTCTTTAATGCCAGCGCCTTGCTTCATTTTTGTAGCGTGCTCAAGACCTGATGTCACTTGTCCGAAGACTGTGTGCACGCCGTCGAGGTGTGGTTGTGGCTCATGAACGACGAAGAATTGGCTTGATCCCGTGTTGCGGCCAGCATGCGCCATTGAAAGTGAACCGGCTTTATGCTTGTGCGGGTATGATGTTGACGTTTCACACGGAATCGTCTTACCTGATCCGCCTGTACCGTTTCCGATCGGGCAACCGCCTTGTGAGACGAAACCAGGGATGACACGGTGGAAGTTCAATCCATCGTAGAAGTTCGAGTTCGCAAGGTTCTCGAAGTTTTCTGTTGTGATCGGTGCATCATCGTTAAACAATTCAAACTCAATTTTATTTCCGTCTTCTAATAAGATATATCCAGTTTTTTGCATCGTATACCAACCTTTCGCGCTTTTCAGCTATGGTGTTCGCCACGACATTCGCGGCTCCGTTACCTAGTGTATCAAATCTTTACGCAAAACGCAGGTTTTTTACTCATTCGACAGCGGATTCGAGAATTTCAATCACAACCGTTTCACCCGCGGTCACCGATGTCTGAATGCCGTTTGGTAACGGGAAAACCGGATCGGTATGTCCGAAGTCTGCGTCGAGTACAATCGGGAAGTCATATCCACGGGTCGCCCGTAGGAGAATGTCCTTCAGCGGGAAGTCAGGATCAAACTCGACTTTTCCGTGAAAACGTCCGATGACAATCGCCGAAATCTTTTCATATGCCCCGAGGTGACGGAGTTGTGTAAAGTACCGGTCGATCGTCTCCGGCGTTTCGCTTTCGTCATCTTCAAGCATTAAAACAGCACCGTCGAACGACGGCATATACGGTGTCCCGGCAAGCAACAGCAGTGTCCCGAGATTGCCGGCGATGATCGGTCCTGTCCCTTCTCCTGCGCGGGCGACGACGTACCCCTCATTGACGACGTGTATCCGTCTCCGGTCATCATTGACATCCCAGCGCAAACCTTCATCCGTCCATTCATCCGATGCTTCAATTTGACCGATCGGCTCCGTCTGCATGAGCGTTTTTTCGAACCATTTTTTTGTATACGCATCAAGACCATGCAGTTGACCAAACTGCGGTAAAACAGCAGGTCCGACGAACGTCGTCAAGCCGGTTTTCGTATGAATGCCGGACAGAAGAGCCGTAATGTCGCTGTAGCCCATGAAGATTTTTGGATTGTTGCGGATTACATCGTAATCGAGTTCATCGAGCAACTGATGTGAATTAAACCCGCCGATTGTCGTAATGATTGCTTTGACGTCAGGATTTTGAAATGCCATATGTAAATCTTGAAGGCGTTCCCCGATTGTGCCTGCCGTATGACTGTGAATCGCTGTCGTGTTCGGCATCACAAGGACCTGAAAACCCATCCGCTCCAGTGTCTCAATCCCCCGTTGCAGACGACGCGGTACATACGCTGCGACCGCTGATGCCGGCGAGAGAATCGCAATCGTATCGCCGACAGTTAGTTTTTTTGGTTTCATCTGTATTTCCCCTCCCATTGTTCCTTTTACTATAACAAAAAAACAACTGTCTGGGAAAGAAACCCAGACAGTTGTCAGAAAACACCTTATTGAATGACAGCATGAACGAGCGGGCGTGCTTCCGGCTTCGTCTCACTGATATGGTACGCGTGGTCCATTTTTTCGATTGCTTGGTCGAGTGTTTCTTTGTTCGAACGGAGTGTCGCGATGACATCACCGACTTCGACTTTGTCGCCGACCTTTTTGAATAATGTAACGCTTGCTGCGTGATCGATGACATCTGCCTTCGTCGCACGGCCTGCACCGAGAATCATCGCTGCGACACCGACTTCATCCGCGATGATTTCTGAGACGTATCCTGCTTTAGACGCCACGAAATCTTTTTCGAACTTCGTTTCGAGTGCTTTCGACATATCGTCAACGAGTGACGCGTCGCCGCCTTGCGCTGCGATGAACTTCTTGAAGACGTCGAGTGCTGCTCCGTTTGCGAGACGTGTCTCGAGATCGGCATACGCTTCGTCAAACGTCGGGTAGAACTCACCAAGGACTGCCATGTGCGAAGCAATCGTCAACGCGATGACTTTCAGATCGCGAACGTCTTTGCCTTGGAGTACTTCGATCGCTTCCTTGACTTCGTTTGCATTCCCGATTTCGTTTCCGAGCGGCTGATCCATGTCCGTGATGACGGCGATCGTCTTCCGGTTAACACTTTTCCCAATCGATACCATTTCCGTCGCAAGCGCTTTTGCGTCTTCAAATGACTTCATGAAAGCACCTGAACCCGTTTTAACGTCAAGGACGATGCTGTCCGCACCGGCTGCGATTTTTTTCGACATGATGGAGCTTGCGATCAACGGAATCGAGTTGACCGTCGCCGTCACGTCACGTAACGCATACAATTTTTTATCGGCTGGTGTCAGGTTACCCGTTTGACCGATGATTGCCATCTTGATGTCGTTGACTTGAGAAACGAATGCTTCTTCCGTCAATTCCACGTCGAATCCCGGGAACGCTTCGAGCTTATCGATCGTTCCGCCCGTGTGGCCAAGACCACGTCCGCTCATCTTCGCGACAGGAATTCCGATTGATGCGACCAGTGGTGCGACGATCAGACTGATCTTATCGCCGACTCCGCCTGTTGAGTGTTTGTCGACTTTTTTACCGTGGATGCGTGATAAATCAATCACGTCACCTGATTCGACCATCGCCATCGTTAAATCCGCGATTTCGCGGTCCGACATGCCTTGATAGAAAATTGCCATCGACATGGCTGACATTTGGTAATCCGGAATGTCACCGTTCGTGAATCCTTCGACCATCGCTTTAATATCGGCTGTTGGTAACTCGCCACCGTCTCGTTTTGTTGCAATCAAATCTACCATACGCATAATAAGTTCCTCCTCAAGGGGTCGTTCGTATTTTTATCGGGCTTTAATTCTTACATTTTTTTGATCGAACCGCGGACAAGTGACAGGAAGTGCGCACGGACACGTTCCGTCGTTTCCATGACTTCGTCGTGGTGAAGCGGCTGATCGAGAATGCCGGCTGCCATGTTCGAGACACACGAAATACCAAGTACGCGCATATCCGAGTGGCGGGCGACGATGACTTCCGGAACCGTCGACATACCGACGACATCGCCACCGAGCAACCGGGCGAGTTTTACTTCCGCCGGTGTTTCGTACGTTGGACCTGTATTGCCGAAGTAAACGCCTTGACGCACTTGAATACCAAGTTCGTCTGCTGTTTCTTGAGCAAGACGCAACAATTCAGCGTCATACGGCTTCGACATATCCGGGAAACGTGGTCCCATCTCATCAACGTTTTTCCCGATCAACGGGTTTGTGCCGAAGAAGTTGATGTGATCCGTGATCAACATCAAATCTCCCGGTTCAAAGGCTTCGTTGCAAGCACCGGCTGCGTTCGTGACAATCAGTGTTTCAACACCGATCGCTTTCATGACACGGACAGGGAATGTGACCATCTCCATCGAGTATCCTTCATAGAAATGGAAACGTCCTTGCATCGCAACGACTTGTTTCCCTTCGAGCGTTCCGAATACGAGTTGCCCGGCATGACCTTCCACCGTCGAGACGGGGAAGTTCGGGATATCGCTGTAAGGAATCGCAATCGGATTTTCGATGTCATCCGCCAGGACACCGAGTCCTGAACCGAGAATTAAACCGATTTCCGGTTTCGCCTGCATCTTGCTTTCTAAATACGACCGTGTTTCATTCCAATTGACTGTCATCTGAATCGCTCCCTTAAATTAAAGTTCTGACAAGAAACTCTTACCGTGCGCCGGCAGCTTCACATTGAAGTTATCGGCAACCGTCGCCCCAAGATCGGCAAACGTCGAACGGATTCCCAAATCATTTGCGACACCATTTTTGTGGTAAGCAAGTAATGGCACATACTCGCGTGTGTGATCCGTTCCTGGATGAACGGGATCATTTCCGTGGTCCGCTGTAATGATCAAGAGATCATCTTCCTGAAGACGTTCAAAAACTTCCGGCAGACGGGCATCAAATTCCTCGAGCGCCTGACCGTACCCTTGCGGATCACGACGATGACCAAACAATGCGTCGAAGTCGACGAGGTTCAAGAAACAAAGTCCTGTAAAATCACGGTCAAGTTGGTTGACGAGTTGGTCCATACCATCCATGTTCGATTTCGTGCGGATGGCGTCCGTCACGCCTTCGCCGTCGAAGATATCAGCAATTTTCCCGAGAGAAATGACATCGAGCCCGGCTGTCTCGAGTTCGTTCATGACAGTCCGGTCAAACGGTTTCAACGCATAGTCATGACGGTTCGACGTCCGGACCCAGGCACCTTGTTCTCCGAGGAATGGACGGGCGATGATCCGGCCGAGCATGTACGGATCATCACGCGTGATGTCACGAGCGTACTCACAAATCCGGTACAATTCTTCGAGCGGAACCACTTCTTCGTGCGCTGCGATCTGAAGCACAGAGTCAGCCGACGTATAAACAATCAATGCACCTGTTTCAACGTGTTCTTGTCCGAGTTCATCCAAGATTTCCGTTCCTGACGCCGGCTTGTTGCCGATGATTTTTCGACCCGAAAACGTTTCGAGACGTCCAATCAAGTCTTCCGGGAATTTCTCAAACACACGGAACGGCGTATCGATGCGAAGACCCATGATTTCCCAGTGCCCTGTCATCGTATCTTTGCCGGCCGATACTTCTTCCATCTTCCCGTACGCTGCGAGCGGCGCTGCTTCTGCTGAAACTCCTTGAATCGGCGCGATGTGCGAAAGACCGAGTTTTGCCATGTGCGGCATGTTCAGACCATTACGCTGCTCCGCGATATGTCCAAGTGTATGCGCTCCAAGATCGCCAAACTGTTCGGCATCCGGTGCTTCTCCGATTCCCACTGAATCCATGACGACTAAAAATACACGTTTGAATGGTTGAGCCATGTTAAAATTCCTCCTAATACTTATTGCTTACTGTTAAAACAAATCCCGTTAGAATTTTCCCGCAAACGGACTAGACAAAACACCCTATTTGTCTGAAGTCAGACCTTTAAGAGGTAAAACCATCACGCACGGGGATGATGGTTTTTATAGACGTCGTGCAGACGTGCTTTATTGACGTGCGTATACATTTGCGTTGTCGATAAATCGGCGTGACCGAGCATTTCCTGAACAACCCGCAGATCAGCTCCATTTTCGAGGAGATGGGTGGCAAAGGAATGACGCAAAACGTGTGGCGTAATCTCTTTTTCAATCCCGGCTTCTTTTGCCCGACGCTTAATCATCTTCCAAAAACCTTGCCGTGACAGACGATCGCCCCGGCTGTTAAGGAACACATAATCGGTTTGTTGACCGCCGAGACTGTTGCGGGCAAGATCCAGATAGATCGTCACACTGTCGATCGCTGTCTGACTGATTGGGATGATGCGGGTTTTGTTCCCTTTCCCGAGACAGGACAAGTAACCGAGTTCCAACTGCAGATCATTCAATGTTAATTGTAACAACTCACTGACCCGCATGCCGGTGCCGTACAGCAGTTCGAGCATCGCCGCGTCACGCCGGACGAGCGGATCGTTGCCGACGACCGAATCAAGCAAACGAACGATATCCGTTTGACTCCAGACGACCGGTAACTTTTTGTCGGGTTTCGGTAAATCAAGATGTCGCGACGGATCGTGCCGGACGATCTGCCGTTCCACTAAAAATTGATGGAACGATCGAATCGAACTCGTTGACCGCCGGACTGTCGCACGCGACTTTTGTGCCTGAAGCAGAGATTCGATGTGAAGGACGATGTGGTGGCGCGTGACTTCTTCCGGTGAAGAAATCCCTTCCCGCTCAAGCGTCGTCAAATACTGGTTTAAATCATTTCGATAGGCAGCGGCCGTATTCGCGGACATCTGCCGTTCAATCACTAAATAGTTGATAAATGCTTCCAGTTGTTGCCTCACTGAACTCATCCTCTATCGTTAAGAAATCGCTTACTTTCCCATCATATCAAAGGTGTAAACCGTTGTGAAGAGGTCTGACCTATATTTTTAAAAAAGAAAAACCGTCCTCTTTTTGATGAGGACAGTCAGACGGTTTGGGTTTGTGATTGCGATTGTTCCAACGCTTCCCGTGCGTGCCGTTCTTGGCAGACGCGGCAAACACCGTGGAACGTCAACCGGTGATCCTTGATCTTAAACTGAAAACGCGAGACGATTTCTTTTTCGACTTCTTCTAACATATCATCTAAGATTTCTTCGACGGATCCACATTCGATACATACAAGATGGTGATGCGAGTGACTCGCTCCTTCTTGCCGTAAATCAAATCGAGATACGCCATCTCCGAAATTGACTTTATCAACGACTTCTAACTCCGTCAATAGCTCAAGCGTCCGGTAAACCGTCGCCAGTCCAATGTCTGAGTTCTTTTCTTTGACCAATAAAAAGACATTCTCCGCACTGAGGTGATCCGACTCATGTTCAAGCAGAATCCGTACGGTCGCTTCACGTTGGGGAGTCAGCTTATATCCTTTACCGCTCAGCTGTTTTTTAATGCGTTCAACACGACTTTCCATCATAGCGCCCCCTTTGGTCGAAACTGATGGTTTTATCATAGCTGATAATCACTCCTTTTTCAAATTAAAATGATTATCAACTGAAAATCATTTACTTTAGAATGATTTTAAAGTGCGGATGTGCCAATGTTGGATCGCCATGATCGTTTTCGCATCGACGATTGTCCCATTTTCCACTAATTCCAGCGCCCGTTCAAGCGTCAGCGTCTGGTTTTCGAGGAATTCATCGGCATCGAGCTGTCGCTCCCCTGCCGTCAATGCAGTCGCTTCATAAATATGTACCCGTTCACTGCAAAAACCGGGCGCTCCGTAAAAATCAAACACATGCGTCAATTCACCCGCTGCGTAACCGGTCTCTTCCTTTAGTTCTCTTCCGGCACAATCTACCGGATCCTCGTCCTTTTCCAGTTTGCCAGCCGGAATTTCAATGGATAATTGTTCAAACGCTTTGCGGTATTGTTCGACGACCAACAAATCGCCCTTTTCATCAAAGGCGATGATGGCGACCGCTCCGTTGTGGTAAACCAGCTCTCGGACGGACGTATTGCCGTTTGGTAAACTGACGACGTGCTTTTCGACGTTAAAAACTTTTCCTTCATAGATGACTTCCCGCTCAATTGTTTTTTCTTCCATCCTGTACACCTCTTCTGTTTAGATTCGAACCACTGCTTTCTTCTCTTCCTCAGTATGCCTGTTTTCCGATTCCGGACGCAAGTCTGTTTCATTCTTTTGAGCAAGAGCACCTGGAACAAAAATCAGCCGCCAAATATGCTAAACTGATTAGCAGTAGCACTAGTTGAAAGAAAAGAGGGATTGATATGGCATTAGGATTAGGCACGATGACGATTTTGAAGCGTGGTCAGGAAGAAGCAACGGAAATTTTGCGGACGGCGCTCGATGAAGGAATCGTTCATTTTGACACGGCGGATGTCTACGCGAACGGAGCAGTCGAGTCACTGATTGGGCAAACGTTTTCACCTGAAGATCGGAGCCGACTGTTTCTTGCTTCCAAAGGCGGCAACCGGATGAACGCGACTGGAACAGGCTGGACGTGGGACCCAAGCTATGACTATTTGAAACAGGCGTGTTTCGAGAGTCTGAACCGACTCGAAACATCGTACCTCGATTTGTATTATGTTCACGGCGGAACGATGGAAGACGATCTTGACGCGTCGATCCGTGCGATGAAAGATCTCCAGCAAGAGGGGCGGATCAAGGAATACGGTTTGTCTTCCTTACGTCCGAACGTCATCAACTACTGGCTGGAGAACAGTGATTTCAGTTATTTGATGACACCGTATTCGCTGCTTGACCGTCGAATCGAGGAATTGTTGCCACGACTTCAAGAACGAAATATCAAACTCGTCGCCCGTGGTCCACTGGCAAAAGGTCTGTTGACGACGGAAAGCACATCCCGCCTTCAATCCGTCGACCGGTTTGAACAATACGACAAGGAACAGCTGGAGCAGGTGTTGACGACACTCCAAGACTATCCGCTTCCGGCGATGGCTCTTCAGGCCATTGATCAACAAGCGGATATCGTCTTACCCGGTGCATCAAGTGTGTCACAACTCCAAGCGAACCTGAAAGCGATGCGGGAAACATTGTCGGCAGAAGAAATCGCTCACGTCCTGTCGTTGCTTCCTGTTCACACGTATACGGAACATCGATAAGGTTTGAGTTTTTTCAGACGAGGGAATCTCCTTCTTTGTAACGTTATTACAGAGGAGGAGTTTTATTATGTCAAAAATTTTAATCGTTTCAACCAGTGCTGACGATATGAACGGTCACAAAACAGGATTATGGTTCGAAGAATTCGCAGCCCCATTTAACTTGTTCCACGAAGCCGGTCATGACGTCACGGTCGTTTCTGTCAAAGGCGGCGATGTCCCGATCGATAAAGCTTCAATGGTCAAGGAGATTCTGCCGAAATTCCAAGATGCACGTCGTGCACTTCATGATACGACACCACTCGCGGATGTCGATCCCGCATCATTTGATGCTGTCTATTTCCCAGGTGGTCACGGAGCGGTCGTCGATTTCCCGAACAACCCGCTTGTCGCCGGCGCCATCGAAGCAATGGTCAGAAAAGACGGCATCGTCGCTTCTGTCTGCCACGGTCCAGCAGCGTTCGCGCATGTTACGATCGACGGTAAACCGTTTGTCTCAGGTCGCCAAATCAACGGCTTCACAGACGAAGAAGAAAAATCAACAGGTCTTGAAGATAAAGTACCGTTCTTGCTTGAAACAACGTTACGCAGCGAAGGCGCAACGTTCTTGACGTCAGATGCCGGCAAAGAATTTGCTGTCATCGACGGCAACGTCGTCACAGGCCAAAACCCGGCTTCAAGCGAAGCGGTCGCAAAACTTGTCTTGGCGAAACTGGCAACGGTCTAAGAACATCTAATTGAACTGAAAGAGACTGACTCAACAGTCCTTTTCTATACAGACGAGGATAGCGGATTTTACATCCGTTATCCTCGTTTTGATTCAAAAGAAATGACTTCCTTCGCGCAACGCTTGCAGGAAACAGCAAAGAAATCCGTACTGTCAGAGACAAACAAGACCCGCATCCCTGCCTCAATCAGGCAAGGATGCGGGTCTTGTTGTTTCAGCTGAAAACAACGTGCAATAAAGCGATTTCTTTTGCGGTGGTTTTGCTCCGTCACCGTAACAGCCGTTCACAATTCGTGCGTTCACGCTGTAATTCTTCCAGTCGTCGTTGGTCCTTTTGATACTGGGGTTCGAGCTCTTGACGTCGTTGTTCAAGACGGGCTTGTTCATCCGGCGTAAACGAACGGTGGATGATCCGCTCACGACGGTACCACCGCTTAGCAATGATTTCCGGGGCCGGTCCTGCCTTCAATGTCTGGACGACTTGTTCATAGGCAAGCCGCGTATCTTCAGATTGTGACAGGACATCACGTTGCTCCTCGCAGAGCTGCTCGAGGCGGCTTGCGACGAAGGGACGTGTTTTGATCGTCAACTGTTGTTTGATGTCGTGATGGAGTGTTTGTTCGACTTGTGCGCGTTGCATCGCTTCTTCTGTTTCCACCGACATGACATCAAAGTCCACCGTCGATTCGTCTAAAATCTGTTCCATCTCTTCGAACGACAACCACATCATTTGTTGCGCAACAAACCGGTCAATCAGTCCGGATTCGACATAATAATCGCCGATTTCGCCTCCCCACTTCAGTTCTTTGACGGCATAATCGGCATATTGTTCAATCATCTCGTCCGTTTCTTCATCGATCCAGTCTTCATAATCCGTAAATACACTCACGCTTTTTGTTACCTCCTCTAATGCTCTTACAATTCATCTACTCTATCACAGTCTGCATCAAAAAGAATCCACAAAAAATCAACTCACTCTGCCCTGAACAGAAGTGAGTTGATGTTAGATCACAGACCGTGAAATCCCCGTCATTCAGACATTGGCCTGATTTTTTTTAATTTCTTCAATCGCCCAGTCACACCAGTCGAGGTAGTTGAGCATCATCCGTAATCCATATTCGCTTGTCAGCGTTTCCCCAAGCGTTGCACCGTTCTCGAGATGATCTTTTCGCCACACCCGCATCAAGTCGACTGCAAACTGATGATGTCGTTTGGACTCTTCCAGATACAGGACCGCTTCATCCGGAGGCAGCAGATGCAATAAAGACACCCGCATCAGATTCTCGTCCTTCATCTTCGGTTTGAATTCACTCGGTGCCCGCAGCCAGGCAACGAGTGCTGTTTGTCCTTGTTCCGTGATTGAATAGACTTTTTTATCGGGCAGGTCTTCTTGAACGATGTAGACACTTGTCACCAGTTGATCGTCTTCCATCTTTAATAATTCACGGTAAATTTGTGTATGATGCGCCGTCCAAAAATGCGTCATCTGTTTTTTGAACGTCGTACTTAAATCATATCCGGTCGCTTCTCCCTGAGTTAGCAGTCCGAGCAATGCAAATCGTAACGCCACTGGCTGCACCTTCTTTCATCAAATGTATATATTGTTAATTATCTCAGAGAAATGTTTATTATGCTACTTTCTGCCTAGCTTTCGGTCAAAAAGAAAAAGAACTGCCGCGTTTTCTCCGCTAGTCAGTCCTTTTGTTGCGTTCACCGTTCACAATAAGCTTGTATTCCTGCACAAACCGTCTTCCAGTAGTCGGTCGGATGTGGCACGAATTGATTGCGTTGGATGGTTTCACCTTCGACCGTTGTTAAGACCGTTGTTTCTTCTTCAGCCAACCGAGCGAACTCAGCGAACGAAAAAGCGAGGAGCCGGCGGACTTCCGTCTTCTGCAACGAATAGCCGGTCAGTGGTTTTGCCGAGTCCGTCAAGAAAAGATGAATCCGTTCCCGGTCAATGAAGCCCGGTAAGCATAATTCTTCTTGATACACACCGAGTCCGTACAGTTCTTCAAAAGACTTGACGAGTCCGATTTCTTCTTCAAGTTCCCGAACTCCGTCAGCAACTGACTCACCGGCCAACAGATGACCGGCCGCCGTGATATCCAGCATCCCGGGAAAGTCTTTTTTCTGATCCGCCCGTTGCTGTAACACGACCTGCTGTTTCTTGCTGTCGATGACAAAACAATGAAACGTCTCATGCCACAGACCTTGCGTATGCACGTCTTGCCGCGTTGCCGTATACAAAGGATGTCCGGCTTCATCCACCACCATAAGTCGTTCCGATTCACTCATCGTAATACCTTCGAGGCTTGATAAAACCGTTCGCCGACTGTATACAATTCAGCAATTAAAAAGACGAGCGCAATCCAAATGATGGCACTTGGGAACAGTAACATCGCGGTCAAAAAGAGGAAGCCTTCCGTCCGTTCAACCAATCCCGGTTGATACTGGAACGACTTGAATCCATAATTCTCACTGACTGCTCCAATCGCCAGAAACATCGTCATCCCGATCACAAAGGAAGCGATTAAAAATAAAATGACGACTTGTGTCTCCGGAAAGCGAAGCGCAAGTCCAAGCAAGACGGACAATTCAACGATTCGGTCGAGCACCAAATCAAGAATCGTTCCGATCGGCGTCGTTTTCTCACGCCGTGCCATCGTGCCGTCCACGACGTCTAACATACCAGAAATCCATAATAGTAAAATGGCAATACCCATCATATCATTGTAAACAAAAAATCCTGTTGCCCCTCCGATGATTCCGGAAATGATAGTCACTTGGTTCGCTGAAAGTCCCATTTTCTTTAATAAGGTCGCTACCTGTTCAAAAAGGGGCTGGACGACTTTTCTGGCCCGTGTGTCTAACATATTACCCCTCCTTCCTGACGATATAAGCTGTCATTGCTTCAGAAAACGTCTCACTCGTCTGCACGATCAGACGCTCCCCTGCTTCGCGTTCGACTTCATAAAATCGGACGCCGTACTGGATCAGCTCTTTCGTAATCGTAACACGTTCAAAACTTTCCTTCGTCGGTCTTAAGACCAACTTCACATCGGACAAGGAATACCATTCACCGTTCAGATGAACCCCGTCCCCGAAAAACGGACTCGTCTCCGCCAGCCGGACCGGATTGCCTTGATCAATAATCCGTCCCTGTTCCATGACGTAGACATAATCCGCCATCGCCATCGCTTCTTCCCGGTCATGCGTCACGAGCAATGTCGTGACGCCTGCTGCTTCCGTCAGCCGTCGGATCAGCGTCCGCAGTTCCCGGCGCCGTGGTAAATCAAGGCTTGAGAACGGTTCGTCCAGTAACAGGAAGTTGGGTTCACTGGCCAGCGCCCGGGCAAGACTTGCCCGTTGTTGCTCTCCGCCGGACAGTTCATGGACAAACGACTCCGCCCGACCCGTTAAACCAACGCGTTCCAGCCATTCGTTCACATCCTGCCGACTCCCTTTTTTCATCGCCAACCGAACATTTTGTCCGACGGTCAGATGGGGAAACAGTAACGGACGCTGAAACAACATCGTGACGCCCCGTTCGTTCGGCGCGACACGTGTCATCTCCGTTGATCCGAAGTGAATCGTTCCGCCCGAGACACGCTCCAGTCCGGCGATCACACGGAGTAACGTGGTTTTTCCGCTGCCGCTTGGTCCGACGAGGGCAACACACTTCCCGGAGGAAATCGTCAAATCAATGTCTTGTAACACCTTTTTCTTTCCAAATGTCTTCGTTACGTGCTGAATCATTACGTCCATCTAACAGCCTCCGAACAAGTCGAACCCACGATGAGAACACCATGAGCTGAACAAAATAAATCAAAAATGGTAAAGCAATCAACCAAATCGTCGCTTCTTTCGCCGCAACCAACGAATTTCCCGTATAGAGCGGAAAGGCTTCGAGGGCGATCATCCGGACGACACCGCCACCGATCAATGCGACGAGTGCGTACTGACTTAACGCAATCACCGTCACGAGTAAGGTGACGGACTGTAAGGACGAACGCATCATCGGACCTGTCAGGAAAAAGAACCGTTTGAAGCGGTTCGGTTGGATGAGAATCATCTGTTCCATCATCTGTTCGCCAAGTGCTTGAAATCCGTTCGTATAGATACGGATCGTGTACGGCAACGTCGGCAACAGCAATACCAACAAGACGCCTAAAAATTGATCGGCGAGCCCCAGTCGAATCCAGGTCAGGTACAATCCGAACGATAACAGCAAAACGGGTAGAAACAGCGGCAAGCTGATCAACAGTTCCATCAACCGAATCCGCCTGCCGGTGCGAAACGCAATCGCTTTTCCGGCTGCATAGCCAATCAGGTGATTCAGCAGCGTCACAGCCGCAATCATCAGGACGGTCGTCGTCACCGTGTCCAGTAAACGCGGGTTCCACGTCCAGGTCGTCGGGATGACACCGATCAATGGCAGGACAATCAGACCGATCAACAGACTTTTCACAAGGGTTGGTCTCATTCCGCTCGCCCCTTACTGATCCGTTCCGTCAACGGTCTGACGAAACGCGTGAATGTCAATAACACAACCAACAAACTGACGGTCAGGACGACACTGATGGCGAAAGCTGCCGGTTGGCTCGATAAATCGCCTTGTGTGTATAAATCAAAGGCATAAACCCCAATCATCTTCGGATAGGTGACACCGAGTAACGCCGGCACCTCATAAGCGAACAACGTAAAAGCAAATACGATGAAGGCCGCTTCAAGCATCGGAAATAACAAAAAGACACCTTTCCCGTGCCAAAACCGCCGCATCCGCGACAGACCTAACATCAAGCCCAATTCTTCATAGCGGTGATCGAGACGTCGATATACCGGCAGGAGATAAAAGAAGACGAACGGTACTTCCTTATAAAGATAAGTCAAGATGATGCTGAGATGATTCGCTTCATGCGGTCCGATGACGGGCAGGTCACTTAAATACAAAATCGAGAGGTACGCTGCACCGAGGTGCGGAATGAACAACGGCAACGCCAACAGTTGTTCCGTAAAACCCGTCCGTCTCGCAAAATAATCCGCAAGTACCGCCCCGAGCAAAACGGACAGGAGTGTACTGCTCAATGCGACATAGAGGCTGATGCCGATACTTTCCAAAAAAACGGCATCAGACGCAAGACGGCTGTAGTCGTTCCAGGTCGTCATTGACAGACTGACGAACAGACCATACACCACCATACCGGCAATCAGAAGTGTCGCCGGCCAGGCATTACCTCGCCACACGTTCCGGCCAGTCCTTCCGGATCAGATCAAACAGTTCCGGATCGAGCTCCGCCCGGACTTTTCCGTTAAAGTCAGCCGGCTTCGGTGTCGAGGCTGCCGCCGGGACATCGGCGAACGCCGCTTGTTCCTGCTGATTGAGCTTCGAAAGATCAAGGCTCGTTCCGTCGCCCCAATAGGTCGCATCAAACTTCTTCAGTTGCGCTTCTGCCGACAACAGTTGATTGATTGTCACAAGAGCACCGTTTGGATTAGGGGCATTAAATGGAATCGTCAAGAAGTGTGTCGAGGCAATCGACCCCTCTTCTAAAATCAAAGGGCGTGTCTGCTTCGGAAACGTGCCTGATTTCACTTCTTGCTCCGCCCGTCGTTCGTTGAAGCCCATTGTAAACGAGACATCGCCTTTCGCATACAATTGGTCCAGTTGCGCCAATGTCTTCGGATACGTTTTTCCTTCTTTCCACAAATACGGTTTGAGTTCGTTCAGATAAGCCCATGTTTTCTTGAAATCGGCTTTCGGATCTTGTAACGTCTCTTTTGATTCAACACCGTACATGACGTGACGGACAAACGCATTTCCCGTAAAGTCCGTTACTTCCGGATAAGTGAATTTGCCCGGATTCTGTTTGACCCAACTCTTCAGCGTCTTGAGATCTTTTGGCGGATTCGCGACACTCGCCTGATCGTAGTGGAACGTATACTGGACTTTGCCCCATGCGGCTTCCAGCTCGTCGGTCGGCGTCCCGCTGTCTGAACCTTGTGCTTGTGGATCCACGTACTTCATATTCGGCAGCACCTTCGTGATTTCACCGTACAATAAACCGTCTTTTTTCGCGTTTCGGAAGTTATCTCCATTGATCCAGATGACATCGATGACGCCCGTCTCTTTGCCGGCTTTTTTCTCGGCCCGTAACTTTTGAATGATGTCTGCTGTCTCAATCGGCACACGCTCTAGTGTAATCTGATGCTCTTTTTTCAAGCGGGGTGTCAGGTACTCATCGATATAGGCATTGATCCCGTCATCGCCGCCCCACATATACATCCGGACCGTCGTGTCAGCCGCCGCTTTTTCAATCGTCGTATACGAAGAACCCAGTACTTTATCTTGTGTCGGCGCTGCCGGAGTATTGCCACAACCAGCCAGTACGAGACCCGCTGCCGCTATTCCGATTATTTGTTTTCTCATCCGTAAAAATCCCCTTTTATTTTTTATCAAAACCTGATTTCCCGAACCATTCGATCATCCTCGGAAACAGCGCATATGCTTTGGCGGAACCTTCCATCCAGAAAGGGGCGTTGACTTCCCGCTTTTTTTTGACCATCGCCCGGACGATTGTTTGCGCCAATTTCTCTTTTGATAAGAGAATGTTCGCCACGTTTTTTTCGTATTTCCGGCTGATATCTGCACGAACGAAAAATTCCGTTGCGATCGGTCCCGGATTGACGGTCATGACATGTATTCCTTTTGGCTTGAGTTCCAGACGCAAGGCGTTTGAAAACTGCAGCAAGGCGGCCTTCGTCATGCAGTAGATCGTCGACTTCGGTGTCGGCAACTTGCCTGCCTGACTGGCGACGTTGATGACCATCCCGTTTGGGCGGAACAGACGCAGACACGCTTTTGTCAGTCGAATCGGACTGAGAACGTTAATCCGCGTCATCGATTCAATCGTCTCGATTGTCGTATCTTCCAAAAAACTAAACTCCCCGAATCCTGCGTTGTTGATCAGTACATCAATCATGCCATACCGCTCTGCGATCTGTTCTGCAAGAAGCTCCGGTGAATGTTCCAAGTCATAGACAAAATACTCGGCATTCAAGTCTTTTGCCAGTTGACGTAACCGGTCTTCCCGTCTCGCCACTAAAATCAAGTTTGCCCCGTAGCGATTCAGTTCACGCGCAAGTGCCTCGCCGAGACCACTCGAGGCACCGGTCAAGACGACGACTTTATTCAGTAGATTCATGAGCTTTCACCTTGTTTGGCATAATATAAAATCCCGTCTCGTTTGACGACCGTAATCTGTCCACTGGCGACAAGGTAGTCGAGACGTGCCTTCATCTCACTCATGACAAGCGGAAATGATTTTTTTAAGCGGTTGCCGTATGTCACACGGGCCAATTCGAACAGTGTCTGTTCTCCTTCTATGTGCTTCAGCAACTGTTCCCCTCTTGCCTTGCGTTGTAACAGCCGTTCTTCAATCAAGGACGGAACATCGCGAATCGGTTCACCGTGACCGGTGTAGGCCAGCTCGATCTGTTCTCCCTGTAATTTCCGAAGCGAACGCATATAGGCCAATACAGGACGTTTCGCGTCCGACGTATCGCCGCTCTGCGGCTGCTCAAGCAACGGGTTGGGTTCGACCCGGGCCAACAGATGATCGGCCGCAAACAGAACACCGGTTTGACTCAAAATACCGATTTGATCACTCGCATGTCCCGGTAGCTCGAGGACTCGGTATGTACCGGACTCACAAATCGAATCGCCCTCCTGCAAGACATGATCCAACCGTCCTTTTCCGAGCCATTTCAAGGCCGACATGTAGCTGGGCAGAAGCGTCCGGATTTCTTCCGGTATACCAAACGAAATCGCCAGACGTTGTAAGAAATCGTCGCCTTGGCTCAAAAAAGTCTCGTCTTGTTCCAGATACGGACGTAATCGGGCATGTCCGTAAATCGGAATTCCTTGGTCCGAGAAACGGTACGCCATGCCCGCATGATCCGCATGATGGTGCGTCACGATCACTTTATCGAGCATGGAAACGGTTAAGCCGATGTGTGCCAATCCTTTTTGCATCGCCTGCCAAGCCTGTTCCGTATCCGGACCACAATCGATCAGGATTGTTTCTGTTTTCGTCCGTAAGACGTAACAGTTCACATCACCGACCGGAAACGGTGTGGGTATAGGTAATACAAAGATTTCATCTTCTTGTGACATGGGAAAACCCCTCTTTTCTCTCCATCGTTTCCTTCATTATAGAGAGAAAGGAGTGACAGCGGCAAATTTTGTCTGCTGTCATCGAATATTCAGGTAAACAGCATACGTCCCTAAGCGTCATTTGGATGCAAAAAAAACGACCTTTCCGCAGATTGAAAGGTCGTTTTGCTGCTTATTTTAAGTTGAGGACGGTTAATTTATCGCGTGTCATCGAAGCTAAGCTTCGTCCGACGCCTTGTACGCCGAGACCTGAAGATTTCACACCGATGAACGGGAAGTGATCGGGACCACGTTCCGTCCGACCATTGATTTGAACCGAACCGGTTTCGAGCGCGTCAGCCACGCTGAACGCTGCGTCGATGTTTTCTGTGAAGACACTTGCTTGAAGACCGTATTCCGATTCGTTCGCATAAGCGATCATCTCTTCGACCGAGTTGACTCGAATGATTGGTAAGACCGGTCCGAACGGTTCTTCCCATGCAATCCGCATATCGCGTGTGACATGGTCAAACAACGTTGGTTCGATCAAGTTCGCTGTCCGGTTTCCACCTGTGACGAGCGTAGCGCCTTTTTCGTTCGCATCCGTAATCAGACCTTCGACGAAATCAGCTGACTTCGCATCGATCAATGGGACGACAACACTTTCGTCTTCCGGTGAACCGACTGTCAATTTCGCGATTCGTGCAGACAATTCTGCGACGAGCGCATCTGCCTGAGGTTCAAGAACGAATACACGTTTGATTGCTGTACAACGTTGTCCGGAATATGAAAACGCACCGCTGATGATGTGATCTGCCGCGAGCGAAAGATCCGCATCTTCCAGAACGAGGGCCGGGTCTTTCCCGCCAAGTTCGAGAACGAGTGGAATCATTGACGATTGACGCGAGAGATGTTGTCCCGTCGCCGTACCACCTGTGAACGTAATCATGTTGATGCCGGGATGAGCTGTCAAATAATCACCGATGACCGATCCACGACCGGTTACGAGATTGACGAGTCCTGCCGGCAGACCTGCTGCGACAAGAGCTTCTACCATCAAGATACCGCTGATTGATCCTTGTGTCGCCGGTTTGAAGACGACAGCATTTCCTGTCATCAAGGCTGGTGCAAGTTTCGCCGCTGCGAGGTTGACCGGATAGTTAAACGGTGAAATCGCCAGTACGACGCCGAGTGGTGCTTTTTTAATGACAGCGATTTTTTTGGCGCTTCCGCCCGGGAATGAATCCCCTTGCATCATCTGTCCATCAAAACGAAGACCTTCTTCCGCTGTATAACGAATGATTTCAGCTGTCCGTTTTACTTCCTTGATCCCGTCCGCAAGACCTTTACCGACTTCACGCATGATGACTTTCCCAATCTCATCCGCCCGCTTCTCAAGTTCAGTTGCCCAAGCATGGAGTAATTCCGCTCGTTTGTTGGCCGGTACTTTTGCCCATTCCGCTTGTGCCGTTTTGGCTGAAGCGATCGCTCGATCGACTTCCGGTTTTGTCATCGCTTGAACACGACCCACTATGTCTTCTTTATAAGGTGAAGAAATTTCAATCGTTTCATTGGATTCACTTTCATGCCATTGTCCATCTAATAAAAATGTATACGTTGTTGCTGTAGTCATTCCACTCGACCTCCATATCTTTTTTCTCTCTCACTTCAGTGTGTGGCTGCATAGCTTATTGTAATCAATTGGTCAGACAAATGCCAAACTTTTTGCTTAACATAAAATGAAAGCGATTACAACAATTTTTTTATTCTTTTTCGTATGTAATTTTTTCCGCTATCTGCCGATAACTAGTCAGAAGTGCAGTGCAGGATTGAAAGGAGCTCGATAACGTGTACAATCAACACGATATTTTATTAGAAGCCGGAACAAATGAATTGGAAATCGTCATTTTCCACTGTGGTCCGTATACGTTTGGTATCAATGTCATGAAGGTCCGGGAAATCATCGTCCCGCTACCAATGACTCCACTCCCGGGAACACCGGATGCTGTCAAAGGCTTAATTGAATTGCGCGGTGAAGTCATGACCGTGATCGATTTACCGACTGTCATCGGCGTTGCCCACGAAGAAACGACGGATGATCGCTTGATCATCTGTGAATTCAACGGAGAAAAAAGTGTTCTCCGGGTAGACGCCGTGACTGAAATCCGCCGTATCTCGTGGGAACAGATTGATACGCCGAATGAGCTGGCACGTGGAATTGAAGGATTGACGAACGGTGTCGTCAAGACCGGTGATAAAATGATCATCTTGCTCGATTATGAAAAAATCGCCCTCGAGCTTTCACGTAAAGACATCTTCGCCCGCGAAGAAGGACGTCGTGTTCTGCCGCGTAATCGGTCGAACAAAACGATCTGGATTGCCGAGGACTCGGAGATGTTGCGGACCCTCATCATCGAAACGCTCGAAGAAGCGGGTTATCACGGTCTGAAATGGTTCATCAACGGAAAGGATGCGTTTGATGCCTTTGAGGCGGGAAGCGACTGCGATCTCTTGATCACGGATATCGAGATGCCGAAAATGGACGGATTACATTTGACGAAACGTCTTCGTGAAGATGACCGGTATACCGAGTTGCCGATCGTCGTGTTCTCGTCCCTGATTTCGGATGACCTCCGTCATAAAGGAGAATCGGTCGGAGTCAATGCGCAAATCACGAAACCGGAAATCGGTCGCTTGATCGAAACGGTTGATACATACGTCCTCTAATTCTTACATCACGAAAAAACCGTCTTCCTGAACACTAGGAGGACGGTTTTTCTCATTCGTCGAAAACGAATTTGTTTTATTTCATTGGACCGAATCAGGATTTTTGCCGAGAAAGACATCCAGCCATACTTTCCTGAAATCGACCATACATTGCTCGACCCGGTGCAAGATATCGGAGGCATTCGTTAACGAACCCGTCTCCGCCTCACGCTCTAGAAGTTCAAAATCATCTGCTAAGTCGTCCGCTGCAACGGAATAGGAGGCGCCTTTTAGTAAGTGAGCTAATTTTTCGGTCTGTACCGCATCATTTGCTGCGACTGCGTCTTTCAATTCCGGAAACTTACGATCGAATTGAGCGATGTACGTCTCACCGATTTTTTGTAGAAACACTTCATCGCCACCTGCAATCATACGCAGTTCTTCTAATTTTTTTGTATTGAAAAAAGGCATCGTATTCCCTCCCTTGTTTGTATTTTATCATTAATCGTTTCAAAAAAAAATCTGAGAATCATTTACACGCCCTCCATAGTGTTCCTATAATAAAAAAGTGAAGAGCAGGAGGGATAGACAAATGTTGACGATTTATCGAAGCGATGTGACGGGGGCAGTCAACGAAATCCAAGAGTTCACGAAAGGTTCTTGGATTCATCTTGTCAATCCGACAAAAGACGAAGCCGATCAAGTCATCGCTGCCACAAAAATTCCTGAGGATTTTATCTACGATCCACTGGACGTCGAGGAAAAACCTCGTTTTGAGAAAGATGATGAAGGGTTATTGATGATCGTCGATGTACCCTACATTGAAGAAGAATCATCTGGACGACGGTACAATACGATTCCACTTGGTATCATCGTAACGTCGAGACATTTCATCACTGTCTGTTCGCAACAGCTTGATGTGTTGACTTTGTTCTCGAGCGGAAAACTCCGCGCGTTCCGGACGAACTACCGCTCACGGTTCGTCTTTCAAATCTTATATAAAGTCAGTTCCTCCTATCTCCGGTTCCTCCGGCAAATCGATCGCCGGATGGATGAATTGGAGGAAGAATTACAACGATCGATGCGAAATCAGGAAATCTTCCAATTGATGAACCTGCAGAAGTCACTTGTTTATTTCATGACTTCCTTAAAATCCAATGACGGCGTCCTCGATCGCATCATCAAGACACCGAGTCTTGAAAAACACGAGGATGATGAAGACTTGCTGGAAGATGTGTTCGTCGAACACCGTCAAGCGATGGAAATGGCCCAAATCTACAAAGACATCATCAGTTCGACGATGGATACATTTGGTTCCGTCATCTCGAACAACGTCAACTTCGTCATGAAGTTTTTGGCGTCAATCACGATCGTCATTTCGATTCCGACGATGATTTCCGGAATGTTCGGAATGAACGTCCATGTCCCGTGGGAAGGCGAAGTCATCGGATTTTGGATTGTCTTCGGGATGATGATTTTCTTCTCCGGTTTAGCTGCCTTTATTTTATGGCGCCGACGATTCTTCTAGCAAACAAACCAAAAAAACCACCCGCTTTTCAAGACGTTCGCAGAATTGGAGGAACGGACAGCTGTCCGCTCTGTCCCCAATCTAAACGACTCTCGAAAGTGAGTGGTTTTTTCATTTTTTAATTGATTTCAACCGTGACGAGACACAAATCGTCCGCATCATCACTCTGATCCGGTTGAATGAGCTGGTGAATGCCCGGCCCTTGTTGCTGGATCAATTCACGAATCGCGCTGATCCCCTCATCAATCCCCTTACTGTACAATTCCATGAAACCATCTGTATACAAGTAGACACATCCAGGCGAAACGAGGTCAATCGTATGGCTCGTATACTCGGAATCCTCGAACATCCCGACCGGAAGGCCTGTGTTCTCAAGCGGAATGATTTGATTGCCCATCCGTAATAAACCGGGTGGATGTCCCGCATTAGCGTAGCTGAGTTTCATCTCGTCGAGTTCAATATACAAATAGACGGCCGTAAAGTAGATTTCCGTCTCATCTCCCGGAAACAGCCGGCTCATCTGCTTGTTTAATTCTTCAAGCACTTTTGCCGGGTCACCGATCCGGTGCACCAGTTCAAACAAAATCGAACTCATGCCCATCGTGATCAAAGCGGATGAAACACCGTGCCCCATCACGTCAAATAAGATGATGCCATATTTCTGAGGCGAAATCCGATACCAGGCGTACATATCTCCTGCCAGTTTTTTTGACGGGATGTACGTTGCCATGATCCGGATATCCTCATCTTCGATGTTTGCGCTCAAGACACTTTGTTGCAATTTTTGCGCCAAGTCGAAGTCTTCTTGTAACACCTTTTCGTACCGTTTCCGGGCGTCAATGGCTTGTTTGAGTGACATGGCATTGCGGACACGGGCCAACAATTCCGTTTTCCGGATCGGCTTCGTCGTGTAATCGGAGGCACCGGCATCCAATCCATCGGCAATATCTTCTTCATTGGATCGACCCGATACGATGACAATCGGCAATTCATCCAAGCCAAACCGTTTACGAATCAAACGTGTGGCGTCAATTCCACTGATTCCGGGCATTTCCACGTCGAGTAATACGACGTCAAGTGTTTCGATGAACAGCGGGTCTTCCATCAGTTCCATCGCTTCTTCCCCACTCATTGCCTTGACCACATCGTATCCTTCGTTTTCAAGCAATCGTTCCAAAATCATCAAATTCGTAAACTCATCATCTACGACTAGTATACTCATGTCGTCTCACCTCGTTCCATTAACATATTCATTTGAAAATAGTTTAGCACACAATTTACATTTTCGTTTAGACGAACGGCGCTTTTTCCGTCATACTAAAGGAAGAATGAAAGGGGGAATGGATCATGTGGCTGTATGTCGTCTCCATTCTAATCATCGTTTTCGTCCTGGTCGCTTCAATCCTCGTGATTTCAAAAGGGTACGGCTATAAAGGCAATAAGGATGACATCGAAATTGATTACGATGAAATCAACCGTAAGCTGACTGAAAAACACGATGACGAGCATCGACCGTAAGATTACTGGATCGTCTCAGACCATCATATCATTGGATGGTCTTTTTGTTGTATTACAAATGCATGTTTTCAGTTAGCAGATAAGGGTATATTCATATCATGGTCAAATAATATTTTAAGGGAGTGTCAATCATGCAACCAAACTTACCAAACGATCCACATGCTGTACATGCTGAAAACCCGAACCGTCAATTCGATCAGGAAGCGTCATCTGGTCGCCAAGTCAGTTTACTTACGGGAATGTTGTTAGGGGCAGTCGTCGGTGGTCTCTTGACATTACTCAGTTCATCTAGCCGTCAAAACACGAAGCAGAGCCTTCGTGGTGCCAAGGACTCCGTGTCGACACTGGCTTCTTCCATCAAAGAAGATCCGTCAGGTAAAGCGTCACAAGTCATCAACCAAGTGAAGAGCGCTTCAAGCATCATCCAAGAAGTCGCATCAGACGTTCAAAACGTCTACGACAAAGTCAACACGGAACTCGATACGGTGAAAACGGATGCTTCGTCTGTGAAAGACACAGTAAACGAAGCCAAAGGTGATCTCAATTCGATCAGCAATAAAGTGGTCGAAGCCAAAGACGTGGCGCTCGGGAAAGAAGAAGCCCCAGCTGAGTATCAACCTAAAAATACACAACAAAGCGGTTCACAGCAAAACGATTCACAGCAAAATAAATAAGTGACTGACACCTTCACAGTTCAACTGTGAAGGTGTTTTTTCACTGAAAATACTTCACGATGATCGCGACACGCTCGCGCATCCCGTAACGTAATACACCTGACAGCGGCGTCTCAGCCGGAATCGCATCGGTCGTCAAGTTCATCTGCTCGGCTTCCTTTCGTGCGCGATACAAATGAAAATCTGACGTGACGATTGAAACACGGGTTTCAGATTCCGGTAACAACCGTTTCGAAAATGTCAGGTTTTCCGTAGTTGACGTCGATTGATCTTCGAGTAACAAACGATTTTCGGAAATACCTGCTTCAATCATTCCCCGTCGCATCGCTTCGGCTTCAGAAATTGCCTCGCCCTTTCCTTGCCCGCCACTCAAAATGAAAGTCGTATCCGGAAACTGTTTGCCGTACCGGGCTGCCGCCTCAATCCGGTTGCTTAAAATCAATGACGGAGTCTCTCCTTTGACACCGGCTCCCAGCACGATGACATACGGATGTTTTCCATTTGCCAACGGCCGCTCTCCCTTAGCGACGAACAGACCCATGCTGAACCAAAACACGACCAGCATCGAGATGATGCCGAAACCAACTTTATACATACGCCTTACACGAAATTTCATACGATTCATCTTCTGCAACGTTCCCCTCAGTGCCGATCACTTTTTTGATCTTTCATCATTTTTTACACTTCTGTATATACGCCCGTTAACGAAAAAGGTTTCATCACTGATTTCTTTAAAGGAATCTTCATTTGGATGATCGACAAAAAAGACACATCCCATGAATATGGGATGTATCTTTTATTCATATCGTTGGTTCAATTTCCCCAAATTGACGTCACGTATTCCGGATGATCGATGAAGGGATTCCGGTTTTTTTGCCATTTCTCGAAGATGATATCGTTTCGTCTTTTTTCAATCGCATCGACTGGATCCAGCTTGTTCCATGCTTTTAACGTCGACAGTTTTCCATGAAGTGGATTTGTACCGTTGCTGACATTTTCTGATGCTTCCAAATCGATTTCGCCGCCGCCTTCATAACGGACCGCCATGTAGAAGATCATCCGCGCAATGTCGCCTTTGACACGTGTCGGAGGCTCCCATGAATCACCATCGCGGTAACAGTCACAACCGGCATACTTCGTTCCGCCGTTGTCAAAATCAAGATTTCCCCGTGCACTGTTGACGACAACATCTTCCGGACGAAGGTGGTGTAAGTCGGTTCCCGGTCCGTTACTTGTTCCGAAGTCCCCGTGCGATTTTGCCCAGACATGCTCCCGGTTCCATTGACCAACGTTCCCACCGTTATTACTTTTCGCAATCGATTTACCGGTATAGAGTTCAATGACGTTATTCGCATTGTTTGGATCCTGGTCTGTTTCCTTGAGGGCTGTCCAGACTGTATCATACGACACTTGTGTATGGTTATCGATGATGTCGTGCAACGATGCCTTTAATGCTGCTCCGGTTTTTCCTGACGCCGGTAAATAATAAGCATCGATCGTTGATTGTGACGTGACCATCTGTGGTCCGGCAACGATTTTGGTTGGTTCTGTTTTAGCAATGACTGGTGTAAACGAAATTGACCCAAGTGCCAGTGCCGCGACAAGCGCACCGCTGATTTTCGACTTCCAATTCATACTGTTTCCCCCTTGATCGCATATGTACGTGCTGGCGTTACATCCTCATTTTCACACCTCATTTCGGATCTGAGAAGCTGGACAAAAGACCTTTAAATTCACGGCCTTAAACTGAATCAAAATTCACTCTGATGTTCAAGAGTCAGAAGGTCCTGTTTTTTTCTCAATATCAGATCAATTTCGCAATCATTCTTCATCTGAAAAAATATTCTAGGGTCAAAAGTCACGAAAACAAGATGTTTGCAAATAAGCGCAGCGGTTGATACACCGGCGCCGTCTGGTTGATATACTAGATATGCAAACGCTTTCATAAACTCATAGGAGGTTCTTTCATGAAACAAAAACGCTTGATTGTCGCAACACTTGCGACAGCTACTTTTTTAGCGCCACTTGTGCAACCGATTGCAGTCGGCGCGACGGCGGACAATGGAACGATGATGCAGTATTTTGAATGGTACTTGCCAAACGACGGCAACCATTGGAACCGCTTGAGCAGTGATACGACGAAACTGGATCAGCTCGGGATCACCTCGGTCTGGATTCCGCCCGCTTACAAAGGAACGAGTCAAAATGATGTCGGGTACGGTGCGTATGATTTGTACGATCTCGGGGAATTTAATCAAAAAGGAACTGTCCGGACGAAATACGGAACGAAAGCACAGCTGAAATCGGCCATCAATCAACTGCATACGGCCGGGATTGATGTCTACGGTGATGTCGTCATGAACCATAAAGGCGGCGCTGATTTCACGGAATCGGTAACTGCTGTTGAAGTCAACGGCGGCAACCGCAATCAGGAAATTTCGGGAGATTATCAGATTCAAGCTTGGACCGGCTTTAATTTCGCCACACGTAACAATGCGTATTCGAACTTCAAGTGGAAATGGTATCACTTTGACGGGACAGACTGGGATCAGTCACGTTCCAAAAGCGCCATCTATAAGTTCCGAGGTACAGGAAAAGCCTGGGATACTGATGTATCCACGGAAAACGGGAATTATGATTACTTAATGTATGCTGATGTCGATTTTGATCATCCGGAAGTTCAGCAGGAAATGAAGAACTGGGGTAAATGGTACGTCAATGAGCTTGGTCTCGACGGATTCCGACTCGACGCCGTCAAACATATCAAACACGGTTATCTCGCGGACTGGCTTGCCAACGTCCGGCAAACAACCGGCAAACCGTTATTTACGGTAGCCGAATACTGGCAAAATGACCTCGGCACGCTGAAAAACTATCTCAGCCGGACGAACTATCAGCAGTCTGTCTTCGATGCCCCACTGCATTACAAGTTCGAACAGGCGAGTAAAGGTGGCGGGTATTATGACATGCGGACAATCTTTAATGGAACCGTCGTCCAAGACAATCCGACGCTTGCAGTCACACTTGTCGAAAACCATGATTCACAACCCGGCCAATCGCTCGAATCAACGGTCCAGCCTTGGTTCAAACCGCTCGCTTACGCAATGATCTTAACGCGTGAACAAGGGTATCCGTCGGTCTTTTACGGGGATTACTACGGGACAAAAGGTACTTCAACTCGGGAAATTCCAGCACTGGGCTCTAAAATCGATCCACTCTTAAAAGCCCGGAAAGACTTTGCCTATGGAAAACAAAACGATTATCTCGACAATGCCGATGTCATCGGTTGGACACGCGAAGGGGTAACGGATCGCGCAAAATCAGGTCTCGCGACCATCCTTTCCGATGGACCGGGCGGCAGCAAGTGGATGTACGTCGGAACACAAAACAAAGGTGAGGTTTGGACAGATATCACCGGCAACAACTCCACATCTGTCACGATCAACCAAGACGGTTACGGTCAGTTCTTCGTCAATGGCGGATCCGTCTCCGTTTACCGGCAACAGTAATGACCTAATTATAACAGCATGATAAAAGCCGATTTTCAGGGACCATAATGAGGTCCATGAAAATCGGCTATTCTTATTCCGCGAGTCCAATGCTCCCCCGGACATGTTCGTCCTGCTCGATTGCTTCGAGTAAAAAGTGAGCGACATCGGCACGATTGATTTGTTTCGCTTGTTCCGGTACACCGGTATCGGCTTGCCGGTACAGTCCGGTCAACGGACCGTTCATGAGACGCAGCGGTCGTGCCACCGTATAGGCGACATCCGCCTGTTTCAACAGTTCGATGGCCTGACGATGATCCTTTAACGGGTTCTTCAGGATTTGCTGGGCCAGTAAGCCTTGGGCACCCGGAAGTTCCTGATCAACTCCCGCCGAAGCGACATACCCGATTCGTTCGACGCCATTGATCTTCATCGCATTGATGATCCGCAGAAGACTGCGTTCTAAAAATCCGCTGTACGCCAGACTTTCGGTTCCGAGGGCCGTCACTACTGCGTCTTGTTCCTGCATGGCTTGATTCACCGCTTCTTGGTTAAGTACGTCCCCTTCTATAATCTGCAGTTTCTCGTCCGTCAACTCGAGTTTATCTGGATTACGGACAAAAGCCGTCACGGTATGTCCATGGGCGATTGCCTGTTTGACTAATTCTTGTCCCGTTTGACCGGTTGCTCCGAAAATAATCAGCTTCATCAAAAATTCCTCCTCTGGCGTATTCTCTAATTCATGTACCCTTCCCTTTCTATCGTTAATCGTGTTAGCTTTTTCATATTTTCAGAAAATGGTTCCTTCTCAATTTCAATTTGTGCTAAAATTCAGTTAATAACAATGGATATTTTTTCCTTATCCTGCTCTTTTTATGGAGATTCTTCACCATAATGCGCTTCAAATCTTCCAAAAATGACTGTCATTCGAATTCAAATTAACTGATACGGAGGGATTTTTATGAAACTGCAACAACTGAAAGATCAATTAAATACGATTTATCTTGGAAAAGCTGATGTCATCGATTTGTGTCTGACAGCGTTAATCGCAGAAGGCCATATCTTGCTCGAAGATGTACCCGGAACAGGGAAAACAATGCTCGCTAAAGCACTCGCCAACAGTTTTGACAGTGCCTTCTCCCGGATTCAGTTCACGGCCGATCTCCTGCCGTCAGACGTCATCGGTTCTGACTTCTTTAACCTGAAGACGCAAGAGTTTGAGAACAAACGGGGACCCCTCTTTGCCAACGTCGTCTTGATTGATGAAATCAATCGGGCTGTTCCCCGGACGCAGTCCGCGTTACTCGAAGCGATGGAAGAGCGTCAAGTTTCGATCGGCGGCACGACGTATCAGATGCCGGCCCCGTTTTTTGTCATCGCGACACAAAATCCGATTGAATCCGCCGGCACATTCCCGCTGCCCGACGCTCAGCTCGACCGGTTCATGGTAGCGATTGAAGTCGGCTATCCGGATCTTGAGCATGAACGCCAATTATTGATTGAAGTGTTGGCGAACGTCCGGAAACAAGCCGTCGGAATCGCGACGGGCGGTGACTTGATTACTTGGCAGGAAGCAGCACGACGGGTCCACGCTTCACAGGACGTCCTCGATTATCTGCTTGCAATCGTTCAGGCGACCCGTCATCATGCTTTGGTCGAAGTCGGCGTCAGTCCCCGTGGTGCGATTGCGTTACTGCGGGCTTCTCAAAGTTACGCCTTCCTCAACGGACGTGACTTCATCATTCCGGAAGACATCAAATACCTGGCTAAACATGTCTTGTCCCACCGCTTGACGCTTACACTCGAAGGCGGTATCAAAACGACGAAAGCCGATCTTTTGGTGCATTTGCTCGACGACATACCTGTTCCGGTCGAAATGGGGTGACACGATGCAGATTGAACGTTCTGTCCCATTTTGGCTCGAATCGCGGTTGTTCTCCGTTTATATCATTCTGACATTCGTCTTCTTGTTCATACCGGGATTATCGTTACTCGGTTTCGGCTTCGCATCGCTTGCGACGGTTCATTACGTCGTCGGTCGGACGGAAAAACAATTGATGACGACCATTGCCTTGGAATGGAAACATTATGAGCCGCTCATGTTCAATCATGAGTCGACGACGTTACGGTTGCAGTTGTTTGGTCTTGAGGCTCTCCAAAAACTGGGTCTCAAGACGACGCTTCGTCTGCATACCGACGAGGGGCTGGTCTTTCCGGACATGGATCCGCTTCATCCCCATACGTATCATGCCGTCATCGGGACGCATGAGCAACTGGATATTCCGATCCGGACGACACGCCGGGGACCGTCCGCATTTGACGAAATCACCTTGACGATCAAACTGCCCTGGCGGATGGGTGTCTACTTGTTTACCTTTGATGCCTTTCCCCGATTCACGGTTCTTCCCTCGTTGACGGCACAAGCGACACCGCTCTTGTTGCACCGTCTTCGGATCGGAGAACGTGCCGATCGGTACTCCCCGCTGAAAAATAAACTGGTGCAGCTCGGGGCAAAACCTTATACAGCTGAACCGTCAAAAGAAATTGATTGGTATGCGACGGCGAAAACCGGACGACTGCAGGCAAAGGTTTTTGAAACGAGCAACCAAGATACGTTCACACTTGCTTTGAATCTTTCCGGACCAAGCGGTTACGGACTGCATATGAACTTCGAGACTTTCATCGATCAGACGGCGTTTCTGGCCAGTGAACTGATCAAAGAAGGCTGCAAGATCGAACTGTTCTTAAATCGTCTGGATGCGAATAACCAGATGACCCATCTGAAACTAAAGGAAGGACAACCCCAACTTAAACAAATCCTGCTGACGCTGTCGACACTGTCGACGCGGGACGACTATATCGCGACCGGTCAATTCGAACGGTATGTCATGCGTCGGAAAAACCGCAACAGCCAGTTGATTCAAATTGGTAATGACAACATTCAAGCCATCGGGTAAACCGGTGGCGTACAGGAGGGAAAACATGCAATCATTTGTCATCCGCAAGACCATCCAACTCATTATGGCTCTACTCGTCTTGCTCGGTGTCAGTGCCTTACCCGGTCTGATCGTCCAGATGCGACCGGACTTTTCCAACTACTTCAAGACGGTCGAACAGCAACTCAAGCTGCTGACGACGTGGGACACCCTCACTTATTATAATGCGACGGCCGCGGAAAACAGATTGTTGTTTCCGGATCTCGAACCATTTATACAGGAAACGCTTCTAATCTTCAACAGTGCCTTGATCTGCTCGGCAGTCGCGGCTTTACTGTATGCCTTTTTGTTTTATCAAGCCGGCCCTAAGATTCGTTCGCTCTTGACGCAAGTGACACGGACGCTGGAAATGGTTCCAGATCTGTTTTGGGTCATCTTTTCACAGTGTATCGTCATCATTTTATTTAAGACGACCGGATTCAACCGAATTGAAATCGCCGGTGGTGCTGACGATCACGTCCGTTTTTTACCCATTTTGACGTTATCGTTGACGACGGTCTTTTTCTTCATCAAGTGGTTGACCGGACGGATTCAGGAAGAACAGGGAGCAAGTTACCTCGAACTCGCCCGTGCCAAGGGTATCCAATCGACCCGTCAGTTTTGGCAACATTTGCTGCCGAACCTGTTTTACCGGTTTTATCTGTTTTTCCGGACGAATATCATTACGATTCTATCAAGCCTTGTCGTCATCGAATATACCTTTAACGTTCAGGGGATGTTCCGGTTCATTTTGATCAATCAAGATTTTTCGATTCTGCTTGTTTTACTGCTCTTGATTTATGTTCCCTTTTTCATTTTTGATACTGTTGTGGAACTTTGTATTCCCCGCTCGTGGAAAGGAGGAATTTCATGAGACGTGTCTTGATACGCGATCCACTCTTCTGGATTGGTTTGCTCCTGTTCGCTGCGTTGATGACGCTCAGTGTCGGCAATACACTTTTTCGGGATGGTCAAGTCGATCAAATCACGAATCTTTATTCGGCCGATGGAACCCTGCTTGCGACCTCTCCACTCGAACCGTCGAGTGAGCACTGGCTTGGAACGGATCGTGCCGGGAATGATTTGTTGCAATTGCTGATTGAGGGTGCCAAGTGGACGATCGGCGTTTGTTTCACGGTCGCCTTTGTCCGGATTGCTCTCGCCTTGTTGATTGGTGTTCCGCTTGCTTTTCGCGGAAAACGCCTCTACACCGGTCTGCGACTCCTGTTGGACGGCTTTTTGATCATCCCGATCTCCTTGCTTGCGTTGTTTATTTTATTGCCTGCTTTATTGTTGACCGATCCGGCCTTGATTCCGTCCATGTCGTCCCGGGCCTTGCTCGAAGTAAGCGTCCTGACGTTACTCGGTTTACCCGCCCTGTTGCTTTACTTAATCAGTGAAACCCGACAGTTGCTCGCGCAAGAGTTCATGCTCGTTGCCCGGACGCTCGGCGGAAGTCCATTTTACCAATTCCGGACACACATCTGGCCGCATTTGTTGCCGACGTTGACGATCGTCTTCATGCAACAATTCGTCCAGACTTTGATGGTTTTGATTCACATTTCCTTGTTTGGTGTCTTCTTTGGTGGATCCCTTCTTTTATTTGGTGACAGGGTCGCGCCGACCATTTTCGAATGGGCGTCCCAGTTCGGTTATTATTTCCTGCAATTCACAGCGCTCTCCTGGATCAATCACATGTTCCTGGTCCCAGCCATCGCGTTAGCCTTGCTTGTGTTCTTCGCCAACCTATTGACGAGTCGGCTGGAACGCGCGTACCGCTTGCGCCGGCAACAATTGGTCCATGCTCCCATGCAGGAACTTGCCGAGGCCGAAGCAGCAGCGACGCAACTGTCTGATCCATTTGAACCTGTCTGCATCTCGACGAAACCTTAGGAGGCTGTATGAAACGAATCATCATTTTTCCCGTCATAGTTCTATATATGGCGGCTTTTTCTTGGTCGGTCTGGCAGTATCAACATCCAAAACTGATCAGCTCGGACCAGTCCAAACTCTTACCGACCCGAATCAAACAAGTCCGTTCCGCTCAATCGCCGGATGAACTGACGGACTGGATACGGCAGGCAAAACGGAATCACGAAACGATTTCGATTGCCGGACTTCAACACAGCCAAGGCGGACATACTTACTTGGCCGACGCGACGGTCCTTGATATGACGAACTATGACATGATTTTGGACTATGCTCCAAAACAGCGGCGAATCACCGCACAAAGCGGTGTCACCTGGGCCGAGATTCAACAACGGATTCAGCCGGACGGACTTGCAATCCAAGTCATGCAGTCGCAAAACATCTTCACAGTCGGAGGAGCGCTCAGCGTTAATGTCCACGGACGGGATATCCGCTACGGTTCGTTGCTCGACACGGTCGAATCGTTTCGTCTGCTGAACGCCGACGGTCATATCGTCAACGTCAGCCGGACGGAGCATCCGGATTTATTCCGGTTGGTCCCAGGAGGATATGGTCTGTTTGGTGTCATATTGGATGTCACCTTCAAACTGACCGAAGACGAATGGTATACGGAGCAGACCATCGCGTTGGATTACCGTGAGTATCCAACCTATTTTCAACAACGCGTGCTCGATGATGCAGATGTCAGGATGCACATCGGACGGATTTCTGTTGCACCGGACGGCTTTTTCAAAGAGATGTATGTAACGAATTACCGCAAAACTGACCGGACGATCCCGATTGAAGACGAAACGCTCAAGCAGGAAACCATCATCGCTTTACCGAAGGCCTTGCTTGGTCTCTCCCGTTACAGCGAATTCGGGAAAAATCAATTATGGTCGTTCCAGAAATCCTATTTCCTGAAACAAAGCGGTACGTTTCAATCCCGTAACAACGTCATGCGCTCCGATAGTGCCTTTATGGACTATACGAGTCCCAGTCGAACCGAACTGTTGCAGGAATACTTTATTCCGGTCGAATCTTTTGTTCCGTACATCGATCAGCTCCGGTCGATTTTGACGACGGAGGAACTGAATGTTTTAAACATCACGATCCGCTACGTTGAACGGGATGAATCGGCTGTGCTGTCCTATGCGAAACAAGATATGTTCGCCCTGGTCTGGCTGATCAACACGGAGACCGATGCCGCTTCCATCCGGCAGACGAAACGAATCGTCCAAAAATTGATTGATGCGACACTTGATCATCACGGCAGTTATTACCTGCCGTATTATCCGTTTGCGACACGCGCCCAGTTTCAACAGGCGTATCCGAAAGCTGCTTCCTTCCAAGCAGCGAAACAGCAGTATGATCCGGAAGCGATTTTCATGAACCAGTTTTATATTGACTATTTCAAGTGAGGCGACGATGATGCACTATCCTCTTTTTATCCGCATTCAAAGTATGATTTTAATGAGCAGCAGCGTCATTTTTCCTTTTTATCTGCTGCTGGTCCGTCAAATTGGCGACTCCTATGCCCAGTTCGGTCTTGCTTACGGACTCTTCACCTTAACTTCCGCCTTCGCCTATCTCGGAATCGGTCGCCTCAGTGACCGGTTTGGCGACCGCTTTCTGCTGATGATCCATACGTTTGGCATGGCATTGATTTTGTTATACGTTCCGATCGTGACGGAAATCAGTCACGTCTACCTGATTCAAATCATCATGGGGGTGCTGGGTGCTCTTCAAAAAAACACTGAAAAAACCGTTCTTGCCCGACAAGACATGGCTCCGACGACCATCGGACGTACCGTTGGTCACTATCATTTTAAGACGTCACTTTGGTCTGCTTTTGGTATCATCGCGGCAGGTTACCTGATTGATTTCCTGACAATCGGAAGTCTGTTTTACCTCATTTCCGCCTGTTATTTTTATGTCACCTTGCGTTTATGGTTCAGTCGGCCAACATCCTTAAAAAAATGACATGATAGTCACCGACCGGTCTTGAATCGGGTATAGGAAAAGAGAAGGGATGTGACGATATGATTGATGTAACGGATTATTCCCAACAGTTCGGAAAAATCAAGGTCCTGACAGATGTACAGTTTACGATCGGGCGCGGGGAAATCGTCGGCTTGATCGGACCAAGCGGGTCGGGAAAAACGACTTTGATCAAGTCCTTGATCGGGCTTCAGCAACCGACGAAAGGGACAGTGACCGTCCTCGGTGCAAAACAACCTTCATTGGAACAGGCGGAACAGATCGGCTATATGGCTCAAGCCGATGCTTTATACGAAGACTTGACGGCGCGCGGCAACCTCCGTTACTTCGGAAAGCTGTATGGTCTGAAAAAAGCCCGGCTTCGAGCACGGATCGAGACGGTGCTCCAGTTCGTTGATTTAAAGAACGATACCGACCGCCCGATCCATCAATTTTCAGGCGGCATGAAACGGCGGCTCAGCCTTGCCATCGCTTTGATTCATGAACCCAGTTTACTGTTGCTCGATGAACCGACGGTCGGAATTGACCCCGCTCTCAAAAAAACATTTTGGCACGAATTCGAACAATTACGCCGGTCGGGTGTGACCATCCTTGTCACGACACACGTCATGGACGAAGCCGAACGGTGTGACCGGTTGTTGTTGATTCAGCATGGTCGTCTGATTGATGCCGGAACCCCCGCCGAACTGGTGCAGCGCTTCGGCTCCATCGACGAAGCATTTATCCAAAAGGAGCGAGCCTGATGCAAACACTTACGGTAGCTGAACGTGTCATCTCCCAAATTTTTCGGGACAAACGAACGATTGCGATGATGTTCCTTGCTCCGTTATTTGTCCTCTTTTTGCTGTCGACGATTCTCGGCTCAAGTTCCGACGACGTGACGATCGGAACGGTTGATGTACCGTCTGCCTTCGCAGACACATTAGCTTCCAAAACCGAGACAGCGTCTTTTAAAACAGAAGCCGAGGGCATGGACGCACTCAATGATCAACGGATTGAAGCCTTGATCACTTATCAGAACGGTCAACCGGAGATCTTGATAGAAGGTGGCGATGTCTCGAAAAATGCCGCAGCACTCCAAGTCATTCAAGAAACGTTGATCACGATTCAGGGACAACAGGCGACCGCGACGAATACCAAACTTTCGGAGACCGTCAAGCAGTTGCAACAACGACTCACCGCGTTGACGAACCAGACGTTCGACGCTCCGTCCCCTGTCGTGCCTCCGAGCGCCAAACCGGACATCCAGTTTTTGTACGGTAGTCCGGATGCGGAATTGTTTGATCAAATCGCGCCTGCCTTGATGGGGTTCTTCATCTTCTTGTTTGTTTTTATCATTGCCGGTGTCAGCTTTTTGCGGGAACGGTCCAGCGGGACACTTGAACGAACGCTTGCGACTCCCCTTAAACGGTCGAGCATCGTCTTCGGTTATTTCGTCGGATTTTTCTTGTTCGTGACGATTCAGACGATCCTCATTCAATTGTTTATCGTCAACGTTCTGGACGTGACGCAGGAAGGAAACTATTTCCTGCTCTTGTTCGTGAATCTTTTGACGGCCAGCGTTGCCTTATCACTCGGTTTACTGTTGTCGAGTTTTTCCCGGACGGAATTTCAACTGATTCAGTTCATCCCGCTCGCCATCGTTCCACAGATTTTTTTCAGTGGACTTTTTGATCTGACCGATGCTCCGACTTGGGTGGAAGTCATCAATCGTTTGATGCCGTTGACCTACGCGGCAGACGCCTTGCAAAACATCATGATTCGAGGCGCCGGTTTCACGGACATTTGGATGGATTTAATCGTTTTGACCGGTTTCATGACTCTGTTCGTTTTGCTCAATATGCGGGCGTTGAAAAAACAACGACCGGTCTAAAACCCCGAGAGCATCAATGATAACGTTGACAATCCATTATTTTCCTTATACAATCAAAAAAAACGAAATGAGGGCGACCGATGTAAATCCATCTATTAATCCATCCACCAACTAAATACGAACGATGTGGAGGTTTTTTAGATGAACCGATTTACAACTTTACTGGTCAGCCAGTGGGTAGCGAATGCGGGAGATGCGCTCTACATCGTCGCGCTCATCGCTACCCTTTACCAACAAACGGGTCAAGCCAGTACAGCTGCCTTGTTTCCGATTGCCGTGACCGCAGGCATGACCATGAGCGGATTTTTCTTTGCTTCTCTTGCACGACGCTTTCGACATGCCTCCTTGCTGTTGTTCAGCCAACTGATTAAAACCATCACACTGGGACTGATCGTCTTTCTTGATCTTCCCCTTGCTTCTCTTCTCGTGTGCGTCGTTTGGATTGCGTTCCTCGATGGTTTTGCACGTCCCATCGAGAGCGCCTTCCTGCCCCGTATCACCGATGATTTACAAAAAGCCAACAGTTTGGTCCAAGGAACCAATCAAGTCGTCCAACTCGTGATGTGGCCGCTTGGAGCCATTTTCGTCAGTGTTGGTTCGCCTCATCTTGTTTTGATGATTTCCTTCGGCTTGTTTATCGGAGCGACCCTTTGGACAACGTTGTTTCATCATCAAGTGCGGCATCTGGCTGATCCGGTCGAAGATTCGGACGAATCGCCGACTTTCCAATCGAGTTTTCGGTATACCCGCACGCATCCGGCGGCCCGTCTCAATACGGCGTTACTCGGCATCGATGCGTTTGCGAGCACTGCCTGGATTTCAGCGTTGTTTCTTGTTTATATCGATACGCACCTCGCACTGTCCGGCAGTTGGTGGGGCATTCTCAATGCCTTTTACCTGCTGAGCATGATCGGCGGCAGTTACTGTATGCTCCGTCGCACGAAACGGACACCCTTGTTGATGAGCAGTGTCCTATTATCGATTGGCGCGACCGTTCTTTTCGCCTCGGCGCCGCATGTCGTGTTTGCCATCGTTGCCTGTATCGTACAAGGGGCAGCCAGTCAATTACGGGCCATTGACATGAATACCCGGTTACAGGAAGCTACACCCATCGCCCGGTTACCTTACGTGTACAGCATGCAGCAAACCGTCTATACCCTCAGTTTTTGTCTTGGCAGTTTACTGTTTGGTCTGCTGGCGGACCGCTTGAATATCGAAATCGTGTACTGGATTGCCGCTGTCATCGCGCTGTTGATGCTTCCTTCGGCACGGCGGCTTCAACAATCCGTCCCCGCCTCCGCGGAACGCCACGTTTCGTAATCGACCCATGTTTTGAAAACGATTCATGAACATGAGGCTGACTTAAACGTCAATCTCGACACAGATGAGGGTGGCAGATTATAAGTCTGCCACCCTCATCTCGTAAAAAAAGAATTACTCGCTACACGCAACTCTTACAGGAAAAATTAATCTTCCTAAAAGTTGAATGGGATTATCAACCCCTTATCCGCAAGACAAACATCATTCCGAGTCCCAGCAACAAACCGGTCAGACCGAGGTAAAAGTACGCCCCGTTTAAGCCGATCGTCTGGCTGATATGTCCGAAACCGAGTCCTGCCGCCATCGTCGCGAGACTCTCGACGAACGAGACCACCGAACTGCCGGTCGCCCGACGTCCATCCGGCAAACAGTCTTGCAACAACGTCGTCAAAACAGGTTCCGACCATCCATAGATCAAAAAAATACCGATTAGCAGCAATACCGACCAACGGCCTTCGATCACGGCGAGCAGAATGATTCCACTCATATACAACAGCAACAAATAACACAGAACCGTATACGGACGTGTTGGTTTCGGCAACAGATTACCCATTCCCTGAGCCGTCATCAAGCTGATCAGAATGATACCAAACCATGAAACGGCAATCCCCTGATCCCGGACATACAGTTGCCAAAACTCATCTAAAAAGGTGATCGTCGTACCAAACATGACGGTGAACAAGACAATCCGGACAAACGCCGGGATTTTCAAGAGACGATTCCATCCACTGTCATTCGTTCGTTCGGTCGCCGGCCGTGCACTGTGTGTGTCCGACAAAAGACAACTCGCCAGTACCGCACAGACCAAAAAACCGAAGGAAAGATAATAATGGGTAATCAAATCAAACGATTGTGCGAGCCACGCTCCCAGCAGAGCGGCCCCGCCTGCCGTCCCGAGACCAACCGCGTTCATTCGCCCGACCGTCTGCTCAAACCGATCACTTGCCCCCGTCTGTTGCATCGACTCGTACAACAACGCGTCTTCCGTCCCGCTGATGGCAGCTGTTCCGATTCCCGCCAGCACCATTGCGAATAAAAAGGACGACAGACTAAAGGCATGCAGCAGAACAAGAAACGAGAGGCACTCAAACGACGTACCGATGATCATGCCCATCTTACGACCAAACCGGTCAACTATCAGACCAAATGGAATTTCCAACACGACCAGTGTCAACGCAAAAACGATTTCCGCGTAGATGACATCTTGAATCGTCATTCCGCGTTGCTCCCAAAACAACCGCTCGATAACATAGGCTGGAATGCAAGCTGTTGCAAAACGAATCAAGTAAAGAATCCGGATATTTCGACGCAACCGGACTTAGCAAGGAGGACGGACAGGGTTCATTTAAAACAGCTCCTTTTCTGAATAGAGTGAGTGATTTCTTATCAATCATTTTCCCGTTTCCATCGCCTTACAATCCACTTTCGTTGTCCAAAACAAAAGACAGTGGGCTCCGGGGAACCCACTGTCTTTGCTGTACACCTCATTATTTACGTTTTCGAAGATGGTCGTTTGATGACAAAGGTGCCTCCACGATTTCTTCAAGCGATACCTCTGCTTGAACGAATGGCAGTTCGACTGTAAAGACCGAACCCTTTCCTTCCGTCGATTCCACATGGATCAATCCTTCGTGCGCCCGGACGATTTCTTGACAAATCGCCAGACCAAGACCGGTCCCGCCGATTTTCCGGCTGTCGGAGTTATCGACCCGATAAAACTTACCAAACAGCTCCGGTAACGCCTGACGCGGAATACCGATCCCTTCATCCGAAACCGTGACCCGTAACCGATCGTCTAATTCCTCAAGTCGTAACTCCACCTGTCCGCCGTCCGGTGAATACTTGATGGCGTTATTGATCAGGTTTCCAAACAGTTGCCGCATCTTCGCTTCGTCCGCTTCAACCTGTCGTACTGGTGCATCGCCCGTCTCGAGACTCAATTGGTGACGCTTCGCAGAACCGGCTTGGAATTCGGCTACTTCTTGGATCAAGTTCGCCAGGTCAAGCTCCTTGAAATGATACTGCTGTTGACTCGATTCCATCCGCTGAACATCGAGGAAATCATTCACGAGACTCGTCAGACGTTGTGTCTCGGTATGAATCGTCGTCAAGTAGCGTTGTTGTCGAGCCGCCGGCAAATCTTTCGCCAACATCAATTCCGTGTAGCCAAAGATGGAGGCGAGTGGTGTCCGCAGTTCATGGGAGACCGTCGATACGAATTCCGACTTCATCCGATCGATTCCCGTCTCAATCGTCACATCGCGTAAGACGAGCATCGTTCCGCGGAATCGTCCGCCGTAATCGATGCCTTCCGCATAGACATGAACAAACCGTTCTTCTTTATTCAGAGATAATGACAATCCTTCCGTCGGGATCTCGTGACTGCATACGCGGTCCATATAATCCAAGAACGCTTCATGTTGGTCGACTTGAACGGCCAACTCTTCGATCTTGACATCCAGCGTCATCAAACCGTCATCGTTGAACTGATCATGTGCCGGATGGTGGAACAACGCCAACAATGGTTTATTGGCAAAGATTTTTCCGCCTTCGATGTAGATGACGGCTTCCCGGATCGAGTGCAACAGTTTCGACGTTTTTTCACGTTCCCGTTCGATTTCATCAAATACCCGCATCCGCAGAAGCGACAATGCCAATTGACGTGAGAACGACCAAATTTCTTCCGTCTGATCGTCATTAAACTGATCACGGTAACGAACAAGATAAATGCTTGCAATCATCGTATTTGTCGCCGGATCCATGACCGGGACGACCGTTTCATACATGCTGTATGGATACGGAAGCGGATGATCGCTCGTAACCTGTTTCGTCGACCGGACAGCCCGTTTGTGCATGCGCGCCCGCTCGAGCAAGGACATCGAGGACGTCAAGAGTTTACGTTCCTGATCAACAGTCATCCCGTAAGAGACGATATCCGTATAGCGGTCTTCCTCAAGGAAGACGATTGCCCCCAATTCGGCATCCGTGATTGTAATCAACTTCTCGATGATCGCCGGATAGGCCGTCAATGTTTCGCGTGACGCGAGAGTTTCCGTCAGTTCGTTCCGGTAACGCAAATGGGTTTCATTCCGTAACGTGATATCAAGGGCTTCTTCCAGCTCTTCTTGTTGGGTTTGCAACTCTTCTTGTTGCGCGACCAATTCTTCCTGCTGAATTTGCAGTTCGTCGTTACTGGAGACAAGTTGCATTTTTTGGGTGGAAATCGCCGCCGCCATTTGATTAAACGTCGTCGTCAATTCCCCGATTTCATCTCGTTCGTTCACGACAGGAATTGGTGTAGCGTCTTCCCCTTTGGCCAATCGACTGCTTTCGCGGTTCAGTTGGCGCAACTGTCCCGTCAACTTCGACACGAACGGGCGAACAAGTAAGGCAATGATGAGTAACAGCACTGCTAAATTGATGAAGCCCAGCACCTGTGACGCATTCACTTGTTTTCCGAGTTTGTCTTGTGCCGCCAACTCTTGTTGATTTAATGAGTTCCGATAACCTGTAAAGACCGTTTCCATGTCGACGATGCTCGAGCTCATATCAGCCGCACTTTTCGTCTTGATGTTGAATTTCCGGTCCGGATCCAGTTGCGGTGCCTGTGTCACTTTTCCAAGCGTCGCCATCTGCAGGAACGGTTCGGTGACGTCACCGTCTTTTTTAGCCGCAACATAGTTCGTCAAGCTGGGCATGACGCGTTCTGTATAGGCACTATAAAGCGCCCGGGCATCCGTTGCGTATTGTTCTTCTTCTTTAAAACGCGCATTTTTTTCGAACCACGTTGTCTGGCGATTGATGGCGTCTTTTTTCCGTTCGATTTCTTCAAGCATCTCCTCATCACCTAGCAGGACGAATCCACGCATTTCGTATTGAAGACTCTGCCAGGATTCGTATAAGTTCGTCGCTCGTGTGCGATGATCATTCAACGTCAACAGTTCCTGACGCGAATCCTGCACTTGATTTTTCGTATAAAAGTAAACACCAGCTGAGGTCAGCACGAGTGTCAGAATAATCATATAGAAGGCGAACATAATTTGGCGTCCAATCGTACGATTAAGCCATGATTTCATCTATTGATCCCCTCTATCGTGTCATTGATACACAATTTTTTCGTTTCTAAACTCTATCTTAAAGGTTTTTTATTGAATTCCACTAAATATGCTCAAAAAAGACCGCTTTTCATCTAACTTTAATCTAAACGGTTGTATGTTACAAACAGATGTCGGAAAAGCGGGGTTTTACTCTTCTAATGAACGGATTTCATACAAAAAGTCCACTCCGATGAACGGAATGAACAATGAGTTAAAAATTCGAATGATTGGAATTTTGATGATCTGCCTGATGCTGATCGATATGCATCTGATGATGATCGTGTGCGCTCGAATGACGGCGAACCGGCTGTTCGTCCGCTAATGGATCGCCTTCAAGCAGACCCAACCGTGCATATTGCGTCAGAATGTCTTGTTTTGTTGTTCCTTCGATTAGATCCGTCTGTTGAATCAGCGCCAAAATTCCTTTTGCGAGACGAACCGGTTCCAAATTCGTCTTTTCAACCGGAAATACCGACAAGGAACGGATGTATGTCAAATAGTCTTGGGCACCCGATTCCGATGGTGTTACGAGTTGTGACGCATGATGCCGGAGTGATGTCGTGATTCCGTTCGTCGAAATTCCTTTTGAGGCCGATGAAATCAATGAAATCACGATAACGGAAAGCATCAGAACAAAAAAGATGACCATGAAAACCGGCATTCCGGCAAAAAAAACCATCCCCGCCTTCTTCGAATGTCATGTCGTCGATTTCCGACAGCGATGCAAGGGTACGGATTCCAAATTCTCTCATTCAAGTTCCCTCCTGTTTGATTTGATTAACTTACTTACGCAAATCAAACAGCCCAGGTTCCGGTATCAAATCAATTTTCCAGTAACACTTCCGCATTAAACCAATCTTCCACAAACAACGAACCGTTCGGCACATCAATCTGATAGGAATAAAGGACAACAAAATCACCGTCTGTCATCATCGGCAACGTCAGTTCACGCAAAACCGCTTTGACTTCCTCGGTCATCTCGGCTTCGTATCGGACAAATCCATCCTCCCGGGTTTCCTGTTCCGTCAAATACGGCATCAATAAGGTTTTACCAAACGATTGTGGATCATCAATGACTTCTGCTGTCACACCAAATAACTCTTCCGCCTCCAAAATCAACTCGTCCGCCGGTCCGACCGTCACTTCGTTTGGAAACCAGACGGTCAAGCGTGTCCCTTCCTTCAAAAAACGTTCAAACATCGGGATAAATGTTTGGTTCTCCATCAAATCGTAATGCATCAGGCTTCTCCCTTCACGAATTCAAATTTTAGCTGGTTTTGTTCGAGGTATAACATCGCCCGGAACGTCCGTCCGTTCTTTTTCATGTCCAGTGGTTTCGTTTTTTCGTGTGCCAACACCTTTTTCAGTTCTGCTTGCGTCAGGCGGGCACCGAGAATTGTTTTCGGTAACGTAAAACCACAGTTCTTTTTCTGATAGGCACTGCAGCCGTAGAATTTTCCGCGATCGAGTAATTCCGCCTGACAGACCGGACAGATCCCAACAGGACGGTTTGTCGCGCCCCGTGCCCGCTTCGCCGGCACTTGCGTCGGATCGACTTCGAGTTGTTCGACACGTGTTTTGGCATCTTCGACGAGATGTTGTGACAACTTTTTAGCCTGTTCGACGAACTGCGCTGCCGAGGCCTCACCTTTCCCGATTTGGTCGAGCCGGCTTTCCCATTTTGCGGTCATCTCCGGCGAGGCAAGGATACTTCCGCTGACGGCTTCAATTAAAATTCGTCCCTTCGCCGTCGGGTGAATTTCTTTTTTCTTGACCTGAATGTACTCACGTCGCTTCAGCCCATCAATGATGCCGGCTCGGGTCGCCTCCGTTCCCAGCCCCTCGATTTCCTTCATGATTGCTTGCAGTTCATTTTCGAGGACCTTCCCGGCCGTTTTCATGCCGAGAATCAACGTTCCTTCGGTATACCGTTTAGGTGGTTCCGTTTGTTTCTCAAGCAACTTCGCACTTTTAATCGGCACCTGTTGTCCGATTTCGACCGCCGGTAAATCCAGTTCCTTCGCTTCGATTTGCAGCACACGTTTGAATCCGAGTTCCAGCGACCGGCTGCCTTTCGTGATGAACCGGTCCTGCTCCCGCTGCGTAACGATCTCCGTTTTCTCGGAACGGGCATCCGGGGCAAAGGCGGCTAGAAAACGGCGAACGATCAAATCATAGACCTGCGCATCACGGCCCGACAATTTAGCGACTGCTCCGGCTTCTTCCGTCGGAATGATTGCATAGTGGTCACTGACTTTCGCCGAGTTGACATACCGTTTATTTGTCGCCGGATTTTTGGTCAGGACGTCGGTCAGTTCCGCATACTCCGGTTGTTTGAGAAGACGTTTTAAAATCGACGGAAACTGGCTGGCTTCGTCTTTTGAGACAAACGATGAGTCCGTCCGGGGATAACTGATCCAGCCTCGGATATAGAGTTTTTGGGCAATATCCAGCGTTTCTTTTGCCCCTAGCCCAAAGCGTCGACTCGCTTCCGTCTGTAATAAAGACAGACTGAACCAAAACGGCGGCTTTTCGACCTGTTCCGTTTTCTCGACTGTGGCAATGATGCCTGTTCCCTTCGTCCGGGCTGCAATCGCCTCTGCCAGTTCACGGTCTGTAATCTTCGTCTGTTTTTTCGCATTGATGTACTTGCCTTTATATCGCGTGAAATCCGCTTCGACTTCAAAAAATGTTTCCGGTCGGAAGTTTTCAATCTGTTTTTCACGTTCGACGATCAAGGATAACGTCGGGGTCTGGACCCGTCCTAACGAAAAGACATCGGCAATTCCTTTTTTCTTGAGCAAGGTCGTATAGGCACGCGAGGCGTTCATCCCGATCAGCCAGTCGGCACAGGCCCGGCTCATCGCTTCATGAAACAGATTTTCTGTTTCTTTTCCATCCAACAGATTGGCAAATCCATGGTCGACGGCTTGCGGAGTCAGACTCGATATCCAGAGTCGTTGGAGTGGCTTGGCATTATTCGCAAGGCGAAGAATCAGCCGGACAATTGCCTCTCCCTCTCGCTCGGCATCCGATGCTATAATGATGGAAGTTGTCGTCCGCTCATTTAACAATTTCTTGATCACTTGGAATGCCTTGCTTTTCCCACGCGACAGGCGGTAATCAAACCGTTCGGGAATGATCGGAAGATGGTCATAGTTCCACCGTTTCCACTTGGCATCATAATGCGCCGGTTCCTGCAGTTCACATAAATGTCCGACCGCGTACGCCAGTTTGGCACCCGCCGGAAAACGATCGCACGGCTTAATTTCAATGTATCCGTCCCGCTTGACCGATGGATATGGCGCTGCGAGTTTTTCAGCTTGTTTTGGTTTTTCCGCAATGATTAATTGCATCGTTTCACCCTCATTTCCTTACTTCAGACACGCGGAGGTTCACATGCCCTATTTCACTTTATTCATGGCGCTCTTTTTTATCTCGACATCTGCAATTTTTGTTAAATGGGCCGAAACCCCGATTGAAGCCGTTGCTTTTTTCCGGATGCTGTTTTCAACGTTGCTGTTGCTCCCGTTGATCCACTTAAAAGAATTGCTCAGCCTCAGTTCGACAACAATTCGCCATATGATTTTGAGCGGCATTCTGTTAGCCGGTCACTTCTGGCTGTGGTTTCTGTCTCTTGATTATACGACAGTTGCCAGCTCGACGCTCTTCGTAACGGCAAGTCCGATTTTTGTCTTGATCGGAAACGCCGTCTTCTTTAAACAACATCCGTCCAAAAAGGCGCTCTTTTTTGTTGGTGTCGCCCTCCTTGGTGGCGGGCTCGTTGCTTACGGTGACATCGCGGTAGGTCCGCGTGCCTTAATCGGCGACGGACTGGCGTTGCTGGCAACGATTCTTGTCGCCGGTTACTGGTTGCTCGGTCAACATGTCCGGACGAGCGTTTCGACGAATACCTATTCATTTGGTGTGTACGCCGTTTCCTCCGTCGTCCTGTTGCTGTTTTCACTCATCCAATCGGTCAACCTCGTCGCTGCGTTTCAAGTCGACTGGCGTATCTATGTTCTACTCGCAGTGTTCCCGACATTGCTCGGTCATAACTTGTTCAATTGGGCCTTGTCCCGTGTCAGTGCCAGCATCGTCAGCATCACGATTCTTGGTGAAGCCGTCTGGGGAATGATTTTTGGTTACTTCTTGTTCCAGGAATCGTTGACGTGGATCCAGATTGCCGGAGCCACACTGTTACTGGTCGGGATTGGTCTGTTTCTCCGACGCAATGAACGTGACATACGGGAACAATTCGCTCAACAAAATGCCGCCACGACGTCCGAATCCGAACGTTAACGCCAACTGGATGCCCTTGATTCAAAGGGCATCCAGCTTGGTGTTTTTTAGTTGGTCGGATCTTCCGGACGCACTTTCGGCAGACGAAACGTCATCAAAAAGGCGAGCACGGCACAGACTAATCCTCCGATAAAGACGAGATGTAACCCGTTTGCCAGCGCCTGTTCGGCTGCCGACTGGACTTCCGTTCCGTAACGTCCTGCTGTATCCGACTGGAAAAACGGATCGATTGTATACGCGGACAGCAACGGCGAATCACTGAAGGCTTGAATGATCGAAACGTTAAACAACGTGCCGAAAATCGCAACACCAAGCGTCTGTCCTGTTGTGCTTAAAAAAGAATTGACGGCGGTTGCGGATCCCCGGAGTGACCAGTCGACGGATGTCTGAAGCACGACCATGAAAACAGGTTGAGCGAGACCAAAGCCGATTCCGATCAAGGAGACGGCCAGGTAGATGAAGACATCACTCGACGCCCGGTCAATGAAGGTCAAGATGATCATGCCGACAACGAGCAATCCCATTCCGGTCATCGTCCGGTAACGCGGCGAAGCAATCCCGATCGTCCGGCCGCCGATGATCGCAGTAATCGTCCAGAACAACGACAACGGCATCAGCATGAATCCGGCTTCGGTCGGACTTTTCCCGAGTACGCCCTGTGCAAAAATCGGAATGTAGGCGGACATCGAAACGAGGACCCAGGCGGAAAAGAAGACGGCCAGATTAATGACGAGAATGACCGGATGACGAATCACGGCCGGCGGAAGCAAGGGATCCGCCGCTTTCTTTTCAACCCGGTAAAACCAGAACAGCAACCCGGCGCTGACACCAAAACTGATCAAGATGACCGGACGCAAAAACGTCTCGGACTCACTGCCCGACAATAAGGCATACAGCAACGCACTCATTCCGACGGCAAATAAGACGGCTCCCCGGTAATCAATTTTTCGGGTCGTGGCTTTAACGGTTTCCTTGTAATACACGACGATCATGATAAACGAAATCAAGGCAAACGGAACATTGAGTAAAAAGATGTAGCGCCACGATAACGTTTCGACTAAAAATCCGCCGACGAGTGGTCCCGCCACACCGGAAATTCCCCAGACCGCACTGAGGACACCTTGGATTTTCCCGCGCTCTTCGTATGTATAAAGATCTCCGATGATGGTCATTGCAATCGGTAAAACCGCTCCGGCACCAATGCCTTGGACGGCACGGAAGATGATCAAGGATTCCATCGTCTGAGCAAGCCCGCAGGCCAACGAGGCGAGTGTAAATACGCCGATTCCGAACAACAAGACACGTTTGCGTCCATACAGATCGGCCATCTTGCCGTAAATCGGGGTCGAAACCGCCATGAACAGCAGGAATCCTGCAAAAATCCAGCTGACGAGTTTGGCCCCATTCAATTCACTGGCCATGACCGGTGTTGCCGTCGCGACGATTGTTCCCTCAATCGCGGCTAAAAATGTGGCTAATAATAAGGCAATCGTGACGTTTTTTCTCACGCTGTTCAACTCGCTTTCTGTGGATGTTCCATCGTCTTAATCATACCGATGATCACCCGACTTCCAAAAGGAGATGCTTACGGAGCAGGAATCAGGGGAACAATAGGGAATGATAAGCAATAAAGATTGATTTACCAACCGAATGGAGGATTTTATTATGTTACGAAAAACTGCTTTGATCACAGGTGCTTCCGGAGGAATCGGTCTTGATTTAGCCGTCCTCGCAGCACGCGATGGTTTTGATTGTGTCCTGATCGCCCGCAACGAGAAGAAACTCACTGAACTGAAACACGTTCTTGAAAAACGTTATCAAATTAAAGCATACACGTTTGCTGCTGACCTGTCGCAGGCGGACAGCGTCTCCCGTGTCATCGATTATCTCGACGAACATGAACTGACAGTCGATCTGCTGTTCAACAACGCGGGCTTTGCCACGTCGGGACGTTTTGCGGAAATCGATCCGTCGGAAGACATCAACTCGATTCACGTCAACGTCGTCGCTCTGACGGATCTGACGAAACGGTTGGTTCCGGGGATGATCGACCGTGGATTTGGTCGTATCCTCAACGTCGCTTCGGTCGCCGCCTTTATGCCGGGTCCGTACATGAGCGTCTATTATGCAACAAAGGCGTACGTCTTGTCGTTCTCGGAAGCGCTGGCGTCAGAACTCGACGGATCCGGTGTCACGGTCACGTGTCTCTGTCCGGGACCAACGGATACGAATTTCTTTGACCGGGCTAAAATCACGTTACCGTTCAAAAGTATGCCGTCACATCTCGTCGCATTCGCCGGCTACCGCGGCACATTAAAAGGAAAACGGGTCGTCGTGCCGGGTGCAAGTAACCGTGCCATGGTGACCGTCGCAAAATTTCTGCCACGCCGTCTCTTGACGGAAGTGACGGGCCGCATTCAAAATCCGGATCAGCAACAAGAGACGCCGGAAGAGGAATTCAGCTTCTCCAACTGATCTGTCAGACAAGAAAAGACGTTCGTCGCGTCCCTGCTGGGAATCGACGGACGTCTTTTTGGATTAGTGCGTCTGATTCGGACGATGAATATGATCCGTCCACCATTTTTGAAGCGTTCGCGGCAATGCGGTATACCGATACACATACCGGAACGTGACCAGCGCCGTCACCATCGTCATATAGCCGGTCGAGAGAATCAATAACCAGGCAACGATTGATAAAAATAAATCGGTCTCAAAAAACAAATGTCCGATCAGTCCCCCTTCGACTGATGTGATCATCATCGCGGCTGGAAAAATGGCGGCTGCCAGTAAATAAAAGCCGGCATACCGCCCCCTGACCGTTCGCTTCAGCAATAAGATACTTCCAAATAACAGACCAAACGCTGCAATAAGTACTAACAACAACAGATACGTTATGGATAGCGCTGAACCAATCATGATACTTCACTCCAGTCTCATGGGATTACTTCTATTTACCCGATTTCCCGTCAAACGAGTGCAAAATCCGTAAAAAAATCGGATGCAACATCCAGATGAACACCACGTTCGACACCCCGTGCAACAAATCAAACACACCGCCTGTCAGCAACAAAGTAACAAACGCCTCAGGTGAAAAACCGGTAAAAATCAAAAATCCTAAATTACTGATCCACCCATACAAAAAACCTGCCATTGCGCCATAGATCGATAACATGACCCGTGATTTCATCCCCGGCAATACACAAAAGAGACTGATTGCAGCATAGGCGATGATTTGGAACAGGACAAACGGTCCGCTTCCTAAAAACAGACTGGTCAGCACAACGACGAGCATCCCGGCAATGGCCCCGATGATCGGACTGACGCACGCAGCAAGCAACAAGACAAGCGCGGTGGCCGGTTGAACATTCGGGACACCGGCAAACAGAAGCCGACCGACAATCGCTGCTGCCGTGACCAAGGCGATGAAACGCAACATCGATTCCGAAACGGGACGGTATTCAAACCGGAGCACAATCAAACTGATCAGAACGACGGCAACGAGAATCAATTCCATTCGTAGACCCTGCTTTGCTCGATAAAGGCGGCAGCCGGACCGTCATAGGCGACTTCTCCTTGGACGAGATAAATGACGCGGGTCGCGTGGACGATTACGTCCGAATCATGTGTGGCGATGACGATTAATTTTTGCGGATGCGTAAGCACCGCATCGATGAAGGCCGTGCGGTGTTGATTCGATAAACCGGCCGTCGGTTCATCAAAGTAGTACGCGTCTTTTGACCACGATATCCGGGCCAGCACCTGTTGTTTTTGTTCGGCAAAGGTCAAGTTTTCACCGGCAAGAGCCGGTGCGAGTGCCGGATGAGCCGGGATATACCGCTTGTCTCCTGTCCGTTTGACTTTGCCATACAGCGGCCGGTCGACGCCTAACAATAAACGTAGAAGAGTTGATTTCCCGCTTCCGTTCGCTCCAATCAAGGCGACCCGTTCTCCGGACCGAAATGAGATCTGACTGACTGCCAAAGCGTACTTCGCTTGTAACGGGTAACGGTGTTCGACGCGAATCATCTCGTCGATGACTGGACCAATTGATGTCTCTTGAAACGCTGTTCGTTGCACACGATGCTGAGGTGTCACCGAGTACGTGACGTGACACGTAAAACGCTGTTCGATTTCAGCTAATAAGGATTGCAGACGTGACTTGCGCGTTTGATCCAAAAATAAAAACGGTTCTGCCAAAAAAATTGACTTTGGCAGTGACGCCAACGTATAGCCGAGTGAGACAAGTTGTTGTTCACCGGACGACAATTCACTGGTTTCCCGGTCAAAAAAGGCTTCCAGTCCCAGCAAGGTCGCCAGTTCACCGGCAACAAATAAACTCGTCGTCGACAGTAAATCACGGACACGGCCATGCAACAACCGGTCGGGACGGATGACGTCCGCCCCCTCGGATTGTGCCAAACGTTCCAACGTCTCAAGCGAGCCGGTTTCGTCGGTAATGATAGTAGGCATCACGCAACCCTCCTTTTGAGAAAATCAACAGTAACGGTAAAAGAAAAGCGGCTCCCAGTGCAAATGACGTCGTCAATCCATAAAAGGCACCACCGATCAACACACCTTTGAGCACATCCCGACGCGTCATACGTTGCAGGCGACTGGGCACGGCCTCGATCGGCAGCAGATGGTACAGCGCAATCCGTTCCAGCTTGACTTCAAGCGACTGTTTCGGGTGACTCATCTTCACTTCCGGCCAAGTGCGCAGCAGCGATGGCACAATGGCCAGAACCATCCCGGTCAAACGTGTCAGCCGGGGCAGGACCCGAAAGAGCGGACCCATCTGTTCCAGACGAACGAGTGTAAAAACGAGTTGACTGGACGTGACGAAGACCGCGACGGTCAACCCTGTCATCCAAATTCCGTAAGCATCGATCGAGGCTCCCACGAGCAGCGGAGCATACATCAAACCGACATAGAGCAGTGGAAGCAAGAGGTAACGAAAGACCGTCCATTCGCGGATCCCGATAAAGAACAACAGGTGAAAGATCAGAAGAACGATCAGCTGAGTTGTCAGAAAGAACGGGACCGATAACATCGCCACTAAAAAAAGAGCGACATTCAGCGGATGAAGTCGCTCCCGTTCTGCCTTACTGAAAATAAGCCATTGCATCTTTTTCAAACCGCCACTCCAGGCGGTCGCCGTCTTTTAACTCATACGCGGCAGCCCCGACCTGTCCCGGTTTATCGTTGACACCAAATACCCAGCCACTGCTTGCACCGGCTGATTTTTCCCGGATACCGTCTACGGCAGTGACATAACTCATGTCGCCTTTACCGGTCTTAACGACAGCTAAATCCGTCTCTTCCAACGCATCCAGTGCCGTGTCCGATTTCGTCAAACACATTTCGTCTTCGAACAAGGTTTTTTTGTCGGCATGATCGACAACGGATACTTCGACCGATCGGTCACAGGCTTTAGCACTTTCATTATCCGTTGTTGTCGTTTGTTCCGCGCAACCCGCCAATACTACGAGACTGCTGATGAGCATCCATTTTTTCATCGTACGACTCCTTTTCGTCTTGAAGTTTCAAAACTGTAATTGTATAAAAGAATTTTTTTATCTTGTAACGATTGACCGTCCGATCGGAGATACGTCAATCGAATCGCATTCGCGAGCACGTCTTCTCCCGTGTTGACATAGGGAATCAGATCGCCTTGATCATCCACCAGTAAAACGGTCGCATCTTGCAGACTGAACGTTTCATACAGACCGTCGAGATCCATTTCGACGTACGGGGTTTTTGATTCATGCAAAATCTGTTTGATCGATAACGTCTTTAACATCGTAAAGGACGTCGAGGCATCAATCAGTTTTTGATAATACGACTCCAATGACCGCGTCAATACTTCTTCCCGCGGACGATAGGTCAAGGTTCCCGTCACCTCCTGGTACGAGACCTCATACCGAACGAACCGGGTAGGCGTTTTCGCAATCAATTCAAACGTCGCATTCCGCAGATTACCACCTTGGTCAAACAATAATTGGCTTTGCTCCAAGCGTAACGAATCATCGCCGATCCGCCGGTCGATATGATCCATTAAGATTTCAAACGAATCATCCGTGATCGTGACCTGTCCCATCTGTTGGGTTTCTTCGCGAAGAGTGATCGTATCAAACGGACCCAACACTAGCTGTAACAGGAAAAACAGAAAACCGAACAATGCCATATACCGTTTGTATCTCGAATTTTTCTTAGGGTGTAAGACAATCAAAAATAGAATGATACCAAGCGGTAGTTGAATGTCATAAACGGGAAAGGAGACCGCCCCTAAGCAGGCGTAAAAGACGAATTTTAAATATAAATACTGTTCTTTTTCGGTTCGCTTCTCTAAAAAGAAGCCAAGGATGATGGCAGCTAACAAAAAAAGTGACCATTGGATGAGAAAGTCCATATTGTTTTACCCCTTCATCACGACAGATTGATGATCCATCATGAGGTATGACTCTGGAAATACTTCTCGTGCCTCCGTTTCCAAGCGTTGTTCCTGATCGACGTAGCGCGCTGAAATGTGCGTCAACAACAGTTTTTTTGCTTGCGCCTGGACAGCGATCTCAGCCGCTTGCCTCGCCGTCGAATGTCCGAAACGTCCGGCATGATCCTGCTCGGAATCCGCAAATGTCGCCTCATGAATCAAAAGATCCACCTGATCGGCCAAGCGGATACTGTTGTCACAAGGCACCGTATCACCTAATACGGCGATCTTGACGCCCGGTTTGGGCGCACCCAGAAAATCGGCGGATTGATATTCGGTTCCTTCAAAAACAAACGTTGGTTCCTGCTTGATCTGTCGATACAACGGACCGGAAGGAATGCCTAACCGTTTTAATTCATCCACTAACAAGGCACCTTTCTCTTCTTCTCCCTCAATCCGGTAACCGAAGGCAGGAAAACGATGCTCCAACTCTTCGACGGTGATCCGGAATCCTTCATGTTCATAGGTCCGGCTTGCCTCAACTTCAATGATGTCGAGTGGATACCGCAGATACGTCCCGGTGACGCGTAATGTCGCGTCCAGCCACTCCTTTAATCCTTTTGGTCCATAAATCGTCAACAACGTCGTCCCTTCAAGTGCAGCCCGGGTGCTGATAAAACCTGGCAGTCCGAAGATATGGTCGCCGTGCAGGTGCGTGATGAAAATCGTACTGACCTTACGCGGTTTGATCGGACTGTGCAACATCTGATGTTGCGTTGCTTCGCCACAGTCAAATAACCAGGTCATCTTCGGATGTAACAGTGCGATGGATGAGACATTCCGTTGTTTGGACGGCATTCCCGCGCCTGTTCCTAAAAAATAAAATTCCATCTTTTTCCCCTTTTCGTAAAATTAGCAATTTTTATACACAAAATACACCTTTCTCGAGCAGAAGCATGATAAACTGTACCCATACTGATTCGAAAGGTGGTTTTTCCATGACCAAAATCGAACGGACTTATGCACGAATCGTACAAAGTGCCCGGATGTTAAACGAGAACTATCGGCAACAGTATGGGAAATCAATCCAAATTCAAGACATTGCAACAACCTTACTATGTACGGAAGAACTTGTTCTTGAGTCAATGGAATATTTCGAACGTCCACAATTAACTTAATCGTACAACGACAAAGAGTGTACCGCAACGTTGCGGTACACTCTTTTTTAGCTTGGCATCACTTATTCGTGATGTAATCCACTAACGTCACACATAATTCTGCTGTCTTAACGAGCTCTTCAATCGGCATTTTTTCGTTTGTCGTATGAATGTCTTCGTAACCAACAGCCAAGTTGACAGTCGGAATACCAAAACCGGCAATTACGTTGGCATCTGATCCCCCACCAGAATGCAACAAGCGTGGTGTTCGGCCGAGTTGTGTGATCGCTGCCTTCGCGACTTCCACCACTTGATCTCCGGCTTCGAATTTAAAGCCTGGGTACATGACCTTAACTTCCACTTCCGCACGTCCACCGAGTTCTGCTGCGACATCTTCGAAAGCTGCTTTCATTTTCGCCGTCTGCGCTTCCATTTTCGGAGCAACAAGCGACCGGGCTTCCGCAAAGATTTCAACATAATCACAAACGATGTTTGTTGACGGACCGCCGCCGCTGAAACGTCCGATGTTCGCCGTCGTCTCTTCGTCGATCCGGCCAAGCGGCATTTTAGCGATTGCTTTTGCGGCAATCGTAATGGCAGAGACGCCTTTTTCTGGAGCAACACCCGCATGGGCCGTTTTTCCATAGATTTTGGCATTAACTTTCGCTTGCGTTGGAGCTGCCGTGATGATATCACCGACTTTTCCGTCCGAATCGAGTGCAAAGCCATAATCGGCGTCGATTTTAGAACGGTCCAAGACCATTGCCCCGACCAATCCTGATTCTTCACCGACCGTAATGACGAATTGAATTTTTCCGTGAGGTTGGTTCGTTTCATTCAAAACATGAACCAATTCAATCAAAGAAGCGAGTCCCGCTTTGTCGTCCGCCCCAAGAATCGTTGATCCGTCTGTTTTGACATACCCGTCCTCGATGATTGGTTTGATCCCTTGCCCCGGGAAAACGGTATCCATATGGGAAGTGAAATAAATCTTATCGACACCTTCCTGTGTTGCCGGGAGTGTCACGATTAAGTTATTTCCTTTATGTTCCGTTTTTGATGAAGCATCGTCCTCGAACACTTCACACCCGAGTGCCGTGAACGTCTCCTTCAGATGGGCACAAATCTGTGCCTCTTCTTTTGATTCCGAATCAATCTGGACCAATTCTAAAAATGTATCGAGCACACGTTGCTCATTGACCATGTCGCATTCCTCCTCGATTTTTTAATCCATCTAGCGCTTTGTTAGTATACCATTATCGGATGGATTTGCACTTCAGAAAGGTTGTTTGTACAATGGCTATAATCACGTATCGTTTGAAAGGAGTGAACGGCCTCATGGCAAAACCATCTAAACAGCAGCGGATTATCAAGTGGACGACCATCGCAATTTTAGCGATTTTCTTGATCGGAACCTTCGCCTCGACGATGTTTTATCTTTTTTGATGCACAAACCGCTGTTTGAGTTGTAAATACTGTTCCGTCTCTTGCAACATATGCAGCAAGGCAGACCGGACTTCAAATTCGTCCCGTGTCGTCGGTAAGGGGGAAACCCGGAATTCTTCGAGCAGACGTCTCAGTTCGTTTAAGAAAACAGTCGCATCGGCATCGGGTCGGACATTGTCACCAATCGTCCGGAACAGGTCGGCGACTTTTTTGCCTTCTGCGACGACCAGAACCAAATCGTCGACATTTCGGACGATGCCGCTCAAGAGTTCAAACTGTTGTTCCCGCATCCGGAAATACAGATAGTCCTCATCGTCGTTGCGTCTCCCGATCGCATTGCCCATTCGTTTCAAGGAGGCGTCCTTCCCTTCTTTTAATAACCGTTCCGTCTCGTGTAACGTCAATGAGTGATGGTTGATCCGTCCCGTTTCGACGGCGGCGGCCACTTCAAAAAACAAGGCGGCAATCCGTTGATCGATTTGGCGGCGGCGTTCGGCAATCGTTTGGTCGAGACTGGGCATGTACATGTTGACGAGCAATCCGACACCCACTCCAATCAACAACAGATAAATCTCATTTAAAAAGATGTCGAGATTCAGTTTTTGCGCCGTATACAGATGGGTCAGAATGACGACACTCGTAATGAAACCGTCCTGCAGACGAAGGCGTTGTGTGACCGGAAGGAATATAATGAAATATAAAGCAATCGCAATCGGGCGGTAGCCGATGACTTCAAAGAGGATAAAACCGACCCCGATGGCAAGTAACGAAGCCATGATTCGTTCATACGAGGCCCGGAACGATTTCTTACGCGTAGCCTGAATACTTAATATGGCGATGATGGCCGCAAAGACGTAATAATCGAGCTGCATCTCCTCTGCGATCCACATGGCGAGTGCGGCTGCGACAGCCGTCTTTAACGTACGATATCCAATCAACATGGACTTCCCTCCATTCTTTGTTAGCGTACCTATTCTTTACCCCGGTTGTCGATTGATATTTTCAAAGGACGTGATTTTTTGAGTAAACGCACCATCCGCCCCACCCGACCGGTTCGTAAATCAGGTTCCTGGAAAGGCATCCTGTTTTTCTTTCTGTTCGGCATGTTGCTGTTCGTTTTGTTTCGAGACAAACCGAAGACGATTCTTCCCCCCGCCTCTCCTTACATCGCTGAACTCTACCGGGACGGGAAAGTGATCGAAGAAAAAGAGTTTGATTCGTTTGATCAGGCAAAAGCGTTTGTCGGTCAAAAACGTGGTGCCGTGCAACGTACAACCGACGAACGTTATCTGTACTTGACCGGTTCGGGCATCGGCATCGCCGATGCACCGGAAACGCTCAACATCTATGCCGACCGGACTTTAAAGAAGCGACTGACATATGTCGCCCCCGGCAGCCGGTTATCACTTTTGACCTACGGCGAACAAGCAAGCCGGATTGAAATCGCCGGTCTGACGGGTTATGTCGATTCTGATCGGCTGACCCCGTATCCGCTTGAGCGATCGAGTAACCGCTCTTACTACGAGACACGAGGCGACCGTTTACTGCATTATATCGTTGCGGATGCGGGACTCGGCGGATTGATCACGGCGGGACAGGCACCGTCGTCGGCACCTGAACGGACGACAACCTATGTCGAGTCGAAGACCTTAACCAAAAATTTGCGTCAGCCGACGGAGTTGACGGCAAAGCAGCTCGATGCGTACATCAAAAAAAACGCACCGGACAGTCCGTTAATCGGTACCGGCAAGACGTTTAAACAGGTCGAACGCGATCACAAGGTCAATGCCGCTTATTTGCTCGCGCACGCCATCCACGAATCCAATTACGGACGGTCGGAGATCGCCCGGGATAAGTTCAACCTGTTTGGGGTGAATGCGACCGATATCGCACCGGGTCAAAATGCGACAGCCTACACATCGTTTGAAGATTCAATCCGGAAAACCGGCAAGTTCATCGCCCGGGATTATCTGGCGGAAGACGGCAAGTATTACCGGGGTGCGTTTCTCGGAAATAAGGCCCGGGGGATGAACGTGTTTTACGCCTCCGACCCGTACTGGAGCGAAAAAATCGCCGGTATCCTCTTGAAAATGAACGCCGTCTAATTCCGAGTTATGGTACACTAATGGGCGAGACATCAATCATTTAGGAGTGAATGCACATGGAAAAAGTTTTAGTATTTGGTCATAAAAATCCGGATACGGATACGATTGCCTCAGCGATCGCTTATGCGGAATTAAAAAAAGAACTCGGCGTCCACGCGGAAGCGATTCGTCTTGGTGAAATCAACGGCGAAACTCAGTTCGCACTCGATTATTTCAAGGTGGCGGTTCCCCGTCTCGTCACACGCGTATCAAGTGAAGCACACCACGTCATTCTCGTCGACCACAACGAACGTCAGCAAAGTGCTGATGACATCGATGCGGTTACGGTGACGGAAGTCATCGACCATCACCGGATTGCCAATTTCGAGACATCTGATCCGTTGTATTACCGCGCTGAACCGGTCGGTTGTACGACAACGATTTTAAACAAGATGTACAAAGAACACGGTGTCGCGATCAAACCGGAAATCGCCGGCTTGATGTTATCGGCCATCGTCTCCGATTCGTTATTGTTTAAATCACCGACGTGTACGGAACAAGATGTCATCGCAGCACGTGAGTTGGCGGAAATCGCTGGTGTCGACGTCAATGTTTATGGACTCGACATGCTGAAAGCCGGTGCTGACTTATCAAAGAAAACAATCGATGAATTGATTGCGCTTGATGCCAAGGAATTCACGATGGGATCGCTGAAGGTCGAAATCGCGCAAGCCAATACGGTCGATACGGCAGAAGTACTGCTTCGCCAAGCGGAACTCGAAGCCCGGATTGAATCATTGATCGCTGAAAAGGATCTTGATTTGTACATGTTACTCGTAACGGACATCCTGACGAACAACTCCGTCGCGCTTGTTCTCGGACCGGAAGCCTCACTTGTCGAACGCGCTTACGGTCTCGAAGCGACGAACCACCTCGTGTACCTCGAAGGTGTCGTCTCACGGAAAAAACAAGTTGTTCCTGTCTTGACGAACACAGCACTCGCTGCCGAATAATTTATTCAAAAAAGAAGGAGTCTGCTCCTTCTTTTTTGAATACGTATAATGAATGGTTGTTCATTCATTATACAAGGGGGACTTTAGGGATGAAAAAGACAATACTCGTCACCGGTGGAACAAGCGGCATGGGGAAAGCGATGGCACTCGCCTTAAAAGAGGCCGGTTGGAATGTCGTCGTCACAGGGCGCGACGCCGAGCGTTTACAACAGACGGATCTCGATTTACAACAGATTGCTGGTGAACATGCTGTCATTCAGATGGATGTCCGTGATCCTGAAGCCTGTCTCGCAGCCGTCAATCAAACACGTGAACGTTTTGGTCGACTCGAAGCCCTGATCAACAATGCGGCGGGTAATTTTATCTGTCCGACGGATGAGTTATCACCGAATGGTTGGAAGACGGTCGTCGATATCGTCTTGAACGGGACGTTCAACTGCTCCCATGCCCTCGTCAAAGGATGGCAGGAAGATCAGGTCGTCGGAGGACAGATTCTCAATATCGTCGCCTCTTATGCGTGGCAGGCAGGTGCGGGTGTTGCACCAAGCGCTGCGGCAAAGGCCGGCGTCTTGAACCTGACACGGACTCTCGCCGTCGAATGGGGGTATAAGTATCAAGCCCGTGTCAATGCGATCAGTCCGGGACCAATCGAACGGACAGGCGGTGCTGACAAACTCGCCATGTCACCGGAGCATGCGGAACGGATTCGCCGGAACGTGCCGCTCGGTCGGTTCGGAACACCGGAAGAAATCGCCGGACTTGCCGTCTGGATGTTGTCCGATCAAGCCGGTTACTTGAACGGGGAATGTATCGCCCTTGATGGTGGGCATTGGCTGAATAAACAACCGTTTTAATGCTTGTCTTAATCCCCGTCTTGTCGACTGGGGATTTTTTGTCGCCGGCTGTCAATCCAAGACGCTGATTTCGGATTAGATATGTTTATTAATCATTTTTTTAGGAAAATAAGAATACAGGTAAGTAGAAGGAGGTGGATCGTATGGGCATAGCCTTTATGTGGGGTGCCATTGCGGGAGGGGCTGTTGTCATCGGCGCCTTAATTGGTTTATTTGTCCCGCTAAAGCAACGGTTGATCGGGTACGTGATGTCGTTCGGAACGGGTATTTTAATTGGCGCCGCGACGTTCGAGCTGCTCGATGAAGCGTTAAACAAATCGACGACGATGGTCGTCGGCATTTCCTTCATCGTCGGTTCGCTTGTCTTTACGGCATTTGATATGTTTGTCTCGTCACGTGGAGCGAGTAAACGAAAGCGGTCCTCGGGCGGCAATGAAGGAACCGGAACGGCGATTTTTTTCGGAACGATTCTTGACGCGATTCCGGAATCGATCATGATCGGAGCCAGTCTCCTGTCCGGTAACGTCAGTGCAGCCCTTGTCGCCGCGATTTTCGTCAGCAACATTCCGGAAGGACTCTCGAGTACGACCGGACTTCAAAAGGACGGGTTTTCAAAGAAAAAGATTCTGTTGATGTGGGGACTCGTCTGGTTGATTTCCGCACTCGCATCGCTGGCCGGATACTCAATCCTCGCCGAATTGCCCGACATGCAGTTTGCGATGATCGGTGCTTTTGCCAGTGGCGGTATCATCGCGATGCTTGCTTCGACGATGATGCCGGAAGCGCATGAAGAGGGCGGCGCGATCGTCGGTTTATTCGCATCCCTCGGTTTGATCACGGCAGTCATCTTAAGTTAACCCGCAAAAGCGGCTGATTTAAACATCTTTCTCTAACGACAAAGGTGGCAGATAACCTTCTGCCACCTTTGTTGCCGTTTAGGACGCACTATGCTTCTTCCTGACCTTCCCACTCCTGCTTGAACCGTTCGACGAATTCAAGCATGTAACGATGACGGTCTGCCGCGATGACTTTTGCCGTGTCCGTGTTCATCAAATCCTTCAGACGCAATAACTTTTCGTCAAAATGATGTAAGGCACTCGTTGGACTTGTCCGGTCGCCCGGCTCACGTGGAGTGAGTCCCGGTACATACATTGGTTCCTTAAATTGACCGGCGAACTGAAACGTCCGGGCAATCCCGATGGCTCCAATCGCATCCAACCGGTCCGCGTCCTGGACGATTTTCCCTTCGAGCGTCCGCATCGGTGGCCGGTCCCCCCCCTTAAAGGACAAGCTGTTGATGATTTCCAGGATATGTTGCCGCTCGCCGGGCGATACACGTGGTTGAAGATACGTGTCGACGAAACTGCTCGTCCCTCCAAGTTTTGCATCCGCGACATCATGCAACAAGGCTGCCAGTTCAATGATCCGGGCGTCGCCCCCTTCTCTTCTCGCAATCTGTAACGCCATCCGCCGGACACGTTCGATATGCGCATAATCGTGTCCCGAAAAATCATCGGCATGAAAGGTTTTGACGAACTGTTCCGTTTCCTTGATCACAATCGTTCCCTCCTTCTAAAAAACTTGTTTAAAAAACGCTAACTCATTTTAAGGGAGTTAGCGTTTGATCTCATAATACTTTTTCGAGGAATTTTTTTGCCCGATCCGTTTTCGGATGATCAAACAATTCGACCGGACTGCCTTCTTCCATCAAAATCCCTTCATCGAGGAACAACACACGATCGGCGACTTCTTTGGCAAAGCCCATTTCGTGCGTGACGATGACCATCGTCATCCCACTCTCTGCCAGTTGCTTCATGACGTCCAGCACTTCATTGACCATTTCCGGATCAAGGGCCGACGTCGGTTCATCAAACAGCATGACGTTTGGTTCCATCGCGAGGGCACGGGCAATCGCAACCCGTTGTTTTTGACCACCGGACAGCTGATTCGGGAAGTTGTCCCGCTTCTCTGCCAATCCGACACGATCGAGTAACACTTCCGCCCGTTTGACAGCGTCTTCCTTCGATAACCCAAGCACGTTGATCGGCGCATAAATCAAGTTATCGAGGACTGATTTATGAGGGAAGAGATTAAATTGTTGGAAGACCATCCCGATATTTTGACGGGCTTTGGCGATGTTCGCTTTCGGTTTCGTCAATTCAAAACCATCAACATTAATCGTCCCGCCGGTCGGTTGCTCCAATAGATTGATGCAACGCAAAAACGTTGATTTCCCGGATCCCGACGGTCCGATGACGGCCACGACTTCGCCCCGTCCGACAGTCGTCGTGATGCCTTTTAAGACTTCTAATTTTCCGAACTGCTTATACAGATCAGTCACTTGAATCATAGGTTCCATCTGATTACCCACTCTTTCTCATAGCTTTTTCGACTTGTTGACCAATCAAGGACAATCCCATCACAAGCACGAAGTAGACGAATCCGGCAAACAACAACGGTTCGAAGTATAATGCCTTTTCTCCCCCGACGACCTGCGCCCGGCGCATGACATCAAGCACACCGACCGTCGAAATCAGCGCCGACTCTTTCGTCAACGTGATCATTTCGTTCATGAGTGCCGGCAGGATGTTTTTAAAGGCTTGCGGCAAGATGATTGAACGCAGTTGTTTCATGTACGGAATTCCGAGTGCATCGGCCGCTTCCCATTGTCCGCGGTCGACGGCTTGAATTCCGGCCCGGATGATCTCCGAGATGTACGCACCCGAATTTAAGGAAAAGGCGATGATCGCCGATTGATAACCGGTTGTGACGTACCCCGTCAATTGCGGTAAACCAAAGTGAATGATCGCCAACTGTAAAATGAGCGGTGTTCCGCGGAACACGGCCGTATAGGCATGACCGATGAACCGAACGAATCCGTTTTTCGTGATTTTCAGGGCGGCGACCACGATTCCGATCAGCATCCCGGCAATTGCCGCGACGACCACAACTTGGAACAGGACCGGAATCCCTTGCAGGATGTATGGGATTGAATCTTGAATCTTTGTAAAGTCTATCATAACCAATCTCCTAACGTCGCACAAAAGGGATGAGGTTACCCCCACCCCTATGCACTACTCTTATTTTGCTTCTTTTTGGAACCATTCTTCTGCAAGTTTGTCGATGTCACCATTGTCGATCATCTTTTTCAACTCAGCGTTGAACTCGTCACGCATCTTGTCTCCTTTTTTGAAGGCGACAGCAGAACCGGTTGGTCCATCTTCCTTGATTTCATATGTTTTCAACGACTCGTCTTGATCCATATATTTGACGGCGACGGCGTCTTCAATGATCAGCGCGTCGATCCGGCCTGTGTTCAATTCTTGAATGATTTCCGGAATCTTGTTTAACGAGACCGCTTCACTGTCTTTGTAACGGTCTTTTGCCAACGCTTCTTGAATCGATCCGAGCTGGACACCTACTTTTTTGCCCTTTAACTCATCATCCGCCGTGATTGCTTTATCCTTTGTCATGACGAGGTTTTTTGATTCAAAATAAATGTCCGTGAAATCAGCGTTCTTTTTCCGTTCGTCCGTCGGTGTCATCCCCGCCATGACGAAGTCGACACGTCCCGAGCTGAGCGCTCCGAGCAGACTGCCAAATTCCATGTCCTCGATTTTGAGATCGTATCCGAGATTTTTCGTGACTTCTTTTGCGATCGCGACATCAAATCCAACGATTTCGTCACCTTTCGCCGTGTCGATGTATTCAAACGGGAAGTAATCCGCTGACGTTCCCATCGTCAATACTTTATCGCTTGTGTTCGTCTCGCCTGTCGATTCTTCCGATGCACCACATGCTGCCATCGTGACTGCGAGAATGCCTGCCATTGCCGTTGCTACTAATTTTTTCATGAATAAATTCCCCTTCCAACGCTCAATTGTCAGAACTTTAACAATAGTATGACTTATGTTTTTTTCTAATTCAATACTAAAAAGCCTGACCTGATTTATTGTTTTTAGAATATACGAATATTTATTCATTGTAAAGCATAAAAATCTTGAAATAATGCATAAAATTCTTTTTTATTCATCATTTATGATTAATCAAAACCATTGTTACCGCTTACATTTATTTGTAGACAGTCCTTTTTTCTCTATCTGATTTCAACCGAACGATAAAAAAGAGACCGACAGTGGAGTCGGTCTCTTCTTGATCACACATTAAGCGTAGATTTCAATCAGCGATTCTAATTTCTCGACGACTTCTTCCGCCGTAAAGGATTCGATGTCGAATCGTTCGACCATCGACAAGATGTTTCCGTCTTGCATCAATGCGAATGATGGTGATGACGGTGGATACCCTTCGAAGTATTCACGTGCCCGGTCTGTTGCTTCCCGGTCTTGTCCTGCGAATACCGTGACGAAATGATCCGGTTTGACGCCTTCCATCCGGTTGATGTAAGCGGCTGCCGGACGTGCGATTCCGCCAGCACATCCACACACCGAGTTGACGAGGACGAGTGTCAGTCCTTCGCGTTTCATCGCCTCATCGACACTCTCGACCGTTGTTAGTTCTTCAAAGCCGGCTGCTGCTGCTTCTTTACGTGCCGTCTGAACGACATCTTCAAAATACATTTGGAAATCCATTGTATTTGTTCCCCCTTTAAAATCGTTGTCTTCTTTATTGTACGAGTTTCGATGAAATCTGTCCAAGTCTGCCGCTCAATTCACGTTCCAAAAACGGTTTTGCCTGCAAGAGATCCCGGAATGCCACGTAACGCTCGATCTTTTCGTCAGTCGGTTGTTTTTGACTTTTATACGCTCGGATCAACACGTTTTTTGGTGTATGTTCCAAATCGATGAACTCAAGCAACTGTGTATCGTAGCCGACGAGTGACAATAATTCGGCACGAATCGAATCCGTTGCGAGTGAGGCGAACTTTTCCTTGATCAAGCCGTGCTGGAGCATCACGTCGAGCGGTGAACAATCCAGCTGACGGTTCAGTTCCTTTTGACAACACGGGACACTGAGAATGACAGAGGCGTTCCAATCCACTGCGCGAGCGAGGGCGACGTCGGTGGCGACGTCACAGGCATGCAGCGTCACCATCAAATCGACTTCTGTTTCCTGATCGTAATCGTGGACATCGCCGACTCGGAACGTCAAATCGTCATATCCAAGATCGGCGGCAATCGCCGTACACTCTTCAATGACTTCTTTTTTGAGATCAAGACCGGTGATGTTTAAATCAAATTCTTTGACGACTTTCAGATAATGATACAAAGCGAACGTCAGATACGACTTCCCGCATCCAAAATCTAAAATCCGTAGCGTCCGTCCTTTCGGTAAAACTGCGATACTGTCTTCGACAAATTCGAGGAATCGATTGATCTGTTTGAACTTGTCGTATTTTTGCCGTTTGACTTGTCCGTCTTCCGTCATGACACCGAGCCGAATCAGAAAAGGAACCGGAATGCCGTCTTCGAGCAGATGACTCTTTTTCCGGTTATGCGATAATTCCGCCTGCACCGGTTCTTTAACCGTCGTCTTCAGCGAGACTTTCATCTTCTTCGACAGTTGGAATTGAAGTTCTTCCGTCTCAAAACGGAATAAAAATTGACGAAATTCGTTAAAATAATCGTCCATTCGCAAAATAAATTCTTCTATACTTAAATTCTCATGCTTAATGATCCGTTCATGTTGAAACTCTAACTGGATTGCATACGTATCTCTAAGTAGAATCGGTTTTAACTTGATTCGACGCAGATCGTTTGATTTTTGGCGCGGACCGCTAATCGTCGCGTGTATGAGTGAAGTTGCCTGCAGCTTTTTGATAAGCAGGTCTTTTAATTGGTCTAGTTCCACGTATCGTCCCGTCCTTTTTTGTTTGGTCTTTCGAAACTGTAGCAAATTCACCCGCGTTCGACAAGCAAGCAAGCTTTATTGTTCAGTGCTCATACTTCATTTTTTAGGAGGAAAACAACATGTTCAAAAAAATTCTTTCACAAATCGGCATCGGTGCCGCCACGGTCGATACACGACTCGAACAAGATCACTGTGAACCCGGTGGAACGATCACGGGCGTCGTCCACATCAAAGGCGGAAGCGTCGATCAGGAAATCGCCCGGATTTATCTCGCCTTCAATACCCAATACAAACAAGAAGTCGGCGACAGTACGGCATTTACGACATTCACACTGGATCGGTTTGCGTTAAACGAAGCCCCGTTTACGATTGAAGCAGGTGTCGAACGCGAAATTCCGTTCACGCTCCAAGTACCGTTCAATACGCCGCTTTCTGTCAGCCAATCGAAGTCGTGGATCGAAACGGGTCTTGATATCGCGCAGGCGGTTGACCCTTCTGACCACGATGCTGTCGTCGTCAAAGCCAATGACTATCAATCGGTTATCCTTGAAGCGATGGAAGACCTCGGATTCCGTTTAAAGAAAGCCGATACAGAGAAATTACCGGGCCGCTTCCGGAAAGATCTGCCGATCGCGCAAGAACTCGAGTATTCAGCACGCGGCACCCATTATGCCCATAAACTGGACGAAATCGAAGTCATCCTGTTGCAAGACCGGTCCGGCATCGACATCGTCGTCCAAATCGACCGCCGTGCGCACAGTCTTGGTTCACTGTTCAGTGAAATGGCCGGTACGGACGAGACGATGACAAAACTGTCGTTATCCAATCAGGATTTAACCAATCCGACTGCCGTCAAACAACGTCTGGCGGATTTGATTGAACGACACAGCTGAGTTATTTTTTTAGACAACAAACACCGGATCCGATTGTCGTCGGATCCGGTGTTTGTTGATTTAAACGTTTTTCCTTACTTCGATGATGTGATTTCCATCGTCTGCATGTACTGTTTTTCAAACGTCTCTTCCGTCCACCCCATCTGCCAAAACATCAATTCATAATAACAACTTTTAACAAAATGTTGTTTCATCCGTTCCCGTTCTTCGGCACTTGCCCGCTCCGCCAAATCATTCAGACGATCAACTTGTTCAAAGACGACCCGTTCAAACCATTCGGAACTGTATGTCGCAATCCATTGCGCATAGATTGGAGAATCCGGCGTACAGCCTTGTAACTGCTGTCCGACTTCATAGTAAAGCCAGTAACACGGTAAAATAGCGGCAATCGTCTCCCCCAGTGTCCCTTCACTCGCATGATGCATGTGCGACACATACGCATAAGCCGTTGGTGCCGGTTCGAACTCAGCCAGCGTCTCGCTTGCAATCCCAAGCGGTTCAAAAAACGATTGGTGCAGACTGAGTTCTGCGGCATACGTCGATGTCGCATGCTCCGCCAGTTCAGCGATCGTCGCAAAATCTTGGGCTTTCGAAGCAGCGCGGGCCTGGATTTTCGCAAAATGTTTTAAGTAATAGGCGTCTTGCAGGACGTAATGGCGGAACTTCGCTAGCGGCAAAGTGCCGTCTCCGATCCCTGTGACGAACGGATGGCTAAAGCTGCTGTCCCAATACTGTTGTGCCGCTTGCCGGATTTCTTCACTGAATGTCATGTCGTTTCCCCCTTTGTTAATCAAAAAAACGCCACACCCGATGTCAGGCATGACGTGAAAAGACCATAAAAAGAGGATCGTCCACGCCACTTCCCTCCGTAAGTCCAAACTTAATCAGGTTCAAAGGGTCCGAACGTCTCCGTCGTCTCAGTCAGCCTACTGACTCCCCTAGTGGTCGCTATTTGATTTGTTTTGAGTTTATCATGATTTGATGTGGAATTGACCCTTTCTCGTCATTTCGCTCATTTTTTTTGTACAATGAACATGACGGAAGGTGGATGGCGGCTCGTCCTTGAGACCGATTCTCTTCTGTCGCCGGTCGATTAGACTAAATTTAGTACCTGATACTTAACTTATGGAGGAACTTTTATGAATAAAACAATCACATGGACGGCATCTGCTTTACTTGCTACTACCTTACTGCTACCGACGGCCGCATCTGCTGAACAAGTGGTCGACAAAACAATCGTCACCCTTGGCGAATCCCTTGGGGCAAAGGATAAATCGTGGGTCTTGTCCCGCTTGAATGCACCGGAAGGCATCACTCCGATTATCGCAACATCTGCCGATGAAGAAAAATATCTCGGGAAAAACATTCCCCAATCACAACGGGGCGGCGGCATGTACTCTTCCGCTAAAATTGAGTTGGCGGAAAAAGGTGATGGATTATCTGTCGCGACCGAAAACATCACCTGGGTCACAAAAGACATGTACCTCAACGCCCTTGTCACGGCGGGTGTAACGGATGCGGACATTACGATCACGTCCCCGTATAAGGTAACCGGAACTTCGGCTTTGACCGGGATCATGAAAGCGTACGATCAAACCTCTGCCGAGACCGGCATCAAACTGACCGATGAACGAAAAGACCTTGCCCAGCAAGAACTCTCTGTGACATCCGATGTCGGGAAAACGGTCGGGACGGATAAAGTCGCCGACTTGATGAATGAAATCAAAGCGGAAATCGCGAAACAACAGCCGGAAACGAAGGTCGAAATTGAAAACGTCATCGTCCAAGTCATCCAAAACAATAACATCAATTTATCCGATGCTCAGATGGACCGGTTGACCGGACTGTTTAATCAAATGGAACAAGCGGACCTGAACTGGGGTCAAATCGAGAGTGGACTGAAAGATGCCGGACAAGATATCCAGGCCTTCGCGACCTCAGAAGAGACAAAAGGATTTTTTGCGAAGTTGTTTGACGGTCTCAGTGCATTCTTCAACTCGATTGCCGGCTTATTTAAGTAAAGATTAACGTTTTCTTTTCTCTCAGGCATGGTAAAATAGATGTATTGAATCGGAAAAGGTGGTGTGGAGACATGGGTTTTGCTGCGTGTAAGCATTGGTTGATGGAACAACTGTATCTGTTGCGCGCGATTTTTCATGGAATGGCGTTCTAAGGGACTAGTCTGCCCTTTTTTAACGAACCCAATACCTGAAAAATAAAGCAAAGCGCATCTTCCACGAGTCAAGGAGAGTGCTGTTTGCGCTCTCCTTTTTTTGATGTGCCAGAGAGGACATTTCATATGATGATCTGCGACATCCAACACCTGACAAAACAATTCGGAGGCGACGATATCTTAACGGACGTCTCCCTCTTTATCGAGCACCAGGACCGCATCGGCTTGATCGGCCGAAACGGAAGCGGCAAAACGACGCTCTTACGTTTGATTGCCCGTCTTGATTCCGAAGACAGCGGAACGATTTATCAAAAAAGCGGACTCTCCATTGGTTATTTGGCACAACTTCCCGTGTTCGACAACGTAATGACGGGGCGTGATGTCCTGTGGACTGCCTTCGCCACGCTTGTCGATTTACAACGCTCCCTGCAACAAATCGAACGGGACATGGCGACAAACATCGATCAGATCGATCAGTTGCTCGAGCGCTACACGCAAGAGACGGAAGCATTTGAGCGCCAAGGCGGATATTTGCTGGATTCCAAAATCGACCGGATGATTAACGGCTTGCAGTTACATGCCCTTTTGGACCGTCCGTTTGAGCAGCTCAGCGGCGGCGAACAGACAAAAATCTGCCTCGGACGGATGTTGTTGACCGAGCCGGAGTTGTTGATCCTCGACGAACCGACGAACCATCTGGATTTAGACGCCGTCGAGTGGCTGGAATCCTTTTTAGCCGATTATACCGGGGCTGTCCTGATCGTCTCCCACGATCGTGTGTTTCTTGATGCGGTCGTGACGCGCATCGCTGAACTGGAGGAGGGTCAGATTCAGCTGTACCAGGGAAATTACACGTTTTACGTGAAGGAAAAGGAACGCCTTCTACTTGAGCAATTCCATGCTTACCAGGAACAACAGAAGAAGATCAAGCAGATGAAGGAAGCGATCCGCCGTCTGCGGCAATGGGCAAACGAAGCGTCACCACCAAGCGAAAAACTGTTCCGAAAAGCAAAATCGATGGAACGGGCACTTGCACGGATTGAACGGATCAAACGCCCGAAGCTTGACGCCGAGACCCCCGATCTTACGTTTGCAGCACATGGAAAAACGAGCCGGATGGTTTACCGCGTCGAGGATGTCAGTATTGCCTTCTCTAAGCAACCGTTGCTTCATTCATTAACCTTTGAGATTTCAGCAAAAGATCGAATCGCCATCGTCGGCGCAAACGGAAGCGGAAAATCCACACTATTGCATCTCCTGTTAGGCCATCTCGAACCGACAAGCGGTCTGATTACGCGTGGACCGTCAGTGAAAATCGGCTATCTGTCGCAACGCATTGACTTCCCGCCCGGTGAACGTTTAATCGACGTTTTTCGCGCGACCGTTGATCTCGATGAAGGAACGGCGCGGCAGCGTCTCGCCCAGTTCTTGTTTTTTGGCCCCCGGGTCTTCTTACCGGTCGAGGCGTTAAGTGGTGGTGAACGCATGCGGCTGATGCTCGCGATTCTGGTCCACTCCGATTTGAACGTACTGATTTTGGATGAGCCGACCAATCATCTCGACATCGAATCACGTGATGCGCTCGAAGAAGCACTCGAATCATTTGACGGAACGTTGATCGCCGTTTCGCACGACCGCTATTTCTTGAACCGGCTGTTCACGAAGACCCTTTGGCTTGATCAGACGATGGAGCTGTTTCCCGGTTCGTATGCCTATGCGTCAACCAAAAGGCAAACACAGCCGCCTGTCGCCAAAATACCGAAGAACGTCGTTTCTGCTAAAAAACGACCCTCTCCTTCTATTCCAGTACAGACAACACGTCAAGTAGAAGCGACGATCGAACGATTGGAACAGGAACTGACGATGCTTGATCGGCAACTTGCTGAAACGACGGATTATGAAGAGACGGTGAAACTTTTTTCTGTCCGTGAACTACTTGTCCAACAGCTCGATGCGCAATACGAACAATTTTTAGCTTCGGAATGAGTCATTCCTCCTAAATTATGTGATTTTAAGACCTGTCGATTTAGTCGACAGGTCTCTTTTATTTTTTAAAAACAGTTCAAATTCTCTACTTTCTAAATAGTTAACCGTGTTAATTTATGAAAAAAAGTTTTAAAATTTTTCTTGCATATTATCTGAAAATTCGTATAATTCAACGTATAGCTATTTTTTCTACAAAAAAACTTTAGGAGGAATTTTTCAAATGGATGCCTTTCAACAAGCAATACAATCAGGAGTCGATTTTGCGAACAACATCTTATGGTCTTATATCTTAATCGCAGCACTGATCGGGGTCGGCATCTATTTCACGATTCGGACGAAGTTCATTCAGTTCCGGTACTTAAAAGAAATGTTCCGAGTGACGCTCGATAAAAATGAAAAAACGACGGATGACGGAGGAGAAAGCATTACATCGCTTCAATCGTTCTTCATCGGTGCCGCTACACGAATCGGAACCGGTAACCTGGCCGGTGTTACCATCGCCATCACGCTTGGTGGTCCGGGTGCCGTCTTCTGGATGTGGATGGTCGCTTTGCTCGGAGGCGCTACTGCCTTAATCGAAAGTACACTGGCTCAAGTCTACAAAGTCCGCGATACAAAAAACAATGCTTACCGCGGAGGTCCAGCCTACTACATTGAAAAAGGACTAAAAAACCGTGCCCTTGGAATCGTCTTCGCGATTTTAATCGCCGTCACATTCGGTTTGATCTTCAACTCGGTTCAATCGAACACGATCGCTGCAGCCTTTGATAATGCATTCGGAATCAACAAAGCTGTCATCGGTGGTATCTTGGTCGTCTTGACAGGACTCGTCATCTTCGGTGGTGTCCACCGCGTCGCAAAATTCTCAGCCATCGTCGTCCCTGTCATGGCAGGTCTTTATTTAATCGCTGCTCTCTTCGTCGTCGTCACGAATCTCACGGAACTTCCTGGTGTCTTCGCGATGATCTTCAAGAGCGCGTTCGGAATTGAACAAGCATTTGGCGGATCCGTCGGAGCAGCCATCTCACTCGGAGTAAAACGTGGTCTGTTCTCAAACGAAGCCGGTATGGGGTCTGCACCAAATGCAGCAGCCGCTGCGGAAGTCTCTCACCCTGCAAAACAAGGTTTCTTACAGACACTCGGTGTTTTCCTTGATACGTTGATCGTCTGTACAGCAACTGCTGCCATCGTTCTTCTCAGCGACAGTTATGCAGCCGGTAACGGCGAAGGAATCGCGATGTTACAGAACGCATTAGGTGAACAATTGGGTGCCGTCGCTCCTGCCTTTATCGCAATCTGTGTCTTCTTATTCGCTTTCAGTTCAATCGTCGGCAGTTACTACTACGGTGAAACGAACATCGAATTCATCAAAAAGAGTCCAGCCGCTGTGTTCGGATTCCGAATCGCAACGATGGCTTTCGTCTTCATCGGTTCTGTCTTAAGCCTCGGTATGGTCTGGAGTTTCGCCGACCTCTTCATGGCCGGTATGACGTTAATCAACTTGACAGCGATCTCGCTCTTAGGCGGCATCGCCCTCAAAGTCATCAACGATTACCAGGAACAACGGAAAAAAGGACTTGATCCGGTCTTCTCGGCAAAAGCACTCGGCATTGAAAACACAGAGTGTTGGGATGAAGAAGAAGCCGTCCGTCCTGCAGCTGGAGAAGCGTCACCGCCTCCGATCGCGCGCCGCTAATTGTATGCCTTGCCTTGGATGTTACGCCTTCCGTAATGTCCAAGGTTTTTTTCTGTTCAGGATTACGTTTATGCAATCTTGGGAAAATAGGAACAGGTAGAATCAAAGGAGGAATCATTTGTGTCAAAAGTCATGCTCATCATCAATCCGTCATCCGGTAAAGAACTTGGCAAAAAACATGCCGAACTCGCAGAAGGAACGTTAGCGCAACGTTTTACGGAAGTCGATGTTCGCTTTACAGAAAAAGAACGCGACGCAACAGAATTCGCGAAAGAGGCCGCACTCGGACAATACGATGCCGTCGTCGCCATGGGAGGAGACGGGACGGTCAATGAAGTCATCACCGGAATTGCCGAACAAGATCATCGGCCGACGCTCGGAATCGTTCCACTCGGCACGGTAAACGATTTGGCCCGTGCTTTAAATATTCCGACAGATGCAGAAGAGGCGATCCGCGTTTTGGAAGACGCTCCTTCCCGTCCACTCGACATCGGCAAGTATGACGATCACTACTTCATGAATGTCATTGCTGTCGGCTTAATCGCCGAAGCAGTCGAGGAAGTGAGTGTCGAGCAAAAAACGTCCCTCGGTTCTGTCGCTTACTTCATTGAAGGATTAAAAGCGTTTAAAGACCACAGCCCCTACCCGATCCAATTAACAGCCGAAGAAAAATCGTTTGATGGTGAAACGCCGCTTCTGATTATCTCCTTGACCAATTCGGTTGGCGGTTTCGAATCGTTCGCCAAGGACGCCCGCGTTGATGACGGATTGTTACATGTGTTCATCGTCAAACAGCTTGGTTTCTTTGATGCGTTACAAGCCTTGCCAAAACTCTTGACTGGAAACATCTCAGATGCCGATCAAGTCGACTACTTTACGACATCTCAAGTTCACGTCGATTCGAAAGAACGACTTCCGATCAACGCGGATGGAGATACAGCCGGCCATCTTCCGGTAACGGTCCAAGTGTTACCGCAACATTTGACTGTTTTTTCACCCATCACGGAATAAACCTTTGCATCAAACATGCCGTTGAGATGAATCAACGGCTTTTTTTATGTTCTGTTTTTAAAAAATAGTGCTTTTCAATTTATTTTAAAAGGATTAATCCTGAATTCAGATTGAAAAATTACCCATTACAATATATGTTATACAACTATAACCTTGCAATGAAACTGAAATATTTTTGTGTTATTCGCGATGCTATAATCATTCTATCAAGAAAATATTTATACATATTACTTACATACGCCTTACATCTTACAACTTTGAAAGGGTCTTGTTCCCTTACATAATCGTCCGTCGCCTTTCACATTTTAGGAGGAACTTCTACATGAAACGCATGATTACAACTATGACAATGACAGCACTGGTGGTTTCTGGTTTCGCTACAACAGGCACTGAAAAAGTTGAAGCGGCAACAACGTACAAAGTAAAAGTAACAGCTGATGGTTTACGGGTTCGGACAGGTCCTTCGACTGCCTATAAAGTTGTCGGCAGCGTCAACAGCGGTCAGACATTCAACTATCTTGGTGTTTCCGGATCATGGACAAAAATTTCGTATGGTGGTACGGCACGTTACATCTCTTCTACATATGCAAAAAAATACAGCGTGACGACATCTTCAAAAGCGACAAGCGGGTTTTCACGTCCAGCCAGCGGTCGGATTGCTCAAGGGTATGGTGCAGCCAGCGGTGTTTATGGCTATACGTTCCATAACGGAATCGATATCGCCGCTCCAACGGGAACACCGGTTTACGCATCGGCTTCCGGAACGGTCATCACATCACGCTATTACGGCGCGTACGGCAACCACATCATGATGAAACACACAGTAAACGGTCTTTCGTATACGACAGTTTACGCTCACTTGAGCAGCCGTGCGGTGTCTGTCGGTCAAACAATCGCCAAAGGTTCACGCATCGGTAACATCGGCAACACCGGTAACTCATTCGGGTCACACCTGCATTTCGAAATGCACCGCGGAAACTACGTTTACAGTGCTTCATCTGCTGCGAACAGCGTCAACCCGCTGAACTACTTTAATTAAGAACGGAACTTTCCTCACGCGAAGCTTTGTCTTCGCGTGATTTTTTGTCGTTCGTTCGAGATGAAATCCTTCGTAAAGCATGATACGGTGGTAAGACATACTTATCGTAAAAGGAGGATTTCCCTTGAAGAAGACGCTCCCGCTTATCCTGTCGACCAGCTTCGCGCTGACGATCCTTGCTGGTTGCCAGGATCAACCGACCCCTGAAGAACGGTTAGATGCCTATATTAAATTATGGGAGAAACAAGATTATGACAAGATGTATGCCGATTACGCCAGTGAACAAACCAAACAAACATACGGTAAAAAAGAGTTCATTGAACGAACAAAAAAATTAACCGACTCGTTGGACATCAAAGAACTGTCCGTCAAACGCCTGAAGTCACCGGAAAGCGATGATCAAGACAAAGCCGCTCTCCCTGTCGAAATTTCCTTCGAGACGACGGCAGGACCGGTTTCTTATGAAAAACAAGTTCCGTTGACGTTTGAGAAACAAGGAGACACGGAAAACTGGTACATCAACTGGGATTCGTCGTTTGTCTTGAAGGATTTCAAGAAAGAGGACAAGGTCCAGTTAACGACGATCGAAGCAAAACGCGGTGACCTGCTCGACTCAAACGACCGCCCCTTGGCAACAACGGGTACCGGTTATCAAGTCGGTGCCACGGCAGGACAAGTAAACGATCTCTCGACACTTGCCACACTGCTTGACCGTCCCGTCTCTGCCATCGAAGATGCACTCGGCGCCAGTTGGGTCAAGGACGGACAATTTGTTCCCTTGAAGACGCTTGCGGCGGATGACAGATCACAACTGACGCGACTCAAACAAGTGGATGGTGTCACTGTCAAAGAAACGGAAGTCCGCACGTATCCGTTCGGTAAAGCGACTTCACACCTGATCGGCTACATCGGTTCAGCGACTGCTGATGACATCAAACAATCCAAGGAAACGATTCAACCCGGAGAACAAGTCGGAAAGCGTGGACTCGAGCAAGTGCTCGATGAGACGTTGCGCGGCAAGTCCGGTGCCCGAATCGAAATCATCAAACCGGATGATTCGACCGTTGCCGTAGCAGAAACCGAAGCAAAGGATGGACAGGACATCCAACTGACGATTGACGGAACGTTGCAACAGCAGACATATAACGCGATGAAAGAAGATCCGGGGACTGCTGCTGCAATCGATCCACGGACAGGCGAGACCCGGGTTCTTCTCAGTTCGCCCGGCTTCGACCCGTCCGAGTTTACGACCGGAATTTCACAGGCGCGACTCGATGCGCTGACAAATAATCCTGATCAACCACTCTTGAACCGCTTCACGAGTGCCTTCGCCCCCGGCTCGACCCAAAAGCCGTTGACGGCAGCAGTCGGCTTAAAGAGCGGAACGCTTGATCCGGAACAAGCGTATACGATTGACGGGTTAAAAACCAAGGTCGACGGTTTTAATGTCACCCGAATCCACGAGACACCCGATCCGGTTAATCTCCACAATGCGCTTGTTTACTCGGATAATGTCTATTTTGCGAAGTCGACGCTCGAGCAGCTTGGAACAGAAACGTTTACGTCAGGTCTTCAGGCTTTGGGCTATGGAGAAAAGATTCCCTTCACCTATCCGATGCGGGCATCGCAAATTTCAAACGACGGTTCCATTGCTTCTGACGGTCAGCTGATGGATACGTCTTACGGACAGGGGCAGATGTTGACGAACATTCTGCATCTCGCTTCGATGTACGAAATCTTCCTGACAGACGGGACGATCTACCGACCGACATTATTGACAGACGAAAAAACCAAGCAGGTCTGGAAACAAGACCTGCTCGATGCAAAAGACGCCGCCATGATCCGGGACGACCTCTATGACGTCGTCCATGCCGGTTTCCCGCTCCCGGCGGACATTCCAGAAGTGAAGGTCGCCGGTAAGACCGGAACGGCAGAACTGAAAAAAGCAGGCGAAGAAAACGGACAAGAAAACGGCTTTTTCGTCGGCTACGATGATGACAAAAAAGATTTGCTCGTCGCCATCATGATCGAATCGGTTGAGCAAGAAGACCGGGGCAGCCCGTATGTATCGGGTCTCGTCGCCGACGTCTTGAAAAGTCACGCCAAAAAATAAGACTGACTACAAAAAAGGGATGCCGGGATATATAATCCAGGCATCCCTTTTTATGTTCCGACGGCTGAAAGTCCGTCATTTTTCAAATCCGCTTACACTGTCACATCCGGTAACCGGGCGGCCATCAACTGTTCGATTGCCGCTTCATCCCCCTGTTGCAGCAACTCGACGATTTTACTGCCGACGATGACACCGGCGACGCTTGCGCTTAATTGTCGGACGTGCGCTGGTGTACTGATTCCGAAACCGGCCAAAACCGGAACCGGACTGAGTTGTGCCACGTTCGCCAAGTGTTGCTCGAGTGCATCATCGAAGTTGGTCTGTCCCCCTGTCGTTCCGTTGACCGTCACGGCGTAGAGGAATCCTTCACTGTGCGTCGCGATTTTTTCAATCCGTTCCATCGGGCTCGTCAGCGACACGAGTTGAACCAGCGCGATGTCCTGTTTGTTGCGTCCGGCAAAAAATTGATCGCTTTGTTCGAGCGGTAAGTCCGGAATGATCAACCCGTCGACACCCACTTCGCGGCAGGTTGCGAGAAACGAATCAATACCGAACCGGAAAATCGGGTTCAAGTACGTCATGACGACGATTGGAACGCTTGTCGACTGACGCGCAATCCGGATCGCTTCCAGCACATCCTTCAAACTGATCTGTTCCGCCAACGCCCGGAGTCCCGCTTCTTGAATGACCGGACCATCGGCGACCGGATCAGAAAACGGTACACCAACTTCGATTGCGGTCGCGCCGGAGCGTTCGAGGAACGCTAAGATGTCCGGTAAACGGTCGATACCTCCGTCGCCTCCCATGACATACGGGATAAAGGCTTTTTCACCACGTTCGTTGACTGTGCGGATCGCTTGTTCTAATCGCATCATGCTTCCCCCTTTAAGGCGTTTCTGACGGTCATGACATCTTTATCGCCACGTCCGGAGAGACAGATGACGACGACTTCTTCCGGTTGCATCCCTCTTGCAAGTTCCGTTGCCTGCGCGACCGCATGGGCCGACTCCAGTGCCGGAATGATGCCTTCTTTTTGACAGAGCAGTTGCAGGGCATCAAGTGCCTGTTGGTCCGTCACGGCCTCATACTGAACACGACCGATATCTTTTAACAGACTGTGTTCCGGTCCGACTCCCGGGTAATCCAATCCGGCCGAAATCGAATGGGCTTCCGTGACTTGACCATGATCATCTTGCAACAGATACATCATCGATCCGTGCAGGACACCCACTTCACCTTTTGACATCGTGGCGGCGTGTTTTTCCGTGTCGAGTCCGCTTCCGGCTGCTTCGATGCCGTACAATGCCACTTCCTCATCATCGATGAACGGATGGAACATGCCGATTGCGTTACTGCCGCCTCCGACACAGGCGACGATGGCTTCCGGTAACTTGCCCTCTTTTTCAAGGATTTGCGCCCGTGTCTCTTGACCGATGATGGCTTGGAAATCACGGACGATTTCCGGGAACGGGTGTGGTCCGAGGACCGATCCCATCAAGTAATGTGTATCGTCGACATGTTTGACCCAGTAACGCAACGCTTCGTTGACAGCGTCTTTTAACGTCCGGCTCCCTTGGGTTACAGAAATGACTTTGGCACCAAGTAACTCCATCCGGAAGACGTTGAGCTCTTGCCGGCGGATGTCTTCTTCACCCATGAAGATGACACATTCGAGATCAAGCAAGGCACAGACGGTCGCTGTCGCCACACCGTGTTGTCCGGCACCGGTCTCCGCGACGATTTTTCGTTTTCCCATCCGTTCAGCGAGCAAGGCTTGACCGATCGTATTGTTGATTTTATGGGCACCGGTATGGTTCAAATCTTCACGTTTCAAGTAGATTTTGGCACCGCCGATCGCCCGCGTCAAATGTTCGGCATAATAGAGAGGTGTTTTGCGACCGACATAGTTTTCGAGTAAATCATTCATCCGTTCGTGAAACGCCGGATCTTCTTTCACCTCGGCATAGGCTTGTTCCAGCTCAAGGACGGCTTGCATCAACGTTTCCGGGATATAACGGCCTCCGTAGATCCCGTATTGTCCCAGTGCATCCGGTTGTGAATAACGTGTCATTTAAAAGTCTCCTTTACGGCATCATGAAATGCCTGCATTTTTTCCGTATCTTTTTGACCATTCGTTTCAATACCACTTGAGACATCGACGGCAAACGGTTCATACCGTTCAATCACTTGTCCGACGTTAGCTGCCTGCAGACCACCTGCGACGAATATCGGTTGATCCGCTTGTAAGTCCGTCGTCCAATCAAACGGTTGCCCGCTGCCTGCTTCCGGTGCATCAAACAAAACAAAATCCGCTTTCGGGTGAATCGCATCAAGTGCATCCGCCGGGAGCGCCTGAATGATCGGCACCCGTTTCTTGCGGTACAGCTCGTCCGCGACCGGTCCATGGAGCTGGATCATGTCAAGCCCGACCTGCTCAATCGCTTCCTCAACCTCTTGGTGCGTCGGTGAGACGAACACACCTACGACTTGGACCGTTTCGGGAATCTCTGACCGGAGCATCGCTGCTTCCGCCAGCGTCACTTGACGTTTGCTTGGGGCAAAGACAAACCCGATATAGTCGGCCCGGTCAACCGCGTAGTGCACGTCCTGCATCCGTTTCAGCCCACAAAATTTAATGCGTGTCATGTTTGGCTCCACTGACAGCTTGAATGAAATCAGCCGGATCTTCCGCCCGCATCAAGGTTTCGCCGATTAAAATCCCATCCGCTCCCGCTGCGTGCAACATTTTCGCTTCCTCGACCGTCTTGATCCCGCTTTCGCTGATATACCGGACATCCGGCGACTTCGTCTTCAGCAACGCAAGCGACGTGTCGAGACTCACTTCGAATTTCTTCAAGTTCCGGTTGTTGATGCCGATGATTTTTGCCTGTAACCGTTCTGCTCGCTCGAGCTCCGTCGCATCATGCACTTCGACCAGGACTTCAAGCCCGCTTGCATAAGCATAGTCATACAGATCGTGTAGTGTGTCATCATCGAGTGCCGCGACAATCAACAGAATCAAACTTGCCCCGTGTGCTTTCGCCAGATCAATTTGAATTCGGTCAACCATAAAATCTTTGCAGAGGACAGGCACATCGACGGCTGCGGTGACGGCTGCCAGATCTTCCATACTCCCTTTAAAATACGTCCGGTCCGTCAAGACCGAGATGACGGTCGCGCCGCTGGCGGCATACCGTTTCGCCTGCTCCACCGGATCGACGTTTAATGAGATGTCGCCTTTTGATGGTGAGGCCCGTTTGATTTCCGCGATGACGGATAAATCGGTCCCGCCAAGTGATTGATGAATCGATGGATTTAACGGGCGATGCTCCGCCGAAGGAACCCCGGTCATTTTCAATTGTGCGACTTCCAGTCGTTTCGTATCGATGATACGGTCTAAGATATTCATCCGATTGCCTCCTCTTGTTTCATCCGTTGCAAGTATTGTAATTTTTCAAGTGCCCGACCGGAGTCGATGCTCTCTGCCGACCGTTCGATTCCTTCACGAATCGTTTGAACGCGTCCTTCAGCGAACAAGGCGATTCCGGCATTGAGTAACACCGTATCGCGGTATGGACCGGCTTCTCCCTGCAAGACCCGTAAGAGAATGTCCGCGTTTTCCGCTGCTGTTCCGCCGCGGATGGCTTCGATTGGTGCGACCGATAAACCCACTTCCTCCGGATGGAGACTGAAGCGGATCAATTCGCCTTGGTCGAGCAGGACCAGTTGGTTCGTCCCGGCTAGTGACGCTTCATCCATTCCACAGGCTCCGTGAAGCACGATCGCACGTTTTCGTCCGAGCCGATGTAGCGTCAAGGCCATCGTTTCAAGTAAATCTTCGCGATAAATGCCGAGTAACTGTGTTTTTAGCGGCACTGGATTCGTCAGTGGTCCAATCAGATTAAAAATCGTTGGAATCCGTAAGTCGCGGCGTACTTTCATGATTTGTTTGACACGGGGATGCATCCGTTGGGCGAATAAGAAAGCGATCCCGTTTGTCTCAAGCAATGCCGCCAGGTCTTCCGGTGTCTCATCTAACTTCACACCGAGCGCTTCGAGCACATCGGCACTGCCGGTTTTACTGGAAACACTCCGGTTGCCGTGTTTCGCAACCTTCGCTCCGGCGCCGGCCAGTACAAATGCAGCCGTCGTGCTGATGTTAAACGACTGGGAGCCGTCGCCCCCCGTACCGCAGTTGTCGATGAAATCCGTTCCCGTCACCGGAATGTCGAGTGCGACTTCACGCATGATCGAGGCCAGACCTGCTAATTCTTCTGCGGTTTCCCCTTTCGCTTTTAAGGCGACGAGAAAGGCGGCGATTTCGCTGTCCGTGACATCCGTCGCAAACAATTGGCGCGCAGCCTGTTGCATTTCTTCATAACGGAGATGGTTGGCATTCGTTAATTTCGTCAATACATCCTTCATTCCTGTCACTCCTTCGTCAGTTCGATAAATCGTTGAATCATCTGTTGCCCGAGTGGTGTGCCGATCGATTCCGGGTGAAATTGAATCCCGTAAGTCGGATGGTCGCGGTGTTCCAGCGCCATGATCGTTCCGTCTTCTGTCGTAGCGGTGATCTCCAAGACGTCCGGTAAGGTGGTCCGCTCGACGATCAAGGAATGATACCGCATCACGTCCAGTTGTTCCGGCAACCCTTCAAACAACCGTCCGGTCTGTCGGATGTTCGATGTTTTACCATGGCGGATTTCTGCTGCTTCAACGACGTTTCCACCAAATGCTTGCCCGATGGCTTGATGCCCGAGACAGACACCGAGAATCGGAATTTTCCCGGAATACGTCCGGATGACGTCAAGACATATCCCGGCGTCGTTCGGGTTTCCCGGTCCCGGTGATAAGATGATGCCTGCCGGATGTAATGCGGCAATTGCACTCACTTCAATCGCATCATTGCGGATGACTTGTATTTCATCATACGCCGCAGCGTATTGATACAGGTTATAGGTAAAAGAATCATAATTATCGATCAGTACAATCATTTCCAAACCTCCAGTAAGGATTTCGCTTTATGCAAGGTCTCCTCGAATTCAAGGATCGGATCGGAATCATAGACTATACCCGCTCCAGCCTGAACGTACGCTTTTCCGTCTTGGATGACCATCGTCCGGATCGCCAGAGCAAAGTCTAAATTCCCGCTGACATCAAAATAGCCAACCGCTCCGGCATACACTTCCCGTTTTTTCGTTTCGTATTGATTGATCAACTGCATCGCACGAATCTTCGGAGCACCCGAGACCGTCCCGGCCGGTAAGCAGGCGACGAGCGCATCGGCTCCCGTTTTTCCTTCGGCGAGTGTCCCTTCGACGACAGAAACGAGATGCATGACATTTTTGAAGCGTTCAATCTCCATTTCCCGTGACACATGAATGCTTCCGACCTGACACACTTGACCTAGATCATTTCGTCCTAAGTCGACGAGCATCCGGTGCTCGGCTTGTTCTTTTTCATCGTGTAGCAATTCGTCGGCGAGTGCTTGATCCGCCTGTTTCGTTTTCCCACGCGGTCGTGTTCCGGCAATCGGATTTGTCGTCACGTGCCGCCCTTTGACTTGAATCAAACTTTCCGGTGACGCACCCAGCACGATCACTTCTCCTAAATCGATGTAAAAGAGGTACGGACTCGGGTTGTCCTGCCGGAGTTTCCGGTAAAAGTGGAACGGATCGCCGGCGAAAGTCGCATCGAGTCGTTGCGATAACACGAGTTGGAACACATCCCCTTGCCGTATATGTTGTTTCGCCTGTTCAACCAACGAAAGAAACGCCTCTTTTTCGATTTGCGGTTGGTAGACGATATTTTCAAGCGGTCGCTCCATCCGTGTCCGTTCCCCGGTCTGTTCCAGCTGTGCTTTACGTTCATGGAGTCGCCGGGACATCTCTTCCCGGTCAGTCAGTCCTCCGAGTGACGTCTGGATCAAGTGGACCCGGTGTTCCAAATGATCATACAAGATGATTTCGTCATACACGGCAAGCAGGGCATCCGGTAAATTCCGGTCGCTGTCCGGCACGGCACCGATGTTTTCATAGGCACGAATCGCATCATACCCGACATAGCCGATGGCGCCACTCAGGAACGGGAAATCCGTTTCGGTAGCCGGACGGGTGACTGCTTGTTGCAAGAGTTGAACGGGGTTCCCCGTCATCGCATGCGTCTCTCGTGTGTGAAGATTTTGCCGTGTCACCTGATTTCCTTCCGCCCGAAGCAATTCGACCGGGTTGACCCCGATGATCGAGTAACGGCCGTTACCCGCGCTTGCCGAGCTTTCAAGCAGACATTTCCGGTCCCCTTCGAGATGTAAAAAAATCGAAATCGGTGTCAGTTCATCTCCGTTCATCTCCAGTTGTTCCATTATCAATTGTTCTGTCTCGATCATCCTGTTTCGCCTCCTGATATAAAAAAAGTCCTCCATACAGCAAATATGCCGTATGGAGGACGATAGACTCGCGGTGCCACCTCACAATTGGAACAACAAATGTTCCCTCTCACTTCCGATGCGTCTTGACGAGACATCGTAGCCTAAGATAACGGGGGCTTCCGTCATGGCCTACTTACCGTTCAGCCATGCTCTCATGAGACCATTCATCAGACATCGCTGTACGGAAGTTCCACCTCTCTTCCGCTCTCTGGAACAACGATTTGTTTGACTACTTAACTCATTCATCGATTTTTTTATGCAGTTGAATACGAAAAGGGTCTTCTCGCCCATTCATGATAAACATGAAGGACGGGAAGACCCGCGGTACCACCTTCGTTGACTATTACTAGTCCCCTCGAACGAACCGGTTGCCTTGATTCGTCGTCCTCGATAACGGGAGGTAGCCGTCAGAGCCTACTGTAAGTTCGGTCTGATGCTCAGAAGTCCATTCACCTGTTTCCCGATACTGATTCGCACCACCCATCAGCTCTCTTGAATCGTTTCATAGGCTACTTCTCTTCGTCATTGCGTCTGTTGTTGTCTAATTGTTTTTTATGTTACGTCGGAAACCGTTTTCTGTCAATAGATTTGTCTGAATCAATATAAAGACAATTGATCCGGATCGATTGACTCGAGTGCTTGCTTGACCGTCTGGAGGAACTGACCGGCTACGAGTCCGTCGAGCACCCGGTGGTCGATCGACATACACAGGTTGACCATGTCGCGCGCTGCAAACATCCCATTGACCCAGACCGGACGTTTAACGATCGATTCAACGGATAAAATCGCCGCTTGCGGGAAATTCAGAATCGGTGCCGACTGAATCGAACCGAATGATCCGGTATTGTTGACCGTAAATGTTCCGCCCTGCATCTCGCTTGAAGACAACTGGCCGGCTTGCGCCCGTTTGCCGAAATCATCGATTGCCCGGGCCAGTCCTTTAATGCTGAGATCATCGGCATTCTTGACGACCGGTACAAACAAGGCTTCTTGCGTTGCGACAGCCAGTGACAAGTTGATCGCTTTTTTCTGGATGATCTTGTCGCCTGCCCAAGTTGAATTCATGATTGGATGTTTTTTTAGACCTTCAACCGTTGCTTTCATGAAGAACGGCAGGAACGTCAATTTCACGCCTTCTTGTTTGAAGAAGGCATCTTTATGGCGGTTCCGGGCTTCGACCAGATTTGTCACGTCGACTTCAATCATCAACCAGGCATGCGGTGCTTCCTGCTTCGAACGAACCATGTTCGTTGCGATGGCCTGACGGACACCTGCCGTCGGAATTTCAATGTCTCCGGCTTCTGTCGTGCTCGTCACCGGTTTAGCTGCTTGAGGCCGCGCGATTTGCGGCTGTTTTTGTCGTTCCGGTTGTGTTGTTGGTTTTGCTGCCGGGACTGATTGAATCGTCGGCGCTTCGACGGTATCCGGCTGACGCGTTTGTCCCGTCTCAATCACTTTTAAGATATCTTTTCGGGTAATCCGTCCACCGGCTCCCGTCCCCGTCACTCGTTCAAGATCAATCGCATGCTCCGACGATAACTTCAGAACAGCGGGTGAATAGCGTTTTTTCATCGACTGGTCACTGGAAACGGGTGTGTCTTCGACAGCTGGAACGGCTTCTTCCGTCGCCGCGACTTCCGTTGAACCGCCGCTGACCTGCAAGGTCACGATCGCTTCCCCGACTTGCAGTGTCTCACCTTCTTCCGCGAGAAGTTGATCGATGACACCATCAAACGACGACGGAACTTCTGCCGTGACTTTATCAGTGATGACTTCTGCAATCGGATCATATTTTTTGACCGTATCGCCTGGTTTGACGAGCCAGAGGGAAATCGTCCCTTCCGTTACACTCTCACCAAGTTGTGGCATCGTTAATGTTTCGGTTTTCATTGACGTTTCCCCCTTAGTACGCGTGTAGCGTCCGGATTTTGTCTTCGATTTTTTCACTGGAGACGTTGAAGAATTTTTCCATCGTCGGTGCGTATGGCATCGCCGGTACATCCGGACCACACAGACGCTCGATTGGCGCGTCGAGATCAAACAGTGCTTCTTCCGCAATGATCGCCGACACTTCACTCATGACGCTGCCTTCTTTATTGTCCTCTGTCACGAGTAAGACTTTCCCCGTTTTTCGGGCTGCTGCGACGACCGCTTCCCGGTCAATCGGATAAACCGTCCGTAAGTCCAGAATATGGACGTCAATGCCGTCTTTTTCAAGGCGTGTTGCCGCGTCAAGGGCGAACTGAACGCAAAGTCCATACGTGATGACCGTCAAATCTTCGCCTTCCCGCTTCACATCGGCTTTGCCGATTTCGACGATGTAATCCTCTTCCGGGACTTCGCCTTTCAAGAGACGGTATCCGCGTTTATGTTCAAAGAACAAGACCGGATCATTGGAACGGATGGCTGCCTTCAGCAATCCTTTTGCATCGTACGGATTAGACGGAATGACGATTTTTAAGCCCGGTGTTGAATTGAACATCGCTTCGACGGATTGTGAGTGGTAAAGTGCTCCGTGAATCCCGCCGCCGAATGGTGCCCGGATGACGATTGGACACGACCAGTCATTGTTTGAACGGTACCGGATTTTTGCCGCTTCACTGACGATTTGGTTGACGGCCGGCATGATGAAATCAGCAAACTGCATCTCAGCGATTGGTCGCATCCCGTACATCGCAGCTCCGATTCCGACACCGGCAATTGCGCTTTCAGCAAGCGGTGCGTCGATGACACGTGCTTCCCCGAACTGTTCGAGTAATCCTTGTGTCGCCCGGAAAACGCCGCCGCGGACTCCGACGTCTTCTCCGAGGACGAACACCGATTCGTCGCGTTCCATTTCTTCCTTGATTGCACTGTTGATCGCTTCGATTAAACTTAACGTCGTCATTTCGTTTCCCCCTCATCGTACACGTAACGGAGTGTGTTTTCAGCTGTATCATAGGCCGCTGCTTCCGCATAAGCCGTCGCTTCATCAACTTCTTGTTCAAGTTTTGCTTCGATGTCTTGTGCCGTTTCTTCCGTCAAGACACCCATCTGAATCAATTTTTCACGGAACAGTTTGACCCCGTCACGTGTTTTCAGTTCAGCCAGTTCTTCCGCTGAACGGTACGATTTATCATCATCATCCGATGAATGGGGCACAAGCCGTTCGACTTCAACCTCAATCAATGTCGGACCTTCACCGCGAAGACCACGTTCACGGGCTTCCTTGACGGCTTTATAGACGGCAAGCGGATCAATACCGTCAATCGTCACACCCGGCATTCCGTAACCGATTGCCCGGTCGGCGACGTGTTTCGCCGACAATTGTTTCGAGAGCGGCGTCGAAATCGCATATTTGTTATTTTCACAGAACAGGATGACCGGCAGTTTATGGATTCCGGCAAAGTTTGCGCCTTCATGGAAGTCGCCTTGGTTCGACGAGCCTTCCCCAAATGAGACATAGGCTACAAGCGGCTCTTGACGCATCTTCGCAGCTAGGGCAATCCCAACGGCATGGGGGACTTGCGTCGTCACCGGGCTAGATCCCGTGACGATGTTGAGGGCACGTGACCCGTAATGGCCCGGCATTTGACGTCCGCCGGAGTTCGGATCTTCCGCTTTGGCGAAAGCGGACAACATGATGTCACGCGACGTCTGACCGAAGTGCAGGACGACACCAAGATCGCGGTAATACGGCAAGATGTAGTCCGTTCCTTTTTCAAGAGCGTACGCCGCACCGACTTGTGCCGCTTCCTGTCCTTGACAGGAGACGAGGAATGGAATTTTCCCCGCCCGGTTCAACTTCCACATCCGTTCGTCAATCTTCCGTGCCCGGACCATCGTCTCAAACATTTGAATGGCATCTTGCTCCGTCAAACCCAGTTCGACGAGTTCTTTGAATTCTATTTTTTCCATCTGTTTTTCCTCCTTAGGCATGAACCGCTAATCCATCGACTGCTAACGCTGCTTCACCAAATGCTTCTGAAAGCGCCGGATGCGGGTGAACAAGCTGACCGACCTCCCAGGCTGTTGCATTTAGGACGAGCGCCAGTCCTCCTTCACTGATCAACTCGGTCGCTTTTGGTCCTACGATATGCACCCCGACCAAATCATCCGTTTTCGCATCGGAGACGAGTTTAATGAATCCTGCTGCTTCGCCTTCAATCCGCGCTTTTCCGAGACCGTTAAACGAGAACATCCCCGTTTTGACATCGAGCCCGGCCGCTTGTGCTTCCGCTTCTGTCAAACCGACTGAAGCCGCTTCCGGTACACTGTAGATACAACGGGGCACAAACGCATAGTTGAGCGGTGTCGTCGAACCGTTGACAATCGTCTCGACCGCTTTTGTACCTTCTGCCGACGCCACGTGCGCCAGTTGCAGGCGTCCGATGACATCGCCGATGGCAAAGATGTGATTGTCCTTCGTCCGGAATTCATCGTCAACTTGAATAAATCCGTTCTCAACGACAATGTTCGTATTTTCAAGTCCGATCCCTTCGACATTCGCCATCCGACCGATTGCGACCAATAATTTATCTGCCGCAAGCGTCGTCTTGTCGCCGTTACGGTCGACATCAATCGTCACGCCGGACTCTGTCAGTTGGAAGCTGTCGCTTTGTGCAGCTGCGCTCGTCATGATCTTGACGCCGCGCTTTTTGAGCTGACGGGCAACTTCCCGGCTGACGGCTTGATCTTCCGTCGGTAAAATCCGATCACTGAACTCGACGACGGTGACAGCGACGTCAAAGTCCGTCAGCATCGAAGCCCACTCAATCCCGATGACACCGCCGCCGATGATGACGATTGATTTGGGTAAGGCGTTCATATCGAGGGCCTCATCTGAACTGAGGACGTACTCCGAGTCAAACGCCAGACCGTTCAACGGACGTGGGCGTGAACCCGTCGCAACAATCAACTGGCGCGGTAAAATCAACTCGCCGTCGCCTTCTTCCGGCTCCACGCTGATTGTTCCCGGCATCGGCGAAAAGATACTTGGTCCAAGAATCGAACCGCGACCGTGAAAGACTTCAATTTTTCCTTTTTTCATCAAATGCTGTATTCCGGATTCGAGACCATCGATGATGTCTTGTTTCCGTTGTTTGACCTGTTCGAACCGTAAAAACGATTCCGGTACGTCGACGCCATATGTAGCGGCGTGTTTGACTGTCTGATAAACCGCTGCCGACTTCAAAAATGCTTTGGAAGGAATACATCCACGATGAAGACAGGTTCCCCCGAGTTTCCCTTGTTCTACGATTGCTACCGTCTTCCCGGCTTGGGCAGCTCGAATCGCTGCGACATATCCACCGGGTCCACCACCTAGGACAACGACGTCGAATTCTCTAGCCATGTTGGTTCGCCTCCATATTCCTTAACTTGTTCCTCATTGCGCAGGACACGTAATACACCTTCCGCAAGAGCCCGTAATTCATCTTCTCCCGGGATCCGAACGACAGACCCGAGATGCGCAATCCGTTCTTCGATCGCACTGGTCAACCGGTCACTGTAGGCAAGTCCACCCGTTAAGAGGATTGCATCGACCTGACCATATAAAACAGCACTTTGGGCTGCGATTTCTTTTGCAACTCGATACGCCATCGCGTCATATAATAAAGCAGCTTTTTCGTCGCCATCGTCAATCCGGCGTTCGACTTCAATCGCGTCGTAAGTGCCTAAGTGCGCGACAAGTCCGCCTGACCCAACGACCAGACGCTTCATTTCTTCGAGTTTATACTTGGTACTATAACATAGTTCTACTAGTTGACCAACAGGCAAGGACCCGCTCCGTTCCGGTGAAAAAGCGCCTTCTCCATCCAGTCCATTGTTGACATCAATCACACGTCCGTTGAGGTGAGCCCCGACTGTAATTCCACCACCCATATGGGCAACGATCAGCCGCAATTGTTCATACGGTGTTTCGATATCCTTGGCATAGCGTTTCGCGACAGCCTTTTGGTTCAAAGCATGAAAAATACTTTTCCGTTCAAGTTCAGGCAAGCCTGTAATCCGGGCAATCGGTTCCAGTTCGTCTACGACGACCGGATCGACGATAAATGCCGGAATCGAGAGTGATTGACCGATCTCATCGGCGAGCAGACCACCGAGATTTGAAGCATGGACGCCAAACGTCCCGTTTAACAGATCGTCCCGCATCTCTTGATTGACTTGATAGGTTCCGCTGACGAGCGGACGAAGCAGACCGCCACGCCCGACGATTGCCGTAAGCGCTTTCAATTCAATCCGTTCTTGTGCCAACACATCGAGGACGACTTGGCGTCTGATGTTCAGCTGATCTGAAAGCGGTCCTCCGACCGCTTCAGCTGAATGGCGCAACGTTTTTGTAAACACTTGCTCTGTTCCATCAAAAATTCCGATTTTCGTTGAGGTTGAACCCGGATTGATGGTTAAAATACGTTCGCTCATGAAACTCCTCCTCTTATCCGCGTGATCCCAGGATGTTTTTATCACGACGTAAAAACTGGCTCCGCGCACTGCCCATCGTCGCAATCCGTTCTTCCGCCATTTTTTCTGCTGCCCGGTATGTCGGCAGATGATCACGTTTGGCGATCTCGATGACTTTGGAGACGGCATCATAGACAAGTTCCACTTTTTTCATTGCCCGCTCACGGTTGTACCCGTCGAGTTCATCGGCGACGTTAATGACACCACCCGCGTTGATGACAAAGTCAGGTGCGTAAAGAATACCGCGTTCTTGTAACATGTCACCGTGACGGTCTTCTTTGAGCTGGTTGTTTGCTGCACCGGCAATGATTTTAACTTTCAGTTGCGGAATCGTCTCATCGTTGAGTGTCGCGCCTAAGGCACATGGAGCAAAAATATCCGCATCGACGCTGTAGATTTCATCCGGTCCGACGACGAGTGCACCAAACGCTTCTTCCGCACGGCGTAGAGCATCTTGGTTGATGTCCGTGACAATCAGTTTCGCCCCTTCTTCATGCAGGTGGCGGCATAGGTTAAAGGCGACGTTGCCGACACCTTGAATCGCAATCGTTTTACCACCCAACGAATCTGTACCATACACTTCTTTCGCTGCTGCCTTCATCCCGCGGTAAACGCCGTACGCCGTGACCGGTGACGGATTGCCGCTCGAACCGAACGCCGGGCTGACTCCTGTTACGAAATCTGTCTCCATATGGATGTAATCCATGTCAGCAACCGTCGTGTTGACGTCTTCCGCTGTAATGTAACGACCGTTTAACGATTGGACGTAACGACCAAATGCGCGGAATAGCGCTTCTGATTTTTGAGTTTTCGCATCACCGATGATGACGGCTTTTCCACCGCCGAGGTTGAGTCCGGCTGCCGCGTTTTTATACGTCATTCCTTTTGCCAAACGAAGGGCGTCAATCAACGCCTCCTCATCAGAGGCATAGTTCCACATACGGAGTCCGCCGAGAGCCGGTCCGAGTGTCGTATCGTGAATGGCGATGATCGCTTTCAGACCTGAGACTTTATCATGGCAAAAGACGACCTGTTCATAATCTTCCATCGTCATCGTTTCAAAGATACTGAATCGTGCTTCTACATTTGTTTCCACCATTGTGAGTTCCCCCTTAGATTGTCTGCTTGATCTTTTTAGTTGGTTGCGCATTGAGTAAGGCAAAGGCCAAGGAATATAATTTTGCTTCTGCTGTATCGGCTCGACTCGTCAAGACAACGGGAGCCTTCGCCCCTACCAAGATGGCAGCGACCGATGCATGTGCAAAATACATCAATGATTTATAAATCACGTTTCCGACTTCAATCTGAGGGACGACAAGAAGATCCGCTGCCCCCGCAACGTCTCCTGTCAGCCCCTTTTGCTTCGCCGCTTCTAAATTGACGGCATTGTCTAATGCAAGTGGACCGTCAATAAGGCAATCCTTAATCTGTCCGCGTCGATTCATCTGCGTCAGCAAAGCGGCATCAATGGTCGCCTGCATGGTCGGATTGACGACTTCGACCGCCGCCAACACCGCCACTTTCGGTAATGTATACCCAATCGCCCGCAGTGCTGTTACACCGTTTTCGATGATATGGACTTTATCTTCCAGTGTCGGAGCAATGTGAATGGCTGCATCCGTCAGCCCAATTGCTGTTTCACGCCCTGGTACTTCAAACAAGGCGACATGGGACAAAACGTTGCCTGACCGTAAACCGGTTTCTTTGTTCAGAACGGCTTTCATGAACGTTGCCGTCGGAACAAGCCCTTTCATCAAGACATCCGCATCCCCTTTACGCACAGCATAAGCTGCCCGTTCTGCGGCTTCTTGTGCTGTTGCTGTATGTGTGATGACGAACTGGGATTCATCCAATCGCCGGTCGTGAATCATCTTTTGAATCCGTGTCGCATCCCCGAACAAATGAAAACGAGCCAACTCATTTTCGATTGCAAGCGACACTGCATCCATGACTTCCTCATCGTCCGCTGAGGCGATGGCTACAACGGAATCCTGCAGACGTGCTGCTTGCTGGACCATTACATCAAATCTCAACTTATTCCCCCCTCACCTGTCGTTCTTTTATTTAATAGCAATTTTCGTGCCAAACCATAATCCTTGTCGTGTCTGTCTTCTTCTTCTTTAATTTTGCATGGTTTTGCACTTTTTGCAATATCTTGCACGCAAAAATATGCAATTCAGCATTGAATGTTAAACCGTTCGACTTTGTAATACAATGCCCGCAAGGAGATGCCAAGTTGTTTGGCGGCTTCGGTTTTATTTCCGTTGACGGCTTCGAGCGCCTCCCGGATCAACTGTTCCTCTACATAAGACATCTCGTCAGACAAGTGTTTGATTTCTTTTTTTGGACGTTCCGACCGTTTCGGTGTCGTCGGAACAACAAGTTGTAAATGTCCTTTGCGCAAGACCCGTTCTGCTTTATCCGTAAAGATCAAGGCGCGCCCAATGACGTTTTCCAATTCGCGCACGTTGCCTTTCCACGTCTGTTTTCGAATCGCTTCAAACGCATCTTCTGAAATCCGCTCGACCGTCCGACCATAACTTTGATTGAGTTTTCGCAGTAAATGCGTCGACAGTGGAGATAAATCATCTGGACGTTCCCGTAAAGCCGGTATGTGAATCGGCAAGCGGTTGATCCGGTAATACAAATCTTCCCGAAATTCACCGGTGATGATTTTTTGTTCTAAATTGGCATTGGTGGCAGCAATGATGCGGACGTCGACCGGAATCGCTTTTGTTCCTCCGACCCGGACGACCTCATTTTCTTGCAGGACACGCAACAATTTGGCCTGGACATCGAGCGGCAATTCTCCAATCTCGTCTAAGAACAAAGACCCGCCGTGGGCTTCTTCAAAGTATCCGCGTTTCCCTCCGCGGCGTGCACCGGAAAAAGCTCCCTCTTCATAACCAAACAATTCGCTTTCAAGCAGACTCGGCGCAATCGCTGCACAATTGACCCGGACAAACTGTTCATACTTCCGGTCACTGGCCGCATGAATCGCATGGGCAAACAATTCTTTGCCCGTTCCGGATTCACCACGAATCAAGACATTGACCGGCATCGTCGCTGCTAATTTGGCTTGATCCACGACAAAACGCATCGGTTCGCTTTCAGCGATGATGTCGTCAAACGTATATTTCGCTTCGAGTGTCCGGATTTTTTGACGAGCAGCTTTCAGTTCTTTTGCCAATGCTTTCATCTCGGATATATCCCGGATGACGCCGACTGATCCCCTGACCTGTCCGTCGACGACGACCGGCGCCGCATTGACGATGATGTCGCGCCGGTCCTGGCCAATCTTCATCCGTGCATCGCGGACGTTCTCCCCCGTTTCGAGTACACGCAAATGGACTGATTCTTGCATCCCGATATCGGCACTGGCGGGTTTTCCGATGACATCCTGCTCCGTGTAGCCTGTCATGCGGGTATAGGCCGGATTGATCAACATCGTTTCACCGGCTTGGTCGGCAACTGAGATCGCCTCACTTGTACAATAAATGATCGCTTCTAACATCCGCTCTTTTTCTGCAAGACGCTCGAGCAGGACACGAACGAATTCTCCCGGCAATACAGCAGCCTGCGGGAAAAACTGGATCAATTGCTCCAGGACACCTTGTTCTCCTGTCGCATCAATAATAAAGTCAATATCCGTTCCTTGAAAAGCAGTCCATGTCGTTTCGACACGAATCTGTCCTCGTTTCGCAAGTTTTATTCCTGCGGCTTGTTCATTCGAGTCGACGACCCCGATGACCGTCAACAAAGGGGAACGCTGAAATGCATGAAGCACTTCGGTTCCTCCCTGCCCCGCACCAACAATCAATAGATGATGCATTTTGATTCCCCCTTTGAAACTGCTTACATCTTTATCCTACCTGTATTAAAACAGGAGGGCAAATCCAATTCGCAGTCCTGTTGATTTTCTGATACAATACGCTTGGAAAGGGGTCACAATCATGCGAATCATCGGTTTATTATCTTTATTCATTCCGGGCATCATCGGTGCAATCGGCATCAAGCTGATGCGGGACAGTGTATTCTTAAAAGCTCAGTTCCCCTTCCGGTATCTCGGGGATTCTGCCTATGTATATGTGTTACAAGGTTTCACCGGATTAGTCTTGGCCATTGGCGGGATTGGTTTTGTGGCCGGTTACGTTTTTTATCGCGACCGTAAGCGAGGAAAAGTATCGGAGCGTTATCAAAATCCTAAAAAATAAGCACACAAAAAGGTCCCCATCTCTTGAACTCATTTCAAGCGCGGGACCTTTTATTCATATAAAGTTGGTTTCACTTACGGATGAACTCCTCTCATAGTAGAACTATTCGTGTACTTCAAAACCATAGGTGGTCCTCTTAATGAAGAGGTTGAAAGAAATCAGATCTGGCTATCGAGCGATCGATAGAAAGATGAAGCTACTCCATCATCTGACTTTACTTGGACCTAGGTGAAGCATAATGTCATCCGCTTAACGCAGTCGATCATTCGGTTGCTAACATTCACTGCTAGACAACACTCCTTTTCACGAACTGTACTTGTTGCTGGTCGTGCTTGGTGTTCGTATTGCTGTGGACGTTTAATTTACGTTACCTTCCACTTTTCCCTTGCTTCGAAATCGTGGAGTCTCACATCGATTCGAGATGTCTCATCTGGAAAAGACATGAAGTGCCTTGGTATGACGTACTACCAAGAGAATGTCGTCCTTCATTCTTGAGCCGTTTACAGGTGGCGTCCTGAGATGATAAGTGTTGAACGGTTTTCCGGGAACCAGTTCGACTCGACGTTCATCTGACGTCTTTCCAAATCATTTGGTACCTTTATTATAACAAACATTTTAGTTTATGCAACATATATTTAATGAATATTCAGTCTTTTTTTACAAATGAAAAACAAGCGGTTGCCTCGAACCTGTTTTGTCCGAAGCAACCGCTTATTTAAATACGTCCTTCATCGTGTTCACGATCCATTCATATGGTTCGAGACATACGAGATGAACTCTGAGTTTTTGGGACTTTTTTGTTGTTCGATCCGCCCGGCGAATAAACTGTTTTCACTCATGCCTTCTTTCCACGCGGACTTGATGGCATGGCGCATCGCCCGTTCGACACGCGACGATGTCGTCTGATGTTTTTTAGCGATTGTCGGATACAGTTCTTTTGTGATCAATCCAAGTAAGTCTTCCCGCTCGAGGACCATCAAGACCGCATCCTTCAGGTACGTGAACCCTTTAATGTGCGGTGCAATCCCGATTTCCCGTAAAGTCGTCCCGACTTTTGATTCGACGGGTTCCGGCTGCGTCGACTGCACACCGTTGATGACCAGACGGATTTTATTGACCAACTGGTCCAGACTGAACGGCTTCAATAAAAAGTAAGCGGCCCCCAGGGAAACAGCTTGTTGCGACACTTCGTCCTTGCCAAATGCACTCAACATGATGACAGCAGGACTGCTTTTATGCTTCATCAAGGCTTCGAGAACTCCGAGCCCGTCCAGATGCGGCATGATGATGTCTAGTAACAGCACATCGGTTTCCACCTGTTCTAATTTTTCAAGGCAGCTTTCGCCGTTATATGCGACGCATACAACTTCCATGTCTTCTTGCGCAGAGAGATGTTGGCGAATCAATTCGACCATTTCTCGGTTGTCGTCCGCTATGCCGACTCTAATCAATCGTTACACCCCATTTTTAAGCGATTCCTTCATGTTCATTGCCTGTTCCATCAATTCCTCGGCATGCCGCAACGTCAAATCCGTCATATGTGTCCCGGAAATCATGCGTCCAAGCTCATTGCCGCGTTCCGAATCTGTCAGGACGTTCACTTGCGTCGTCGTCCGGTCTGTCTCTTCGATTTTACGGATATACAGATGTTGGTCCGCAATCGAAGCCACTTGTGGCAAATGCGTGATACACAGTACCTGACTGTCGATCGACAGACGATAGATTTTTTCTGCCATCGCTTGGGCGACCCGTCCGGATACCCCTGTGTCGACTTCATCAAAGATGATGGACGCCACACCGACCGAACGCGAGAAAATTGATTTCAAACCAAGCATGATCCGTGATAATTCTCCGCCGGATGCAACTTTCCCAAGTGACTTGAACGGCTCTCCCGCATTGGTCATGATATAGAACTCAACGAAATCAATTCCGTTTCTCCGTAAGACCGGTGTTTTTCCGTCTTGCAGGAATCGAATCTCAAATCGTGCCTTCTCCATGTACAATTGACGTAATTCGAGATGGATCGCCTCTCCCAAAAGGAGCGCTGCCTGGCGACGGGCTTGCGACAGTTCGCCGCCGATCTCAAACAGCTCAGACTCCAATTGTTCGACTTCCGTCTTCAGTTTCTCAATCCGTTCGTCCCGGTTCGTCATCGTGTCCAATTCGACACTGATTTTTTTGCCATAGGCGATGACTTCTTCAATCGTCGCCCCGTATTTTCGTTTCAACTGCTGGAAAACGGATAACCGCAGTTCAATCTCGTCCAGCCGGTTCGAATCGAACTCCAGTGTCTCGAGTTGGTCACGAATCGCATAGCCGACTTCCTCCAACGCGTAAAAGGCATTGGCCAGCGTATCACTTTGTCCCGAGAACTCTTCATCGATGCTTGATGCTTGCTGGAGCTCACGCATTGCATCCCCGACTGAGTCAATCCCCCGCCGTTCGTCATGCAACGCGTCATAGGCAGCACTCAAGGACGCATGCAGCTTCTCGAAGTTCGCCAACCGATTCCGTTCGCTCAACAGATCTTCTTCTTCCCCTTTTCGAAGTTTCGCACTGTCGATTTCTTCCGTCTGAAAGGATAAGAGATCAATCCGTTGAGCGAGTTCCTGCTCACTTTGCGCCAATGCCTGCAACGCGTCCCGCTTTTCTTCGTACTGTTCAAACCGTGCTTGATAACGCTCGAGAATCGGTGCGATCGTCTCTTGACCAAAATCATCGAGAATCGTCTGATGATACGTACTCTCCATCAAATGCTGATGCTCATGCTGACCGTGTAGATCGACCAGAACCCGCCCGAATTCACGTAAGATTGTTAACGTCACGAGTTTATGATTCACCCGGCAGACACTTTTACCGGAAGCAAACAAGTCCCGTCGCAAGATGATCATGCCGTCTTCCATGTCAATGCCGTATTCCTCTGCCAACGTATACGCCATATGACCGTCTTCAATCATGAACAGACCTTCGAGTTCCGCTTTGTCTTCACCGTACCGGACGAACTCGGCAGAACCGCGTCCACCAATCAATAACCCGATTGCGTCAAGGACAATTGATTTCCCGGCTCCGGTTTCTCCGGTCAAGACCGTCATCCCTTTTTTAAAGTCGATTTGCAGTTGGTCAATGATTGCAAATTGTTTAATCGATAATTCGGCTAACATCGTGTCAACTCCTTAAAGCATCCCTAAGATACGTTCCGTCACTTCTTCTGCCGCTTCTTCACTCCGTGCAATCATCAGGATCGTGTCATCTCCGCACACTGTCCCGAGAAGCTCTGTCCAATTCAGATGATCAAGCAGCACACCCAGTGCATTTGCATTGCCCGGCAATACATGCATGACGATCAAATTTTGAGCAGAGTCAATCGAGATAAAGCTGTCCCCGAGCAAGCGACGTAACTTTCCTAATGGATTAAAACGCTGATCAGCCGGCAGACTGTATTTATATCGACCGTCGTTGAGCGGTACTTTGACAAGGTGTAATTCCTTGATGTCCCGTGAAACAGTCGCCTGCGTTACTTTATATCCTGCATTTCGAAGCTCTTCCACCAATTCATCCTGTGTCTCGATTTCCGACTGCGTAATGATTTCCCGAATCTTGATTAACCGTTGCCCCTTTGTCATCCTTGCACCTCACAGTTTTTCTTCACTGATACTATTGTAATCCAATAATTCGACAAAAGTCCATGCTTGCCCTTTTATTGAACTGAAATCAAAAGCAGACTTCATCATCATGACGAAGTCTGCTTTCGATTAATTCAATCTTACAAGGCAGCGTGCGCCAGACGAACGGTTTCAAGCGGATCCACTTCAGGATCCATTCCCGCTGTCTTGAGCTGTGCATGTAAGAGAAATTCGATGTTGCCTTCTCCACCGGTAATCGGTGAAAAATCAAGTTGTTTGACGTAAAAGCCTTCTCGGACAAAAAAGTCGACCATCTCTTTCAGCACCCGCTCGTGGATACGTTCATCACGAACGATACCCTTTTTCCCGACATCGTCTCGTCCCGCCTCAAACTGCGGTTTGACGAGAGCAATGACATCACCGCCGTCTGCTAAAATCGTTTTTAACGGAGGTAAAATCAGACGCAAGGAAATGAAGGAGACATCGATCGTTGCGAAGCTCGGTTTGACCGGGAACATGTCAGGTGTCGCATGACGGAAATTCGTTTTTTCCATTGCCGTCACACGATCGTCTGAGCGCAGCTTCCAATCCAATTGGTTCGAACCGACATCCAAAGCGTACATGTGGGCAGCTCCGTTTTGGAGCGCACAGTCGGTGAATCCACCGGTCGAAGAGCCGATGTCAAGACCCGTCCGGGCAGTGACGTCGATCTCAAAGACGTTGAGCGCCTTTTCCATCTTGAAGCCGCCACGTCCGACGTATGGCATGACTTGACCTTTGACCATCAAATCGATATCGGATTTCACTTTTTCACCGGCCTTTTCCAACCGTTCTGTGCCACTAAATACCAGTCCTGCCATGATGGTTCGTTTTGCCTTTTCACGTGTTTCACATAAACCGCGCTCGACGAGCAAGACGTCGAGGCGGATTTTTTTTACAGTTTCCATCAATCGTTACACACTCTGTTTCTTTCCTTGATTGACAAACGAACGGACTTCTTCCGCGATTTGTCCAGGTAATAAGCCGATCTCTTCTAGCAATTCGTTGACGCCGCCATGCTCGATATACCAGTCTGGAATACCAAAGCGTTTAACACGCGGGAAAGCTTCCTGTTCGTTCGCATGCTCAAGAACTGCGGAACCAAATCCACCTTTCAGGACAGCCTCTTCAAGTGTCACGAGCGGAATCCCTTCTGCGTATAACGAATCCAACATTTTTTCATCCAGCGGTTTGATCGTCCGGGCGTTAATGACACGGACTGATAGGTCGCCTTCAAGAAGTTCTGCGATTTTCAGCGCATCTTGCACTTGAGGACCAAATGCCATGATGGCGACATCGGTTCCCTCGCGTTCCACTTCCCATGTATCAAGCGAGATCTCATGGAGTGTTTCGTCCATCGTGACACCGATTCCCTCACCGCGTGGGAAACGGACGGCAATCGGACCTTCGTATTTAACAGCGGAATACAGTAAATGCTGTAACTCATTTTCATCCTTCGCCATGACGATGCGGATGTTTGGCACATGACGCATAAAGGCGATGTCAAAGACCCCTTGGTGTGTCTCGCCGTCAGCACCGACAAGTCCTGAACGGTCGATCGTGAAGGTCACGTCAAGATTTTGACGGGCCACATCGTGGACCAATTGATCATAGGCGCGTTGGAAGAACGTCGAATAAATCGAAACGACCGGCTTCATTCCTTGCGTCGCTTGCCCGGCGGCAAACGTGACCGCATGTTGTTCGGCAATCCCGACATCAAACATCCGGTTCGGGAATTCTTTTTCAAAACAATCGAGCTTTGATCCGACGCTCATCGCCGGTGTAATCAATGTCAGCTTGTCTTCGTCACGTGCCATTTTCGTCAGCGTGTCGGCAACAGTAAACGAGTAGCTCGGTGCTTTTGACTTCCCTTTGATGACTTCTCCGGACTCGATTTTATAAGGTCCGAGACCATGCCACGTGCCGACTCCGTCGTACTCGGCAGGACGGTATCCTTTTCCTTTTTTCGTGATGACGTGAAGCAGGACAGGTCCTTCTTCTTTTTTGACGTAGTTCAGCTGTTCAATCAAATCATCTAAATCATGACCGTCGACCGGTCCATAATAGTTGAAACCAAGCTCTTCAAAGAACATCCCCGGAACAAGTGCCCCTTTGACGGCTTCTTTGATTTTTTCTCCGCCCTTTTCAAGTTTCCCGCCAATCAACGGAATTTTTTTGATCAAGGTTTCCAGCTCATCCTGCGCGTAACGTACTTTACGCGACGACCGGATCCGACCTAACATCTGATGCATCGCGCCAACGTTCGGAGCGATCGACATTTCGTTGTCGTTTAAGATGACGATGACATTTTGTTGTTCCGCCCCGATATGGTTGAGTGCTTCAAGCGCCATACCGCCTGTCAATGCGCCATCACCGATGATCGCAATCGCCCGATCATCGTTCCCTTTTAATTCATTGGATACGGCGATCCCCATCGCAGCTGAGAGCGATGTCGAACTGTGACCTGTTTCCCAGACATCATGGATGCTTTCGTTACGTTTCGGGAAACCGCATAGTCCTTTATGTTGACGCAACGTATCAAACTGTCCTGCACGTCCGGTCAAGATTTTATGCACATACGCTTGATGCCCGACATCCCAAACGAATTTATCGTTCGGACTGTCAAATTCCCGATGCAGGGCTAACGTCAGTTCAACGACACCCAGGTTAGGTGCCAAATGTCCACCCGTCGTTGCTAACTCTTCAATCAAAAAGCGTCGAATATCGCCCGCAAATACTTCTAATTCCGAGACTGACATGCGCTTTAAAAATGACGGATCCTGTATTTCTGTCAACTTCATACCTTACCGCCTCTTTCCCTTACATTCTTATATGGTTTGTACCCTACATTGTACTAGAACAATCTTTCGAACGCCACATTACGGGCACATAAAAAAAAGACGGCGCATGGCGCCGTCCATCTTAATGGTCGCGCTTGACGACAAAGTCGAGTAGTTCCTTGAGGGGTGTTGCTTCAACGGAAAGAGCTTCAATCGCTTCGTTCGCCGCCGTCACTTGTGCTGCAAGCGCCCGCTTCGCGCCATCGAGACCAAGTAACTTCGGATAAGTCGCTTTATCGTTTCCTTCATCGCTTCCGACAGGCTTCCCGATTTTTTCTGCATCTCCGGTCACATCGAGGATGTCGTCTTGAATTTGGAACGCAATCCCGAGATGACGTCCGTATCGTTTCAAATGGGTAATATCCGCGTCTGTGACTTGAGCCAAAATCCCGCCCGCCTCGACTGCGAAGATCAACAATGCGCCTGTTTTCCGGCGGTGGATCGACTCTAATTCCTGTGCGTCGTTAATGCCACCGCGTTCGCCGAGCATATCGTCCAGTTGTCCGCCCACCATTCCAGCAGCACCCGCTGCTGTTGCCAGGCGTTCAACAAGCTTCACTTTGACTTCTGCCGATGCCTGCGTTTCCAGCAAACATGTAAAAGCGTTCGTCAGCAAGGCATCGCCTGCAAGAATCGCCGTTGCTTCGTCATACTGGATATGATTGGTCGGTCGTCCACGACGCATATCATCATCATCCATCGCCGGTAGATCGTCGTGAATCAGCGAATATGTATGGATCATTTCAAGTGCTGCCGCCGTTGCATCACCTGTCTTCCGGTCGACACCGTATGCATCAAGAACAGCATAAATCAATGCCGGACGCACACGTTTTCCTCCCGCATCAAGCGAATAACGCATCGCTGACCGCAGACGGTCCGGTGCATCCAAACGGTTCATGAACGTTTCGAGTGCCTGTTCGACTTGCGTTTTCCACTCTGTCAAAACAATCATTGTGATCCCCCTTTTTCTCGTAACGTGCCATCTTGCTCCAAGATTTGATCAAGTCGTTTTTCAGCTGTCGACAGTTTCCCTTGGCAAAGGGCAGTCAGTTTGACCCCTTCTTCATACAAGACCATCGCTTGCTCGAGCGGTGCATCGCCTTCTTCCAGCAATTCAACGATTTCTTCCAAACGCTCTAACGCCGCTTCAAAGGTTTGTTCCGTTTCCATCTTCATCTTCATCCTCTCGTTTCGCTAGGATACTTCCGTCATGAAACTGAACCCGGAAGGTCTGATCTGACAATTGGTGGACTGAACGGACGAGTTGTCCGTCCTGTTCGACATACGTATACCCGCGCAGGAGCACTTGGGTCGGACTGACCGAATCGAGACGGGCAATCATTTGGTGCAGTCGTTCCTGTTTCGACCGCATGACATGATGAATCCGCTCCAATTGTTTCCGGGTCCGAATCAGTTCACGCCCTTGATCCGACAAACGTTCCCGAAGCGGAATTCGTTGCAACCGTTTCGATACATCACCTAACGCCTGCTGCTTTACCTGCATCATCTGTTTGCTGATCCGACTAAGTCCCATCTCCGCCCGGTCCAGGCGTTCTTGTTTTAATCCTAACAGGACACGCGGAGATTTCAAACCGTAGCTTCCGGCAAGGCGGGTGACGCGGTCTTTCCGTTCTTTGATGTATTGGTCGTAATTACGGGTCAGACGACGCTTCAGGTCAGCGACACGCTTCTCGAGCTCCGCAGCTTCCGGTGTGACAAGCTCTGCCGCTGCAGTCGGTGTCGCAGCCCGCACGTCCGCCACGAAATCCGCAATTGTAAAGTCCGTTTCATGACCAACGGCCGAGACAATCGGGATGTTCGATTCATGAATCGCCGTCACGACATCGATTTCATTGAATGCCCAGAGTTCTTCAATCGAGCCGCCGCCTCGACCGATAATCATGACATCACATGCTTGATGTTCATTCATCAGCTGAATCGCACGCGCGATTTGCGGGACGGCTTCCTTGCCTTGAACGAGGACGGGGGCAAAGATGATTGCCGCTTGCGGATAACGCCGGCGTAATGTCGTCGCAATATCGTGCAAAGCAGCACCTTTAGGCGATGTGATGATGCCGATTCTACCCGGCAATGTCGGCAAAGGTTGCTTCAGTGATTCTTCAAACCAACCACGTGTCTCAAGATCATCTTTTAGACGGACATAGGCTTCATACAGCGCCCCAACACCATCTTCCATCATCCGCTCGACGTATAACTGCATCTCGCCTGACGCCAGGTAAACGGACAGGCGTGCCGTCAGGACGACACGCGCCCCGTCACGCACGTCGGTTTTGACGCGACTGGCATCACGGGCAAACATGACCGCCTTCATTTTTGACTGTTCATCCTTCAACGTAAAATAAAGGTGACCGGAAGAGTGTCGTTTAAAGTTCGACACTTCTCCCACCACCTGGACTTGTTGCAGCAACGAATCGCTTTCTAATTCTCGTTTCACGTAATTCACGAGTTCCGAAACCTGAAGCGGATCCGTCATTTTGCCGCCTCAATCGTATTGTGGAGCAACATCGTAATCGTCATCGGTCCAACACCACCCGGCACAGGTGTAATCATCGATGCGACCTCTTGGACCGTTTCAAATTCGACGTCACCGACTAACTTGCCGTCCACCCGGTTGACACCGACATCGATGACGACCGCGTCCGGCTTGACCATGTCGGCCGTAATCAATTTTGGAACACCGACAGCGACAATCAGAATGTCCGCCTGACGAGTCATGGCAGCAAGATCCGCCGTTTTCGAATGGCAATAGGTCACCGTGGCTGACTCATTTAAAAACAGCATCCCGACCGGTTTGCCGACGATTTGACTTCGACCGACCACAACGACATGACGTCCGGCAATCGGCACATTCATTTCTTTGACGAGGTGAAGAATCCCGTTTGGTGTACACGGCAGGAATGTCGGCTCACCAATCATCATCTTGCCGACTGATACCGGGTGAAAACCGTCGACATCTTTTTCCGGAGCAATTGCAAAGATGACCTTACTCTCATCAATGTGTTGCGGCAATGGCAGTTGAACAAGGATTCCGTGAACGCTGGCATCCACGTTTAATCGTTCAATCAAGTGAAGTAGTTCCGACTCGGTCGTCTCTGCCGGTAAACGGATCAAGTCGGAATCCATACCGATTTCCTGTGCGGCTTTTTCTTTCCCCCGGACGTAGGATTGACTTGCCGGATCTTCGCCGATCAAGATGACGGTTAGCTTCGGTTGAATACGTTGTTCTTTTAGACGTGCGACCTCTTCTTTCAGTTTCAAACGATACGATTGTGCCACTTGTTTCCCATCGATTACGACTGCCATGATTTTGTCCACTCCCCCAAAAATATTCACTTCACTCTTTGCCTGATCCAATTTCTCTGTTTACGTTCAGTTGCTTTGCGGATTTTCTTTCAAACCGTTTTGTTCAACCTCTTGTGCCACTTTTCCTAATACTCCGTTGACGATTTTTGTTGCTTCTTCGTCGGCAAAAGCTTTCGTCAATTCAATCGCTTCATTGATCGTTACCCGGACTGGAATTTTAGTTTCAAATAACAGTTCATAGACAGCCAGACGAAGAATCGTCCGTTCGATGTTCCCGAGACGTTCAAATGACCAGTTAACGAGCGCAGCACGCAACTTTTGATCGATTTCCGGTTTGTTTGCTTCGACACCTTCCACTAATCGTGTTACAAATGCATCATATTCTTTACCTTCTACTGCGAATTCAATGGCTTCTTGTGCAGACAGATCCGAGAGTTCCATTTGGAACAAAGACTGTACTGCGAGTTCGCGTGCCATATGTCTTTTCATCATGATTTTACGTGCTCCTTTTTTTATCGTTCTCAATCAATTAGTTTAGCACATTCTTTTTTCAAAAAATATAGAGAACGCCAAAAAGACGGGAGCAAAATCAAACCTCTCCCGTCATTCCATTACTTCACGATTTCAGCCTTCAGTTCACGTTCCGTGAACTTCGTCGTAAACGTACCCCGACGGAATACCGGATGCGCCAGTACCTTTTGATGGAATGGAATCGTCGTCTTGACACCTTCAATCCAAAATTCAGATAAAGCCCGTTCCATTTTCGCACATGCTTCTTCCCGTGTTTCGGCATGCACAATCAGTTTCGCGACCATCGAATCGTAATAAGGTGGAATCATATAGCCCGGATAAACAGCGCTGTCGATCCGAACACCCATGCCGCCCGGAGCAACGTACTGTGTGACGCGACCGGCATGCGGACGGAAGTCATGTTCCGGATCTTCCGCATTGATTCGACACTCAATCGAATGACCACGGAATTCGATGTCTTGTTGTTGAACAGCCAACGGGTGATCAAGTGCCACCTGCAGTTGTGCTTGAACGAGATCGAATCCTGTAATCATCTCCGTTACCGGATGTTCGACTTGAATCCGGGTATTCATTTCCATGAAGAAAAATTCGTTCGTTTCTTCCACGAAGATGAATTCAATCGTTCCGGCTCCTGTGTAGTCGATTGCTTTCGCCGCCTTGACGGCCGCTTCGCCCATCTTCAGACGTGTTTCAGCGCTGACGGCAGGAGACGGTGCTTCCTCGATTAATTTCTGCATCCGCCGCTGGACGGTACAATCCCGTTCCCCAAGGTGAATGACATTCCCATGACGGTCCGCGAGCACTTGCACCTCAACATGACGGAACTCTTCGATGAAGCGTTCGAGGTAGACGTCACTGTTGCCAAAAGCTTGTTTTGCCTCACGGCGTGTTTCATCCAGTCCGACGATGAGTTCTTCTTTCGAACGCGCGACACGAATACCGCGTCCTCCCCCACCTGCAGTTGCCTTGATGATGACCGGATAACCGATTTCGTCTGCTAATTGCAACGCTTCGTCATCCGTGACCGTTCCGTCCGAACCCGGTACGACCGGTACGCCGCAGGCAATCATCGTTTGTTTCGCAACATCCTTGATCCCCATCTGGCGAATCGCATCAGATGTCGGTCCGACGAACTTAATTCCGCAAGCTTCGCACATCTCAGCAAAGTCAACGTTCTCCGCCAGGAATCCGTATCCCGGGTGAATCATCGTCACATTCCGATTCGTCGCAACCGCTAAGATGTTCGTGACGTTTAAGTACGAGGCAGTCGAACTCACATCCCCGATGCAGTACGCTTCATCTGCCAGACGGACATGCAGTGCTTCACGATCTGCTGTCGAGTAAACGGCAACCGTCTGAATTCCAAGTTCTTTGGCTGCCCGAATAATCCGGACCGCAATTTCGCCTCGGTTCGCTATTAAAAGTTTCTCCATTGCCATCACCCCGCTTACGGACGAATCCGGAAGAGTGGTTGTCCGAATTCAACAAGATCTCCGTCTGCGACGAGAATCTCGACGACCGTTCCGGCTACTTCCGAGTTTAGATTGTTAAATAATTTCATTGCTTCAAGAACACAGATGACTTGACCGACTTCGATTTGATCGCCGACTTTGACGAAAGACGGTTTGTCCGGATTCGGACGGGAATAAAACGTTCCGACCATCAACGCATTGATCGTTACTGTATCGGCTTCCGATACTACATTTTCTTCAGGTGCTGCTTCTGCGACCGGTGCAACAGGTTGAGCCGGAGCCGCGACTGGTGCCGGCGCTTGATGTGAAACGACGACGCTATCATTTTGTTTTTTTAATTTCAACTTATACGTATCGGTTTCAAGAGAAAGTTCATTGACGCTCGACTGATCTAACATTTCGAGTACTTGCTTTAACTGATCAATTTTCATTTATCATTCATCCCCTATCTCAACATTCACCTTTAACATTATACTTTAATATTATACCAGGTGCTAATGCCTACTCAAATACTAATATTAACTGGTCATACCAAAGGACGCAAGTCGAGGCAAAATGAAAAAAACGCCCGTTGATTCAATCCGAAGATGAACGGGCGTCGTTTGAGCTGAATTATCCGTTGTAACGCCCTGTAAAATCACCAGTACGTGTATCAACTGTTACTTTTTCTCCTGCTTCGATGAAGAGTGGTACATGAATGATGTGTCCCGTCTCAACCGTTGCATTTTTCTTAACGTTTGAAGCCGTGTCGCCTTTAACGCCCGGTTCTGCTTCGACAATCGTCATGACGATCGTGTTCGGCAACTCGATTCCGAGGATTTCACCATTGTAGACAGCGATTTGAACTTCCATGTTTTCAAGAAGGAACGGGAGCGCCGCTTCGACTTGTGCAGTCGTCAATTCCAACTGCTCATATGATTCTGTATCCATGAAGACATATGTTTCGCCCATTGGATAGAGGTATTGCATCTTGTTACGCTCGATGTGGGCACGCTCGACACGTTCACCACCACGGAACGTCATCTCTTGGATGTTTCCGTTACGGATGTTACGCATTTTTGTCCGGACGAATGCTGCCCCTTTACCTGGCTTAACGTGTTGGAATTCAAGCACCTGCCAAATCATTCCGTCTGATGTCTTAATTGTAAGTCCTGTTTTTAAATCGTTTACTGATACCATAAAAAGTTCCTCCTAAATGTTGATCTTGCCGTTTAAAGTGTGATGAGTTCTTTTGGAGAAGAAGACAAAATTTCGCGCCCTGACTCGGTGATCAAGACGTCGTCCTCAATCCGACATCCTCCGACTTGCGGAACATAAATGCCCGGTTCGACCGTAACGATCATTCCCGGCTCCAGTTTCGTCTCCGAACGGAATGAAAGTCCCGGTCCTTCATGCACTTCCAGACCGATCCCGTGTCCCGTTGAATGACCAAAGTATTCTCCGTATCCGGCATCTTTGATGATGTCGCGCGTCAAAGCATCCGCCTCGATTCCGGTAATCCCAGGACGTAATCCGTCAACACCCGCCAGTTGCGCTTGTAGAACCGTATCATAAATTTTTTGCAATTCCGGACTGATCGATCCGATGGCGACGGTACGTGTGATATCGGATACGTATCCATTGAGAAGCGCCCCAAAATCAAGTGTCACAAGTTCTCCCGTCTGAATGACTTTCGAACTCGCCACGCCATGTGGTAAAGCCGAACGGTAACCCGATGCGACGATCGTATCAAATGACGAAGAGGTCGCCCCATGTTTACGCATGAAGAATTCCAATTCATTTGATACTTCCAGTTCTGTTCTTCCCGGCTGAATGTACGTCAAGATGTGATGGAACGTTGCATCCGCTAACTCCACCGCTTCCTTAACCATCTTAATCTCTGAAGAATCCTTAATCAAGCGTAGGTTTTCGACGATTCCAGTCGTTGGCACGAGCTCGATTGCCGAAGCCTGATCAAACGCTTCGAACGAACCGAGAGTCATCGCATCTTTTTCGACACCGACGGCCCGCACGCGTGCACCCGCCATCAACTCACCCATCGTTTCCGGGATCGAACGTTCGATTTGAACGATTTCCATTCCTTTTACTTGGTCAGCAGCTTGTTCCGTATAACGGAAATCCGTTACGAAATAGGCTTGTTCTCCTGTTACGAGACAGGCACCGCTCGAACCTGTAAACCCGGAGATATACCGAATGTTTTCCGCTTTTGTCACGAGCAGACCTGGTAAATCACGTTCTTTTAGAGCCGCTTGGAGTGCTTCAATACGATGTTTCATGTCTTTTCCCCCTTATGTTAGATGGACGGATGAATCAGTGCTTCAACAGCCAACATATACCCCGTCATCCCTAATCCGCTGATCACACCTCGGCAAACCGGCGCCAGCATGGAATGATGCCGAAATGCTTCACGTGCATGAACATTCGACAAATGAACTTCAATCGTTGGTACATCAATCGCAGCAATCGCGTCACGCAGGGCGATGCTCGTATGCGTGTAGGCAGCGGCATTAAAAACGACTCCGTCGTATCCGCGTGCTTCATGCAAAAGATCAACCAATTCCCCTTCATGATTCGATTGGGCAAACCGAAAGTTCACCTGTTGAAAACGTTCCCGCATCCGATCTTCCAAATCCGATAACGTCTGTCTGCCATATGTATCCGGTTCCCGTGTTCCAAGTAAATTCAAGTTCGGTCCATTCAAGACGAAGATCCGCATCTCATCACCTCCAGATTGTCCTTGTTATTGTATCATAAGTCGTTTTCCGACTCCTAAATTTTCAATCTACTTTGACAGCTCGCCGTAGTCTTTTTTCTACAAATCAAGTAAACTGACGATACACGATACTTTACTTCAGATAGGATGCGTTTCTCTATGAAAACTGCTAAAGCCCCTGTCGGTGGACAGGCCATCGTCGAAGGGGTCATGTTTCAGAATGCGACCCATGCCGTGTCGGCGATCCGACGAAACGATGATACGATTGAAACGTTTGAACAACAGAAACCGCTGCGTCCCCGGATTGCAGCCGGTAAAAAAATTCCGTTGTTGCGCGGCTTGTTTGCTCTCGTCGAATCCTCTGCGAATGGTGCAAGTCACATGAATTTCGCCAGTGACCGCTATGGCGTCAACCCCGGTGAAGAGGAACCTGATGAACAACAACAAGGTCAATTGACAAAGTGGCTTGGCGTCGCTCTTATCGGAGTCTTGTCCTTTTTCTTCGGAAAGCTGCTCTTTACATTATTACCTGCTTTCCTGGCTTCCTTGTTCAGCTATATCCCAGAACTGTCTGGTCACTTCATTCAAAACGTCCTGGAAGCATTGATCAAGTTGACGCTGTTGTTCAGTTACTTGTATGTGATTTCCTTGACCCCGCTCGTTAAACGACTGTTTCAGTACCATGGTGCTGAACATAAAGTCATCAACTGTGTCGAAGCCGGACAACCGTTGACGGTCGAGAACGTCCGTAAAAGTAGCCGTCTTCATTACCGGTGCGGTTCCAGCTTCTTGATTTTTACTGTCATCGTCGGCTTTTTCGTCTATTTGGTTGTCCCGACCGACCCACTTTGGTTACGTCTTGTTTGCCGAATCGCCCTTTTACCTGTCGTCATCGGTCTCTCTTTTGAAGTTTTACAGTTGACGAATAAGGCACAGAACATCAAAGGATTACGCGTCATCGCCTTGCCTGGCCTTTGGTTACAATACTTGACGACAAAAGAACCGGACGATTCTCAGATCGAGGTTGCGATTTATGCGTTTGAAGCACTCGAAAAACAGGAACATAACCTACATGAGAATGCACTTGGTTAATTGATAACAGGGGTGATAATATGATTAGACAACGGATTGGCTCTACATTTGCACTTGTCGTGTTGCTGTTCGCTTTTGTCGGCTTTGGATATAAGCTTGCGAATGATCCTGGTGGTCTGTTTTCACAATTACTGTTTTTTGCAATTACAGCCGGAATTATCTTCTTGCTGTTTAAATTCCTGACACGAAATAGCGTCAGCAGCGGCGCGAACTCCCAGTACCGGAAGTCTGTCGCGCAGTCAAAAAAACTGCACGGGAAACGTGATCAGGCGCCGCGTCGGACCGATTTCAAGAAAAAACCGGTCAAATCAGCAAAACCTGCACCGTCGAACAAAGTCCGGCCACTTCGTGATCGCTCAAAAGGACCTCATTTGACGGTCATAGAAGGCAAAAAAGGAAAAAAGAAAAAACGTGCTTTTTAATATTAATAATAAACAGTAGCCGCTCTTCCTCAACGGGAGAGCGGCTACTGTTGTCTTAATCGGTTTCAACCCATCCAATGTACGGAAGGTTACGATATTCTTCTGCACAATCAATTCCATACCCGACTACAAAATAATCCGGAATCTCAAAACCAACGTAATCCGCTTCTAACGGTACTTCACGCCGGGCCGGCTTATCAAGTAACGTACAGATTTTCAAGACTCCCGGTTGATGGAGTTTCATGTGTTCACACAAAAAACTCAATGTATGACCAGTATCGATGATGTCTTCAACCACCACCACATATTTTCCTTCGACATCCAGATCCAGGTCTTTTTTCAGTTGAACCCGTCCAGACGAAACCGTTTTGGCACCATACGAGGAACACGCGACTGTATCGATTTGGACACTGCCTTTGATTTCCCGCATGAGATCCGCCGCAAAGACCATGGAACCTTTTAGGACGACGACCAACACAATCTGACGACCCGCCGCATCGTGTTCAATTGCAGCAGCCAGTTCTTTTACTTTAACAGCAAGTTCTGACTCCGTTACCAACTTCTCTTTAATGACGATTTCCATATCCGGGTGAAACTCCACCCGTCACCCCCTCTGATGATTTTCACCGTCAGTATAGCATATCTGAATCTAAATAAGCGTACTATATCATTATTTATCCGATTAATGTTCGTCTTTTTGGATTATCCAGACAAAAAACAAGTACACTCATTCTTCTGGGTGCACTTGTTGGTGTTTTTTTAATTCTTCCTGTAACGCCGGTCGCTCGGCAAAAAATTGAATCATCCCATTGATTTTATCCAACGCTTCGATGCTGATATGGTGTTCGATTCCTTCAACATCTTTGTAGATCAATGATTCCTCTACCCCGACAAGCCGTAAAAAATCTTCCAATAAGGCATGACGCTCCACGAGACGTTTTCCGATTTTACGTCCCTTGGCCGTCAACATCAGTCCCCGATACTTCTCATAGACAAGGTATTCTTCACGATCTAACTTCTGCACCATCTTCGTGACAGAAGACGGGTGGACACCTAATAGTTCCGCGATATCAGAAACGCGGGCATATCCTTTTTCCTCAATTAAAATATAGATTTGTTCCAAATAATCTTCCATGCTCGGAGTCGGCACGACATCACCTTCCAATCCTTCTCTTTAGCGCTTCCAGTTCCATTCTTCACTACGGTATTTCGCGGCCAACTGTTCAATCTCCTGCCACTGGTGTTCTGTGAACTCAAGCGGTCTGAACGTCAACTGAAGAGCATCTTCGAACCCTTTTAAAAAGGCACCGCGGACTTCTTCAAACGAAACAGTCCGTCCCGCCAATTCATTTAAGGCAACTGCCTTCCCGGCAAAACGTGCTTTCATCCGTTCACGGATTGACTCATCTTCATAGATGAAGCAGTCAAACAATTCCCCTTCATCGACTGAAAGCGGAACTGAACCGTGTTGTAAGACGACACCTTGATGGCGGACCTGCGCACTTCCCGCAACTTTACGTTTTCCGACTGCCAGTTCATAATACGACGCCGCATCAAAACAGACGGCAGATTTCGGTTTTCGTAATTCCTCTTTTTCTTGCTCTGTCATCGGAACCGAAAACTCGACCGGAATCCCCAAATGATGATACCCTTTCCGGACACCTTCTGTCAGCATCCGATAACTTTCAATGACCGTTTTCGGCAATCCTTCCAGTGTTTCCGGAATCACGATGCTATACGTCAATTCGTCGGCATGGAGAACCGCTCGACCACCCGTCATCCGACGGACAATCGGAATGCCGAGTTCTTCGATTCGTTGCCGATCGATGTCTTTGGTCGCCCGCTGAAAATGACCGACACTCAACCCTCTTGGTGCCCACGAATAGAAGCGAAGCGTCGGCGCCACCTCGCCGCGACCTACAAAACCAATTAACGCCTCGTCAATTGCCATGTTCAATGCTGGTTCCATTCCTTCAGTCGTCAATACTTGCCACTCTTTTATCAAGCGAACACCCCCAAAAAACGTTTCCGTATTAGTGTATCAGACCCTTTCTGTCCTGCGCAACGACGAGTCGATTGCCGAAATCGATTTCGTTTACTATAATGATAAGGATGTTATATGAACGAAGGGGTTGGAAGTTAGATATGGAAATCAGTACAATCATCACGATCGTCTTATGGGTAGCCTTAATCGCTTACATCGCATGGCGTTTCATGCCGGTCAAAGGAATTACAAAGCTTTCGCAAGAAGAATTTCGGGCAAACTACCGAAAAGCACAAATCGTCGACGTCCGTGAGACACAAGAATTCAAAGGCGGTCACATCATCGGAGCCCGTAACATACCGGTCAGCCAGATGAAGATGCGTGCTAAAGAGTTGCGTAAAGACATGCCGATTTATTTGTATTGCCAAGGCAACATGCGTTCGTCGCAAGCTGCCAAAGTGTTGAAAAAAGCCGGTTACACGAACTTGTACCAACTAAAAGGTGGATTTAAGCAGTGGACAGGAAAAGTCAAACGCAGCTGATCCCTTTCTTCAAAAAAACCATCCCCGTCAACTTAGACGCGGGATGGTTTTTGATTAGACACGCACTTCTTGTTTTGGTTGGTACCGTAAAACCGGTTTACGTGCAGCTAATGTTTCATCCATCCGTTTGACGACCGTCGTATGCGGTGCGTTCAAGACGATGTCCGGATTCTCTTCGACTTCTTTTGCGATTTGAAGCATGGCATCACAAAATGCATCCAATGTTTCCTTCGATTCCGTTTCCGTCGGTTCAATCATGATACATTCCTCGACATTTAACGGGAAGTAAATCGTAGGCGGATGATAGCCGAAATCAAGCAGACGTTTGGCAATATCAAGTGTCCGAACGCCCAGTGCTTTTTGACGGCGACCGGATAAGACAAATTCATGTTTGCAATACACGTCATACGGTGCGTCATATGCCCCTTTTAGACGCGCCAGCATGTAGTTCGCGTTTAAGACAGCTTCCTTCGAGACACGTGCGAGCCCTGCTCCACCCATCGTCCGAATGTAACTGTACGCACGGACATTAATGCCAAAGTTTCCGTAAAACGGTTTAACGCGTCCAATGGATTCCGGACGATCATAATCGAGGACAAAGCCGTTTTCCGTCTTCGCAACAATCGGTTTCGGCAGATACGGAATCAGATCTTTCTTGACACCGACCGGACCAGAACCCGGACCACCTCCACCGTGAGGACCTGTAAACGTCTTATGAAGATTCAAGTGGACGACATCAAAGCCCATGTCCCCCGGACGTGCGATACCCATGATAGCGTTTGAGTTCGCACCATCATAATACAATTTACCACCCGCTTCGTGAACGGCTTTGGCGATCTCGACGATATCCGATTCAAACAAACCAAGTGTGTTTGGATTCGTCAGCATCAACGCTGCCGTATCGTCACCGACTTTACTCTTCAAATCTTCCAAATCAACAAGTCCCCGCTCGTCGGATAAGACCGTCACCGTATCAAATCCTGCGACCGACGCTGATGCCGGGTTCGTCCCGTGTGCCGAATCCGGTACAAGGACTTTCGTTCGTTTAAAATCACCGCGTGCATGATGATACGCTTTGATCAACATCAAGCCCGTCCACTCACCATGGGCCCCTGCCGCCGGTTGTAACGTTACTTCGTCCATTCCTGTAATCACAGCGAGTTTTTCTTGTAAATCGTACATCAGCCCAAGCGCACCTTGTACACTTTCAACAGGCTGTAACGGGTGGATATGGGCAAAGCCCGGAAGACGTGCCATATCTTCATTGATTTTCGGATTGTACTTCATCGTACACGAACCAAGCGGATAGAAACCTGAGTCGACCCCATGATTTCGATTCGACAGGGCTGTATAATGACGGACAAGATCGAGTTCGGATACTTCCGGCAATTCCACTTCTTCTTGACGGAGCAGGTTCGCCGGCAACAACTCTTCCGGTGCTGTTTCTTCGACTGTCGCGAGCGGCAAGCTGTACGCGATACGACCAGCTTTTGAGATTTCAAAAATCAACGTCTGTTCACTAGTTTTATGCATGAGTCAGTCCCCCTAACGCTATCACGAAGTGATCCAGTTCTTCTTTTGTCCGTAATTCCGTCGCACATACGAGCATTTGATTGGTCCGGCTTTCGTCAAACGTACCGAGTGGTAATCCCCCGATGATTCCTTCTTTCAGCAACTGTTTGCTTGCTTCGTTTGCATCAATCGGCAACTCGACAACAAACTCATTGAAACTTGGACCATCATCGATGATGCGGAATCCCGCCTCGCTTAATGATTTTTTCAAGGCATAAGCCGTCTGCAGGTTACGGGTCGCAAGCTCGCGGATTCCCCGTTTACCGAGTGCACTCATGGCGATCGAAGCCGCTAACGCATTCAGTGCCTGGTTCGAACAGATATTTGAGGTCGCTTTGTCACGGCGAATATGTTGTTCACGCGCCTGTAATGTCAAGACGAATCCACGTTTCCCCTCTTCATCTACTGTTTGACCGACAAGACGCCCCGGGATTTTTCGCATTAACGCTTTTGTCGTCGTGAAGTATCCGCACGTTGGTCCACCAAAGCTTTGCGGAATACCAAACGGTTGACAGTCACCAATCGTAATGTCGGCGCCAAGCTTACCCGGTGCTTCCAACAAACCGAGCGCAAGCGGGTTCGCCGAGACGATGAACAGACCGCCTTTCGCATGTGTGGCGTCCGCTAATGCCTGCAAATCTTCAACCCGACCGTAGAAGTTTGGATATTGAACGATGACACACGCGACATCATCGAGTGCGTCCAGCTGTTCGATTGCCGTTTCGCCATGCGTGAGCGGTAACGTCGCCACTTCGAGACCCGGACCGTTCGCATACGTTCGCACGACATCATGTGCCTCCGGATGAACTCCATCTGATAAGACGATCGTTTTTTTCTTTTTATGCGCACAAGCAAGCATCGCCGCTTCGGCGAGAGCCGTAATCCCGTCATACATCGAAGAGTTGGCGACATCCATTCCTGTCAGTTCGCAAATCATCGTCTGATATTCAAAGATTGCCTGTAATTCTCCCTGTGAGATTTCAGGCTGGTACGGCGTGTACGCCGTATAAAACTCAGACCGGAGTAACATATGATTGACGACAGCAGGTGCATAATGATCGTAAATACCAGCTCCAAGGAAAGACGGGTATTGTTTCATATTCATGTTTTGATCCGCGAGTTTCGAGAGCGTCCGGATTAAATCGGTTTCCGGCAATGGGATGCCCACTTCTTCTAGCGTTCCCTGATCGCGAACGCTTGCTGGAATGTCAGCTAACAAGTCTTCAATCGAATCGGCACCAATCGTCTGCAACATCTGTTGTTCATCTTCTTGCGTCATCGGTAAATAACGAAAATCCATCGTATATGTCCCCCTTATTTGTTCCGGCGATAGAATGGTGTATCAATCCGTCTGGCTGCTAATTTTTTCCCGCGCACTTCGATTTCAAACGACTCTTTCGTCGCATGTTCCGCCGGTACGAGTGCCAAAGCGATCGCTTTGCCGATCGTTGGTGGCAACGTGCCTGTCGTAACGAATCCGATCTGCGTCCCGTCCACGAGGACAGGTGCATCTTGACGGGCGATTCCTTTGTCCAAGAGTTCAAGACCAATCAACTGACGTTGTGGTCCTTCTTCTTTTTGTTTTAATAAGACTGCTGACCCGACAAATGATTTCGCCTCCGGTTTGACGGCAAATTTCATGCCGGCCTCGATCGGTGAAATCGTTGATGACAGCTCGTGTCCGTATAAAGGTAAACACGCTTCGAATCGTAAAGTATCGCGGGCACCAAGCCCACACGGTACGACTCCTGCTTCGAGCAGCGTGTTCCATACGGCGACAGCATCTGGTGCCGCCATGTATAATTCAAAACCGTCTTCCCCCGTATAACCACTTCGTGATACCAGCATCTCGACTCCAGCAAGTTCACCTTGCGCGAATCGGAAAAACTTGATTGCATCCAACTCAAGCGTCGTCATTTCTTGCAACAGTCTGACGGCTTCCGGACCTTGGACAGCGATCTGTCCATACGCATCCGACTGGTTCTCAAGCGTCACATCTCCTGTCAGGTAATTGCGTAGGTGTGCTTCATCTTTTTCAATGTTCGATGCGTTAACGACAAGCAGGTACTCCTGTTCCGCCAAACGGTAAACGAGTAAATCGTCGACAGTTCCCCCGTCTTCTTGGCAAAGAACGTTGTATTGTGCTTGTCCAATCGCAATCTTCGCGATATCGTTCGATAAGGTGTGTTGTAAAAACGGTAACGCATCCGGACCGGAAACGAACAACTCTCCCATATGAGACACATCAAACATTCCGACCCGTTCCCGGACGGCTACATGTTCTTCCTTGATTGATGAAAACAGAACCGGCATTTCAAACCCTGCAAAATCGACCATTTTCCCCATTGGTGCAATCGCGTCGAACAATGGTGTTCTCTTCAATGTCGTCTGACTCATAATTTTCCCCCTAATTACGAACATTTTTACTTCCTTTTCTCTTTATTGTTCAACTTTCAATTACATTCTACCAATTTAAAATCCTTTTTTCTAGGTTTATTCGGAAATTGAACAAAATGAAAGAGAGAAAGGACTAAGTCCCTTCTCCCCTATTGTTTCATATTCAGCCGATGAAAGCCATTTCAAAATGGTTTAAGCCCGGCGGTATGTTCGACTTCTTTTTTCAAGCGTTGTCCTTCGACCAGAAGTTGGCGTCCCCCTTGCTCGACCCGCTTTCCTTCCGCAATCAAATGATCGACATTCCCTTTGATTTGATCAATCCGACTCGTTGTATGATCAATCCCTGTTTGCAACGTCTGTTGACGGATTGAAAAACGTTCCAGCAACTGCTTCATCAGTGTGACATCTTTAGAAATCTTCTTCTTGTACAAGCTGAAGCCGTAAATCCCCAATCCGACGATTGCTAAGACGATAATTCCTACATTGATCCAGATCATCTGTTTTCCTCCAATATCATTTCGATTTCTTTCACTAACTCCCGAACGGATTTGGTTCCGTCCAGCCGGACATCCGATAGTTTCGCATAGACCGGACGGCGACGGCGGAACAACTTTTCAACCGTTGAGCGTGACTTCACCAAGGGACGGGATGGATCTGTTTTAATCCGATTCCAGACGATATGAAACGGTGTGTCAATCCAAACGACCGTCCCTGTCTCTTTCATGAAGGTGTGGTTCTCGTCACGTTCGATGACCCCACCACCTGTCACGATGATCTGTCCCTCGCTGTTTCGAACCAATTCGACTTCTTGGTCCCGAAACCTTTGTTCACCGTGCCGTTCAAAAAAATCCGTAATCGGACCATGTTGTTGCACAAACCGTTCATCCAGTTCATCGACACGATAACGTGTCTGCAAACTGCGACCAATCGCTGTTTTACCAGTTCCCATAAAACCAATCAAATAAACCTTACCCATTCGAAACGACCGCCTCGATTCTCTGTCCGTTGTCTAGTATCGCTTCCATTTTAAAGCCTTTATCCGTTTGTGTACAGATAACACGACCAATTGGATAACGAACCGTTTCGCCGGGTCGGCAATCTGTCGCACCGGCCCGGACCAATGATTCCAGTTGTAAGGCCTCTTGCTCGAGCTGAAGTTGTTTGACCTCTTCATCGAGTTGATGGCAGCTCAGGATAATCGCGACACCGATTCCGATCAACAGCAACAACGTTTGGATCAGGATGAACCCCCCTTCTTGCACTGGACGGTTCTCTGACGTTGATTGAGTTCGAAGATCAGTGTCTGTCCGTCCTGCCTGACTTGGTAATGCTCTACATCGTGGGCATATGTCAGTTCGCCTCCAAATTCTTTTTTTAATCGGATTTGATTCTGGACACGAACGAGACGCCATTTGACGGGTTCTTCCTCCGGATCGACATCGACACCGTGAACTTCTTCACCGACTTTTCCACAAGAAATACTGCGCCACATCAATCGTTCGATCGTATGAAAAAACAACTCTTCCTCCATCAGTTGTTCCTCTTGCGGTTGACTGACGATTTGCGTCATCGTGATCAAACTAATCAATAACAACGGGCTCAGCCAAAGGACCAATGAGATTTCGAGGAGGGTCGTCCCGGATTGCGCTCGCCAAACAGAGCCCTTCAATACACCACGTCCCTTCACCGATTTGATACCCGTCTCTTTTTTCCGCCGCTTGATCGGATGCCATCTGATCGAGTAAACGTGTTTCAATCATGACTTGATTTTTTTGTTGATGAAATGTCAAAAGTGGATCTATCGCAAGGATCAGAAAACCTGCAATCGCCACCATTGAGAAAACGACCTCAAGCAGTGTGAAACCCTTTTCCCGATGCTTTCTGAAATGATGTTCCTCCAAGTACCGTCACCTCACTTTTTGGACAATCATCTGATAGTTACCGAGCAAAAATTTGACTTCATACGCCTGGCTCTTCGATTGGCAATACCAAGTCGAAGAGTAGGTGGAGTGATAACTTTTAAAATAAATAATCCGTCCCGTCGTCGGTACGAGACAAGAATGTCCCGTTTGAAATTCACGTTGCCATAACAACCGTTCATTTGCCATGACAAGATACCCCTTCCCGTCATTTCTCCACCGCAGTTGAATCAGCGTTTGCTCGTTCGTTTTAGAGTACTGCAATAAACGCAACGTCTGAAAATCCTGTGTCAGAATGTTCATCTCCCGATCCAGCGTGTATAAAGCGGGTTGCCGGCTGATTACTGTCGGTAAAAGAAATAAAATCAAACATCCCATCACGACAAGGACCACGGTCATTTCCATCAATGTAAATCCGTTACTTGGCTTTTGTAAGTTCACCCGTTTTTGAATCATACGTATACGTCTCCTGATCACAAGCGAGTTCATTTGGTTTTTCCGCCGTTCCACGATCAATCGTTTGCAGTGACTCCGGATACTTTTTTTCCTTGGCGTAATACAAATTGACTTCCGAACGGATGACACGGATATTCGCTTCACAGCTGACCCCTTTCGCCTGATCCTTACCGCTCGTCATCGTCGGAATCAGGACAAGCAACAGCAACGAGATAATCAGCAGGACCGCAGCCATCTCAAGTAACGTGAACCCTCGTTGATCGTGAATAAATCGTTTCATCTCATCGACTCCTTTGTTCAAAATGGAAGTTGCTGAATCGCCAGTTGAATCGGATAATACAAAATCAAAAATAACGTACCGGTCATTACCGTCAATCCACCGTATAAGACCGGCTCAATCAACAACAGTTTCTTTTCAATCTCTTCTTCAATCGACTCATGCAACAAGGTTGCCTGCTCGAGCAGTAACGGACCTAAGTCTCCGCTTTCCCGTGCGATATGGACTAACCCGACCGTTTCCACATCGATGATATTTTCTTCCTGCATCGCTTCTGATAACGGTTGACCATTTTTTTGACGGTCGTGCAACAAGCCGTACATCCGCTTCTTTTTACTGTCTTGGCCTCGTTCGAGGGAGCGAAAGGCCTCTTCCAATGAAAAACCGGCATCGATAAAGGAACCGACCTCGATTGTGAACAAATAACTGTAGTACAACCGGACAATCTTTTGAATCATCTTCAATTGCATCAACCGGTTAAGCGGAAGGCGACGGAAGGTCAACAGGGAAACGATGAACAACAGTAAGGGCGAGAACGCTAAGAGGTATTTGGCAGAGGGATGGAGGAGAGGCAAAATAAACGGCGGAAGTGTCTCTGGATTCGACATGTCCAACAGAGAGGGAAACACATACAGAGCATAAAACATGAAAAGTAACAACAGACTGACTGCCAGGACGATCGGGTAGCGGGCCATTTTCCAAAATTTCTTTTTCATCTGGCTTTCTAGCTCCAGTAAACGAATCACCTGCTTCAAAATCATCAGCGGGCGTTCCGTTTGATCGCCTACATGCAGTAACTGTTGTAATGTTGTCGGCAGGGCCAATGGCTCGAGCGCCACCGACAACCGATTGCCTTGCTCTAGACGGACTTTTATATCCTCAATGACCGGAAGGAGCAACGGTTCCTCGAATCGCGTTAAAATATCGAGTGCCTCTTTTGTTGATATTCCTTTTGATAACAGTCGGTGAAATCGATTCAAGAACCGACACTTACTTCCGACCGTAAGTTTTCGACGGTACAGCGAACGACTCCCTCCTCCCGGTACAGATGGATGATTTTTTTACAGACGGATAACTCTTCCGTCGTAATGCCGAGCGTCTTTAATCGAAGCCACGCTTCTTCGATTGAACCGGCATGCAACGTAAACAAGACGACATGTCCACTTAAGGCAGCATTGATCGTCAGTCGGGCAGCTTCCGCCGTCCTGACTTCGCCAAACGCAATCCAGTCCGGGTCCGCCCGGAGTATTTCTTCAAAGCAACGTGTTGCATCAAAACCCGCTTTCTCATTTAACTCGAGTTGCAATACACCAGGAACGGTACATTCGACAGGATCCTCTACAGAGATGATTCGTTTTCCTGCCATCGATGCCATCAAAGAATAGAGCATCGTTGTTTTTCCGGCTCCGGTCGTTCCGGAAATGATGATACATCCATGCGTCTGTTGCTCCATCCACTCTAGGTCACGAATGGGATTGAGCAGACCCGCCGCCACTTCACTTGAGACAACAGCCCGGTAAAACCGCCAAGACATCGCATCGCCGTATCGACTCGGTAAAAGCGACACCCGCATTCCGCTGTCCTGAAGAGGATAGAGACCACTTTGAGGAATCCGTTCATTTTGTTCCTTTAAATTGGCCTCATACCGGATATGGCTGACAATCGACTGGTAGTGCGTCAATGACATCGGGGATTGTTCTTTTAAGCCTTCCGTCGTTCGGCAGACAATCCGTGTTGCCTGGTTATCCGGAATAAAGTGAACATCTGTTGCCCCGACATCTTCAAATTGATGAATCAATTGACTGATCTGCGCTCTCAATCCAACACCTCCTTGGACAAAAAGTACACAAAAAAAGAAGCCGGAACAAATCGGCTTCTTTAAGATACTTGGGCAACAATTCGGTTTTTACGCTTTGCAAGTGTTTCAAGTCCTGGTTTATCGTATCCGATTACAAGTTGTTTGCCGTCAGTAATGATTGGGCGTCGTAAAAGTTTTGGATTGTCACTCATCAGTCGAAGCAATTCACTCAGTTTCATGTCATCGACATCGATTCCTAAATCTTTAAATGCTTGGCTGCGTGTTGCCAGTAAACTTTCGATTCCATCCGTCGATAGTTTAAGCAATTCCATTAATTCATCTACTGTTGGAGCATTTCTGAACAGATGACGTTCCTCTACATCAACATGTTCCTCTTTTAACCATGATTTCGTTTTACGACAAGATGTACAGCTTGGATATGTGAAAAATATCAACTCATTCGCCATTATTGCTCCTCCTCTCAAAATCTGTGCTTCTCATTACAGAAACTATAACATGCTTTTTTACCTTTGTACACCTTTTGTACAACTATTGTACAAGTTTTTTTCAAACTTCATCTTTTGTTCACAGTTATTCCTTAACAAACACTAGAACATGATGGACGGATGATTGTTTGCTTGGTAAAATAAGTACGTATATTGACTATCTGTCGGATTTAGGGGGTTATATGAATGGGGAGAATGTACCGCGTACTCGGATTTTGGACTGGCATCATTGCAGTCATGGCATTTATCGGCGCTCTAGGTGGAGACGCTAGCTCAAGTGAGCATACGGATTCATTTTTAGTTATGGGCTTTGTCTTCTTGGCACAAACAGTATTCTTTGCAGCATTAGGCTATCTTCGCCTGACTGAAAAAACGTATGTCTACATTTTTGCAGCGTACTTAACAGTATTCTTCATCGTCTTCACATATTGGTCCAACTTCCAAATGTGAACGAAAAAATCCCTCGCCTTCGAATGAAGACGAGGGATTTTTATGTTTCTTAAAAAAATGGATTCTGTTTGATTTCTTGACGTAAGGTCGTCTCTGGTCCGTGACCCGGATAAAACGTTGTATCATGTGGAATTTCTGCGATGACACGATCAATGGAGTGCATCAGGACGTCTTGATCGCCCCCCTCTAAGTCTGTCCGTCCGACACTTCGTTTAAAGATCAGATCGCCGGCAAATGCCATTCGTTCTTGTTTAAAGTAAAATGTTACACTGCCTGGCGAATGACCAGGTGTTTCAAGAACATGCAGTTGAAACGGTCCAATCGTCAGTGGACCGGGTTCTAACGTCTGTTCCGCCGGTTTCACTTTCAAAGGTGGCATATTGAATTTAATCGACCCGTTCAAGTTCGGGTTCGAGAGCCATTTCATTTCATTAGCGTGAATATAGGCCGGGGCCGAAGTAAAACGTCTTAGCATATCGACGCCGCCGATATGGTCGAAATGCGCATGAGTCAGGAGAATCGCCTCGACTTTTGCGTTGCGTCGCTCGATTTCATCAAAAAAACGCATATCTTCTGTTCCCGGATCAATTACTACACATTTTCCCTCTTTAAAAAGAAGGTAGCCGTTCTCTGAAGCCATACCTGAAGTGATACTTACAATTTCCATCTCATCAAACTCCTTTTTCAGTTCATTCTTCCTTACTATACACGAAATTGTCGAAAGTTCCCCTTCCCCCCTCTCGACTTTATCCGCTCAGTCAGCTAAACTAAAAAGTGAGATTTAAGTGAAATCTTCGTGAACTTCATAACGTGATTTTTTAAGGGGGAGTACGTCATGCATTTGGATCAACCAATCGGTTGGCTTTTCTTTATCGTTGCACTCGTCGGTGTTTGGGCCGTCTTGCGTTCACTTAAGAAACGTCAAATGTTTCCACTCGTATTTGCTGCGCTGACTGTAATCTTATTTGGTTGGTTTGGTATTGCGACATTGATTTTCGGTGGAATTCCGGCATAATCATTTTTTACAAAGAAAAAGGTCAGTCTTTCCGTATGGGAGAGCTGACCTTTTTCCGTTTGAACGTATGTGGAAGTACCCACAAAAAGTACAAATCAAAAGGCGGGACGATTTTAAATCGTCTCCGCCTTTCATTTTCCGCCTGACGTGACCGTCATTTGGATTATTTAGATGTCTGAAGGAAGCGTAACAGGTCACCGTAGATGACTTTATCTGATAGTCCCAACTCTTTTTCCGATTGTTTCGTGGACTCTTTACAAATCGCACCAACCTGTTCATCGGTCACTTCTTCTCCGGTTTTACGGTCATAACACGTTTCTTGTGTGTAGACTGTTTTGTCGGTAATGACTGAACCATCCCGGAACAAGGCATAATCTTTGTGTTCTTTCGAGAACATGTCGGTACCAAACAAGACCTCATCCTCGAAGTTATGACCAAGCAGGTTCAACAGCGTTGGTTTGATGTCGATCTGGCTTGCCACGTTTTCATGCATGACTCCTTTGTCTTGTCCAGGTAAATGGATGACGAAAGGTACACGTTGAAGTTGTGCGACGTCGTATGGTGTCAACTCATCTTTTTCCAGCAATTCAGCCATCGCCGCATTGTGGTTTGTTGAGATACCATAGTGATCGCCGTAAAGCATGAAGATCGTATCATCCCACGTGCCGTCTTTCTTTAATCCTTCAATGAATTTTCCGAGTGCCATATCTTGATACGCCAGTGCTTGGACATAATGGTTTAATGTCGTGGAACTGGTTTCAAGCGGCGGAACGAGTTCATGTTCCGGTTTCGGCATTTCAAACGGATAATGGTTCGTTAACGTGATGAACTTCGAATAGAAAGGTCGTGGAAGATCTTTCAGCATCGGTAATGACTGTTCAAAGAACTTGTCGTCCAGCAATCCCCATTCCGTCAAATCTTCCGGATTACCAAGATCATAATCCGTTTCAGAGAAGAAACGATCAACGCCGAAGCTATTGTAGACGATGTCTCGATTCCAGAACGATTTGTTGTTTGCATGGAAGACTGCTGAATAATAACCGTCTTCTTTTAACATCTCAGGTGTTGCACGGAATTCATTTTCTCCATTCGTAAAGAATGCTGCACCCCGACCTAATGGGTAAATCGAGTTTTCAAGAATAAATTCCGCATCGGCGGTTTTCCCCTGCCCTGTGTTGTGGTAGAAGTTATCCCAGTAATGCGACTCTTTGATCAATTTGTTGAGGTTTGGTGTGATTTCTTGACCGTTTGGTGCTTTTAAGCCAACCGCAAATGATTGAGCAGATTCAAACGATACTACGATGACGTTTTTCCCTTCGTACTTGCCGAACATCGTCGGATTCGGTTTAGCATACTTCGAATCCACAAAACCTTGGACTTCGGACAGTTCTGAACTATCTGCCATCGCTTTTTGTGCCGATGTTTTTGATTGAATCAAGGCATCGTACATATGGAAGTTAAATGTCCCGATGTTTTTGACGAGCAACTCGCGGTCAAACGCACGTGTCAGTAATTCAGGGCGCTCTGTTTCAGCAAGCGCCAAGTTGCCTAAGAAGACAGCCGTCGCCGCCACAAACGCTAAAATCGCCCGTCCACGTGACGCAATGTTTTTTGACATGTCCATTTTTCGTAAGAAGAACGGAAGGATCAACAGATCACCAACGATCAGAAGGTCTGCCCACGTCAACAACGAACCGAGCGAGGCCGAAACCGTCTCTGCATTGGCTGTTTGGAACAGAACTGGTAACGTCAGATAATCATTGAAGAAGCGGAAGAAAATAATATCCGCGTACAGGACAAGTGTCGCAACGACAAGCGTCCCGTAGATAAACCATTTTTGGACGTTTCCACGGAAGAAGAAACTAAATCCAAACATAAACAATGCCGAACTGATTGGATTAATCAGTAAGATAAACGCTTGTGCCGAGTTTGTAACCGGCACATTGAAAAAGAGCGTATACGCGAGATACGTCTTTAACCAAATCAACAGTGTCGCAATCCAAAAGACTTTGTGCTCTTTATAGGTGCTGCGAACACTTTGTCCCATCTTGAGTCGCATACGCGACCAGATGCCAGAGTCTTGCTGCATAAAAACCTGCCTCCTAATATACGTGTGTCCTTTACATCGAACTTTTACACGGCTTGCATATCATAGTCTATTTATACCCGTATCACGTGAAAATTTTACGCTTACTTTTACAAAAATGCAACCGGAATCCGGTCGATACTTAACAATCACATACTTTTATTACGTTTGTAAATAAAAAAAAGATTCGAATTTTCGAATCTTTTCTTAAAACTTCGTGTAATTATTTTTTGAGAAACATTTGTTTCGCGAGCCATGCACAACCGATGACCCCTGCATCATTACCGAGTTCCGCGATTTTAAACGTCGTCGATTGGAAGACCCGTGGCAAGGCAAAACGTTCAAATGTCTCTTTCAACGGAGTTAATAACGCATCGCCCGCTTTTGAGACCCCACCACCGATGACGATGATTTCCGGATTAAAACTGTTTGCCAAGTTTGAGATGGCGAGCCCGAGATGGAACGTCACTTCATTTACTACTTCCGTCGCCACGGCATCTCCTTTTGAATAAGCATCAAAAACGTCCTTTGCCGTCACGGCATTCACATCATTCAGTAATGTAGCCTGCCCTTTTCTTTTCTCAAGACCTAACCGGGCAACACCTGTTGCCGAAGCAATCGTCTCGAGACATCCTTTACGGCCGCATCCACACATGACGCCGCCTTCCGGCAACATCGTGATATGCCCGATTTCGCCTGCCATCCCGACTGTCCCGTGAACGATTTGACCGTTGGTGATCAATCCGCCGCCAACACCCGTCCCGAGCGTCACGGCCAGCAGTTCCGTCGCTCCGCTTCCGGCACCCTTCCACATTTCACCGATTGCTGCCGCATTCGCATCATTTTCAATGACGGCCGGTAATCCGGTCAACCGTTCAAACTCTCCGACCAATTCAAAGTTGTTCCAACCGATGTTCACCGCCTTTTCGACGACTCCCGTATTGAAATCAATGAATCCCGGAGCTCCGATTCCGGCTCCGACAAAGTCTTCGACCCGTTTATTACTTTTTTGACACTGTTCAAAAAATGAGCGTGCGATGTCTCCTGGAATTTGTTTGCCGTCATTTAAGATGACAGTTTCAATTTCCCACTTTTCAACGATGATGCCTTGTAAATCCAAAATTGCCATCTTGACTGTCGTACCGCCGATATCCACACCAAGTAACCATTTCATCCCCATTACTCCCTTATGATCCAAAATTGTACTCCCTTTATTTTAGCCGACTCGATTCATCATGCAAAGGGTTGCACAACCTTTTTACGATTTTCTTGATTGTTGCAGTTCATGCGCTAAAATAATTTTAGCCGAGTCATATTGTTTTTTCTCTAACACACCCGCTTGTTCCAATTCATCCAGTTCTAACATCATCATCGCGATATCTGACTCGCGATCGCCCAAATAGACGATTGTTCCGTACAGCTTAAGCAACTGTTGGACATCATAAAGTGTTTTCATCGTTCATGTTCTCCTTTACAAATGCATCTAAAAGATCATACGTGGCTTGGAGGGATGTTTCATGCGTCCGTTCATAGGAATGACTGGATTCAATACCCGGTCCAAGCAAACCGTGCCTTACATCATGTCCTGCATGGACAGCAGCAGACGCATCTGAGCTGTAATAGGGATAAATATCGACCTTATATGGAATCGCATGTTGCTGGGCAAGACGCGTGAACTGATGACGCAGTGCCAAATCATACGGACCTGAACCGTCTTTCGCACAAATCGAAACCGTGTACTCATCCGAATGTTGTCCTTCACCTAGCGCTCCCATATCAACCGCGATGTATTCTGCGACATCCGCTGAAAAACCGGCATTCCCTCCAAAACCAACTTCTTCATAGTTCGAGATTAAAATGTGAACGGGATGAGGTAACGATATCGTTTTCCATTTCTTGATCAGTTCCAGTAACAGCGCGACCGACGCTTTATCATCGAGGTGACGTGATTTTACGAATCCTGTCTCTGTATGGACAAATCGCGGATCAAACGTCACGACGTCCCCGACTTCGATTCCGGCTACGCGTGTTTCTTCTGCAGTTGTCGACCGGATATCGAGACGAACTTCAATGTTCGTTGCACTCCGTTCTTCGGTGTTCGTGACTCGTGACGTATGGACGCTTGAATGATGGAACACGATTGTCCCGGAAATCGTCTGTCCGTCCATTTTATGTACAAGACAATTTTCGCCTTCAATTGCCGTCCATGCGTACCCTCCGAGTTGAGACAGGCTGAGGCGTCCGGATGGCAGAATTTCCTTCACCATCGCTCCCAGCGTATCGACATGTGCGGTCAGCAGACGGATTCTTGGTGACTGCCCCGGTAACATGGCGAGTAATGCACCCTTTTCCAGCTTTTTATAAGAAATTCCCTCTTCTTTGAATCGATTTTCTACATATGTAAGTGCTTGAACCGTAAATCCAGTCGGACTTGGAATCTCGACTAAATCACGAATCGTCTGAACTACTGCCTGCATACCATTCACTCCTCTTGATTTCGAATGTTTTCCCTTATATATGATAACAAAAGATGGGAACATGCGGGTACACATTCATCCGTGCAACGGAACGACACACGGCTGTCCCATAATAAAAAGTCGTAGATTCAATTCACATTGACCCTACGACTTTTCACGCGTCTAACGACCGTATCTTGATTCAGTTTGGATTAGACGTATTTTTTCATCCAAATGTCGTCCCGGTACGTCCCGTCTTCTAACTTGACCGAATCCGGATCCTCTGCATACACTTCAAACCCTAACGATTCGTACAGACTTTGTGCCGCCTCGTTACCGGACAACACTGCCAAGATGACCTGTTCAACATCCGGAATTTGTTTCGCTTCTTCAATCAAAGCTTCCATTAATGCCCGACCTGTTCCACCGCGGTAATCCGGTGAGACATAAACGGCAGAAATCATCGCCTTATGCGATTCGCGCGATAACTCATACGGTTTGACTTGACCAAAACCAAACAATTTTTCGCCGTCGAACATTCCGAGCCAGACTTCGTCCGAGTCCGGATCACCTTCAAGTCCTTCTTGTACGTCCTTGATCGGTGTTTGTTGTTCATCATCAAACGAATGACCAAACGCATCCGGATGATTTTTTAAACCTTCCAGTCGAAGACTCCAATACTGTTCTGCATCTTCTTTCGTTAACTTCCGAAATGTATACATGACTGTCTTTCTCCCCTTTATGCGTTTTTACTACTGGATCTGATGACGTGAAAACTCCTCTATCCTTTACATAACCTTTTTCTAGTAAAATAAAACCTAGTTTAATCGAGAATCTTTCAGACAAAAAAACCGTACCCTTTTGATAAATCAAAAGGGTACGGTTTTAAAAAAATCAGTGAAGCACCGGTTCCATCGTTTGACGCAACACTTCTGCTGAATGATGGAATTTTTTCAATTCTTCTTCCGTCAATGAAAATTCAATGATTTCCCGGACACCTTGTCGATTGATGATAGCCGGAACACCAATATGGATTCCTGAAATTCCGTATTGTCCATCGACATGTGCACCAACGGTCAATATACAGTTTTCGTTACCGAGGATGGCCCGTACAATCCGCACGAGACCAAGACCAATCGCATAATAGGTCGCCCCTTTACGTTCGATGATATGATAGGCAGCGTCGCGGACGTTGATATAAATCTGGTCAAGGTCTTTTTGGGAGTAGAGATCATCTTCTGCCAATAATTCATCAATCGTCTTTCCGTAAATGCGGGAGTTGCTCCAGGCCGCAAATTCTGTATCACCATGTTCCCCTAAGATATAGGCATGGGCGTTTCGAGAATCGATATGGAAATACTCACCTAACATTTGACGTAACCGCGCCGTGTCAAGGACTGTCCCGGAACCGAACACACGTGATTTCGGCAGGCCGGAATACTTCCAGGCCAAATGAGCCATGATATCGACCGGATTGGAAGCAACGACGATGATGCCGTCAAAACCGGACTCCATGATTTGGCGCATCATCTCTTTCATGATCAAGGCATTTTTTGCTACCAAGTCAAGTCGTGTTTCGCCCGGTTTTTGTGGCGCACCGGCCGTGATGACAATCACTTCCGAATCTTTACAATCGGAATAATCTCCGGCCCAAATGCGAATTGGCGAAGAACTGAACGGTGTTCCGTGGTTTAAATCCATCGCTTCCCCTTCGGCTTTTGCTTTATTGACATCGATGATCACTAATTCTTCACATAAACCGGCTGTCGTCATCTGATACGCAAAACTTGATCCGACGGCTCCGGCGCCAACCAACGCAACGCGTGTTACTTTCGCATGTAATTCCATCCTCTATGTCCACCCTTCCAAACTAATTTAAAAGTTTGTTAACTATCTCACAAATAGATTGTAACATCTTTCACAAAGTCATGAATGCTGTGAAAACGTTCACATCTTGTCTAAATTGTGTCAATGATATCCTAACATAAGGTAAAATTACATCTACAGTTTCCACTTACCACATTCGATACACAATAAAACCAATCAGACCTGCCAGTGCACTCGATAAAAAGTTGACTCCGTCATTCCCGAGCCATTTCCAGCCTTTGACGTAAACTGTCGGTGTATCATGATGCATCCGTTTTTCTGTTTCTTTCGAGCAGACCGTACAACGAAACTTCCGTTGAATCGTTCCGCCAAATAATGTATCAAACAAACTTCCGGCCACTCCCAAGGCGGTCACGAGTACCCATGTATCGGCAGGTAATGTAAACAACAGATCACCGGCAGTTGCGATAAACAAGGCTCCGACCACTGTCGCTGACGTCCCGAGGACAGAAACCGCTCCGCTCGTTCCGGCCGGAACACGCCGCCCTGTAAAAAGAAACGGATTTTTTTGCGAAAGCGGACCGATTTCAGAAGCCCACGTATCCGCATTCGAAGCAGCGAGCACAATCAAAAACAATACAAGAAACGCGGTGTGTTCCGTCCATGCATAGCCGACCGAAGCAAGAGTTGCGACACCGCCGTTTGCAAGGACTTGCCAGCCGTCACGCGCTCCGTCTTTTTCAACGATTTGATTCACCGTCTGTTTTCTCCGTTTGCCGAGTTTTGATAATAGACTCGAACTGCCAAAAAAGAGCATCAATAAGATCAGTCCGCTGTATCCAAACCCATAAATGACGACCGTTCCGACGACAATCGTCCAGACAGCACCGCTGATCGTCAACAGCTGCAATCGATAACCGATGTATCCGAGTAAAAAACAAAATAGGATTCCGTACATCACCGACATAAAATGACCTCGGACTCTGTCACGATTTGGTCGACCGGTCGATCAAACGATTCGACGGCAAATGTCGGGACGAGTTGGCACTCGAACGCAACCGCTAACGTATTTCCCTGATAATCGACTAATGCGCGGTCGTAAAAGCCGCCTCCCCATCCAACACGAAATCCGTTTCGCATGAAGGCCCGACCGGGAACCAAACAAAGATCGATCGTATTCAATGACCGTTCCACCGCTGTATCGTCGGGTTCCCGGATCCCCATCGTTGTCTCCACCAACCGGCTGTTCGGCAGATACTCAAAAAACTTCATCTCGCGGTGTACCACTTTCGGAATCACTACCTGTTTACCGAGCTCCCATGCTTTTTCGATGATCGGATCGGTCGAACACTCATTTCGAAACGATAAGGTGACAGCAATCGAACGGGCATTTTCCCATGCTGAAACGGTGAAGAGCCGATCATAAATCTGTTGCTCACGTTGTTGCCGATGACCCAATGTATTTAATTGGTGCGTAATGAACTGTCGGATTTCCTGCTTTTCCATCCTGTAAAGTCCCCCTTATTCAACAAAAAAGCCATCACACAAGGTGACGGCTTCCATCTCAATTATTTTACTTCACGGTGAAGTGTGTGCTTACGGAGACGTGGGTTGTATTTCTTCAACTCAAGACGCTCTGGGTTGTTACGCTTGTTCTTCTTAGTGATATAAGTACGGTCACCAGTTTCAGTGCAAGCCAAAGTAATTTTAACGCGCATGGGATTCCCTCCTATCTAGCTCTCGATGTATCAAGTGTTTTTGCTTTACATAAGGTTAAGCATACTCAAGTATCGTACCAAGAAAGGAAGTGAATTGCAACTGTTCATCCGTTCTTTTTCGGAATCGTTACATGCTGGTACGGATTTTCAAGGTTCACTTGGAAGGAACGCAGTTCTTTTTCGACATGATAGTCATGTTCAATCCCGTTTCGCGCTTCTTCCCGCTCAAGATAAATCACATTTGAATGGCGAAGTGCTTCTCCTTCAAGTCGTTTAATCGCAACGACCAATCCGCCTGTTCCGCCTTGTGAACGTTCACTTTCCAAATCGTAGACGTTACTGACAAGAGGCAGACCGTTCATTTCAGCAAACGATTGTGCAGCGGATGCCGTCTCCATATTAAAGTTATGGACAAGACGGAACTCGACGATCTTATTGAGTGCTTGTGCTTGTCGTAAAACAGCCAGGTTTAACCCCGCGAGCTGGTTATACGTCTGAACGAGCGGTAAACCGTTCACTTCGACATGGTAGACATGTACTCCGTCCTGATGTTGATAATCGGTCGCTCCTGCTGTAATGACATAGACATTCTCACCTGAAGCCGCCAGACGTTTCGCAAACTCGGCAACCGGACGATTCGTATCATCATACTGCGTCGTCACAATCAAGATGGCCTCATCATTCCAAGACGATTCACGTTGAACGGCTACATAATAATCGTGCGGTGTCAAGAAGACGTCCGGCTCGATGTCCGTATCGGCTAAAAACGGATATTCCGCATAACGGGCATCCAGCCACTCCAATGTCAGTTCATTGGCATCAAGTCGGCGTTCCGTTTCTTCAAATCGTTTGATGTGTTCACGGAACCGATTTGCCGCATACTGTGCTGTCGTTTGTCCATCGAGAATAAACGGCCAGTCACTCGAGACGGCAAGCAGATACTCCCGAATCAGTTGACGCTTGGCTTTGACGGTCAGTTCATCTTGATGTCGATTACGGGCAACGACTCCTGCCAATCGTTTTTCAAGCTGATGCAGGTGACGAATCATCCAGTCATTCCGTTCGTTGATCCAAACGTCGGCATAACCTTTTCGTCCCCATGTTCCCATCGCGACGTGTACCGTCTCAATGTCCTGGAAATGACGCTCAAGGAAAGTCGTCGGAGAAATCGATTCAATTCCGAACTCTTCAAAACGTTCCATTGTTTTTCCGAGGAAATCAGGACCTTCAAACCACCAATGTCCAAACAGTTCAGCATCGAACGGTGCCGTCACGAGAAACGGCGGGAAGTCTTGACCGCTTTGTTCGTCCAAATGATTGGCAAGTGCTTCTGCAAAATCCGTCGCGTGAACATCTGTCCGTTTCCAAGCCCAATCACGCACATAATAGTCTTTTTGATCCGATTCACCCGTCACGCGGTGTAACTTCAGTCCGGTATCGTATCGTAATCCCTCAGGATGCATGAATTCTGCAATCTGGTCCCATTCGCGGTCGTAGGCAAGATCGCGGTAAAATTCGCGGTAGTCCGGATGACCCGGGTAACCGATGACGGAACTCCAGATCCGACCCGAAATGATTTGATCGCGCGGGAATAACGCAACACCGTGTGGTGAATAGACCGGCGCGCCGATGCCGTGTTTCGGTGACGGATCCGCATTGACGATCGAATGTTCATCAACAAATGTATAGCGGATTCCTTCTTCATACATGATTTTATCAAGTCCCGGCGTATAGGCACACTCCGGCATCCATAGACCGGTCGGACGATAACCGTAATGGCGTTCAAAGCAGTTTAATCCGGTTTGGATTTCAGACCGCGCTGCCTGTTCGGACAACATGTGCGGACTGAATCCGTGCGTCGCCGTACACGTCATCAACTCGAGATACCCTTGTTCTTTGTAATGACGGAAGGCGCCGTTGAGATCACGGTTCCAGTAGTCAAACGTCACTTTTAAATCATGGTACCGCTCTTGATAGAATAATAAGGCATCTCGTTCTTCCTTCATCAAGTCACGTTTTAATTCCTGATCAATCAACCGTAACGTATCATCCAAATGTTCCACGTAACGGGTTTGGATCAAAGAATCGGCCAACATCTCGATGACGGGCGGTGAAATACTGATCGTCCACCCGAGCGGACGTTCCAAACGGTCAATTTCCCACAGTAATGGAATATAGGTTTCTGAAATCGCCTCGTACATCCAACGCTCTTCCAGACGATGAGCTTCTTGATGGCGGATATACGGTAAATGGGCGTGTAAGACTAATGAAAAATATCCTTTGCGCATGTTTTTCTTCCTCTCCTTGTGCTTTCTTTCTATTGTCTTAACGAACTCGGTCGAAGTAGGAATACGGGCGTAAGACTTCTACCCATTCCGGCTGTTCCAACTCACCATACTGCCAACGTGCGACGACTTCCGCAAAACGTCCGTCCATCACCGGTTCATCCCGTGGTGTTTCGACTGGTTTTGAACGCAGGACAGGTAAAAAGTCACCGTCAATCGTCTGGATGCCCCATTCGATGATGTATGTAGTATTTGGCATCAACGGACGGACGAACCATGTATTGGTCATTTCCGGCAATTCAAACTGATACGTTCGATTCGCTTCGCCTTTTTCATAGTCACGGAGTGTGACATCGATGATCCGAAGTTCTTTTCGGAATGAATCAAACGAGGCATGATAATGTGTCTCGAGCATCTTCCGTGATAACTCGGACAATTCCCAGTAGACGTAGACCGATGTCGGAGACTGAACGATGGCATGCATGATATCGTCTTCGTAATGCGTCGCCATTCCAAAGGCATCTCGTTCTAATGAAGGAATTGCCGTCAATGCAGGCACAATCTCGTTTTCTTTTGAAGCGCTCACGGTTACCCCTGCCTTCTTCTTTTTCGGTTTAGGCGTCGTAGCCGTTTCGGTTGGTGCTGTATTCGATTCCGTTAATGATTTTCGGTACTTGCTCCAGGCGTATTTGACTTTCCCTTCAGTCGATTCTACTTTTTCTGCGATCTGTTTGATCGTCAGTCCTTGTTCTTTTAATTTTATGATTTTTTCAAGCATTACCTATCACCTCTTTCTCTTTATTCACTTCTTTCTTATTCTACAAACTTGTTTCAAAATCCTTTTCAAAAAAAAAGTAGGCAGAGGATCTCCCTCTAGCCTACTGCAATCAGTTGTTTAAATCATAGTGTTTTCCTTTTTCCAGATAAATCAGATGCTCCCCGACATTCGTCAAATGGTCGCCCATCCGTTCGATGTATCGGCAAATATTCGTGAATTGCATGATTTCGTCAACAACGACCGGCTGCAATGACATATGGCGCATGTATTGACGTAATGCTTTATACGTCGTCTCATCGATGATGTTATCGAGATCCGACAACGCTTTTGCTTTCTCAATGTCTCCGTCACGATAGGCGACAATCGCTGTCTCCGTCATGTCGAGCAACGTTTCGAACGCTTGTTTTAATAATGAGATGTCAATTACGTACGGGAACGTTTCGACACGTAACACCGCTTTCGAGATATTTCCGGCGTAATCGGCAATCCGTTCGAGGTCGGTTGCAATCTTGATGGCTGTGATCAAACGACGTAAGTCCGTCGCGACCGGCTGTTGTTTCGCAATCAGTAAGATCGCATCATCATTAATTTCAAGTTCAAGTGCATCGAGTTCGCTGTCGTTTTCGATGACTTTGAGCGCAATCTCGCGGTCGTATTTTTCTAAAGCTTCCGCCGTTGTCGCAATCTGTTGCATCGTCTTACGGGCTAACAAAAATACTTTTTGATCAAGTACTGCTAGGTTTTCTCCAAAAATCGTCCGGTTCGCTGCCATTGAAAGTTCCTCCTCGTTATCCGAATCGTCCTGAGATATAGTCTTCGGTCCGTTTGTCACTCGGATTCGAGAAGATTCGGTCCGTTTGATCGAATTCAACGACTTCACCGTTCAAGAAAAAGGCTGTTTTATCCGAGACACGTGCCGCTTGTTGCATGTTGTGCGTGACGATGATGATCGAGTAGTCTTTTTTCAATTCTTGAACAAGTTCTTCGACTTTCAACGTCGAGATCGGGTCAAGTGCCGAGGTCGGTTCATCCATCAAGATGACATCCGGCTCAATCGCAAGGCAACGGGCGATGCAGAGACGTTGCTGCTGTCCACCGGATAAACCGTACGCATTCTCGTTTAACCGATCCTTTACCTCGTCCCAAATCGCTGCACCACGTAAACTCCGTTCAACGATTTCATCTAAGATTTTCTTGTTTTTGACACCGTGAACACGTGGTCCGTAAGCGATGTTGTCGTAAATCGATTTCGGGAACGGGTTCGGTTGCTGGAAGACCATCCCGACGGATGTCCGTAATTCTTCGACTTCGTAATCCTTATCAAAGATATTTCGGCCATGGTACTCGATGACACCGTTCGTACGAACGATCGGGACAAGTTCAACCATCCGGTTCAAAGTCTTGATGAACGTTGATTTACCGCATCCTGACGGTCCGATGATTGCCGTGACTTCATTTTGTTTGATGTCGAGATTAACATCTTTTAAGGCGTGATCATCGCCGTACCATAAGTTCAAATCATTTACACGGTATACGCTTTGTCGTGCAGCTACTGGTTGATTCATCGTTTTTGCCCCTTCTTTGGCTGGTTTCGTCGTCAGCTTCGTATCCATCATCTGTGTTCCTCCTTCGTGGTTCAGAACGTGATTCATTTCATTATAAGTCTTTGATTAGTATCGTTTTGAGAAACGGTTCCGGATCCAAATCGCAAGTGAGTTCATCGTCAAGAGGATGACCATCAAGACAATGATTCCTGCTGCCGCAAGTCCTTGGAAATCGGCTTGTGGACGGCTTGTCCAGTTGTAGATTTGAATCGGTAACGCTGTAAATTCTGAGAAAATACCTTCCGGTGCCCGGGCGATGAAGATGGCTGCACCGACCATGATCAGTGGTGCCGTCTCCCCGATGGCACGGGATACCGCCAGGATGATTCCTGTGATGACACCCGGCAAGGAAGCCGGTAAGACGACTTTAAACGTCGTCTGCCATTTTGAGGCACCAAGCGCGAGTGACGCGTGACGCATTGCTTGCGGGACTGCTCGAATCGCTTCTTGGGACGAGACGATGACGACCGGCAAACTCATCAGTGCAAGCGTGAGTGCTCCGGCAATCAAGGTCGAACCGAAGCCCATGTTCCGAACGAAGAACGTCAGTCCGAGTAATCCGAAGACGATTGACGGGACACCGGCTAAATTTGAGATGTTGACTTCGATGAATGACGTCATCCGTCCTTTTTTCGCATACTCTTCCAAATAGATCGCAGCTCCGACACCGAGGATGAAGATCATTGGAATGATCAGCAACATCAGGAAGATTGAGCCCATGAGCGCAGGATAGATTCCGGCACGATCCGGTCGGCGTGAAGGAGCGTTTTGAAGGAAGTCGAGTGACAACCAGGCTGCTCCGTCACGAACGACACCAGACAGAAGAATACCAAGTACGACTAAACCAAATAACAGTCCAATCAAGAAAATGATTTTAGTGATATTGTTGACGACCAAGCGTTGACTGATCGATTTTTTAACAGCAACAGGATCGATAAACTTTTTTTGTACGGGTTGTTTTTCTGGTAAGGCCATCTTAGTACTCCTCTCTGAAACGACGCGTGATCCAGTTCGCGAGTAAGTTCATCAAAAGAGTAAAGACGAACAACAACGTACCGACAGCGTAGATACTATAGTATTCAATCGTACCGAATCCAGCATCGCCAAGTGCGACCTGAACGATATAAGCAGTCATCGTTTGAACCGGTTCTAACGGGTTGACGAGAGCTGTTGGATTCGATCCACCAGCAATCGTTACGATCATCGTCTCACCGATCGCACGCGACATTCCGAGAACGATCGAAGCGATGATCCCTGAAAGGGCTGCCGGAACAACAACTTTTAAAGCGACTTCAAGACGTGTTGAACCAAGCGCGAGCGCACCGTCTCGGATTTTTTTCGGAACCGAACTCATCGCATCTTCCGAAATCGAGGCGATCATCGGGATGATCATGATTCCGACGACGATCCCCGGGCTTAAGGCATTGTAGATGGCAAGACCCGGAATGAGTTTTACGAGTAATGGTGTAACGAACGTCAAGGCGAAAAATCCGAAGACGATTGTCGGAACACCGGCTAATACTTCAAGAATGGGTTTGAGAACACGACGTGCGCGTTCTGATGCATACTCACTCAAATAAATCGCAGAAGTGAGTCCAATCGGCACGGCAACTAGCATCGCAATCACGGTAATTTCAAGTGTTCCCACGACGAGTGGCCAAATCCCGTACTCCGGTTGAGAGTTCAACGGGTACCAGTTCGTGCTGCCGAAAAATTCTTTGATCGATACGACTTCAAAGAAGTGGCGTGTCTCAAGAACTAACGTGAGAATGATGCCGATGGTCGTAACAACTGAAACGAACGCACAAAGGAAAAGTACGATCGGCATGATCCGTTCCATAACGTTTTTCATACTGAATTTTTGTTGTCGGTTCTGTTGAATCAGCTCGCGAACCGATTTGTTTGATGATGGATTCATCCTTCTTCGCTCCCTACTTCATCATGCCTACATAAGAACGGGACCCGAAAAAGGGGAATTTCCCCTTTTTGGGCCGTCCTCGTTTGGTGATGTTTATTTCATTGCGTCTTCGATAGCTTTTGCGTTTTCATCATAACGGTCTTGTTTCATCTTGATGTAACCTACTTCTTCAGCTAAGTCACCAGCGTTCTCATTCGTGAATTGAACGAAGTCAGCTACTTGTTTTTTATCTTTTAATGACTTGTTGTTGACGTACGTGTAGATTTCACGTGACAGCGGATAAGACAGGTCGTTGATTGTTTCTGGTGTTGGATCAACCGCATCTTTTCCTTCAGCTGAAAGTGGAACTTCTTTTAACTTATCTTTGTTTTCCGCGTAGTAGGCATAACCGAAGTAGCCGATTGCACCTTTTGTTCCTTCAACACCTTTGACGAGAACGTTATCGTCTTCCGAGAGTTGAACATCTTTACGCATATCTTTTTCGTCAAGGACTTCTTCGTCGAAGTAATCAAATGTTCCTGAGTCTTTACCAGGGCTGAAGAATTTGATTGGCTCAGCCGGGTAAGATGGATCAACATCTTTCCATGTCTTGACGTTTGGATCGAGCCACATTTTGTTGAGTTGATCGAGTGTCAATTCTTTAACCCATGTATTTTGTTTGCTGACGGCGACTGTCAATCCGTCGAGTGCCAGCGAGAGACGTGTAAATTCAATATTATTTTTTTCAGCTTCTGCTGCTTCTTCATCTTTAATTTCACGTGATGCGTTCGAGAGGTCTGTTTCACCAACGACGAAACGTTTGAAACCGCCGCCTGTTCCGGATACTCCGACTGTTACATCGACGTCTGGTTGTTCGATTGAATACTCTTCACCGACTGCTTCCATGATTGGGAAGACTGTTGAAGATCCGTCTACAGCGATCTTTCCTGAAAGATCAGAAGAACTTGAAGAGCCATCTGTTTCATTTCCGCATGCCGCACCGACTACTGCGATTGACGCTACCGTTGTAATAAGAGCTGTTTTTTTCATCCAAGACATGATTAATTTTCCTCCTCGAAGTATGTCGCTGGTAACGCTACGACTTTATATCCGTTTTCCTTACAAGACTTATACTACGGATGAACTATTAAACCAAAATGAATCCAACGTAAAAGAATTGTAAAGGCGTGTATTTCTGCGTTTACAATTTGAAGTTCATTAGAAAAACAGGTCAATCCAAACAAAAAAACGAAGATGAGTTTCCTCACCTTCGCTGAACTAGTTAATTAGGCTTAGTTTGCCATGGGACGTCCTTGACATTAAAGTAGGCTTTGACTAAATCATGACCAATCTTCGAGTTGACCGTTTCTTGTTCCATATATGGAAGGAACACGGCCCATGCCATTTCCGGATTGTCGTACGGGGCCCAACCGACGAGGTTCGAGTTTAACGAACGAACCGGCTGTCCGCTTCCGTCACGAAGTGCAATCCCGTCTTCACCGTAAACACTGACCTGTGCCGTTCCGGTTTTGGCAGCCGCATCGATTCCGGTCTGGGCGATGACTTTAGAAGTTCCCCGCTCACCTTTGACAACACGGTGCAACCCTTCACGGACATGATCGATGTTCGCTTGGCTGATTTCAATCCGGTTCAAATAGTTGGTCTTAAAGCTGTAATCGACTTGTTTTGTTCCTTCTTCAATCGAGTTCGACGCCAAGACTTCTTTTAAGAAGTGGGGTTGTACCCGATATCCGCCGTTGGCAAGTGTCGAAATATATTGCGCCACCTGTAACGGTGTAAAGGCATCATACTGACCGATTACACGGTCCATCAAGAGTGTGACACGGTCCGGTGTACCTTGTACCCCTTTGGCTTCATACGGAAGATCGATTCCCGTTGTCACACCGAGACCAAACTGACTGTAATAGTTTTGCATGATCGCCGCTGCCGCGTCGACACTCGCACCCGCTACACCATTACTTGGATACTTCGCCATCCGCATCGCAATGTTAAACATGTACACGTTTGATGAACGTTCAAGTGCCGTCAGATCCGTGATCGGTCCCATATTGACGTAGGATCCTTTTTTGGTCCCGCCAATTGTAATCGGTGCATCGTTGATGACTTCATTTTGACGGATGACACCTTCCTCAAGTCCCATCGCGACTGTTGCACCTTTGATCGTAGATCCGATTTGCAAGGAAGTTAAGACGTTATTGATCGCGACATCACTGAATTCGTTCGTTGCCGTATCGAGTTTTTGTCCCGACATCGCCAAAATTTCGCCGGTTTGTGGATTCATGACGACGGCATAACCTTCTTTCAGGTAGCCACTGCCCATACCGCGCCCCATCTTAATTGCTTGTTGGAGAATTTGGTCGACTTGTTTGTTATATTCCGCATCAACCGTCAGGACAAGGTCTTTTCCTGATTCGCCTTCTTCGCGATTTGGTTCGCCGACAGGCTCGCCGTTAAACGTTTCATAAACATCATATGCCGGTTTACCGCGCAACAGATCTTCATATTGCTGTTCGAGGAAAGACGTCCCGACACGGTCATTTAAGCTGTATCCTTTTGCCTTGAATTCCGCTTGTTGTTCAGCGGGAATTTTTGAGTACTTCCCGAAGATATTACGGAGCGTCCCTTCATACGGATAGGAGCGTTCATAAAACGGTTCGACCGACACCCCTTTTAAATCTTCGAGGTTTTCGTCGATGATGGCCATTTCTTTTGCATCCGCCCCCAATTTGACGAGCTGGGGATCAAGCGCATAGCCGACTTCCATGTTGTGTTTGATGGCGACGACTTCCATCGTCTTGTCATCAAAATCGATGTCTTTTTCTGTGATTGTATCAAGACGAATCTGATCTTGCTGTGAAATCGATAACTTACTTTGTGCTTCTGAACTTGGATATTTTTCTTTGACGGCCTCTTTATACCGGCGGTCGGATTCCTTTTCGTTGACAGCAATCCAGTAATCCTTCAGATCACGCTCCGTCACTTTCCAATCCTTTTTAGGCAGGTTGATGATCGCTGCAAGACGAGAGGCGATTTCAATCCGTTCATCGACTTTCGTATTTTGAGACCGGCGGTAAACAATCGAGTACTTGGAAATCGTATCGACCAATAGTCGTCCGTCCCGATCATAAATCTTTCCACGCGGTACTTCGTATTTCGAAGCAATCATCTCCGTTTTTTGAACTTCCCGTGAAATTTTTTCACCGTTCACAATCTGAACGACACCTAATCTAAAAATTAAAATCGCAAACAATAAAAATACTACAAAAAACATTAAATTCAAGCGCAGCGGCAGATGGTTACGCCGTCTGCCTCTTACTGTGATTCGTTTCGCCATGGCGTACTCCCCTATCGTTCAAAAGTCATCTTGTTTCATTATATAGAAGGAAACTTTCCATAACAACCTATCCCATCATTTTCCGCATTAAAAAAGAGCACCGGTTTCCCTTTCGGAAAACTAGTGCTCTCATCTACCTATTATTTTGCGTCAGCGTAAAGTTTTGCCACGTGATCCCAATCAATGACGTTAAAGAACGCATTGATGTAATCCGGACGACGGTTTTGATAGTTCAAGTAATAAGCATGCTCCCAAACATCAAGTCCAAGAATCGGCGTTTTGCCTTCCATGACTGGTGTATCTTGGTTTGGTGTTGAAACGACAGCTAATTTGCCACCGTCCACGATGAGCCACGCCCAACCTGAACCAAAACGTGTTGTTGCCGCTTTTGCGAACGCATCTTTGAATGCTTCGAATGAACCAAATGATTCGTCGATTGCTGAAGCAAGCTCACCCGTTGGTGCTGCTCCATCGTTCTTTTTCAAGAGTTTCCAGAAGAACGAGTGGTTCCAATGACCGCCACCGTTGTTACGGACAGCTGTTTGAATGTTAGCAGGAAGTGAATCGAGGTTTTGAAGTAATTCTTCAAGTGATTTCCCTTCATGCTCTGACCCTTCAAGTGCCGCGTTTACGTTCGTGACATACGTGTTGTGGTGTTTCGAGTGGTGAATCTCCATCGTACGAGCGTCGATATGTGGCTCCAGCGCATCATAAGCGTAGCCGAGTTCTGGTAATTCAAATTTTGACATTTTCATGTCCCCCTTTATCCTATTTTCGGAATTTCAATACTCTTTAAGACTAGCAAAAATAGTTGGTCAGGTGCAAGCAATGACCCTTAGAAATTACTGTTCGTCGCGTGGGGCGAATACAGAGACGCCGCCGCCCGGAACCGGGAAAACGCCGAATCCTTCTTCATCGATGACGACAGGCTCTTCTTGGTGATTCGTATAATCGAACCATTGTTCTCCGGCACGTGATTCGCCGACGAACATCCGTTTCTCACACATATCCGCGTTCGACAGCAAGACGGCACAACCCGAGTTCGGGAATTCTTCGACTCCACGACGGACCCAACCGACACAATGCGGATCATCCAGGTAGTCTTCTTGCTCACCGTAGGCTTTATGGTAACGGGCGTACAACAAGGCATCAATCATTTCCTTTTTGCCTTCAACCGGATGCGGTCCTTGTACTCCGTAGTAATCACCATAGAAGACACACGGGTAACCGTCTTTACGAAGGAGTACCGAAGCATAGGCATGTTGTTTAAACCAATCATCAATCCATGACTCAAGCGACTCGCCCGGTTGGGAATCGTGGTTATCGACGAATGTCACGGCATTCGTCGGATGGGATTCCACCAACGTATCCGCGAACAGTGTCGTTAAATCAAAGTCCTGCCCTTGTTGCGATGCTTCATGGAATTTATAGTGCAACGGGACGTCAAACAAATCGATCGTATAGTCGACACTGTCTAAAAACTGACGGCAGTCGTCTAGATCCGACTTCCAGAACTCACCGACCATATAAAATCCTTCCGGGTTATCCCCGATCATTGATTTGGCAAATTCATTGACGAATTCATAGTTGATGTGTTTGATCGCATCAAGCCGGAAACCTTGGCAGTTGATCGTTTCTTTGAACCAGTTTCCCCAGTTGATCATCTCTTCGCGGACTTCCGGATGATTGTAATCGATGTTTGCGAACATCAGATAATCATAGTTGCCGAATTCGTCATCGACTTGATCGTTCCAATCTTTATTTTTACCGGAAATTTTGAAAACACCTGTTTTTTCTTCACGTGCATCAAAATCGGTTCCATTGAAAAATTCGTGTGTCCAGATGAAATCAGAATATTTTCCGTTTCGACCCGGGAACGTAAATTTCGTCCACGCATCGATTTCAAATTCTTCTGAAATTTCTTGCGAACGGTCTTCCGGGTGGACTTCCACAACTTTAATCGTTTCAAGTTCATCGGCAGCCGCTTTATGGTTCATGACGACATCGGCATAAACCGCGATGTCATTTTCATGCGCGACCTGAATCGCTTCGATCAATTCATCTTTTGTCCCGTATTTCGTCCGGACCGTTCCTTTTTGATCAAATTCCCCTAAATCATAGACATCGTAAATGCCATACCCTGTATCTTCATCTGATTGTCCCTTTGATGCCGGCGGAATCCAAACAGATGTGATGCCTGCAGCACGCAGTTCCGGCGCTCTCTCTTTTAAGCGTTGCCAATGCTTCCCATCATTTTCTACATGCCACTCAAAAAACTGCATCATTGTATGGTTACGTTCCATCTCTCTTCGCTCTCCCTTAAATTGCCATAGTATGAATATTATTGTATGAACATTATTACAATATCTTTAATATTCCCCAAGCAACCAAAAATAAACGCACACTCAAAAAAAGAGTGTGCGCTTATAAAATGGACCCTGCAGGACTCGAACCTGCGACCGGACGGTTATGAGCCGTCAGCTCTAACCAGCTGAGCTAAGGGTCCTTAAGTAATAGTAGCGGCGGAGGGAGTCGAACCCACGACCTCACGGGTATGAACCGTACGCTCTAGCCAGCTGAGCTACACCGCCATGATGAATTAAAACAACTAATATCAGATTACTGGAATGAAACTTAAATGTCAATAAATTATCTCACAAAAACAAAGAGGAATTTCTTTTCAGAAATTCCTCTTGTTTTATGATGAATATTCACTTCATGCTGTTCCTGACCGTTGCTCCAGTACCAAATCCGTAATATTGACGGCGTGGTCACCGATTCGTTCCAAGTTCGACAACAGATCAACGAAGATCATTCCGGCCTGACCGGTACAATCTCCTGCATTAACGCGCAAGACATGATGTTTGCGGAATGAACGTTCGAGCGAATCCAGTTTCCCTTCAAGCTCAAGTACTTGGCGTGCCAATGAAACATCATCAAGTTCAACTGCCTTGATGGCCGTTTCGACGATTTTTTGCGTCAAGACATACATCTCATCCAACTCTTTTTTCGCTTGTGCCGTAAATTCGATACGATTCACGATTTGGAAATCAACGAGTTCGATGACGTTTTCAACATGATCACCGATCCGTTCAAAGTCATTGACGGCATGCATCAAGAGTGAATGGTCATTTGATTCCCGTTCCGATAAGTCATGTGCCGCGACTTTGACGAGATAACTTGTCACTTCTGTATTCAGATGATTGATGGCATATTCGATCTGACCTGCATCTGATACATCCTTTTTATCGTGCGATTGCGTATAACGATGCGCTTTTCCAAGCGCTTCCTTCGAGAACTCACCCATCCGTAACACTTCGAGCTTCGCTTGATTTAAAGCGAGTGACGAAGATTGGTTCAAGATGTTTTGATCCAAGTGGCGTGGTTTCGAGTCGACGGTCGTATCCGTGCCCGGCACGACTTTTTGGACGAGCCATGCAATTTGTGCGATGAACCAACATTGAATCAAGGTGTTGACGACGTTAAACGTTCCGTGTGCAAAAGCAATCTGCATTTTTGGTTCCAAATCAAGTGCTCCGGTAATCCACGTAATGAACGCCGAAAACAGTGGTAAGGCGATTAAGAAGAGGATTGTCCCGACGATATTGAAGATGACGTGCGCTGCCGCCGTCCGTTTTGCTGCGATTGACGCACCAAGTGCTGCGAGAACCGCAGTGATCGTCGTCCCGATATTATCACCAAACAAGACGGGTAAGGCTGCTTTGATGTCAATCATTCCGCCATCATACAATTCTTGCAAAATTCCGATCGTCGCAGAAGACGATTGAACGAGAATCGTAAAGATCGTTCCGACGAATACACCGAGTAACGGGTTATCCGACATGGAAACCGTTAAGTCACGGAACCATTCGCTTGATTCAAGCGGTGCCATTCCGTCGCCCATGAGCGTCAACCCATAGAAAAGTGCTCCGAAACCAAAGAAGATTTGTCCGATGTATTGAATCCGTTCTTTATTGAAGAAGAAAATCAGGAACGCTCCAAGCGCGATCGCCGGGAGTGCTGCTTCCTTGACGTTAAATCCAATGATGAAGGCCGTAATCGTCGTTCCGATGTTCGCCCCCATGACGACACCGATTGCTTGACGTAAATTCATCAATCCGGCGCTGACTAGACCAACGACGATGACGGTCGTACCGGATGACGACTGGATCAAGACCGTGACGACAATCCCTGCCAAAATCCCAAGAAACGGGTTTGATGTATATTTATCTAAAATATAACGCAGACGGTCTCCCGCTGTTTTTTGAAGTCCATCTCCCATATACTTAATACCGAATAGGAAAATACCAAGTCCACCAATAAAAGTGAAAATCATTTCCTGTAAATCATAGTTCATCCTGTCATCTCCTCGTATAAAAAGTGGAATTGATTTTTTGTGAAGAATCTATTGTTTCAACCTCTCCTATTATGTAAAGGTCTATTGAACTTGTAAACAGTTTTTTAGGTATTTGATTGTTAAGGTTTTATTAAACTGTACTAAAACAAGATTTACATTGATATAAAGCCATTTGAATCTAAAAATACCTTTGTTATAAAACAGAAGAAAGAGTGATTACCATGCATTTTTTAAGTCAACTACTTAATTACTTACAAACCACCCTAATTCCAAATCGCCTTTTTTTAAAGACTCGCTTGGCAGATGTTCCCCTTTATTTTTGTGGATTAGCTTGGATTTCGCTTTGGACGACGGTGATCGACAGCCTGTTTCTCGAACAATCGATTCCGTTTATCATCTGGTTCATTCTCCATTTCATCTTTATTGCAATTGCCGTTTTGTTGTATCTGTTGTTCGTGTCTTACTTAAATCGCTGGTTCATTCAGTGGATCTTGCCAAAACCTTGGGCGTTTCGACAAGTGTTTCCTTATACCGTCGCAGCAAATATTTGGACGTTCCCGATCGGCGTCTTTGTTTATCAACTCGGATACTCTTCGGTCGGCATCGCGATTCTATTAGCCGGACACCTGTTGTATTCACTGCTGCCACTTTTCCTGGCCCGTCGGAAAAAGAAGCCCGCTCGACGTTTCTCCTAAGGACCTTCGCATTCGAGCACTTTTTGAGCTTCAATGCCCGTCCAGCGACGGATTGACTTTCATCTTTTCGTGTTAAACAATTGTAAATGTTCAATTTTCGTTCTTGTTTCTCGATTTTTAGGGAATAGTTCGATATGATAGAACAAGTAGTCATAAACAATCTGGCGTTATGCCACAAAAGGAGATTTTCGATATGCCGAAAATGGTCCATCGCTCTAAGACTCGTCCCGTTCGTGTTGGGGACCTTGTCATTGGTGGAAGTAATGAAGTCATCATTCAAAGTATGACGACAACAAAAACACACGACGTCGAAGCGACTGTCGCTGAAATTTTACGTCTAGAAGAAGCAGGATGCCAAATCGTCCGGGTTGCTTGTCCGGAAGAGCGTGATGCGCTTGCACTTGCTGAAATCAAAAGCCGGATCAACATTCCGCTTGTCGTTGATATTCACTTCAACTACAAACTTGCTCTGATGGCTATCGAAGCTGGTGTCGATAAAATCCGAATCAACCCGGGTAACATCGGACGCCGCGAAAAAGTCGAAGCGGTCGTAACGGCAGCCAAAGCAAAAAACATCCCAATCCGAATTGGTGTCAACGCCGGTTCGCTTGAGAAACACATCCTTGAAAAATACGGTTATCCGACAGCTCGCGGTATGGTCGAGAGTGCCCTTCACCATATCAAGATTCTTGAGGATCTCGATTTCCACGATATCATCGTTTCCTTAAAAGCCTCTGACGTTCAATTGGCGCTCGAAGCATATCAGTTAGCCTCTGAGTCATTCGACTATCCGCTTCACGTCGGAATCACGGAGTCTGGTCCTTTACGTACCGGTTCATTGAAGTCAGCCGCCGGTCTTGGAGCCATTCTTTCGCGTGGTATCGGAAACACGGTCCGTGTCTCCCTTTCTGCCGATCCGGTCGAAGAAGTCAAAGTCGCAAAAGAAGTCTTGAAATCATTTGGTCTCGCAGCAAATGCCGCGACATTGATTTCTTGCCCGACATGCGGACGTATTGAAATCGACTTAATGGCGATTGCCGCGGAAATCGAAGATTACATCGATAAAATTCAAGTCAACATCAAAGTTGCCGTTCTCGGTTGTGCCGTCAACGGTCCTGGTGAAGCGCGCGAAGCAGATATCGGAATTGCCGGCGCACGTAACGAAGGATTGTTGTTCCGTCACGGAGAAATCATCCGAAAAGTTCCAGAAGCAACGATGGTCGAAGAATTGAAAAAAGAAATCGATGCGATCGTTCTCGAAAAAGAAGCAGAAAAAGAAGCCGCAAAAGCCAGTCAAGCCTAATAAAAAAGAGTCCTCCTCGGGAGCGACTCTTTTTTTCGTTTCCGCTTTTCGACTATGTTATACTAGTGGCAGAAAATTTATAGAATGTTGGTGATGTAAGTGAAAATCGGAATTGATATTGATGGAACAATCACTCATCCTTCTTCGTGCTTTAATTATATGAACAAATATCTCGGGACATCGATTGATTTTGAGATGGCCTCTGAATACGAGCTTCATACCTATACGGACATGGAGCAAATCGAGTTTTGGGAATTCATGGTCAAGTCAGGTCATGAACTCGGTATCTATCGTGAATCAATCCCACAAGAACTCGTCAAACAGCATCTGTGGGCGTTACGTAAACAGTATGACCTTCACTATGTGACGGCGCGATCGGAAATCGTCCGCCCCGTGACGGAAGAATGGATCAAACAACATGAGTTGCCACTTGATTCGTTAATCATGACAGGCTCTCACGATAAAGTACAAGTCGTTCGTGATTTGTCGCTCGACCTCTTCATGGAAGACCGGCTTGAAAATGCGATTCAAATTGCGGAAGACACGTCGATTCCGGTCATCTTGTTTGATGCACCGTACAACCGGCGTCCGCTCCCTGAAAACATCGTTCGCGTCTCGTCTTGGGATGAAGCCGTTCAGACCATTCATAAGTTTGCACCAATCCGCTAAAACAGCCTCTATTGGCTGTTTTTTCTGTATGTTGTAGTTCGATTGTCGTACAATGGTGACAAGATTCCATATTATCTCATTTTCTACATAGTGTTAAACGTGAAAGGATTTTTTTATGCTATCGACCCTTAACATCTTTTTTCTGAATATCTGTATCATTTTTTTAGTTCTGTCCGTAACATTTTACCTGATGCGGAACCGGCTCCCCATCCAACGTGATTCCAAATTCTCGACCCGTTTTTACTTTGGTTTAGCCAACGGCATGACAGGCATCTTACTGATTCATAACTCGATTTCCCTCAATGGCGCTTTTATTGACTTACGGTTATTGCCACTCGCCCTATCCGCTTTATACGGCGGACCAATCAGTATCGTCACGACGGGTCTTCTACTGATCGTCTACCGGATTATCCTCGACACAGGCGACTCGATGATTGCTTTGCAGAATTCCATCATTACGTTAGTCAGTTTCATCGTCCTTGTTTTGCTCTGTACACGGTTCATTAAACAAAAGGCGGCTTTATTTTCAGTCATCGTCACGATTGGCTCTCTGCTCGTTTTAGTTCGGATGTTGTTAAGTGAAGCAGAAAACAATGCGTGGCAATCGATTTATGTCCCGTACTTTTTAATCACGATTTTTGCTTCTCTTCTGTTTTACCGGTTGTCTGGTATGTTGCAGGAGCATTTTGTCCTGTACTCGTATCAATCCTACTTGGCTTCAACCGATCAATTGACGCGACTTGCCAATCGCCATGTCATCATGGATAAAGTAGCGGTTCTTGAGCAGGAGCAAGCGCCTTGGGGCGTCATCCTGTTTGATTTAGACCATTTCAAAGCCGTGAACGACCAATACGGGCATGCCGTCGGAGACGCCGTTTTACGCCACTTTTCTGTTTTGCTGACCCAAGAATGTCCGGACGACGTGACAGTCGGTCGATATGGCGGCGAGGAATTCATCGCCATTCTTCCGAACACATTTAAGGTTTCTCCTGTTCAATTGGCACAACAGATTGTTTCGACTGTGACGAAGACCCCTTTCGTTATGCAAGATCATGCCCTGTCCATCACCGTCTCAGCCGGTGTTGCCTTTGCTCGACGCCAATCGGCAAGTATCGTTTTTAAACAGGCTGATGCTGCCTTATATGAAGCAAAGAAGAAGGGACGAAATCAATTCCATCTGTATTCAAACTAAAGCGGAAGTGACGTTAATCCGTCACTTCCGCTTGTTTCATTTGCAGCAGGCAAATAATTTCTTCGAGGACAACAGGTTTTGCGAAAAAATAACCTTGGAATAAATGAATGCCGATATTTTTGGCAATCCGAACCTCTTCGTCCGTCTCGACACCTTCGACGATGCATTCAACATGCATCGATTGACTGAGTTGGAAAATCGATTCTAAGATCGATTGCCGTTTTTCCGATTCTTCAACTTGTTCGATAAATTGTTTTGGTACTTTTAACTGACGAAGCGGCAAGAGCCGTTCGAGGACGTGATACGAAGCATGCCCTGTCCCGAAATCATCCAGCGATACCGGAAAATCAAGGGTCTTGATGCGCCGTAATGCCCGCAGAATCGGCTGGCTCTCAAAATCGAGCGCTTGGCTTTCCGTAATTTCAATCTTAATTTGTTTTGGCTGCAAGGAATACTTCAGTAACATTCGTTCGATGAACGGCATGAATGAATCATGTGTCAGTTGGCGTGGCGAAACATTCACGGACAAACTGAAGTCATCCGGAACCAATCCGATCAGCCGTTTCCTCGTTTTACAGCCCTCTTCAAAAATCCATTCCCCGAGACGAATAATCAAATCGCTTTTTTCAGCAATCGGAATGAAAACAGTCGGACGTCCTGCACCCGGGATGGGACTGTTCCAACGCACAAGTGCTTCAAGACCAATAAATCGGTCCTGATCGGAATCGTACTGCAATTGATAAACGAGATAAAAATCATGATTGATGTCCGCTTGCGATAACGCTTGCGCCGCTTCCACCCGAAGCGCCTGTTCGGCTCTCCACTGTTCATTCAGACACATGACTTTTTCTGAATTCCGGACGCTTTCCGGAAGAGCGGATGTAATCTGTTGAATCCGTTTCGTCATACCGGACGGATGGACTGCCCCATCATCGATGACGATATATAAATTGACGTAAATCTGATGCCGGTCGACTTGGTAAGGAGCCGACATCTGTTGACTGAGTCGCTCCATCTCGTCTTGACAAGACACACCGGGTGGCTTTTCCATCACGACAACAAGCGTCCCGCCCTCGACACGAACCATCCCCAAATGCGGTGGCAACAAGGTTTTCAGGCGTTCGATACAATCAAATAACACCCGTTCTTGAATCTCATCGCCGAAATAACGCGCCAACTCATAATAATTTTCAAGGTGAACGCCAACTAACAACAGTTGTGGATGATACGGCTGGGCAAAACGTTCTTCCAGTCCACGCATATTCAGCAGTTGTGTTTGCAGATCATGACGGGCTGCGTCATGTAATTGATTGGCCAGTATTTGAAGACGATGGAGATGGCGAAGGTGAAGATGATTAATGATAAAGGCAATACAAATCGCAATCCCAATCATTCCAAGTCGGGCATAGTGATCGGTTGGATCAATTTCGACCGAAACCGTTTCCGATCGGAGCATGACATATCCATTTGTCGCAACGATGATGACGACGGCATACCACATCATGATCCTGTCATACGCAATCAAGGCAATCATTAAAAATAGAAAGCAACTTGCCCATACCGTAACCGCTGCGTACGGCAACAAACTAATGGACGTAACCGGAATGATCAGAAACATGACGGATAACAAATGCGATTGGTAACGGTTCGATAATCGACTGCGGCTGATTAAAAAGGTCATCAGACCAATGAGCACTAGTACGCTGACAATCGTTGATCGATTTAAATACGCATTTTGAATCGTTTCATCCGTCGTGATCCAAAAAATAAGTGCTCCTGCACTCATCAAAAAAAAGGCAAAGTTGCCAATCCACCGTTGCTGATTCTGAACGATTTTATCTACGGTCTTGATGGGCATCGGTCTCCTCCTTTCTGAATTGGATAATTGTCTTAACTTTTCGACATCACTTCATGATACTCCTGCCCTCCCATTCCTAGCAATTATTTCCTAAAAAAAGACATGACCCTTCATTTGTTCAAAGGAGACATGTCTGTTTATCTGTTACGTTATTTGATAAGATCATCATTTTCGACTTGACCCAGTTGTTCAATGACGTCCGTCGCGGTGATACTGCTCGGATGAATGCGTTGTTCCACGTGTTTGGACGCTTGCGCATACCAAGATACCCCCATGGCAATCAATTGCTCGAGCGGTACCTGTTTATAGTGTTTGCGTTGCCCGAGCAAACTCGTAATCAGACCGAACAACGTATCGCCACTGCCGCCTTTTGCCAATCCGCTTGACGCCCCGGCAATCACATAACCGCCGCCGTCTGGTTTGGCGATTAGGATTACATGCGCTTTTAAAACGACCGTCACTTGATGCAGCATCGCATAATCACTTGCCTGTTCAAATAAATCGTCTTGGACGGTCTGAATGGATTGATTCGTCATCCGTGCAAATTCACCGATGTGCGGCGTGACGACAATTGCCGCTTTCCGTTCCGGATAACGATTTAGGATCAAGGCGCCCGCATCCAGAACGACCGGGATGTCTTGGTCAAACAAAAGATCCAACCAGTCCGAGACAGAGTCCGAAGCTAAACCGGGTCCGATCCCAGCGACATCCACTTCTGTGATCATCTCTTGAATTGCCTCTGTCGTCTGATTGAGGACCATCGCTTCCGGAGCATTGACAATTAATCCGACTTGAGCCGTCGGAACCGTTGCGACCTGAAGTTTCCCGACGCCGGTTCGAAGAGCAGCACGTGCCGCCAGTTGAATCGAACCCGGCATGTGTTCGCTACCGCCAATCAACAACGCCGTGCCGTATGTTCCTTTATGACCGTATGCGTCACGGGTCAACAACGGGGCAATCGACTCGGAAAACAACTGCCATCCGCCAAAGGCCGGTAAGCCTAAATCAATCTTCTCCAATCGCCCAAAAAACGGAGCGGTCTTCAACAAAAAAGCAGACCGTTTAAAGGCATGGAGCGAAAACGTCACATCCGCTTTTATTCCCTGACCGGAAAACCCGATGGCATGATCGGTCGGAATGCCGCTCGGAATATCAACGGCATACAGCATTGCCCGTTGTTGTTGCTCACGCACCCAGTCAAACAAATCGGTCAGCGGTTTCGTCAGGCGGGATTGATCAAACCCTGTCCCAAACACAGCATCGACCATCACATCGTATTGGCCGCACACTGCCTCTGTCACCAGACCAAATTTTTCGGCATACCGTTGATGCAGCAAAGCAACCGGTGTTTTCGCCGCTCCAAACGGCGCATGTATCGTGACATCATAACCGTCGCGTATCAGTTCACGACCAATCACATAGCCGTCTCCCCCATTGTTGCCCGTCCCACAAAGGATTAAGATTCGTTCTTTCCTGTCGTGGTTGTTCATGATACGTTTAGCGATTTCACTCCCTGCCCGTTCCATCAACACTTCAAGCGGCAAGCCGGATGTTTTTGCCCACTCATCGATTTGCCTTGCTTCCTGTGCCTCATAAATCATCTTCATCACCTCTGTTCGTCTTATTCCCCTTTTAACTGGTTTCAAGCAAAAAAAGCCCTTTGAACGACCAAAGGACTTTCCAACATCACCTTAATTATTTTTGACAGGCTGCACAACGGCCGTAGATTTCAAATTTATGATCTTCGACTTCGAAGCCCGAATCTTTAATCGGAGCCACCCATTGCATCGGACAGGCGTCCAATGTTTCTGTTTTTCCACATGTCCGGCAAATCAGATGGTGGTGATGATGTCCCGATTGACACGCTGCCCGGTACTTCATTTCTCCATCCAATTCCGTTGTCTCTAAAATCTCGATTTCCGCAAAATCGTTTAAGTTCCGATAAATCGTATCGTAGCTGAGTGACGGGTGTGACAATCGCAATTCCTCTGCCACTTCCCGTGCGCTGACATACCGGTTGGCTTCAAAGAGATATGCCAGCAAATCCAGACGTTTTGGCGTCATTTTAAACCCGAATGCCTTCATCCGGTCACGCGCTTGTTCGATGTTTTTTTTCATGCGTTTTTCCTCCCATCCAAAACCGCTCGATGATCATAACGACAATCAGTTCCATCACCGCCAACATGACAATCATGCCGCCTGGTGCCAAATCAAACTGATATGCAAGAATCAAACCGGCAATCGTCGCCACTTCTCCAAAAACGATTGCATAAAAGATCGTCGCTTTAAAGCTTTTGGCGAACCGAAGGGCTGCCGCTACAGGCAACGTAATCAGACTTGAAACGAGTAAGATACCGACGACACGCATGCTGATCGCAATGACCAGAGCAACGACAATCATGAATAAAATATGGACCAGACGCAGGCGAATCCCGGAAACCCGGGCTTGTTCCTCGTCAAACGATAAAAAGAGCAACTCTTTATAAAACGCGATGACAAATAAAATGACGACGCCTGTCACGATGAAGATCGTATAGACATCCGTCAGCGTCACCGCTGAGACTGTCCCAAACAAAAACGAGACAAGATCCATCGAAAAACCGTTTGCGAGACTGATGAAAATTGCTCCAAGCCCCATTCCGGTCGCCATGATGATCGGAATCGCCAGTTCTTGAAAGTGTTTATATTTTGCCCGAAGCCAGTCAATTGTTAATGCCGCGATGACCGACGTCACGATTCCGAGATACAGGGGATTCAAGTCCGCGAGACTCGCGACCATCCCTGAAATCAACAGGCTGAGTGCAATTCCAGCCAGTGTGACGTGTGACAAAGCATCCGCAATCAGACTCATTCGGCGGACGACGACAAATGAACCGATCAACGGCGCCGTAAATCCAATTAATACTGCGGCCACAAGCGCGTACTGCAAAAACTTCAATGTCATGAATGCTTCAATCACTGGACAACCTCCCCTTGGTGGACAAGGACACGTCCCGGGACAGGATACAACGAACGAATCGTCTGTTCATCGAGTTCCCAATATTCCTTGATGCCGCAGTTACAACCGAGTCGTCCGTCAACCAAATGAATCACATCCGTCACGAGCTTACTGACGAAGTGAATATCATGTGTCACAAGAACGAAGGTCCGTTTTTTGTCACGCCGTAACTCTTCGAGAATTTCATAAAATTCCTTCACATACCGCTGATCCACCCCGACCGTCGGCTCATCCAGGATCATCAAATCCGGATCATTGACGAGCGCCCGTGCGATGAAGACACGTTGTTGCTGTCCACCGGATAAATCACCGACCTTTGAATCCCGGCGATCCCACATGCCGACGGTTTCAAGAGCGGTCTTGACCTTTTGCCGATCCTGCTTCGTCACACGGCGAAACAGTCCTTTTTTCGCATACAGTCCCATCTCGACGACTTCTGCGACCGTCACCGGAAATCCGGAGTTAAACGATGCTGCTTTTTGGGAAACATAGCTGATCCGCCACCAGTCACTGAATGCAGCTTGATCCTGCCCGAACAGTCGAATCGTCCCCTTCGGTTTGAGTAAACCAAGCATACATTTGATCAACGTCGATTTTCCGGATCCATTTTCTCCGACAATCGCCAGGAACTGACCTTGCTGGACCTCAAAGCTCACTTCATTTAAAACACGCCGATCCGGATAGTCATATGTCAGTTGTTTAATTTCGATAATTGGTTCAGTCATATCTAATCTCTCCTTCCGTCTCGTTTTAAAACGGAATAATTACGCCTTATCAACTGTCTTATTATAGCGCCCGCTCTATTCCGGTGCAACTGATGTAACTTTTTTGTGAAGGTACGGTTTTTGTGGAATGCACAAGGTACAATAAAAGGATACAAGCTGTCGTTTCCAGAACAGTCAATTCGGGAAAAGATGGACTGAGAAGTGAAAGGAGTCGGATTTCTTTTGAAAAACGAATTAGCAGTCATCGATATCGGATCCAACTCGATCCGGTACGTCATTTTCCACCCCATCGACTCCGGTCGCTATATTGAAAAAATTAATGTAAAAGTCGTCGCACGGCTATCTGCTCATATCGACGGAAATGGAGCACTCGATACAGTCGGTATTCGGCTGTTATGTGAGACGTTACGACGGTTTTATGAAATCGGTGTAACCCACCATGTCGAAGAAACGATTTGTGTCGCGACCGCTGCGATTCGGAATGCGAGTAACCGTCAGGAAATCATCCATGCCGTGGAACAAGAAACACCCTTTACGATGCGTGTCCTCTCTGATGAACAGGAAGCCTATTACGGCTATTTCGCCATCATCAATTCCACCTTCTTGACGGACGGGTATTCCGTCGATATCGGCGGTGGTTCGATGGAAGTGACTTTAATCGAAAATCGGGAGATGGTCGCTTACCACAGCTTCCCGTTTGGTGCTGTCACGCTGACGCGACAATTTCAGTCCGGCGAAACGATGACTTCCGGTGAACAAAAAAAGTTGACCAAATTTTTGCGGGAGCAGTTCGACGAAATTCCATGGCTTAAAAATAAAAAACTGCCGTTGATCGGTGTCGGTGGTTCAGCACGGAACTTCGTCCGGATTCATCAGTCGACGCTGGATTATCCGCTTCATGGGATTCATCAATATCAAGTCCGCTCAAAAGAATTAGGAAAATTGATTGACGAATTGGCCGATAAAGCGCCCAAACATCTGTTAAAAGTCGAAGGACTCTCAAAAGATCGGGTCGATATCTTTTTACCTGCTTTGATTGCGATTCATGAACTGGCAGTACATATTGAGGCGGATCAGTTCGTGATGAGTAATTATGGATTACGTGAAGGACTTGTCTATGAATACGATTTGCATGATCAGAACCAACGCCGCATCGAAAATGTCCGGGAGGAAAGTCTGTATCAACTCGAGAGTGACTATAAAGTCAATCGTGACCGGACGAATTACCTCGGTACAATCGCCAAATCGATTTACCGTCAGCTGATTACGCTCGATATCATCCCGGAACGGGCCGCAGACCTTCGTCTTCTTGATTCGGCCAGCCGCCTGCTCTACTGTGGTCAATATATCAATCCGGATACACGGTCGAATCAGACGTTTTATCTGTTAACGAATACGGACTTGAAAGGCATGACGCATAAAGATCGTCTGGCGTTGGCACTCGTCAGTTCCTACTCTTCTTCAAAACGGATGCAACAACTTTTGAAACCTTTCAAGGATTGGTTTACGGACAAGTCAATCGAACGGTTTGATTTACTCGGTTCCATTCTCAAGCTGACTGATGCACTTGATGTGACGGAACGACGTGCGGTTGACAGCGTTGAACTCGAATTGACAAAAGATCAAAAGGGCATTCGGATCATTCTCGACACCGGTGACCATGATTACGGATTTGAAGTCGAAAAAGCGGAAAAACAAAAAAAACATCTCGAACGCGTCATTGATCGTGCAATTCTTTTAGAAAATAAAGGAGGTACCCTTACATGAAGATTGATTCCCCTGAACATTTTAATAATCGAGAAATCAGCTGGTTACAATTTAACGAACGTGTACTGGGCGAAGTACTAGATAAACGAAATCCACTAATGGAACGCTTTAAGTTTTTAGGCATCTTCAGCTCGAACCTGGACGAGTTTTATATGGTCCGCGTCGGCGGACTCAAGGATGAGGTGTTAGCCGGATTCAATAAACCGGAAAATAAGCAAAACCTGACGCCGAAACAGCAGCTTCGTGCCATCGCCACCAAAACAAAAGAGTTGGTCGAACAACAGTACGAAGCTTTTAAAGAAGTGACCCAGGCCTTAAAGGCGGAAGGTGTCTCCTTTTTGAAACACGAAGAATTAAATGAGATGCAGGCCGAATACGTCAAAGCATTTTTCAGGGATCAGGTTTTCCCGGTTTTGACACCGGTTGCCGTCGATGCATACCGCCCCTTCCCAATGCTCTCGTCCAAGTCACTGAATATCGCCACTGCTCTTGAAGCGGATGATGGGTCCAAGCGAAATCTTGCACTTGTCCAAGTTCCGGCCGTTCTTCCGCGCTTCGTGGATTTACCGGTCGAGGACGAGGAAACGACGGCTGTCATCTTACTCGAAGATGTGATCATTTCTTTTATTGATTCGTTGTTTAAAGGATACCGTGTCTTGTCCGCCATGCCGTTTCGGATTACAAGAAATGCAGACTTGCCGTTCCACGAGGAAGGGACACATGATTTATTAAAACTGATTGAAAAAGAATTAAAGAAACGCCGTTGGGGTGTCGGCATTCGTCTTGAAATTCAGAAAAATGCCATCAACACGAATCTGCTCAACATGCTGCGGGACGTCCTCGATTTACAGGACCGGGATATTTACGCCGTTGATGGTCCAATCGATTTGACGTTTGCCTTTGCGTTTTACAGTCAGATTGGTGTCGAGTACGATCATTTGATTTATCAGACGATCATGCCGGTCGAACCGCCGGCACTGGAAAAATCGAAAAACCTGTTTGATCAGATTCTGCAACAGGATTATTTGTTACATCATCCGTACCATACGTTTGATCCGGTCGTCCGGTTAATCGTTCAAGCCGCCAATGATCCAAATGTCCTCGCCATCAAACAGACACTGTACCGTGTCTCGGGTGATTCTCCGATCATCAAAGCGTTGAAAACGGCTGCTGAGAATGGAAAGCAGGTCACTGTCCTTGTCGAATTGAAGGCGCGTTTTGATGAAGCGAAAAATATCGAGTGGGCCAAACAATTAGAAAAAGTCGGCGCCCACGTCATTTACGGTTACAGTGATTTAAAAACGCACTCGAAGATCACATTGATTGTCCGCCTACAGGAAGGTCGGATTCAACGCTTCGTCCATCTTGGGACCGGTAACTACAACGACTCCACCGCGAAACTGTATACGGATATCGGATTGTTGACGGCACGTGAACAGATTGCCGAAGACGCCACGAATTTCTTTAACTGGTTATCCGGCTACGGTGAACAACCGCAATGGAATGCGCTTCATACGTCCCCAAACTCGATGCTCGAGAAATTTTTGTCTTTGATTGACGACGAAATCAAGTACCATAAAAAACACGGTAATGGTCGAATCGTGGCGAAGATGAACAGCTTGACGGAAAAAGACATCATCTTAAAACTGTATCAGGCTTCACGTGCCGGTGTTCGGATTGAATTGATTGTGCGCGGCGTCTGTTGTCTTCGCCCACAAGTGAAAGGTGTTTCTGAAAATATCCGTGTCACCTCTGTCGTCGACCGTTACCTCGAGCATTCACGCATCTTCTATTTCCATCATAATGGGGATGAGCTGATTTACTGTTCGAGCGCGGACTGGATGACCCGTAATATGCGCAAACGAATCGAGATTCTCTTCCCGATCATCGATGAAGATCAGAAAAACTACATCAAGGATTGTTTGGCTCTGACGCTGGCCGACAACGTCAAAGCTCGGGAACAAGATGAAAACGGAGACTACCATTACGTCTCCAAAGGAAAACAGGCTTGTGAATCACAAATATTAATCCAACATTACACAAACGGAAAATTAAAGGCAAAACCTTCATTTGATCTTCCACTTGATCAAAAATGGATCCCGATGGAACGACCGGAAGAAAAGATTACATTTGATTCGACCGCTTCCAAAAAATAATCGTTGTTTAACGTCAGACATCTTCATATAATCAATGTGTAAGCGTTTTTTTATATGAAGAAAGGACTGGGCCTCATGTTACAACAAATCTTATTATCACTGTTAGCCGGTGTCATCTGTGGTGTCGTCTTTACTGCTCTTAAGTTACCGATCCCTGCCCCGCCTGTTTTTCCGGCCATCGTCGGGATTTTCGGTGTTTTCCTCGGGATGAAAGTATTTTTATTCGTCGCGGACCGTTGGCCGTTTTAATCATTAAACATCGACTTGTCCCACATAAAAAGCGTTTTTCTTCTCTCATCGGAGAAGAAAAACGCTTTTTAACTGTTCCTTTAATTTTTCAAAAAACTCGATCTTCCCTCTCATCTGATCCGTCTTTCAATCATCCGAGACCGCCGCAATATCTTGGATTTCCTGATACGCTTGATGTGCCAAACGGTGACAGGTAGGACAAAGCGTCTTAAAGTGTCCGTTATCCTCGTGCCATTCCAAGACAGATCGTTGTGTACTTCCGCATGCTTCGCATGACGCCATGAGTGGCGCCAAATGATTCCGTTCCCGAAACCGTTCAATCCGCCGTTTTTTAGCTTCCTCGGCGGTCGACACGTCTGTTTCGAAATGACCTGCTTGCCAGGCTTCCAGCAACCATTGCCTTGTTTTCGGATCCGTCTGGCCCGGCTTGATGTTCAAAGTAGGAAATCCGGATCCGAGTAACGGATGGCGTAAATCAACACTAATCAAATCCAAACAAGCATATGTGCGTTCTTGTTCGTCTGCCTCCACCAGCCAATGTGGATCAGCAGGACGCGTCGTGTATTCACTAAACAACACTTCCGCATATGCAACGATACCGTCTGCAGTCGCCAAAAAAACATCTTCTCCCTCTGCCAATTCCGCCGGTAAATAAAAGGGTTCTTTTGTTTCGTAGTACGCAACGACTGCTTGACGTAAAGCAAACTCAGATTCCTCGACGATTAGTAGATGACACACGCGACAGACACCTCTTCCGTTTAGATGGATGTACCAATCAGTGGTAGACGCCACTCGGCATCAAATTTCCCCGAGCGCAGCATCATGATCTCTTCTTTGTACGGTGCGACTTTCTTTTTTGGATCCAGACCGATATACGGCGTTTCAAGGATTTTAGGCAGGTGTGCCAAATCCTGGTGATGGACGATACGATGTAATGGATCAAATCCAATCTCACCAAAACCAATGTTTTCGTGACGGTCTTTTTTGGCACCTCGCACGTTTTTGGAATCATTGACATGAATGACACCTAACCGATCGATCCCGACGATTCGATCAAATCGTTCAAGAACACCATCTAGGTCATGAATCAAGTCGTATCCGGCGTCATGGACGTGACATGTATCCAGACAGACGGACAGACGATCATTGTGCGTGACGCCTGCAATGATTTCCGCAATCTCTTCAAATGTTTTTCCGATTTCTGATCCTTTCCCGGCCATCGTCTCGAGAGCAATCTTCACCTGTTCGTCTCCAGTCAAGACTTCATTGAGACCCTCGATGATTCGCTTGATTCCGACCTCTTCGCCGGCACCAACGTGGGCTCCCGGGTGAAGAACGATATGTTTCGCTTTTTCAAGTGCCTCTGCCCGACGGATTTCTTCTGCCAAAAACGACACTGCCAGCTCAAACGTTTCCGGTTTTGTCGTATTCCCTAAATTGATGATGTAAGGGGCATGCACCACGATTTCTTCAATTCCGTTTGCTTCCATGTGTAACAAAGCTTCCGGAATCCGTAAATCAGAAATTGGTTTTCGTCTTGTATTTTGAGGAGCACCTGTGTAGACCATCATGGTCGTTGCTCCATAGGACGCTGCTTCTTCACTTGCACCAAGCAACATCTTTTTCCCTGAAAGTGACACATGTGAACCGATTTTCATTGTAAATTCCACCCTTCTTCTGTTCTTAGTGTACCAAATGCCGAAAAAAACAAGAACCTTTAGCCATCTAAAAAAAAACAAAGCCCACGATGTTCTCGTGAACTTTGCTGAAACGAATCATCCTCAACACACGTTGCGGATGAATTATTTTGATTTACTTGCGTTGGCTTTACGTTCGGCGCGACCGATTCCGCGTTGTTCTTTAATGCGTTCACGTTTCGCCGTTTCTTTTAATTTGTATTGGTGTTTCTTTTTGTAACCTGGTTTAACACGTTTTTTAGCTTTTGCTGCTTCCCCAGATAAACGGCTGTGTGCTGTTTTTGAAACAGCGGTCTTCATGTGTGGTTTCGCACGGCGACGTTCTTTCACTTCGCTGACTTGACCACTCTTGACATCAACGTTCGTAAATTCGATACCACGGTCTTCAAGACGGTTGATCGAACCATTCTCATGATCTTCGAACAATGTGTACGCCAAGCCATCTTGGTCAACACGACCGGTCCGACCGACACGGTGGACATAGAAGTCAAGATCTTTTGGAATACCATGGTTGATGACGTGTGAGACGCCTGAGATATCAATTCCGCGTGCCGCAAGATCCGTTACGATGACATACTGGTATTTCGCTTCATTGATTTCTTTAATGGCTTGTTTCCGACGACGGGCCGGCAGGTCACCGTGAAGTGAACCGACGTTGAGTCCCGCTTCCAAGAAGAGAGCTTCAAGTTCGATTGCTTCTGTTTTCGTATTCGTGAAAACGAGACAGATATACGGGTTAAGAGCTTTCGCCAGTTTTAACGCCAAATCCGAACGATCCCGGTGTTTGACAGGAACTGTGTGATGGACGATTTTCTTAGCGGTCTGCTGTTTCGGATCCACATGGGCATAACGTGGATTGTTCATATACTTTTTCAAGAACGGTTGCAGTTTTTCTGGAATCGTCGCAGAGAAGACCATCATCTGTAACTTCTCCGGTAATGCTTGGGCAATCCGGTCGACTTCCGGTAAGAATCCCATATCAAGCATCTGATCCGCTTCATCGATGACGTAATGTTTGACGAAGTGTGGTTTCAACGCTTGTTCTTTAAACAGATCCAAGATCCGTCCCGGTGTTCCGATGACGATTTGCGGCGAAACTTTGACACGTCCGATTTGACGCTCGCGGTCCATACCACCTGTAATCAGACTCGTCTTGATATAGTCCGGTTGTTTGACGAGGATCGACTTTAACTCCTCGTGAATCTGCCAAGCCAGTTCACGTGTCGGAGCAACGATGATGGCTTGCATCTCTTGTGATTCCGGGTTGATGTTTTGAACGATCGGCAAAAGGAACGATAACGTTTTTCCTGTTCCGGTTTGTGATTGTCCGATGATATCCCGCCCTTTGAGCGCTGCCGGAATGATCCGGGATTGAATATCGGTTGGTTTTTTAATACGTGCGTCTTCGAGTGCTTCGACGACGAACGGGTGCAAATCGAAATGGGTAAATCCATTCATATTTGTCACCATCCTTTCTCTTTCTTTAACAATTAAAGGCGAATCGTCCGCCTTCACCATCTATTTCTTCAGTTCAACATGGGTATTGGTCTACTACCGTCATACAAATATGAATACGTATAGAAACGATCGGGAATTTTTTTGTTTTTCGTATGAAGCTTCAACGCGCTGAAGGCAACTTTCATCATCTCTTCAGCGGACTGGACGACTGTCGCGTCCATCGATTTCATGTCAACAGCTTCTAATATAGCACGATTCCCGTCAATGCCGACAACTATTTTTCCGGAAATCTCTGCTTTTTTCAATGCTTCGAGTACTCCCATCGCAATATCGTCATTGTGACAGTAGACCGCATCAAACTCGATTCCGGATTCAATCAATTGACGCATGACACGCTCGGATGTGACCGGATCGTAGTTTCCACTGGCTGAATTCACAATGGACAACCCCGGCTCACTTTTGATTCCTTCCAAGAACCCACGGTGGCGTTCATTGGTCGTATAGACATTCGCCGTCCCTGTGATTTCAATGATTTTTCCCGTAGATTGACCGGTTCGCTTAATGAATTCGTTTTTCATATAAGAGGCCAATTGTTCACCAATCACTTGATTGTTGGATGTAATCGAACTGACGACGGCATCCGACCGAATCATCCGGTCAATGGCAAACACCGGGATGCCCGCTCTTTTGGCTTCTTCGATTGCACTACCAATGTAGACATCATCTAACGTCGTAATAAAAATCGCATCCACCTGCAGTTCAATGAATTCGCGGATTTGTTCTCGTTCACTAATCCGTGAATTTTGTGACGTCGCTACGACCGCCTCATATTTATTCGCTTTTGCTTCCGCTTTGAAAGCGTTGATGAGACGCTGCGCAAACTCATGTTTATCGTTGACGATTGTAAAACCGACGACATCCCGTTTTGGACTCGCTTCTTTTTGGACGAACATGTTCGAGATCAGCAAGACGGACGAGATCCAAATGATTAACACAAGCAACCAGGATTTATTGAATCTCATTCCTGTGCCTCCCGTCTCGGGAAGAACAGTTGAACGGTCGTCCCGACGCCGACTTTACTGTCGACCTCGAGTCTTCCATTATGTTGCCAGACGATTTGACTCGACATGAACAGACCAAGACCGTTTCCGTTGATTTTCGAGGTCTTGAACGCTTGACCGATTTGACTGATTTGTTCCGCATCCATCCCTACTCCGTTATCTTGGATGATGAAGACGAATTGATCCGGATACACATGGAGATGAACGTGGCAAATTCCGTCCGGTCCTTTGGATTCAACGGCTTCGAGTGCATTCCCGATGCAGTTCGACAGGACTTGCAACAATCCGTTTTCAGAAGCATACAACGTCGGCATATGAGCCGGTGTATAGATTTTACAATCTGCTTCATACGGATGTGATTTTGACTCGAGAATGAACGTCAGTTTCTCCATCATTTTTTTGACGTCGACTTGTCCCATCACTAGTGACGCGTTGTCGTTTTTCGACAAATCAAGCATCGTCTGAATTAATTGATTGGCCCGGTCTAATTCCGATAAGGCGATATGCATCATATCCGGATTATTTTGTTTGTCCTCTGATAAAAGCTGCAACGCCATCTTGACCGGTGTCAACGGATTTCGAATTTCGTGGGCAATGCCGGCTGCCAGTTGTCCGAGCGATGCCAACTTCTCTTGGTGTAAGATGACTTGCTGTTGGCTCAACTGTTCGACCCGGGCGTTCTCCATCCGCTGTGCGTACTCATTATAGGCGGAGACAAGTGTCTTGACTTCGTTCGAACCGGAACGTTCCAGCGTAATCGGTTGTGGTGTCGTACTTTTCTCAATCTTTTGTACTAACTCAAGTAACGGTGCCGTCAATTGACGTGACATCAAATAGCCGACAATCAGACTCAAGACGAGGGTCAACGCGGCGATGACCAAATATTGCTGACGCGTCGTATAGACGGGTTCGTAAAATACGCTTCGCGGCGTCCGAACCAATACTTTCCAGTCGGTTACCTTTAAATCTTGTGCAAAGTAGTACATGTCTTTGTTTGTACTAAAAATTTCGTTTGGCTTTGTACTTCGGAAGGCACGATCGACGACACTTTGGCTCAACAGCCTTTCTTGATCGGTCACAAGGTTTCTTGAAGTGGCAAGCGGCTCGCCTTGGCTGTTAAAAAGATAGGCCATCGTATCATCATCAAACGATTCCAGAGAATTTCGGAAGACCACTGAATTCATCAAACTCAATCCGCCACCGAATACGCCGACACGTTCATTGCCGTTTCGAACGGATACGAACATATAGGTCAGGTAATCACTTTCTAACGGATAACGCTTACTCATATGAAAATCCGTACTCGTCAATGCTTGAAGGAACGAATCATCTTCCCGGATCGCGCCGTCCTTTATTCGCCGGTCCTCACTCGAGAACCAAGTGATTTTGTCGGTTTTACGATCATAGTAAAAGAAGCTTTTAAATCCGGTATCGATATCCAGTAAGTTGCTGTCCCGGATCGCTTGTTCGAGATTGTTCATATTGGTGACATTTAATTGAAGACCCATGATTTTCTCGTGCAGGTTTCCCACACTGTCACGCAGGGCATTGCTCGAGACCTCAACACTTTTTTCACTCTGCTTTTCTGTCTGTTGTTCTACCCGTGAAATCGTTACCCGATCCGCCGTGAAGGCCAGTGCCGAGATGACAAGACAAATAAGAATGAATAATACAGCCGTGATTTGGAAAAAATAGGACCGCATCATCTTTTTCGTCTCCATCTTTCCGCCCCCTTCCCCGTTCATTTTCAACCCAATTAGTATATCATGTTCTTACGTACGAACAGACTCCTCTGTTTTCATTCACCTTCAATCAATGGTACACTCTAAATAATCATTCTTTCTATACTAAAGGAGAATCTAGACTATGCTTGTAAAAAAAATCAGTCCTCGCGGATATTGTTACGGTGTCGTGGATGCCATGAAACTCGCTCAACAAGCGGCAATGAATGACAGTTTACCGCGACCTATTCATATTTTGGGTATGATTGTCCACAATGCTCACGTCACACGTGAATTCGAACGGATGGGTGTATTAACCGTTGACGGTCCGGACCGTCTTGAAGCATTGGAAACGATTAAAGAAGGTACGGTCATCTTCACCGCTCACGGTATTTCTCCTGCAGTTTATGCACGAGCTGCCGAAAAAAACTTGACGGTCGTCGATGCGACTTGTCCTGATGTTACACGGACACACGACTTGATTCGGACTGTCGTCGCCGACGATTACGAAGTCATCTATGTCGGCAAACATGGTCACCCTGAACCGGAGGGAGCCGTTGGGGTTGCGCCTGAACACGTCCACCTCATCGAAAAAGTCGAAGATATTGATGCGTTGCCTGCCCATCTGGCAACTAAAAAAATTATCGTCACCAATCAGACGACGATGAGCCAATGGGATGTCCAAGCATTGATGGGACACGTTCGTGAAAAATATCCGCACGTCGAAGTGCATAATGAAATTTGTAATGCGACACAAGTCCGTCAGGAAGCCGTCGCTGAACAGGCCGGTGATTGTGATTTGGTCATCGTCGTCGGTGATCCGCGTTCGAATAACTCAAACCGTTTGGCGCAAGTGTCGTTCGATATCGCTGAGACGCCGGCTCACCGGATTGGTGACTTGACTGAACTTGATTTATCTTGGCTCGAAGGGGTTCAGCATGTGGGTGTAACATCTGGTGCTTCAACACCAACGCCAATCACTAAAAAAGTCATTGATTTCTTACAGCAGTATGATCCAACTGATATCAGCACACATGATAAGACACCATTCCTTGAATTGCGTCGGATTTTACCGAAAGTAAAAATTCTCTAAACCAGAATGAAACGATTCCCAACCGTCCAGTCCGGTGGGAATCGTTTTTTTATAAGAATTGAAACGGATTCGTGTTGGTCGTCGACACGATCAGTTCTACGCCGCGGATATTCTGTTTCGTAAACCGTTCTGTCAGGAGATTCACGACTCCTTGTTTCATGACCGATTCGACGTGATGCCCCGGATCAATCACAGCAAGCCCCAGTGCCATTGCATCGTGGGCGACATGGAAATATAGATCTCCCGTCACCAAGACATCAGCCCCCGCAAATGCAGCCGTTGATATATATTTATTCCCATCCCCACCTAATACGGCAATCTTACGGACCAGTCGGTTTTCATCCCCGACAAAACGTAAGTTCTCAACAGCGAAGGCTGTCCGGACGTGTTCGGCAAATGCTTTCAACGGCATCGCTTCTTCAAGAGATCCAATCCGTCCGAGACCAAGTGGTGGTGCCGTAATTTCTTGGCGAATCAAATCATACGCGACCTCTTCATACGGATGCACCTTTTTCATTGCCCGAATGACTTGCTTGTGATTAAGTTCCGTGACGACGGTTTCAATCCGGACTTCATTAACCCGCTCGATTTGACCCGTTTGTCCGACATATGGTTTGGCTCCTGTCGCTGCCTTGAACTGTCCTGTCCCCGCACTGTGAAACTGACAGTCGCTGTATGCGCCGATATGCCCTGCTCCTGCTCGTCCAAGTGCATCAGACACCCGTTCAACGGCTTCTTCCGGAACGAAGACAGCGAGTTTGTAAACCGTATTCTCGAAAGAAGGAACCAATACACGGGTATCGGTCAGACCGAGGGCGTCCGCCATCAAATCGTTTACGCCCCCTTCTGCCACATCGAGATTCGTATGGGCCGCATAAACGGCAATCTCATGTTTGATACATTTCATGACGATCCGCCCTGCCGCGGATTGGTCATTGACTTGGGCTAACTTACTAAAAATCGGCGGATGGTGCGCGATGATCAAATCAACCTTTTTTTCGATTGCTTCGTCGACGACCGATTCCAAAACATCCAGGGTGACCAGAACACGTTTGACGTCCTTGTTGAGTGTCCCAATCTGCAAGCCGATCGGATCCCCCTCAAAGGCAAACTTTTTAGGGGCAAACGACTCGAACTGTTCGATGATTTGCTGTCCGTTTGCCATCAGTGTGTCACCTCTTCCATTTTCTGAATCAACTGCTCGATTTTCACGATTTTTTCCTGCAGCCGATCCGATTCCGTCCCTTGACGCATCTGTTCTAAAATATACTTGCGCTTTTGTTGTTCCGCTTGCCATTTTTCAACAAAGGCAGGGGCTTTTTCACGCATTAATTGTGGACCAAAGTACAATTCCCATTCCCGCTGCTCTGAATCATCCGCATATACGGATTCCTCACCTTTTTGGGCGACCAGGATTTCATAGATTTTTTCATTTTCTTTGACGATCGCTTCCGACAAGAGGGCGTATCCATTTGCGAGCAGCCATTTCCGGACATCCACCGCATCGACGTTTGGTTGAAGAATCAATCGTTCTTCTCCCGATAAATTGACTTTTCCTTCTTCGAGAATCGTCGCAATCAATGTGCCGCCCATTCCGGCAATCGTAATCGCCGTTGCTTCCCCCGGCGTCAAGACGGTCAGACCACTCCCGAGACGGACATCAATCTTGTCCTCGAGTTGAACTAACGCGACCTGTGCTTGGGCTGCTTCCATCGGTCCGACGTTCACTTCCCCGGCAATCGCCTTCTCGATGAGGTTTTGTTGCAGACAATAACACGGGACAAATGCATGATCGGATCCAATATCCGCCAGCACCGCTCCTTGTGGAATATAAGACACGACTTTTTTTAAGCGTTGATCAAGTATGACATTTGTTTGCATCTGATTCATCCTTCCTCTATTCACTCTCTTTTTAAAATAGCGGACTTGGCGAGAAAAAGAAACCGTCGTTCCCATTAAAACCGTCACAAAAAAACACCCATCTCGGAGAAGAGACGGATGTTGATTGACTTATTTCTTTTCAGCAAGCCATTTCGCTAACACAGTGGCTTCTTCGTCATTCGCAAGACCGCCAGGCATTTGCCCTTTACCGTTGATTGCGATTTCTTTAATTTCTTCTTCTTTCAGCTTCGCGCCGACTTTTGTTAAGTTCGGACCTGCTCCACCTTCAAGATTTCCACCGTGACATCCTGTACATCCTTTTGATGCAAATAGATCTTCCGGCTTCATTTCAGCTGTTGATGGACCTTTTTCAGCTTCTTTTACCTGATCGACCCCAAAGTATGACAATGAAATCATGGCGATGATGGCGATGATCGCAATCGCTGCGAACGGTACTAATGGATTACGCATTTGGATTCCCCCCCATATTCTATACCCAACCAAGTTGGTGACTGAATGGTATTCCCCGTTACTATTCTACTGTAAAAAAAACAGAGAAGGAAGAAAAAAACAAAACTTTTTCTCCCTTCTCACTAAAATTTCATATTTTCTTCACACTTTAAAATTAATCGAGGAAATCTTTCAGGCGTTTTGAACGACTCGGGTGACGCAATTTCCGTAATGCTTTCGCTTCAATCTGACGAATCCGCTCACGGGTGACACCAAATACTTTCCCGACTTCTTCAAGCGTCCGCGTCCGACCGTCATCCAAGCCGAAGCGGAGACGCAAGACGTTTTCTTCCCGATCGGTTAACGTATCGAGTACGTCCTCCAACTGTTCTTTTAACAACTCATAGGCTGCGGCATCTTGAGGAGCCGTCGCATCTTGGTCTTCGATGAAATCACCGAGGTGTGAATCATCCTCTTCTCCGATCGGTGTTTCAAGCGAGACCGGTTCTTGTGCAATCTTGAGGATTTCACGCACTTTTTCCGGCGTGATTTCCATCTCTTTTGAAATCTCTTCCGGTGTCGGCTCACGTCCTAAATCTTGCAACAATTGACGCTGGACCCGAATCAATTTATTGATTGTTTCGACCATATGAACCGGAATCCGGATCGTCCGCGCTTGGTCGGCAATGGCACGTGTAATCGCCTGACGAATCCACCACGTGGCGTACGTCGAGAATTTGTATCCTTTTGTATAATCAAACTTTTCAACTGCTTTGATCAGTCCCATGTTTCCTTCTTGAATCAAATCAAGGAACAACATCCCCCGACCGACATACCGTTTAGCAATCGAAACGACAAGACGCAAGTTCGCCTCAGCCAGACGTTTTTTAGCTTCTTCATCGTTTTGTTCGATCCGTTTTGCGAGCTCGACCTCATCTTCTGCATTCAACAAGTCGACGCGACCAATCTCTTTCAAGTACATCCGGACCGGATCGTTGATTTTGACACCCGGCGGTACGGATAAATCATTGAGATCGGCTTCTTCCTTGTCGTCACCGGTCCCATCGTTATTGACCTTGATGCCTTCTGTTTCAAGCAATTGAAGAAATTCTTCGAACTGTTGCGCATCCATCGATTCGAACGAACTGAGTTTGTCCTCGATTTTTTGGTGCGATAGTTCACCATTCTTGTGTCCGAGCGCGATTAGTTCATCCTTCGCGAGACGGAGTATTTCAGCTTCTGATCTTGCTTTTTCTGCCATCGAACCATACACTCCTTCCACATCATGCAGCAGGTCACCGATCTTTCAAACGCCGTTTCCGTTCGATGATCGCCTGCATTAGTTCCGCTTGAGCGCGGATATCTGTTTGTTGACTCAACTGCGACTTTTCTTCGTCCAGCGTCCGTCGTTGCCGTTCGTTTTGAACAGAACGAATATAGTGACTCAATAAATCCGGATCATATTCCGGCATTAGCATGAACTCTAGATCCGCTACGATTCGCTGAAGTGAAGCATCCTGAAGCATCGTTAGAAATCGGTCCGGATCCGCTGGGGTATCTGTTCCGTAAAATTCATATAGTTTACCTGCAATCAATTGATGCGCCGGATCATTGAACTCAACACCCAATTGATCCCGTACTTCAAGTCCCACTTCCTCCGACCGAATCATATAGGCCAGTAAAAAACGTTCTGCTTTTTTCCAGTTCGAAAATGTTCGATCTTGTGCAGAAGAAGTGACTGTTTGTGTTTCTTGCCGTCGTTCTGGTTTCGGTTGAGCATGTTGCGTCGGCAACGGTTTAACTTGTGACAATAACGATTCTTTCGACAAATGAAACTCTTCCGCCAGTTTCCCTAGATAGATATCACGTAACAACGGATTGGTCGTACGACCAATCTCCTCAAGCATAGTTTCAATATAACGAACCCGTTCTCCTTCTAATCGGAGATTTTTTCCTTGCCGAAAATAAAAAGATTTAAATTCAAGGCCTGAAATTCGTTCTTGTTCCACCAGACGAAGAAAGGTTTCTTCTGACTGGGTCCCGATGAAAGAATCGGGATCTTCGCCATCCGGCAATCGAATTACGGAACAATCGACCGCAACGTCTTCTAATAAGCGTAGTGCTTTTAATGTCGCTGCGCGTCCCGCTTTGTCTCCGTCATAACATACAATGACTTCATCGACGATCCGTGCCAGATTTTGCGCATGAACAGGAGTTAAGGCCGTTCCTAAAGAAGCTACCGTATAGGGTATACCCGCTTGAGCGACACGTACAACATCTAAATTTCCTTCCACCAACACGACCTGTTTACTTTTACGCATGGCACCTCGTGCCTGCGCAAAACCAAACAACAGCTCACTTTTATTAAAAAGCGGTGTTTCAGCCGTGTTGACGTACTTCGGGTCTCTCCCGTCAATGGAACGTCCACTGAATCCAATAATCGTGCCATCACGATCTGAAATCGGAAAAACCACTCTGCCGTTAAAACGATCGCGATAATCGCCATCCCGTCCGACAGAAATCAGCCCAGCTTCCACCATCTCGTCAAGATCAAAATTTCTTCGCGCTAAAGAATCCACCGTAAACCGTTCTTGATCAGGTGCATATCCCAACTTGAATTCTCGCATGGCCGACTCTTGAATTCCCCGCTGTTCGAGGTATTCCCGTCCGCTATCACCTGCTGCCGTCTGTAACATGACTTCATGATATAAATCTGCCACGATCCGGTGCGCTTCACGCATCCGATATTTTTTTTCTTGATCCGGCGTGGACTCGGTTTGATCCGATCGTTCAAACTCCGGCAGCTTGATATCCGTCCGATCCGCCAGTTTGACGACCGCTTCCGGAAAACTCATCCCTTCCGTTTCCATAACGAAGGTAATGGCGTTCCCCCCCGCTCCACAACCAAAACAATAATACATGCCTTTGTCCGGAGAAACAGAAAAAGAAGGGGATTTTTCAGAATGGAAAGGACATAACCCTGAATAACGATTCCCTTGTTTTTTTAATTCTACACGTTCTGATATCAATTCAACGATATCCGTTGCTTGTCGAACTTGATCCACCAATTCGTCAGGAAGCCGTTTCAATCGGTCACCTCTCCTTTCGAACGTTTATATACATATACCCGCAATGAAACGGAACGAATACTCGTTCCGTTTCATTAGAAAAGTTGCATCATCTCAAATCAGCTAGATTAGTATACTACGCGAAACAGGACTTTACTAGTCATGTGATTTGCCGGAAATTCCGGTCAAGATCAAATTGGCTGTTTCCTCAACGGCTTTGTTCGTCACATCGATGATTTGACACCCAATCCGTTCGTACAGTTTTTTCGCATAATCAAGTTCACGATTGATGCGATCGATTTGTGCATATGCGGCTTCTGGCTTCAGTCCCAGCGAACGGAGACGCTCCATCCGGATATCGATCAACTTTTCCGGGGAAATCAATAAACCAAAACACTTTTCTTTTGGGATATCAAACAGTTCTTCCGGCGGAACCGACTCAGGAACAAGCGGGACGTTGGCTACTTTGTAACGCTTTAACGCCAAGTATTGGGAAAGAGGTGTTTTCGACGTCCGTGAGACACCGATCAATACGATGTCAGCCCGCTTGATGCCGCGTGGATCACGCCCGTCATCGTATTTCACGGCAAATTCGACGGCCTCGATTTTCCGGAAGTATTCTTCATCCAATCGATAGATCAAACCGGGTTCTTCTTTTGGTTGCAGGCCAAGACGTCCTTCCATCGTATCCAAAAGTGGACCTAACAGATCAATCGCCTTGACATCATGAGCCTGCGCCGTCTCAGCAAGAAGGCGGCGATGTGTGGCATGAACGATCGTGTAGACGATGGTCGCCTGCTCTTCCTTCGCATGCAATACCAGATCATAGATGACTTGATCGTCATCGACAAACGGAATCCGGACGGTTTCGATTGCCTGCTCCGGAAACTGAATCGCCGCTGCCCGAACGACTAATTCACAGGTCTCCCCGACCGAGTCACTGACTACATAAATACGTTGTCTCATCTGCGAACCCCCTCTTAAAGTTCTTCATCTCGTGCTAGTGCGACCAATACTTTTGTCATGTTCGTCTTCGTCATCCGACCGACGACCTTCAAGACACCATCCACTTGTTCGACGACCGGCATCGAATCAATCTGCTTTTCGATCAGTTTCATCCCGGCTCCGATCAACGTTTCCGTCTTCTCACAGACTGTCAAATTCGGCATCCGGGTCATGATGATATTGACCGGCAACGAATCGAGTTCTTGGTTGCCGATTGCGGCGCGCAAAAAGTCCTTTCGTGACAGCACTCCTACGAGCGCATGATCTTTTCCGACAACAAACAATGAACCGACATCTTCAAGAAACAGATGGACGATTGCATCATACACCGTCATGCCTTCGTGAATGACTTTTGCGGAAGACATGAACTCGCCGACGGTCAACGTATCCAGTTTTTCATGGAGCATCGAGGCATTTTTTTTACCGACGTACATATAACCGACGCGTGGACGTGCCTCAAGCATTCCTGTCATCGTCAAAATCGATAAGTCCGGACGCAATGTCGCCCGCGTCAAGGAGAGTTCAGATGCAATCTGCTCTCCTGTGATCGGACCATTCTCTTTAACGATTTGGAGTATTTTTTTCTGCCGTTCATTTAACTTCATCGGCTCATCCGTCCTTTATTCACACTAAAGTGAGGGCATTGAATCGTGCGACTTTTTCAATCGCTGTCGCAAATCGTTTCATCTCGCTGAGACGATTCGTCCGAACTGCTTCCTCTTCCGCCATGATCATCGTTCCGTCAAAGTAAGCAGTGATTGCAGGAACGCTTGCTTCAAGCACTTGAATCGCCTGCTCATAATCCGCTTTTTCGACAGCTGCTTCGACTTGTGGAATCAACTGTTCGATTTGTTCGTGTAAGGCACGTTCCGCTTCATTTTCAAAGAGCGCTGGATTTACGACGACCACAGACTCGGCTTTCTTCGAGATGTTGAGCACACGACTGAGCTGTTCGACCGTCTTTTTAAACGTCGGACGTTGCGTTGCTTGCTCAAGCATTGCCGCTCGTTTTTCGTTTGCTCCAACCGTCAACTTCGGTTCAAGTGCTGCTTCGATGACATCATGACGATATCCTTTTTCTGATAATCGGAATTTCAGACGTTGATTAAAGAATTCTTCCATCGCTGTCTTTACTTGTTCTGCATCCGCTTGATAAAGCCCTGCTTTTAGTTGTGCCGCAACAACGAATTCGATCAGTTCCGACAAGGTCATGTCAATCTGACGGTCTGAAAGAATCTGAACGATTCCTTGTGCTTGACGACGCAAAGCATATGGATCAGCCGAGCCGCTCGGAATCATCCCGACGCCGAAGAATCCAGCGACACTGTCGAGTTTGTCTAACACGGCCAGCACGGTACCTGTTGGTGTGCTTGGACTCTCATCCCCGGCAAAACGCGGCAGATAATGTTCACGGATCGATGCTGCAACTTCTGCATCTTCCCCCTTCATGTTGGCGTACCGCTCTCCCATCATCCCTTGCAATTCTGTAAACTCATAGACCATCTGACTGACAAGGTCAAATTTATAGATTGTTCCGGCACGTTCCACTTTCGCCGGTTCTGCTCCAAAACGGTCGGCAAGTTGCAACGCCATCTCACGTACACGACGCACTTTTTCACCCGTCGTGCCAAGCTTTTCATGGAAGACGATTTTATCCAAACGGGCTGCTTGCGCATCGATATCAGCCTTTTTATCTTCTTCGTAGAAGAACTGGGCATCCGCCAAGCGGGCCCGAATGACTTTTTCGTTTCCACGGGCCACGTTCTCGATGTGATGCGCGTTTCCGTTGCGGACCGTTACGAAATAGTGTAACAACGTGCCGTTTTTCTTGACCGGGAAATACCGTTGATGTTCCTTCATCGTTGTGATCAGGACTTCTTCCGGAAGTTCAAGATAAGACTCGTCAAAAGCACCGAACAAAGCAGTCGGGTATTCGACGAGATTCGTGACTTCTTCGAGCAGTGACGCATCGATCGGTACTTCGAATCCTTCTTGTTCACTCAACGCGTGGATTTGCTCTTCAATCAACGTCCGGCGTTTGTCATAACTGACGATGACATGTTCTGCCGCGAGTGCCTCGACGTAGGCGTTCGGACGAAGAATCGTAATGTCTTGTCCGAGGAAACGGTGTCCGCGTGATGTCCGTCCGGTTGCGACATCTGCGACCTCAAACGGAATGACTTGATCATCCAGTAAAGCAATCATCCAACGAATTGGACGCATGTACCGTAACGATTGTGTACTCCACCGCATGTTTTTCGGGAACGACATCGCTTCAACGATTTGTTTCAGTCCCGGCATGAGTGTCGCCGTTTCTTGTCCTGACTCTTTACGTACCGCGAAGATATACTCCTCGCCTTTTTCTTCTTGTAAGAATAAATCGTCCGTCGTCAATCCTTTTCCGCGGGCAAATCCCTGAGCTGCTTTTGTCCAGTTTCCGTCTGCATCTTGAGCAATCCGTTTAGCCGGTCCCTTCAGGGTTTCTTCTAAATCCGTTTGACGTTCAGAGATGCCCGTCACGAGAACCGCCAGACGACGTGGTGTTGAAAACGATTCGATGTTCTCGAATGTAATTCGTGCCTCCGTCAAAAACGTCGTGACGCGTTCTTTTAACTGCGTTTCCGATTGCAGAACGAAACGAGCTGGCAGTTCTTCCAGACCGATTTCAAGTAATAGTTCATGCATGCGATTCACCTGCTTTCGATTTAATCAACGGGAAGCCTAACCGTTCCCGTTCTTCAATGAAACTTTGTGCGCAACGGCGAGACATATTCCGAACACGGTGGATGAATCCAGTCCGTTCCGTCACCGAGATCGCCCCTTTTGCGTCCAGCAGGTTAAAGGTATGCGAACATTTTAAGATATAGTCATACGCTGGGAACACGAGATTCTCATCGAGTGCCCGGTTCGCTTCTTTCTCATACTGGTCAAACAATGTGAATAACAGGTCGACATCCGATGTTTCGAACGTGTATTTCGAATGTTCGAATTCCGGTTGATAGAAGATATCACCGTACTTGAATCCATCCGTCCAGACTAAGTCAAAGACACTCTCGACATCCTGAATGTAGGAAGCAAGACGTTCGATGCCGTATGTGATTTCTACGGCAATCGGGCTGCACTCGATTCCGCCGACTTGTTGGAAATATGTGAACTGCGTGATTTCCATTCCGTTTAACCAGACTTCCCAACCGAGACCTGCCGCACCGAACGTCGGATTCTCCCAGTTGTCTTCAACAAAACGAATGTCGTGTTCCAGCGGATTGATTCCGAGCAGTTCAAGGCTTTGTAAATAAAGCTCCTGAATGTTATCCGGTGACGGTTTCATGATGACTTGAAACTGATGGTGTTGATACAAACGGTTTGGGTTTTCTCCGTAACGACCGTCAGCTGGGCGACGGGATGGTTCTGTGTAACAGACGTTCCATGGTTCTGGTCCTAAGCTCCGTAAAAACGTCATCGGGTTCATCGTCCCGGCACCTTTTTCGACATCATATGCCTGCATCGTCAAGCAGCCTTGTTCAGCCCAAAACTTTTGCAGTGTTAAGATCATTTCTTGTACTGTCATCTTCAAGACTTCCACCTCCAAATTTATGAGGGAACGCAAAAACGTCCCTATGTACAACAAGGTTGTACATAGGGACGAGACAAGCCCGCGGTTCCACCCTACTTGCATGACTCAGCATGCCACTCTTTGATCGAGAACACTCAAAAATGCCGTTCACACCTGCTTCATTTCCGGCTCGCACTATCCCGAAATCGCTTGACTGAACATCAGGTGTTACTCCTTTTTCTCATCGTGTTCGTTTAGTTAGTTCTTCCGCACTTATTCTACCGAACGTTCGACTAGTCTGTCAATCGTCTCCAAGATTGAGTAATTGATCAAGAACCCGTTTCGAACGAAGGCGGAGTCCGCTGTACCGCTCCATATAGGCATCCATGATTTGCCGCAACAATCGTTTTGTATCCGGCTTCACTTCCACCTTGCCAATTCGGGAAAAATCATAAACAGAAAAGACGTATAACATCTTAGCCACCGCTTCTGTTAAATATACCGCATGCTCATCTTCGTGCCGGTGACGTTTACACAACAATCCACCATGGTTCAATGAGAAGGCAAACGGCGCTTCGGCACTGCCGCAAATCGTACAGCCGTTTAAGTGCGGGGCAATCCCTAAATGCCGTAATAACCGTAACTCGATGATAAAAGAAACGACGTCCGGATCAAGTCCTTCGTCCATCGCCTCTAGACCATCAACGAACAAGTCATACAGTGCCGGTTGCGGCACCCGCTCATCAAGCGCCTTATCGGCAAGTTCCAACACATACATGGCGTACGCCATCAGGAAAACATCTTGGCGAATGTTCGAATAACCGGTGATGACGTCTGCTGATTTCAGTTGACCGAGACCACGTGAGCGCGGATAGACGTAGACCGCTCGAATAAACGGCTGACTCGCTGCATTAAACCGGCTTCCTGGTTTTTTTGCACCACGGGCCATGACGGCGAGCTTGCCATATTCACGTGTCAACAGCGTAATGATCTTATTTGATTCACCATACACGACCGTTCGTAGTACAAGCCCTTCCGCCTTATCAATCATCGTTTAATACTCGTCGTCGCGGAACCCGAGCTCGCGCAATTGGCCGGCTTTGTTGCGCCAGTCTTTCTGCACCTTCACCCAAAGGTTCAAGTAGACTTTTGTACCAAGCAACATCTCGATGTCCGTCCGGGCTTCTGAACCGATTTCTTTCAGCAACGCCCCGCGTTTTCCGATGATGATCCCTTTTTGTGAATCACGTTCAATCATGATCGTTGCATGGATATCGACCATGTTGCCGTCTTCCCGTGTCTTGATTTGATCAATCGCCACAGCAATCGAGTGCGGGACTTCGTCACGCGTCTTTTGCAGGACTTTTTCCCGAATCATTTCCGAGATGATGAACCGTTCCGGGTGATCAGTAATTTGATCTGCCGGATAGTACATCGGTCCTTCTGGAAGAATCTTAGCGATTTCTTGCAGAAGGGGTTCCACGTTATTCCCTTGCAATGCCGAGATCGGAACGACCGCAGCAAAGTTCAGTTCATTTTGATACGATTCGATGATGGGCGGAATGTCATTCGGGTGAATCAAATCCACCTTGTTCATGACGAGGATGATGGGTGTATCCAGTTCTTTCAGCTTCTCGATGATGAACTCGTCACCTTTTCCTTTTGGTTCCGTCACATTGATCATAAAGAGGATCGCATCGACTTCCCGTAAGGCATTGGTTGCGACCTTCATCATGAAATCGCCCAGTTTATGTTTTGGTTTGTGAATCCCCGGTGTATCAATAAAAATCGTTTGCAGGTCTTCCGTCGTATAAACCCCTTGAATCTTATTCCGCGTCGTTTGCGGCTTATCCGACATGATGGCAATTTTCTGCCCGATGACGCGGTTGAGGAATGTCGATTTCCCGACGTTCGGACGACCGATGATCGAGACGAATCCCGATTTAAATCCTTCTTTAAACATGAAGATCTCCCTTCGTGAATGCACCTGGCAAGAGGGCACCAACCGTTGTTTCCGTGACGTCTCCCGTAAGGTTCGTCAAGTAAACCGGCATATCGGCTTCACACATTTCAAATAAAACTTGGCGGCACTGGCCACATGGTGCGACCGGACCTTCTGTATCGGCTACGACAGCAATGGCTGCGTATTCACGTGCGTCTTGCGCCCAAGCAGAGAAAATCGCTGTCCGCTCGGCACAGTTACAAAGACCATACGCTGCATTTTCGATGTTGCATCCGTGGAAGACTTGTCCGTCTTTCGTCAGTAAGGCAGCTCCGACTTGGAACTTGGAATAAGGTACATACGCTTTTTCGCGTGCAAGTTTAGCTTGTTCGAGTAATTGTTCTGTTTTCATGTCATTTTCCCCTTTTAGCAACTTTGTTGGCCAAAAAAGGCCGGATTCTTATTGTACCAAATATGGGACGAAGATGCATAGTGCAATTGCAATTGATGTAAGCGCCAACACCAGAACTGCTCCACTGGCAATGTCTTTTGCCGCTTTTGCAAGCGGATGCCATTCCTCCGTCACAAGATCCACCGTCCGCTCAAAAGCCGTATTAAACATTTCCGCACTCAGCACGACACCGACCGTCAAACATAGGATTGCCCGCTCGACTGCCGTCAGCGGCAAATAAAACGCGACCAGTAATACGACCATTCCAATGACAACATGCACCTTCATATGCCGTTCTTCTTTTAAGGCTTGACGGATTCCGTTCATCGCATGGACAAACGGTAACCACCACGTCTTCACAACTTTCCTCGATACAGCTCGAAGTGGTGTAAGATTTCCTCCTGCCGCTTCGTCATGATTTCTTCGTCCGCTTTCTCGATATGGTCATATCCGAGAAGGTGGAGAAAACCATGCACCGCTAAAAATCCAAGTTCCCGTTCAAAATGATTGCCGTATTCAGCTGCTTGTTCCCGGCACCGTTCGACCGAAATGATTAAATCACCGAGGACAACGGGCTCATCTTCGAGCAACTGAAAGTCGATTTCATCTTCTCCCAGTTCATCCATCGCAAACGAAATCACGTCCGTCGCCTGGTCTTTCCCACGCCATTCCCGGTTGATCTGCTGGATTTCATCATTGGTCACGAAAGTAACGGACAGTTCACTGTTACTTTCAATTTCCTCTTCCTTTGCCGTATACACTAAAATCGATTCGACCAGTTTCAATTGGTCCTCGTTCAACAATGTACCTTCATCTGTCATATAGATATTCATGTCGATTCCTCTTTCTTTAACTCAGGATATTCAATGCGTTCGTGGAATAACCCCGATAACGTATGACAAGCACTGTCACCAACACGGTAAATATCACGTGTCGTCATGTCACATTCGGAAAATTGATCATCGAGCAGCTTTTCTCGAATGATTTTTTTAACCAATTCCCGAATGCCTTCTTCCGTCGGTGATTTCATCGAACGGACTGCCGCTTCAATCGAATCGACGATCATGATGACGGCCGCCTCGCGTGATTGTGGCTTTGGACCACTGTAACGGAAATCCGCTTCGTTTACTTCGCCTTGTTCAGTCGCCTTGACATAAAAGTACCGTAATAACGATGTCCCGTGGTGCTCCCGGCAAATATCGACAATCACACCCGGTATCTTGGCTTCTTCCAGCAAGTCGACCCCGTCATCTGTATGGGCCAGAATGACCCGTGCCGACTCTTCCGGTTTGAGACGATCATGCGGATTCAACCCATGTTGATTTTCAATGAAATAAAGCGGCCGCCGGGTTTTGCCCAAATCATGATAATACGCACCGGCACGGGCTAGCAACCCATCCGCACCGATCGCTTCACATGCCGTCTCGGCAAGGTTTGCGACCATCATACTGTGGTGATAGGTGCCAGGCGCCTCGACCAACAATTTTTTTAGAAGCGGATGTGTCGGATTCAATAATTCCAGTAAACGCGTCGGTGCCAAGATGCCGAATGTCATTTCGAGGAACGGCAACAGCCCAATCGCAAAAATCGCACTCAAGACACCGCTCGCAATCGCAAATCCAATCAAGTATGAGGTTTCCTTCAGTTCAAGTTGCCCGGTCCGCATCAAAACAAATGCCAGAAACACAGCAATATTAGCCGCTGCGATTGTCAAACTGCTGATGAAGATACGGCGTCGGGATAAGCTCGATCGCAAAAAGTACGTCGCAACTAGCCCCCCCACCAACAGATAAATCGCGATGTTAAAGCTGAAATTCTGATTCGTGCTGTAGAAAAACGTCCCCGCTAATGCCATGAACAGCGTGCTCGATAATGCAATCCGCTCATTCAGCAAGTTGCGTAACACGAGTGCTGAAAACGCCGTCGGAGTGAGTAAGTACAAGGCAGGATTGATATCCTCCGCTAAGAATGCCATCCCGTACGTAACGATGAGCTGAAGTATGACGACGAGATAGACGAGGCTAAACAACTTCACCTTCCCCATCTTTGCATAACGGAGATTCGAACGACCGATGAAGCCGTACAATAACAACGTCATCAAGCCGCTTAAGATCAATGTCCCGAGCAACGGTTTAAAGGATTGCCGGTCTGAGATCAGCCCGACAAGTTGCAGTTGCCGGTAGGCATCTTGAGAAATCACTTCCCCTCGTTTGACGATGACCTCCCCTTCCGAAATCAGGACCGGCTCGACTTTATCATTCGTCTGCTTACGCAACTGTTCCGTTTTCTCCGGGTCATACACATAGTTCGTCACAATCAATTGGTCCGTCAACGTTTTTCCGACGGCTTTCAAAGAAAAGGACAACGGTGACCGTTCAATGTCGAGCCGTGCATTTTCACGCGCTTCCGCCACTTCACCACCATCGGAAGAAATACGTTGCCGCATCGCCTCTTCAATCGCTGTGATCACGACGTCACGCGCTGTATTCCGGACTGCTGTCGACGAGGTGGCTAGAAGACGCAGTTCATCATCTTTCAGCAAATCAGCGGCTTCGGTTCCCCGGAGACGCTGTTTGATTTTACCGACGTCTTCGGCTTCCGTAATCCCTTTCAGGCTCGCAAAAAGCTGTTCGACTTTATCGATTTGTTGTGTTGCATATTCCTGCTTGATCGTATACTGGCTGTCGATGGCTGCCACCGTGTTTTCCTTCAACAGCCTTGTCGCTTCTCGATCTTCGATGGTCAACGGAGATCGAATATCTTCTTCCGCAATAGAAAAAGGTTCCGCCGACAATGCTTCCGGTCGGACACTTACGTACATCATCGTCGAGATGATGACGTAAAAGCCGAGCGTCAGCAGACTGATCCATATGCCTGCTTTACGCATCCGTTCGTCTCCTTTCCACTCTGTGATTCATCTGCCACGGTTCAGTCGAGTTCTTGACTGTACGCATCAATGATTTTTCGGACAAGTGGATGTCGGACGACATCAGCCGAGCTGAAGTGTTCAAAATGGATTCCCCGGACGTTCCCAAGTAGATTCAAGGCCTCCTGCAACCCAGATGCTTTCCCGCGTGGTAAATCGACTTGGGTCAGGTCACCGGTGACAATCATTTTGGAATGGAACCCAAGGCGTGTCAAAAACATTTTCATTTGTTCCCGTGTCGTATTTTGCGCTTCATCCAAAATGACGAAAGCATGCTCGAGTGTTCGGCCCCGCATGTAAGCAAGCGGCGCGATTTCAATCACACCACGTTCTAATAAACGCGCAGTATGTTCTACCCCCAACACATCATGCAACGCATCGTAGAGAGGACGCAGGTACGGATCGACCTTCTCTTTTAAATCTCCCGGTAAGAACCCAAGATTTTCGCCGGCTTCGACGGCCGGTCGTGTGAGGACCAGTCGTTTGACATGCCCTTCTTTTAAGGCACGTGCTGCCATGACGACCGCAAGATACGTTTTCCCCGTTCCGGCTGGTCCGATCCCAAACGTCAAATCACATTTTTCAATTCCCCGGACATAACGTGCTTGTCCCAATGTTTTCGCCCGGAGTGGTTTTCCTTTATGGTTCGTATGGATAACCGTGTCATATAATTCCAGCAATTCATCGACACGATCTTGTCGTGCCAACTGAATCGCACTGGTCGCATCCCGTTCCGTCAAGACTGCGCCACGATCCACAAGCTGTTTTAAAACGCCGACCACTTGTTTCGCCAAAACAACAGCACGTTCTTCTTCTGCCTGTGCCAGCAACTCATCTCCCCGATGTGTCAGTTGCACGTCCAGTTCCGCTTCCATCGTTTTTAGTACGGCATCGTTCGGTCCTACGAATGCTTGAATCTGTTCTGAATTCGAAAATGCAAATGGGATTCTTTCATTAAATATCACGTTATGATTGGCCTCCTAATGATGGATAACAGTACGTCATCTCTACAAATCTGTTCTAGTCCACTTTAGCATTTCCGAATAATACTTGGAAGGAAAAACCCATCCTCAAGATGTGGTTTCCTTGTTTTAACTCTTTTCGTTTTCGATCCTTGCTGAGCCCTTGATTTTTTCGTCGTGTCTTCACAAAAACAGATCAGCTCTCCACTGACACGAGAGCTGACCTGTTTTTAACGATGCGGGGACTTAGACGTCCGTTTTGATACCGGCGGTCCAAGGACTTCACTCCAGATGATCGCCTGGCGGATTTCCTCTTGCGTTGTCTGCATCCCTTTTTTCTCGTCCCGTCTTTTTCCAATCTCATCACTTGAAATACTTCCCGTGATTTTGCCCAAATTCGATCGTGCTTGTTTCTGAGCTTTCACACGATCGCGTTCGTCCAAGCGTTGTTGCAATTCGGTCCGCTGATGCTTGACCGGTTGTGTCTGTTTTTGTTGTTTCCGCTTAATCGGAGGTGGAACCTCTCGATTTTCCGGAAGCTTCGTTTCCACTTGATCGACCATTTTCTTGACATAGTCGCCAAATTCTTTAGAGGGAACACGTGTTGAAGAACTGGTCTTCTTTTGATCGGCTGCTTTTGAGATAACCGAGATGACACCAAAGGCAATCATCAAACCGACCCAAATTAAGCTTTCCATCCTAGATCACCCTTTATTGTGAGTCGTTCGGCGAAGACTGCCCACCAATGGCTTGACGCATTTTTGTATCCGCCGTCACGTTCAAGTAGTTGGCATAATCCATTACGCTGAAGTTTCCGTCACGCAATGCTTCTGCGATTGCCAGTGGAACTTCGGCTTCTGCCGCAACAACTTTGGCACGCATTTCTTCGACACGTGATTTCATTTCTTGTTCGCTCGCAATCGCCATTGCCCGACGTTCTTCGGCTTTGGCTTGGGCGATGTTTTTGTCGGCTTCCGCTTGGTCCGTTTGGAGAACCGCGCCGATGTTTTTTCCGATATCAATATCCGCGATATCGATCGAGAGAATTTCAAAGGCTGTTCCTGAGTCTAGACCTTTCGCAAGGACGGTCCGCGAAATCATTTCTGGATTTTCAAGCACTTCTTTTTGATCTTGACACGAACCGATTGTCGAGATGACACCTTCGCCGACACGCGCGATGACGGTTTCTTCACCCGCACCACCAACGAGGCGGTCGATGTTGGCACGTACGGTAATCCGTGCTTTTGCTTTTACTTCAATCCCGTTCATCGCGACACCTGCAATAAATGGCGTTTCGATGACTTTCGGGTTAACGGACATCTGAACGGCTTCGAGCACGTTTCGACCTGCTAAATCAATTGCTGCGGCCCGTTCGAAACTGAGTTCGATATTAGCACGATGTGCAGCAATCAACGCGTTGACAACACGGTCAACGTTACCACCGGCAAGAAAATGACTTTCCAGTTGGTTCGTATTGAGGTTGATCCCGGCTTTGACGGCCTTGATCAATGGATTGACGATTTTCGATGGCGTAACGCGACGGAGTCGCATCCCGACAAGTGTGAAGATCGAAACCCGGACGCCGGCTGCAAGCGAGCTGATCCAGAGTGGAATTGGAACAAGTGTAAAGAAGATCGCGAGGAAAATAAGTATTCCTCCTGATATGAGTAGAACGGTCAATAATTCAGGTGTCATGTGAGTGACTCCTCCTTCGTTTTTTGGACTCGAACGATGACTCGTCCGTGTGTGACGTCTTGAACGACGACTTGTTCTCCAGAGCTGATGAAGCTACCTTCCGTGACCGCATCGACTCGATTCCCGTCGATTTCAATCGTTCCTGCAGGACGAAGTGGTGTCAAACTGAGCCCCACTTTCCCACGTAGTTGTTCCTTGTCTTGATGAGACAAGTATCCTTTTTCAGACGATGTGGAGTCTGTTAAGATCAACCCTCTCCACAGTAATGACTGATTCGATTTGATCCGACGATATGCCCAGAACCCGGCAGCCAGCGACAAAAAGACTGCCAACCCTACTGCAAGACCCACTTGACCAACCGTTGCTCCTGCCATGATTAAGCTGGCAAGGACAGCACCGATTCCAAGTACGCCGAATATACCGAATCCAGTCACGAATATCTCGACCAGTAACATGATGACACCGATCATGAAGACCGCTAAAATCATCCCTAAGCTAAAAGACATTACTCCGTTCACCCCTTTTTCATCAGAATCAGACGACAAACAAATTTCCTCTTTCTGAACATGGCTCATTGTTACTATTATTATATACGCTTTCATCTCAGAAAAGGTTTCATAACTTTTTCTAAGTTCCGAATTTTCCGAATTCATCGAACAAAAAAAGGCATCCCGAAGGACACCTTTCAAAACGGGTTAATTCAGTTGTTGTTTCACAAGCCGATTAATCAAGGCACCGTCCGCCTTACCCTTGAGTTGCGGCATGACGATCCCCATTACTTTCCCCATATCAGAAGGAGCCGAGGCACCCGTCTTCGCAATTGCTGCATCAACGATTTCCTGGACTTCTTCTTCCGAAAGTTGTTTTGGCATATAAGCTTCGAGCACGATTATCTCTGCTTGAATCTTCTCGACGAGGTCGTGACGATCAGCGCGTTCGAATTCTCGGAGGGAGTCGTTGCGCTGTTTCATCTCACGTGAGAGTATAGTTAGCTCTTCCTCATCAGTTAATTCTTGCTTACCGAGTTTAATCGCTTCATTTTGCAGGGACGACTTCACCATCCGAATCGTCGTAAGACGATCTTTCTCACGCGAACGCATGGCTTCCTTCATATCCGCTGTCAAACGCTCTTGAAGACTCATGAGGATACACCCTCTCTTACGTTAGAACTTCTTACGCTTACGCGCAGCCTCCGATTTAAGCTTACGTTTTACACTTGGCTTTTCGTAGTGTTTACGTTTACGAACTTCAGCAAGCGTACCATCTTTTGAAACACCACGTTTGAAGCGGCGAAGTGCGTCTTCAAGTGATTCATTTTTACGTACACGAGTTTCCACTAGTTTTCCCTCCCTCCGATATTACCGACTAAAGGAAACGTGTCAGACACGTCATACAACATTATAGTAGGAATATACAATTTGGTCAATAGTTGATTGACCGGTTTTGGATCATTCCCGAGATGTTCCTTTTTGTTCTTTTCTATCCTCTCATGTCACCCCATTATTTACAACAGATTCATGGTTTTTTGCTGAAAAAATTCGAAATAATTTGTAAGCGTTTTCTTAAAATTTTTAAAATGTTTTGTCAAAACGGTGAATGATGTGTCAAAATAGACACAGTTATCTGAAAAAGGAGTTGTTCTCATTTATGAAAGAAGCCAAACGAATTATTTGGGGATTGATCCTCGGGGTCATTCTCGGAATCATTCTCGCAACGTTACCAGACAAATCAATCTATGAAGGATTGAATAAGTATGCACTTCAACCAATCGGTACGATTTTCTTGAACTTGATTAAGATGCTTGTCGTGCCGATCGTCTTCTTCTCGATTACGCTTGGTGTCATGGGACTCGGGAATCCAAAGGAACTTGGCCGGGTCGGCGGAAAAGCCATCGGTTATTTCATGACGACGACGGCTGTTGCCATCGTCATCGCACTTGGTTTGTCGTTACTGATCAAACCGGGTACGTTCGGCAACTTTGCAACCGACAACTTGGAATATGACCAAGGAAACTTACCGGATACCAGCTTGATCAATACGATTGTCGGAATGTTCCCGACGAATCCGATCACGTCGATGGCAGAAGGCAACATGTTGCAAATCATCGTCTTCAGCGTCTTTATCGGTTTCGGAATCACATTCCTCGGCAGTAAAGTATCGACTTTACGGTCATTCGTCGAACAAGGAAATGACTTGATGACGTATTTGATTGGTCTCGTCATGAAGATGGCACCACTCGGCGCATTCGCTTTGATTGCCTCTGCCGTCGGTTCACAAGGATTTGATTCCTTAAAAGCAATGGCTCTCTACATGGGTGTCGTCATCCTGGCATTGATTGTCCATTCCCTGTTGACGTACGGTTCGACCGTCTCGTTGCTCGGAAAGATGAATCCGTTTTTCTTCTTCAAGAAGTTTGCTCCCGTCATGTTGTTTGCCTTCTCGACTTCGTCGTCGAACGCGACGTTACCGGTCGCTATGCAAACCGCACAACGTGAGTTAAAAGTTCCACGCTCCGTGTCAAGTTTCGTCCAACCACTTGGTGCGACGATCAATATGGATGGGACAGCGATCATGCAAGGGGTCGCGACCGTCTTTATCGCTCAGGTATATGGAATTGATTTATCGCCTGCTCAACTCGCAACCGTTGTCTTGACTGCCGTTCTCGCATCTGTCGGAACAGCCGGCGTACCGGGTGTCGGTCTCGTCATGCTGACGATGGTTCTTCAGTCAGTCAACCTGCCTGTTGAAGGGATCGCCTTGATCATCGGTGTCGACCGCCTGCTCGATATGATGCGGACAGCCGTCAACATCACGGGTGACGCTGCTTGTGCCGTCATCGTCGCGAAATCGGAAGAAGGTAATCTGAACGAAGAAGAGGAAGAAGACGAGCGTTACGCTTAATTTTTCCTTGATCACAAAAAACGTATCGCCTCTGTGAATGATTCACAGAGGCGATACGTTTTTTACTTGTTTATTTTTTTAACACGTAAGAACTGAGTGGGTCGACCGTAAGGCTGCCCGACACTTTTTTAAGTGTTTTCGTTCCCGCGGTTTTACCGTCGACGATCACGTTCCACGTCCCTTTTGGCAACGTCATCTTGACGGCTTGACGTTTCGCATTATGGACGACATACAGATCGGTTTTTTGTTGTGGAGCTTCATCTGCCAATTGATAAGCAACGACTTGTTCCGGTGCATCCTTAAACGTCAGGTAGCGGCGGATGTCTTTTGCTGAACCGAGATGCAGAGCCGGATTCGCTTTTCGGACTTGAATCAGTCCTTTCATGTAATCCACATCGGCTTGACGGTCCATTTTTAATTTCCAATCCAGTTGATTGACGGAATCCGGTGACTTGTACGAATTGTGGTCGCCACCTTTTGTCCGCATGAAATCTTGACCGGCATGGATGAAGGTTGTTCCTTGTGACGTCAGCAGGATGCTTGACGCCAAGCGGTGCATCTTTGTTTTTGTTGCATCGGTATCTTGCGGATTCGTTAAGTTTAACTTGTCCCATAATGTGTGGTTATCATGGGCTTCGACATACGTGATGGCTTGATCGGGTTCTGCTGTGAAACCGGTGATTTCTTTGTTATAGGCAATCTCACCGACAACCCCGCGCTTGATGCGTGTTTCAAGACCTGCCTTACCGTTGACGAAACCGGCTTCCGTATCTTCAAAAACACTTCCTTTGAGCGCATCCCGCAAGTTGTCGTTAAAGTGTGCGATGCCCGGCATCTGCTTGGCATTCGTCTGATTGGCTTTTTCGGCTTCCGGAAGTGGTGTTCCAAGGCTCCATCCTTCTCCGAAGACGAGGATTGACGGATCGATTTTAGTTGTCGTCCGCTTGACGGCATTCATCGTCTTGACGTCATGAATCCCCATTAAATCAAAACGGAATCCGTCCCAACGGTATTCTTTTGCCCAGTAGTCAACCGAATCGACGATCAGTTTATGCATCATCTTGCGTTCGGAAGCCGTATCGTTTCCGACACCTGTGCCGTTCGCCAGATCGCCGCCTTCTGTGTAGCGGTAGTAATAGCCTGGGACGATTTTATCCAAGTTTGAAGCTTTCGCATCAAACATATGGTTGTAGACGACGTCCATGACGGCACGTAATCCGTTGTCATGTAATCCTTGAATCATTTGTTTCATCTCTTTGATCCGGACTTTTGGATCATAGGCATTGGTTGCGTAAGAACCTTCAGGCGCATTGTAGTTTTTCGGATCATAGCCCCAGTTGTATGTTTTAAGGGGATTCGTCTCATCGACGGACGCCGTATTGAAGTCATACACCGGAATGAATTGGACGTGAGTAATTCCCAATTCTTTTAAGTGATCGAGTCCGGTTTTCGTTTTTGTTTTTTTGCCGTCCTTCAACAGACGTGTTCCCGGCTCGATGACACCGAGATACTTTCCTTTTTGCTTGATGCCTGAATCGTATGTCGTACCTGTCACATCAAACATCGACAAGTCACGGACATGCGTTTCGTAGATGATGGCATCCGTTGCCTCTTTTAACGGCATTTTTGTTTTGGTCCAACGTTTTGGATCCGTTTCATTTAAATCGACGACGACGCCTTGATCCCCGTTGACGGCAACTGCCGTCGCATATGGGTCAACCGCTCGTGTCGTTTCTTTGGCATGCTTGACTTCATACGTGTAGCCTGTTCCGTCAAGGTCTCCCTTGACCGTGACGCTAAAGACACCACGGTCGCCGCGGACCATTTTCACTTCACGCACGATATCTTTAGTTGTTGCTGCTTGTTTTTTCGGTAACTTGTACAGTTCGAGTTCCACTGCTTGAGCTGTCGGTGCCCAGACCCGGAACGTCGTTTTGCCTTTTTGATAGACTGTACCGAGTTTGCCATCGTACGCATACTTTTGATCAAAGGCATCGGAACGCAGGACTTTCCCCGCTTCTAAAATCCCTTCGCCAAAGACCGGATGTGACACGGTGACGACATTCGCCAGATCGATGTCAGAGGTGACCGTGACTTCAAGCGTCTTCGCATCAACTTGTTTTACGACCGGCTTGACCAGTCCTTTAAACGTTAACGCTTTTACATCTTCCGCCGTAATCGGCGAGTTGGTTTTCAGCGTCATGGTTTTAAAATCATCGGCCAGGAAACTTGTGAATTTGGGTGTCCGGTCGATGTCCGGTTTACTGTAATAAATGGTTTGATCGCCTTCAATCAACCAAATGTCTTTTGCTCCGGCGTAATAAAAACGATCCGCTCCGTCTTTTTCAGACCATCCTTCGATGTGCGGAATGATTCCGACAAGACGCTCCTTTGTTGTATTCGTCAACGTGACGTTGGCAACAGCACCAAACTCATCTTGACCATTAAACTCAAATCGTTTTCCATCCTGGGCGTTTGGCCATGCCCATACCCCGTACTTGTCGTAGTCATTATCGTAACGGTAGTAATGAATGTTCGTATTGACATCCTCAACGTCGCTGCCACCTGTTGGATTGACAGGTGATACTTCTTTACTGCCTGATTCGATCCAGACTTCTGCGACCCCGTCCTTGATCATATCTTTTGTGATGAAACGGTCGTTTTCCGAACCGGGATCTTTGTTCCATGAATCATCGCGGACGATGAATCCGATTTTTTCCGGTTGATCCACTGGAAATTCATAAGCTGCGATTTTCCCGTAAGCATCTTCGCCGTTAAAGGCGTGTGCCTTGTTCGGGAAATAATCTGGTCCGTTCGCCCATAACCAGAGATTCCAATCTTTTTCTGACGTTTTATCTTCTTTGTAGTGAATGATGACGAGTGTCGATTTGCCTTTTTCCAGTGCCAAGCTGTTTACTGGAAACAAACTAAACATCAGTGCAAACGTTAGCACAACTGCACAGACTGATTTCAATCGATTCATGCCGTATCCTCCTTGGATTTATGTAATCGTTTTCATTTCCATTCTCCATTCGTTCTGCTTGTCTGTCAAAGCTTATTTTAGTCTGCTAAAGAAAATAAGACTTTTGGACCAACAAGCGAATCGAAAAAAAGGACTGTGAAAAAGGAACCCCCTTTTACACAGTCCTTGCTCACGATTGGATTAACTTTTCGTCAGTTTGTCGATTGCCTGTTTGGCTTCTTGCATCGATTGATCCGAGGCGAAAAAGTACCAGACGCCGTCACTCGCAATGTATCCCTCACCGTCCAGTTTGAGCGGTTTCAGACGTTCAAACCCGGTTTGATTTTCTTGCGCCAGTTGTGCCGCTTCTGAAAACGTGATATTCGTGCTGAAGTTGTTTTTCAGAACCCGGCTAATTTCTTCCAAGTTCGCTAAAATATCAGGACCGGCTAGTTTCATCCCGACCGCTTCCAAGACCTGCCGTTGACGGATTTGTCGTCCCATGTCACCGAGCGGGTCTTGTTTCCGCATACGGGCATATCCGCTCGCTTCGAGCCCGTCAAGTTTGATTTTCCCTTCCGCATAGTCTTTTTGCAGACGACGGTCGTTCCAACTGAAAGCAGATGGATTATCAACCGTCACCCCACCGACCGCGTCAACGAGTTCAATCAATCCATCCATATTGATTTTGGCATAGTACGGGACTTTGGTCTCAAACGTCCGCTCGACCGTCTCAATCGTCTCTTCAACCCCACCGTAAGCATACGTATGATTGATTTTTGTTTTCTCACCATTTGCAATTGTCACCTGCATATCACGCGGAATCGAAAGAGAGGTCGCTTGTTTCGTTTTCGGATTAAACGACAACAACATGATCGCATCCGCTCGCCCCGGATCATTTTTTCGTTCGTCGACTCCAATCAATAAGACGTTGACCGGTTGCATCACCTCAAGCGGGAGCTTTTTTGTTCCTTTTAATGGTGTGATGAATGAATCTGCTGTTTGTTGGAACTTCAAGAACGCAAATCCGGTTGTGGCACTGACGGTTAAGACAAACAACAACAAAACGGCACTGGCAATCCGCCAACCGATGCGCGGTTGTTTTTTCCGTAAACGTGATCTCATGCGGCACCTCCTTTACAATTTCTGCTGATACGTCTTCATCAACCCGTTGATGTTCGCATTGTGTAAGAAGACGACGGCATCCACGTTTTTTTGCTTCGCAAATTCAGATGCGTCAAAATCTTTGTTGACGTATCGCACATCGACGACCTCAAGATTGGCACTCTTAGCAAGAAACGGCAGGACCGGATTGGCAAACGAGTCTTTGAGGACAAGCAGCTTCGGTCCTTTCGTCTGCGACGTCATTGATAAGATACCGTGATTGCCGCGCATGAACACTTCGTAGCGATCGGCATAGTCGCCCTCTTCCTTGATGAATTGCTCATCAATCAGCGGCTGACCACATTTCTTGTCGTAGCAGACGTCGATGCCCTTAAATTGGTCGGCATCGTAGTATTCAATTTTGTCTCCTGTGCTCGCATACGCAAGCGTCGTCTTGCGGGCGAGTGAACCAAAGTAAGGATGTTCCGATGCCCGCTTTGATTCCGGATCGACTTCCACTTTTTTTAACGTCGGTTCTGTTTTCGCGACTGTACGGATAATCTCACCATAGGCTTGATAGGCGCCGTCTACGTTCCAGTGATGATCCGTCTTAAAGTAATCGGACAACTGTAAGGCATCGAGAGGAATCGAGGTAATGCCCGCTTGCTTGAAGCCGGCTTGCATCGTCTGATACCGTTGTTCCGCGTTCGAAGCCACGTAACCCGGAATGATTCCATCCCGTTCCGCGACGACGGTTTTCGACGGTGCGAGGGCAAAGTAGACCGGACGGTTCACCTCTTGCGTGAACTGTCGGAAAGCGTCCGGGACGATTGGTTGCGCCGCTTGACTCGGCTCAATCAAGTAACCGTCTTCTGCCGTATAAATGCCGTTACGGAACGGTTGCCGCAGGACATTTTTTGATAATCGGGCCTGCATTTCAACAAAGGTTCCACGCAACACTAATTGATCGGTGAAATAACTTTCCATTTTCACCATATCGTCACCCGAAATCACGCCTTGGACGGTCGGTTTGACAGACTGTGCAAGGGTTCGATTTTCCAGTTGGGAACTGACGCGGTCTTCCCGAAGGATCGTCCCCGCGCCAATCGCCATCAAGATGACGAAAAAACTGATCGTCGTCAGCCACATCATCTTCCGTTCAAAGGATGAGGACGGTTGACCGTCCGCTTTCGGCTTTAATTTGCGTTCGATTGGTTGTGCCATGTCGTCTTCTCCTTTCTAGAAACGGAAATAAATAAAGGGATTAAATGTACTTGCGACGAGTGCCGATGTTGCGAGGAACAACAAGACCATCGCGTATCCATATTGCATCGTCTGTCCGACTTTGCCCGATGATTCGACAAATCGTTCGCCGATCCGTTTTGGAATCGGGGTCGCAGCAAGACACGCCAACGCTAAAATCACACCATTTTGGACGAGTTGGTAGCTCGCGCGGTCATCCCACAGCACATCCGGGACGAACATCGCTTGAATGTACGTGATCGCTTCCGGGAACGTTTCTGCCCGGAAAAAGACCCATCCGACCAAAACGAGCACGAGCGTCCACACCGTCGCGAATACGGGAACCCGCGCCAGCAGTTTTCCGAGGAAGGCTTTTTCGACCATGATCCAGATTCCGTAGTAGACTCCCCAGGCAACAAACGTCCAGCTTGCGCCGTGCCAAAGTCCGGTCAACATCCAGACAATTCCGAGATTTCGGTACTGTTTCCACGGCGACACCCGGTTTCCTCCAAGAGGAATGTAGACATAATCCCGGAACCAGGAGCCTAATGAAATATGCCACCGGCGCCAAAATTCAGAGACGGATTTTGAGATGTACGGATAGTTGAAGTTTTCAAGAAAATGAAAGCCAAACATCAACCCCAGTCCAATCGCCATGTCACTGTAACCGGAAAAATCAAAATAAATTTGTAAGGCATAGGCGATGATTCCAATCCAAGCGAGACCCATCGATAAATCCTTCATGTTAAAAATCGTATCCGCGACTTGCCCGCATCCGTTCGCTAAAATCAATTTTTTGGATAAGCCGATGATAAAGCGGCGGACGCCTTGCGCAAATTCAGGCAAGGTTTCCCGCCGGTGATTGATTTCGTCCGCAACCGTCTCATAGCGGACAATCGGACCGGCAATCAATTGCGGAAACAACGCGATGTACAAAGCGAGATCGAGCGGGTTTTTTTGAACCTGTCCCGCTTGACGATACACATCGATGACGTAACTCATCGCCTGAAAAGTAAAGAACGAAATCCCAATCGGTAAAACGACTTCCGGGACAAACAACGTTGTTTGAAAGGTCTCGTTGATTGACGTCACAAAAAATCCGCTGTATTTAAACCAACCGAGCAGTCCCAGGTTGACGGCGATCATACTGAACATGATCCATTTGACACCGATCCGTGTCCGGTACGCGTGTACAGCCAATGCAAACAGATAGTTGATCAAAATGCTGGTCAACATCAATAGGACGAATCTCGGCTCACCCCAGGCATAAAAGAAAAGGCTCGCTACAAGGAGCCAGCCGTTCCGAAACGTGCGTGGCAACAAGTGGTAGACAAGCAACACGATCGGTAAGAATAGAAATAAAAAAATCGTCGAACTAAATAACATGATAGGATTCCTCCTGCTTGATCGGAACAAGCCGGTTGACGTGTAACGCCGTCAACCGAACCCGCATGTCCCCTTCGAGTAAAAACTTGAATGCAATTTTAAAATAGTCGGCGCCTTTAACTCGTTTCAATTGTAAGGAACACGTTGTTTTTCCGTTTACTGTCAGCCATTCCGTCTCTGAATGCATCCGTTTTTTTTGCCCGTATTGCATCTTGAATACCTGAATGTCGCATGACGATTCCGCTTCCAGTTCGCACGTCAATGTGACGGACTCGGCCTGTCCAAAAGAGGCGTCGGCACGATACAACTTCGAGGGAGGGTATTGAAATCCCTGATCAAACAATTGGATGTACAGCTTATCGGTCGGATCCGCCTGTTGAAAATCGAACCAAACACCGTCCGCATCTTCTTCGAGCAGAATTTTATCGCGGTCCCCTTGCGGAAAAAACTGATAACTCGCCAGTTCCAGTGGACGTGAACTCATACCGGTACCTCGCTTAAAATCGCGTCCACGATGCGTTCTGCCGCATGACCGTCTCCGTATGGATTCGCCGCTTGTGCCATCGCGTCATAAGCCCCTTGATCCGTCAGTAACAGATGACCCGTTTCATAAATGCGTTCCGGATCCGTCCCAACAAGCTTCAACGTACCGGCCGCGACACCTTCCGGACGTTCGGTCGTATCACGCAAGACGAGGACCGGCACGCCAAGCGAAGGTGCTTCTTCTTGGATACCGCCGGAATCCGTCAAAATCAGAGTCGCCCGGGCTGCCAAGTTATGAAAATCAAAGACATCTAGCGGTTCAATCAATCGAATACGCGGGTGGTGGTTCAACTGTTCCGCTGCCTCGAGGACAATCGGGTTCGGATGGACCGGATAGATGATTTCGATATCCGGATGACTGTCCGCCAATCGTTCGACGGCATCAAAAATTTGCGATAATTGCAAGTGATTTTCCCGTCGGTGAACGGTCAACAAAACCAGCTTCCGTCCGCTCTCTGTAAGATCCGTCAACACCGGATGCGTGTAGTCCTTCGAAACCGTTGTTTTCAACGCGTCGATGACCGTATTTCCCGTCACGATAACCGGACTTTGTTTGTTCTCGAGCCGTAGATTTTCCGCTGCCTGATCAGTCGGAGCAAAATGATAATCAGCGAGTACACCCGTCAATTGACGATTCATCTCTTCCGGAAATGGTGCATACTTCTGATACGTGCGTAAGCCGGCTTCGACATGACCAACCGGAATCTGCTGGTAAAAAGCCGCAAGTGAAGCCGCGAATGTCGTTGTCGTATCCCCATGGACCAACACCAAATCCGGTTGCTCTTTTTCCAAGACACGACGCATCGCATTTAAAATCCGTGCCGTCATCTCTTCGAGTGTCTGACGTGGACGCATCAAATCTAGATCATGGTCGGGAACGATTTGGAACAGTTCAAGGACTTGATCGAGCATTTCCCGGTGTTGTGCCGTCACGACGACAATCGGTTCGACTCCTTCTCGTTTTTCCAATGCTTTGACGACAGGCGCCATCTTGATTGCTTCCGGTCTCGTTCCGAACACTAACATGACTCGTTTCATTCGTTCCATCCCCTATCCGTTATTCATGACGATAATTCAATCGTTTCACCGCGTGCCGAACGCTCGATTTCATCACTTCGTCCTGTTCTTTTTTTCATGACATAATGTGCAGCTTGTTTTTTCGTCAACTGCTTGTACCAGTATAAATATTTGTTATACTCCGCCATCGTTTCCGCTGTCGGTCCAAACATCCGAACTTCTCCATACTCGAGCCAAAGGATTTTTGTACAAAAACTTTTGACTTGATTCAAGGAATGGCTGACAAAAAAGATCGTTTTTCCCTGGTCGCGAAACTCCCGCATCTTATCGAGGCATTTTTCCGTAAAGGTCTGGTCGCCGACCGACAGCGCCTCATCGATGATCAGGATATCCGGATTGATATTAATCGAGATGGCAAAACCAAGCCGCGCCCGCATCCCGCTTGAATATGTTTTGACGGGTTGATCGATGAAATCTCCGATGTCCGCAAACTCCAGAATTTCCGGTGTAATCGCCTGGATCTGTTTTTTGGTCAGCCCCATCATCAATCCTTTTAATTCGATGTTGTCCCGTCCGGTCAGCTGATTATTGAGACCACTGGAAATCGCGATTAATGCCGATTTACCGCCAAGCGTCACACGACCGTATGTCGGCGGCGTGACGTTGGCGAGCAGATGCGACAAGGTCGACTTCCCACTCCCGTTGATTCCGACCACACCGACGATTTCGCCTTGTTCGACGGAGAACGAGATATTTTTTAAAGCATAAAACGGTTTACCGCTGACTTTACCGAACAACACTTCTTTTAATTTATCAATTGGTCGGGCATACAAGACGTAGCGTTTTGAAACATTCTCGAATACGACGTGACTCATGTTTTTTCCTCCTAGACATAATCAATGAAGTACCGCCGGAACCGCAGATGAACTGCTGCTCCTACTACTAACAAAACGGACGTCACAGTCCAGAAGTAGACTCCATACCAGACGTGATCGAGCAGATAACCGGTCCCGATCAATGCCGAGCGGTATCCTTCAATCAAATAGACGAGAGGATTGATCATCAACAATGTCTTAAACAGACTGTGATCCGGCGGAATCCACATGATGGGCGTCAAATACATCAACATCCGGATTGCCGAAGTCACCATGTTTTGGACATCCCGAATCATCGTTGCCAGAGCAGACAACAAAAGTGAGACAGCATACAGAAAAATCACACCAGCCGGGACGATATACAACAATTCAAACGTATGCCAGCCCGGAAAATAACCGAATGCCATTCCGAGAACAATCGTCAAAGCAATCATTGCGACATGGCGGTAAAATTGCGCCAAGATGACATAGGCCGGAATCGTACTGAGTGGAAAGTGCATTTTCGAAACAAGGGCGACCCGACCGTAAATCGATCGTGAGCCGCTTGGTATCGTACTGCCGATGAAAAACCAGGCAATTAATCCACTGACCAACCAAAAAACGAATGGAATCCCGTCGACCGGATTTCCGCCACGGATTCCGAAACCGAACACGACCCAGTAAACGCCAATCTGCAGGAGCGGCGTCATGATTTCCCAGAACCATCCGAGATATTGCATGCTGTATTGACTTTTTGTTTCATAAAGCGAAAGGCGAAAGATCAGATAAAAATGATCTTTCAGCTCTTTCCCGATTGTACCGACCCCGTTCATATCGCCTTCGCATCCACTTCCGTCGTTTGATACGTATGCAGGTTACCAAAGTTTAGGACCGTGATGTCCTCAAGCGGTTGAACGATTCCTTTTGTATCAAACAAGACGGGTGTCCGCATCTGATTCGCAAGACGCCGTGAATCAAATTGTTTAAATTCGTCATGATCAACGAGTACCAGTGCCAGGTCCGCACCTTGGATCGCATCAATCTCATCCACAAGCTCAAAGCGTGACGAAATCGAACGTTCGACGTGTGGATCACAGACTGACACATCTAGTCCGCGGTCAATCAGTTGCTCGATGACATCGACAGCCGGACTTTCGCGCATGTCGTCGACATTGCCTTTATATGTGACACCGAACACTGCGATTTTTGGTCGGACGTGAGAAGAAACAAGGCGTTCTGCCTGTTCAGCAACGAATTGCGGCATGTTGACGTTCGTTTCCCGTGCCGTATGAATAATCCGTGCAAGCGACGGTGCTTTTGCGACGATGAAATACGGGTCCACCGCAAGACAATGTCCACCGACACCTGGTCCCGGATGATGTAAATTGACACGTGGATGCATGTTCGCCATCTCGATCACGTCAAGCACGTTAATTTCGAGCTTATGGCAGACTTGCGTCAATTCGTTGGCTAAAGCGATGTTGACATCGCGGAACGTATTCTCCATCAATTTCGACATCTCTGCCGTCTTCGCATCAGTCTTGACGATTTCGCCTTGAACGAATGTTTCATATACCGCTGCTCCTGCATCCGCGCAAGCCGGTGTCAATCCGCCGACAATCCGGTTATTGTGAATGAGTTCATGTAAGATTTGTCCCGGAAGCACCCGCTCCGGACAATGAACGACGAAGACGTCTTGACCAATGACGAAGCCGGCTGCTTCAATTAATGGTCGGACATGATCATCCATCGTCCGTGGAGCGATCGTTGATTCGACGATGATGACGTTGCCTTTTTGAACGTGCGGCAACATGTTTCGAACGGCTGCGAGGACATACTTCAAGTCACACGATTTATACGTGTCATTTAAATTGGGTGTCGGAACGGCAATCAAAAAGACATCTGCCGGTTCCGGTGTTAATGTTGCCCGAAACTTTCCGTTTGCGACGACACGTTTGATGACATCTTCAAGTCCCGGTTCTTCAATATGAATGTCTCCCGCATTCAACATCTTAACGATGCGTGGGTCGATGTCGACCCCGACGACGTCCGTTCCGTGATCTGCAAACATGGCTGAAGAAGGTAATCCAATATATCCGAGTCCGATTGTACAAAGTTTCATTTTGTCATTCCTCCATCTAGTTACGAGTTAGTCCTTCACGTCAGCAAATTACCGACTGTGTCGTGGCTGTAACTAGACCATAACGACAATTGCTTGTGTTTCCAATGGTTCTAACCATCTCTTAAACCATTCTTCACAGACCTTACATTCGAGGTCTTTCCTGTACTTTTTGTAAAGCTTGTAAATAATCAGCGAACATTTATCGCATTCGGCAAACAAACAACTGAATTTGGTCAATTCCGTTGTTTCCTGTCGTGGATTTGCCTGCATCTACCTGGTTTCCGTCTTCGTTCAGTGTTTAGTTACACCGTTATTTCACGGTAGACGTCCAACAAATGGTGCTTTTCTTTATCCCAGTTGTATTTCCGGCGCGCCTGCTTTGTCCGTTCTTTCATCGCCTGACGTAAGCCGTCTTCCTCGACGATTTGGTTCACGGCGACAGCAATCGCTTCCGGGGATTCGACGTCAACGAGTAATCCAACGCCTTCCGTTTCGACGACACGCCGAATTTCTGGTAAATCCGCCGCCACGACCGGCACGAGTGCCGCCATGTATTCAAACAGCTTGTTCGAAGAAGCCGAATAATGATTAAAACAGATGTTTTGCAGAACTTGAAAACCGACTGTCGCAGCCGCCGTATAACTTGGCAGCTGATCAAGCGGTACTTTATCAATGAAATGGATCCGCTCCCGTTCCGGAGACTGTGCCGCCAACTCCTGGAGACGCGGTTTGATTTTTCCGTCTCCAATAAACAGCAAAGTCCCACGCCGGACGAACGGCATTGCTTCAATCAGTCGCTCAAGTCCCCGCCCTTCCTGGATACCGCCTTGGTACAGCAGAATGGGTTCGTCCTCCTTGATGCCGATTTCTTCATGCACGGATCGTGGTTGTGGTACTTCTTCGTGATAAAACGGATAATTATGAAGGACAGCCGGCCGTTCGCCATAAAGTGACGCATGGTAGTCGGCCCGCGTGTCATTTTCAACCATCGTTTGATCGACAAACCGTAACAAGTAACGCTCAAATAATCCTTGCCCTTTTCCATAACCTGTCCGGTCGGTCTGCACCTCATGCGAATCGTAAACGACCTTCGCCCCTCTTGAAGAAAAAATCGCTTGAGGCAACGTGTTTAAATCGTTCGCATGCATGATATCGTACGTGTGTCTGCGGGCTGCCCGCGTCATGCGGATGATTCCGAAGCTGTTGTACAGCGCGTAGCGGACAAACCGGCTTTTCTGTAAGAGATACAGCAGCACCAAGACCGGAATCAGCCATGGAAACAGCAATAACACGCCTGCGCCAACCATCAGCGTAAGAGGATTACGCTTCCGGATCCGGCGCAGCACGGATTCAAGTGGAGGTGTCCGATCGATTCGAAGAATCTGAAAACCTGCCGGGTGTCGTTCGAGTTTCGGCAAGCTCCCATCATTCAGGCAATACAGATCAACGTGATACCCGGCTTCCGAAAGCGCCGTACATTCCCGTAAAACACGTGCATCGTTCGTAAACGTATTCCAAACAAACATTCCGACCCGCTTCATTTACTCACCCCTAATACTCGAAGATCGGTTTGACGAATCGCCTCAAACAACCGCTCCTGATTTTGTTCCCAGTCAAAGTGTGCTTGAACATACTTCACGCCGGACTGCCCCATGGCGCTACGTGCTTCGGGATGTTCAGCCAAGTACCGGATATGCTCGACGATCTTTTCACGACTCCGCTCGCGGGAGACAAAGCCCGCTCCCGCATCTTCAATGACTTTGGCGGCATGCCCCGAGACGGCTCCGACAATCGCACACCCCATCGCCATGTAGTCGATGATTTTCCCGGGCGTCACCGTGTCGAACGCCGTACTCTCGACCAACGTCGCAAAGGCGATGTCACTCTTGGCCAATTGTTTCAGCGCATCCCATCGTGGCATCGCGTTCATGAAGTGAATGTTCGTCAGCCCCCGCTCGAGAACATGGGCTTCGAATTTTTCCTTGTGATACCCGTATCCGACGACATGGAATTCAATGTGTTTATCCTCTTTTAGTTGTTCCGCGACATCAAGTAGTAAAAAAACATCCTGCGCCAGACCGATGTTGCCGGTGTAGACGACACGGACCTGCTCCGATACTTTCCGCCGTTTGATCAACCATTCATTTTCCTCAATCGAATTCGGGATGTAGTGAATCTTCTCTGGTGCAATCCCTTTCTTTTCGATATACGACCGAAACCCTTCACTGTTGATGACAATTTGATCGGCTTGGCGGTACATCCATTTTTCCAGCCAATAGAGTGGCGCAAGCAACAACCGTGATTTCGTAATCCCGACTCCGACCAGTGATTCCGGCCATAAGTCGCGAACATCCAGAATCAGCGGTGCTTTTTTCAGGTGTTTGGCAACGACTCCGACAAGACCCATGAAGATCGACGGCGTCGTCGCATAGATGTAAGCGTATTGTTTGGTATCGTGCCGTACTTCCTGGACTGCCAGGACAAATTGTTCAATGAACAAACGGAGTCTGCGCCATAAATTCGTCGTCGCCCGAAGATCACGCGGTTGAATTCGGGTGATCTTGGCAGCATCCAGACTCGGCTCGTCCCAAAACATGGCATCCGTATACAGTTCAGCTGTTGGATAAAGTGGTTCCGACGTCAAGACGTGGACCTCACTTCCCTGTTGCTCCATCCGTTTGAAGATATTTTTCATCCGGTTCGCAGCACTCCCGATCTCGGGATAAAAATTTTGACAAATCATCAGGACGTTCATCGTCTCCGGGCCCGTCGTTTCTTTACGTTTCGTCTGAACTTCCAGTAACGGATGACGATTTTTCCGAGCTTTGAATTTGCGAGTGACCGGTACTTTGATTTCCATTCTGCATTCGCCTCCAAGACATCCAGATTCGACACAAGCGCCCCTTCGTATCGCGCGAGCACCATTTGATACTGTTGCGTCAACAACTCAATTTCGTCTTCTTTCTCCGCGAGTTGTCGCGCAAGCTGATCCCGCTCTGACACCAACTCTGCCTGTTCCTGTTCGATGTCCTGTTGTTTTTGCTGCTTCAATTCCCACTTTTTATTCAGTTGCTTCAAGCGGACGATTTCAGTAAGATGCAACCGTTCCACCGCTTCAAAAGCTGTTTCGAGCCAACTGACTTCTTGTTCCGTTACCGGGCGTGACGGCTGTTTCTCCGGATGAAGCGTCAACGTCACACCGAGCCATTTATCGATGCGTTCCAACTGCTCAATCGTCCCGTACGGTGTCAATTGTTCCAGCAGATGCTGTAAATAATACGTCCGTTTATGATCAGCATAATCGTTCACACCGAATGGAACGGTCACGACGAGCCGACCACCGGGTTTTAAGAACGAACAAGCTTTTTCGACAAACCGCTCCGGTTCCCCGATATGTTCTAAGACTTCCGTCATCAATACCGTGTCGAATCGTTGGGACGTTTGGAAGGTCATCAGATTAGCTTCTTCCAATTGAATCAATTCTTGAACGGAATGTGCTTCTTCTCCTAATGCCGCCGTCGCTTCCTCGATTGCTTCCGGTGAGACATCGATACCGACCACCTGCTTGCCTTCGCGCCCGAGCAGAATCGGAACCAGCCCACCGGAACAGCCGATATCGAGAATTTGACTGCCTTTTGTTTCCCGGATGATCCAGTGGACCCGAGACCGGACCTTTTTCCCGAATGCGACTCCGAGTTGATCATAATAGGCGGCCCGAATTTCATCTTTCGGTCGCATCACCTGTTTTGTCTGCATCATCTGACCTCCTCCAGTAACAATGTTTGAATCGCATCCGTCCGTTTCATGTCCGCCAACTCCACGAATCGACGGATCAGCGGATTCGTCAAGTTCATTGGTTCATAAAAAGCAACAATCATGCGAAGTAATGCGACACTTGGGGCAAAATCCTTGTCGCTGCAATACCGGAGCTTCACTAAATACCAATGTTCAAAGAAATGTTCAAAACGTGTTGTCTTATACGCATCGAGCACACCGTAACGGGCAAATTTCTCTGCCCGCGCCTTTTCCCGGACGACACTTCGTTCGAAGAAACGAACCGTTAAGGAGTTGACGGTCGAACCGGCAACCGCGGCATAGTAATAATGGATGACACGATTGACGAGCAGGACACGGTTGGCGTGCAACATCATCTCTTGGAAAAACAGGGAATCTTGTCCGACGGCACCGACCACCTGCTCCAGCTGATGTTCCTGCAGAAAACGGCGGTTGACGACCAACGCCTGAATACTTTGAACGGAAAAGCGATTTTCCAATAAGTAGGCTTTCGGATGATCACACACCGTCCGCCCTTGTTTACGAATCTTCGGCAACGCGATGATGCTTGTTTTTTCCGCCAATTTCTTCATGTGGCCGACAGCAAAGTCGAGTGTCGGATCTTGATCCAACTCAGCCAACAGTTCGGCATACCGGTCACTCAAGACTTCATTATCAGGATCAAGGAAAGCGATCCGTTCCGAGCGGGCCAGTTCAACCCCTTTATTGCGCGGACGTGACGCACTGCCGCTGCCGCCTGTCGGAAACAGATGAGTCACGACATTCCCATGACGTCGTGCCAGGCGGTCAATCGCTTGGCGGGTGAATCGATCCGTCGATCCATCGTCGACCAAGATGATTTCCGACTCGTCAAACCGATCCATCCGTTTGAGGCTGGCAAAACATTTATACGTCAAATGCCTGCCATTGTTGAAGATCGGGACGATGACAGACAGCACAGGAGCTTCGACCATTGCGGTCCCGCCACCTTCGTTCCACTCCAGCGCGTCCAGGAACAAGGTCTCTCCCTCAACCTTTCCTTCGGAGAATTGCTCATACGGGAACGCTTCACGCCAAATCATGGCGTTCACTGTCGACCCTTCCGCTTCCCGGATTACGAAATGAGCTTCGTCAGTCCGCGTTTTGCGGGTGATCGATACATCACTGTATTTGAACCCGTTCACCAAGTCTTCCAAGTAGTATTCTCCATATGATTCAGCTCCGTCGAGTACAGTGACGAGATCGGCTGAGGCATAAAGCGCTCCGGTCAACTCTGATTCGTGACAGATTACATCAGCGGTGATCGATTGACGCGCGAGCAGTTGTTCAAGTTCCGGCGTCGCATTGCGTAAGACGACGAGAAGCGTCCGTTTGACCGGCGGCATGTCCAGTTGCAGAAGCCGTGTCAATTGATCAATCCGGTCATAGACCGTATGCGACGACATGACAGAACGAATTCCTTCCGCCCGGAGTCGATCAATCTCCTCTTGTGTCGTCCGCTCGAGAATCGCCTGGACTTCTTGATGGTCATGGATGGTAAAAACGTTCGGGAAATCGTTATTGACGGCAATGCTGTAGTTCGACAAAATCAGATTGCCGAGCGCTTGTGATTCATAGACCCGACGTGCACACATCGTCTTGCTGTACTTGATACTGTTTAGATTCAACACCCAGTCATAACATTTACTGACCTGTTGCAATGCATCATAGGGAATCGCAGGAGCAACACGCGGGACGTAACGTTCCGGAAAATGATAGTCCGGTAGATTTAACTGGTAGTTGCGGTCAACGATATCGAGTGTATGGTCTGAACGTAAGACACCATCAAATAACATTTCCGTATCTTTGACACGCTCCGGATACTTCGCCATCCAGCTGCCGGCAAACAGAACATGTTTTTTGCGGCTTCGCGTTGCTCCGACTGGATTGTGGATGATCGGATTAACACCAAACGACGTTGCCTCAATCCGGTCGTGTCCACAGAGTACTTGGTATTCCGGAATCATCGCTTCGTCTGATGTCAAAATATAGTCGGCAACTTTCGCCAGATCACTGAACCGGTCAAAGTTACTCGGATCTTCCGTCGACTGGAAGACGACCGGGATTCCTTTTGCTTTCACCTGCTCCATCATGTCGAGCAAACGCTGCCGTTTTTTAGAAGTCGGTGTCGCAACCCCTTTCCAATCATCACCGTGCAGACCCTTCCAGGACGTGACGACGAGAAACAGATCAATCGGTTTTTCAAAGACATCCGTAAACGTTGCCGGATTGACATAATGTAAATGTAACGCGTCCTGATAGTAAGCATGCATGAACTCCGAGCACACGATTGCCACCTCAAGCGGCCGGCGTTCATAATAACGTGAACCGCCCGTCACAGGAATGTCCTCATACGCAATCTCTTTCAGCAACTCCCTGTTGCTGTCCTGATGGTAACGCTTTGTTTTGGCTTCGAGTGGGGATGACTTAGGGCGAACCGTCGTTTTCATCCGTAAGATCTCAAGCTGTTTTAGCCCCTCGATCGACGCACGGTTTGCTGCCGGTGCAGATTGGATTCGCTTCTGTTCAGTCCGCACCCAGTTTAATTGTTCAATGATGCTTTTTTTCCACTTTTGTTCACTCACACGTATACACCCTTCCTTCATTCATCTCTGTTTCAGTCTACGAGACCAGTTCAAAGAGGACTTAAAGGTCATGCAAGGTTTTTGTAAAGAGTTGATGAAGCAATTGGTCTTTTTCCTTACATTCACCATCAAATGAAGAGGAGTTTGCGTGGAGTCGAGTTTGTTCGTATCTTGTTTTGCTACAAAACATCAATCTCACCAAAGTGTCCGTTTCGTTTTTAGAATCCATAATTCGGGTACATATAAAAATATCGAAGACAAGGGGGATGAACACTCATGACGGATAAAAAACAAGATGCACCAAACGAAACAGCGGATGTCGGCTTACATCCGGATCCAGAACCAGCCAAAACATCTGACCCGGGAATCAAACCGGCCGAAACACAGCATCCGGATCCTGACGTCGAAGAATTAAAAAAAGATCCTGCTGATCAATAAATCCAAGCACAAAAAAGGTGTTGCTCTCCGCTCAGGAAAGCAACACCTTTTTGACATACTCTTATAATTTGACCAACAGTTTTCCCGTGTTCGACCCGTCAAACAGACCAAGAAATGCGTCCGGGACTTGATCAAAACCTTCAAAAATCGTTTCTTCGTACTTCAACTCACCATTGCTGACCCATTGACCAAGTTGTTCCGCTGCTTCTTTAAACCGTTTGCCATAGTCTCCGACCAAGAAACCTTGCATCCGTGCGCGCGCAATGATCAACTTCGATTGAACCCGCGGACCTAAATCCGCTTGTTCATTATAGCCGGAAATCGCTCCACAGACTGGAACACGGGCAAATGGATTCAATCGATCAAGAACGGCATCCCCGATTGCACCGCCTACATTTTCAAAGTAGACATCGATCCCGTCCGGACAAGTCCGGTCTAAGGCTTCGCCGATCTGCTCAGTTTTGTAATTGATGACTTCATCAAATTCAAGCTCCTCTTTCAGATACTGAATCTTTTCAGCACTTCCGGCAATCCCGACGACACGTGCGCCTTTAATTTTAGCAATTTGACCAACAATTGATCCAACGGCTCCTGCTGCTGCCGAGACGACGACCGTTTCGCCAGGTTGCGGGTTCCCGATGTCGAGCAACCCGAAGTAAGCGGTCATTCCTGTCATTCCAAGCACACCCAGTGCCGTTGAGACAGGCGCCAATGTTGCATCGATTTTACGGACTTGTTTTGCATCGACCACTGATTTTGTCGCCCAATCGAGCATTCCGACAACGATGTCACCAACTGTTAACAGATCACTTGTTGATTCAACGACCCGTGCGACGACACCCCCTTGGATAGGTGCATCCAGTTCGAATGGTTGCGAGTAAGAACGTGCATCATTCATTCGCCCGCGCATATAAGGATCGACTGAAATATAGAGCGTCTCCACTAACACTTGATCCGTTTTTAAGGCATCCAGTTCGATTGTCTCGTAACGGAATGTATCCCGTGTCGGACGTCCCTCTGGTCTGCTGGCTAATACGATTTGTTGTTCTGACATAACTGTTCCCTCCCCGATTTTTTACTTCTCCACTCTAGCAGTCCTCTTCTTTAAGTGCGAATAGTTTGCTTTTGTTTTTTCAGAAAATTCCATTTTCCACTTGACGTTTTGAACGCTCTTTCGTATGATTAAACACAATTCATCGCTTTTATACTGTTATGCATAAAAGCAATACATAAGGAGTGAATCTATTTGAATACGACCTTAAAACGTTTTGACCGTCAATTCGGCGTCCATGTCTTGAACGGTCTCAGTATCGGGATTTTAGTTGCTCTCATCCCGGGAGCATTGCTTGGTGAACTTGCCAAAGCCTTGCTTCCCTATTTTTCTCCTGCACAACATATCATCGACTCGACTGCTCTCGCGATGCGGCTCTTGCCGATGGTGATTGGTGTCGCCGTCGCCATGCAATTCAAGGCAACCCCGATTGAGGCGACCTCGATTGGTCTTGCGACTGTCGTCGGATCCGGCGTCGCAAGCCGAACCGAGACCGCCGGTTACTTATTCGTCGGGACCGGCGATGTCATCAATGCCGGATTGACAGCCGCAGTCGCGACCGCCCTCGTCATCTGGCTTGGAAATCGTTTCAAGACGTATACGGTTCTCGTCATCCCGACCTTAATCATCGTCGGAGCCGGCGGAATTGGTGTCCTTACCTATCCGTTTGTCACGATGATCACAGCCACTATTGGTCAAGTGATTACACACTTTACTGTTCTTCAACCGGTGCTGATGGGCATCGCCTTAGCCGTTACTTTTTCGGTCCTGATCGTATCACCGCTCTCGACGGTCGGGATCGCAACGGCCATCAGTTTATCCGGTGTTGCGGCCGGAGCCGCTAACCTCGGTGTTTGTGCCGCAGGATTCGGACTCGCGATTGCCGGGTGGCAAGCCAATTCCCGCGGCACGTCCATCGCTCATTTTTTAGGCTCTCCTAAAATTCAAATGGCGAATTTCATTCGCAATCCGATCATGATTCTGCCGGTCATGTGCAGCGCCGCCGTACTTGGCGGACTCGCAGGTGTACTCGGTATTCAAGGGACCCCCTTTAGTGCCGGATTTGGTATGTCGGGTCTGATTGGTCCAATCAATGCGTTACACTTGATGGCAGGTGGCTGGACGTGGATCAATATTTCGCTGGTCTTCGGACTGTTTATTGTTTTGCCGGTGATTCTGTGTCTTCTGTTCCACCACCTCTTCCGCCGTTTTCGTCCTTGGACGAATCACGAGCAGTACCGACTTGATTTTGATTAACTAAAAAAAACAAGCAGACGCTGTCTCATCAGCGCTGCTTGTTTTTTTGCTCATTCCGTTATACAAACTTCAATAAATCAAGCGGTGTCTTCAGCTGATGGTCAGCCGTCTTCCATTCTTGTTCTGTTCCAAAACCGAAGCAACAAATCGCTACCGGCATATTCTGTAGTCTGGCCGCCTCAACGTCCGACGAACGGTCACCGACCATCAGATAGTCGACCTCACCAAACTCTTCACGATGTGCGGCTAAAATGTCTGCTTTTTGTTTCCCGTTCACCGATTCCAAACACTTTGGACTTGTAAAATAAGACCGAATGTTTTGGCTATCGAGGACAAGGTTTAAATAATGTACCCCGCAATTACTTGCTGTTGATACAATATGTCCCTGTTTCGTCAATCGTTCTAATAATTCTCGAATACCATCAAACAAAACATCTTGATTCTGCATGGTTTGCTCCAAGTGATGATGACGTTTTCTGCGAATCTCTTTAATGTCGTTTTCTGAAGCATCCGGGATGGCTTTTCTCCAAAAAGCATTACCCGCCAAACCATAACTCGACTGGACACTTGCTTTGGATGGTTTGACCAGATGCGGCATATCTTCCATCGCAAGATGAATCGCCTCTGTCATCTGATTGGTCGAGTCGATCAATGTACCGTCAATATCAAATAAAATCACTGCCATGTGAACACTCCTCTATTTTTTAGATACAGCTTGTTTTTTCATAAGCGTTTTTTTTCGGAAGTACAAATAACCTGCACCAAATACGATGAGTCCGATTATCCAGGGAAGGTAGTGGTGGAATTCAGGATGCCGTCCCATCATGCCATGTCCAAGTTTCTTTCCGCCCCAGATAAAAAAAGCGGACCACATAAAAAAAGAAATCGTCGTCGCAATCGTAAAGGTGAGTCGCGAGACACCGGTCAACCCTGCCCCGATTGCAAATCCCATCCGCCACATCGGTGACAGCAATAAGATGAAACGACCACGCGTATCCATTTGACGTTGGAATCGTACCATCTTTGTTTCAGAAATACGAAACCATCTGAAAATTCGTTTCAGTAAACGGTCACTCCCGAGACGCCCGATCGTAAAGAAAATATTTTGACTGATCACAAAACTCATGACAGCCACGATCAGCATGACAATCAGGTTAAACTCGGTTGTGTGGACCAGATAGCCTGCATATGCAAGCGGTACTTCACTCGGTAAAAAGGGAAACATCAAACTCAACATGATTCCAAAATAGCCGTACGATTCAATCCATGAATGCCAAGCCATCCCATACCTCCTTCCCCGAAAAAGTTTCTCTGCTTCTAGTGTAACGAACTTTCAAGGACGCGTACAGAAATGACGTTTTTGTTACCTGTAAAGAAAGAGCAGGTTTCCGGTTTCCCGCAAGTGTACGAAACGAGGACTTTCGCCCACACGAAAACAGAAGGCGGATTCAAAATCCGCCTTCTGTTTTATATGAGGACCAACTGTTTCAGTCCGGTTGTTTCATGAAATTAGTAAGCATCCTCACTTTGGAGTGGCTGCGTACTTGCTTTTTGTTGCTCATCCTGCCAGTCACTGAATCGTGTCAACTCTTCGAAAATCGTTTTCGTTACGAACAAGATGATGGCGATATCATCCGCAAATCCAAAACCTAACACAAAATCCGGCACTAAATCGATTGGTGATACGAGGTAAATCAAGGCCCCGATCACTTTCAAAATCGTCGTCCGGCGAATATTTCGATATTCACCTGATTGATAGGCACGAACCATATCGATGAATAAACGGACGGGAGAAAAAACGACCGATAGCGTCGAATTTTTATTTATTTTTTCGCTTGCCCGTCGTAACATCGAATTCGTTTTTTTAGGTTGATTGATATAAGACTTGGCTTTTTCTGCGTACTTTTCTTCTTCTGTCTCGAGCTTTTGATTTGATAAATCCATCAAAAAATCCCCCATTCAACATAATAGTGGCATTACCTAATCACTATGTTCCCCAAACAGTATCCCGGTAATCATTTCTTAACTCAGCCTGTCAGGTTTTAATTGATTCCTTTTCGGCTATTTCATTAAAGCAGATAACGCAATCCACGATACTCACCTATTAGGAGTGATTTAAAATGAATCATGTCAACCAAACGGTCATCATCACCGGTGCCGCGAACGGAATCGGCGCAACGCTCGCGAAGACGTATGCCCAAAAAGGAGCAACTGTCATTTTAGCAGATGTCGATCAAATGACAGGTGACGAAGTCGCAGCCGACATTGAATCAGATGGCGGAACGGCTTATTTCTACCACCTGGATGTCCAGGATGAACACGATGTTCAACTGTTGATCGACAAAGCACTTGAACATACGGGCAGAATTGACATCGTCATTAATAACGCCGGAATCATCGTTCGAAAGCCGATCCTCGAGTTGTCTCTCGAAGAGTGGGACCGCGTCCAGCATACGAATTTACGCAGTATTTTTCTGACGACAAAAGCCGCAGCACCACATTTGAAAAAAAATCCGACCGGAGGACGGATCGTCAATCTTGCTTCGACACGCGCCTATATGTCTGAACCGGATACGGAGTCTTATGCCGCCACGAAAGGTGGAATCGTTGCTTTGACACATGCACTCGCCGTTTCATTAGGACCGGATCGGATATTGGTCAATGCGATTGCTCCGGGGTGGATCGAGACAGGAAACTATCACGAACTGTCACCGGAAGATCACAGCCAACATCCGGCCGGCCGTGTCGGAAAACCGGAAGATGTTGCTCGCGCAGCCTTGTTTTTGACTGATCCAGAAAATGATTTTTTGACGGGTGAAACGTTAATCCTTGACGGAGGTATGACTAAAAAAATGATTTACGAAGAGTAAAACTTACTAGAATATCCGTTTTCTTAATGAATTAAACCTTTTTCAGTACAGCATCTTTTTAATATTACAAACTCATATCAGTGACTTTTAAAAGTGAATGGAGCCATTCACTTTTTTTATTTCACCTTCTTTTTCCGCTCTGTTATCAGCTTTTCACAGTTCATTGAAAATGACTCCCGCCTTGTCTTCCATAAAAAAAGTGGTACTTCCTGATAATTTCCACATAATATTTTAATGAAATTGTAAAGGTGACACTGCTCTTTTCTTGTTAGAGTGGAACAGGTATCGCTTCCAAAGCATGAATCTGTATCAAGGAAGGAATGAACGTTCTAATTATGAAACCATCTTTACGACAATCGATTGGTCTGACGCTGATGACCATGACGTTACTTATTCATCCACTTGCGAACCCCGTTGGTGCCGCAGGTTCTTATAAAGAAAAACAACAGCAAAATCAACAGCAACAGTCAAAACAAAAACAAGCACTTTCCAATAAGAAAACACAACTGTCGAAAGCACAGCAAAAAGTGTACGCCATCGATCAGCAAATCAATGGCTTAACGTTACAAGTCGTTGAGAATCAACAAAAAATTGATCAGAATACTCGACAAATCAAACGACTTGAACAAAAAATCCGTCTGCTGAAAGAAAAAATCGCAAAACAAGAAAAAATGTTGGGTGACCGCCTGGCTGTCCGTCAAGCTAAGGCAGATCAAGATCCTTTACTTGAAGCAGTATTCGGGGCCAAAGATGTCGGCGATATGATCAGCCGCTTCAATGCGTTTAATACGATTGCGGAAAGTGATGCCTCGTTATTAAAAGACTATGAACAAAACAAACAACAGTTGGCGACCGCTCAGAAAAAATTGCGTCAGACACGACTTGATCTGATCGATGACTGGACCAACCTCAAGAAAAAACAACGCGAGCTGAAAGCAGAGAAAACGAAACGTACTTCTTTGCTCAACCGTCTTAAATCAGAAAAACGTTCAATTGAGACAACCATCTTGAGCTTGAAAGATGCTTCAGCACAATTAAAAGCGCAGGAAGCTGCTGCCAAAGCCGCTAAACAACAAGCAGCCGCGCAATCGGCGCAACCTGCTTCCAGCATCAAAGCAAGTACAAAAGTCATCTCGAAAGCAACCGGGAAATTCATCAAGCCTGCTGCCGGTTCGGTTTCCCAAGGAATGGGAGCAGCGAGCGGTAGTAATGGATATGCCTATCATAATGGAATCGACTTGGCGGGACCCGTTAATTCACCAATCGTCGCTTCCGCCAGCGGAGTCGTCATTCAGGCAAGTTCTGGTGGTCCTTACGGCAATCACGTTTATCTTTCGCATAATATCGGCGGCAAGACCTATACAACCGTCTATGCCCATATGAACTCGCTGACCGTCAAAGCAGGTCAAAACGTCAAACAAGGTCAGCAGATCGGAAACCTCGGCAGTACAGGAAATTCGACTGGACCACACCTTCACTTTGAAATTCATGACGGTGGCTATCAGTACAATGCCAACGGTCGGACAAACGAACTGAATCCAAGTGGTTTCTTCTAAAACGTGACAAACTCTCCGTAATTTTTTACGGTGAGTTTTTGTCCTGCATCATTATAATTTAAATTGACTCGTTTGATGATCAAGTGAGGTCGTCGTCTGCTCAAGCTCTTGCATCAGTTGATGAATCTGTTCAAACGATGCTTGTTGATCGCGCATCGAAGCAGCGACTTCTTCATTTCCGGCTGCCCACTCCTCCATCACACCACTGACCGAACTGACTTGATTCACGACTTGATTGGCTTGATCTTTCGACTGAAGCAACTGCGTCGTCATGAAGTGGACAGCTTCCGTGACATCGGCGACGTGCGTCCGTGTTTTTTCAAATGCCAATTTGACTTCCGCAAAGTTCTGAACTTGATGTTCCTGTTCTTTTTCTGAGCGAAGCAAGGCTTCTTGTAAAATCGCTCCATCCGCACGAATCGAGCGGACGAGTGAAAAGATCGAGCGGGTCGCTTGATGGGTTTCGTCCGCCAACTTCTTCACTTCACTTGCAACCACTGCAAACCCGCGTCCTGCTTCTCCGGCTCGTGCCGCTTCGATTGCCGCGTTTAACGACAGCAGATTGGTTTGGGCGGAGACGCTTGAGACAAGTTGTGCCATCTGTTCAATCTGTTGGGTTTGCTGCAGGAATCCGGCCAGTTTGCGACCAAGTTCCTGATTTTGAAGGGAGGCCGTTTCAAGCGATTCTGCCTGTTCCTGCATAATCGTCGCACTTTTCCCCATCGTCGTATCTGCCAGTTGTCCCTGGCTTAGTGCCTGTTGCGCCCGTTGTTCACTCTGCTCGAACAACGTACTCATGTCTGTAATCGTACTGACCGTCATCTGCAGATCGTCCGAGACGGTTTGGGTGCCGCTTGCCATTTCGTTGATCGCATGTGTCATGTTTCCAGACACTTCGACGATATTTGCATTTTCAGCTGTCGCCTGTTCGCTCATCTGATTGATGGTCGTCGATGTTTGACTGATTGTACCGATTACTCCGTGAAGTGTCCCTTGCATCTGGGCAATCGCCGACTCGAGTCGTCCGATTTCATCCGTCCGTCCGGAAACTTGCAGTTGTTGCGACACATCGCCTTGTGAAATCTGTTCCGCCGTTTTGACGACACGGCTGATCGGGCGTGTGATGCTGCGTGCAAAATACCAGTTATAAAGTGCCAAGGCAATGAGCAGAACAAACGTCGCAATCAGGACAGAACGTGTCAGGTTCAACGTCTTGTCTTTTGCCTCTTGTTGCAAGACATCATAAAACTCACCGTTTTTCGTATGTAACGTATACAGATCACTCAATACACCCTCAATCCGTGCTGCGTACGACCGGATCGTAATCGGATTAAGTTCATTCAGCAACGTTTCCCGTTCAGAAGATAAGGCTGTATACTTCATTTTTGCCCGATCCAGGTCCTGTTGAAAACGGTCAATCAAGTATGCTTTTTGGAGCGCATTTAATGCTGCCTCATTTTTCTGACTGAGGGCGAGTGCCTGTTCCTTTTGGTTTTCTGAAGGTTGGCTCGCCAGACGGTTCCATGCCGCCTGCTCATACAATAGTTTCGTCTCCAGTTCAGAAATCTCAACGAGCTGTTTTCCGTAATCTTCGTTGTACGATTGAATTTGCCGCAATTCAAATAAGGTCCAACCCATCAAGGCGACGACACTGACGATTGTCACGAGTGTCGAAACTAAAAATCGTTTTCGTAACGTCATTGTACATCCACCTTTCCTTCCAATATATCTTGTTTCAATTGTTCGAGCTGTTGCAGTTCTTTTGGTGTGAAGTTGGCATTGCGAATCGGTGCCAGTTGAATCGCTCCGTCTTTCACCCCTAACACGATTTGACCGGATTGCAGACCGGATGCTTTGACCGTGTCCCCGATTTTCGTAATCGCGAGATCGACCTGTTTCAGCATGGATGTCATGACGGCGTCTGGTGCAATCGTTGTCTGGTCACTGTCGACACCAATCGCTTTTTTGCCGTTTGCTTCCGCCGCTTCAAGGACACCACTGCCGGTTAACCCCGCCGCTGCGTATAACACATCCGCCTTCTTTTTCATTTGGGCGTCCGCCAGTTGTCTCCCTTTGTCCGGTGCGGCAAAATCTTCCGCATAATCCACAAGGACACGGATATCCGGATTGACGGCTGTCGCCCCTGCTTTATATCCTTTTTCAAACTTTTCGATGAGTGGCGACTTCATGCCGCCGATAAAGCCAATCGTTTCACTTTCTGATTGGATGGCCGCTGCTGCCCCTGCCAGGTAACTGCCCTCATCTTCTTTGAACGTGACGGATAATACATTCGGCAACTCCGACACCGCATCAATCAATGCGAATTGTTGTTTCGGATACTGCTTGGCGACCTTCTCCAAATCCGCTTGCCCCATGAAACCAAGACCGACGACAACGGTTGGTTTTTGTTTGGCTAATGTAGCAAACGCCACCTCGTATGACTTCGTTTCATTCAGTTCTCTATAATCAATGAACCAATCTTCCTTTTCACGAAGTAAGGACATGCCGCTCATTGCAGCATCGCTGAATGACTGATCCCCTAATCCGACATCCGATAATACGACCGCCATCTCCCGGCGCTCCTTTACTGCTTGTTGTGGGTCATCGATGACGCTACCGCACCCCGCTAAACCAACTGTCAGCGCAAGTAAGGATAAACCGAATCGTTTTGACATTTTTCCACTTCCCTTCCCTGTTCTACACTGGATTATCGGAAGGGTTGTCTGACTTCTTAACCTAAAAATCAAATTCAGAATTGTTTTAAAACAAAAAAACATGTCCTTCTCGCAACAGAAGTTGCGAAAAGGACACGCTGGTTTATCCGATTAAATTAGTAATCGCTGTCTGAAGAACCGCCTGTGACGATCGCGATTCCGGCAGAAGCACCGATGCGTGTTGCGCCAGCATCGATCATCGCTTTTGCTCCTTCGAAGTCACGGACACCACCTGATGCTTTCACACCGATGTCAGGTCCGACTGTCTCACGCATGAGACGAATGTCTTCTACTGTTGCGCCGCCTGTTGAGAAACCAGTTGACGTCTTAACGAAATCTGCGCCTGCTTTAACTGATAATTCAGCAGCTGTTTTGATTTCTTCTTTTGTTAAGAGGCAGTTCTCAAAGATGACTTTGACAAGTGTGCCGTTTGCCGCTTCGACAACTGCACGGATGTCGCGTTCAACGAGTGAAAGGTCACCGTCTTTTAATGCACCGATGTTTAAGACCATATCGATTTCTGTTGCACCGTTTTTGATTGCATCTTGTGTTTCAAATGCTTTCACTTCTGGTGTGTTCGCACCGAGTGGGAAGCCGATCACCGTACATACTTTGACGGCATCGTCTGATTTTAAGAGTTCTGCTGCGAGTGCAACGTTTGTCGGGTTGACACAAACGCTTGCAAATTTGTATTCGAGTGCTTCTTTACAAAGTGTTTCGATTTGGGCACGTGACGTTTCTGCTTTTAAAGCCGTATGGTCGATCATTGCTGCTAAATTCATGATTAGTTCCTCCTTAAGGGTATCCCTTATACTCTGTTTCCATTCTATCACGCAAGAGGTCAGACTTCTATCTTTTTACGCTACTTTCCTCAGCTGTTTTTTTCGAATCAACAAACCGTTCAGTGTAAAGACGAATGCAGCCGACCAAATAAATGTAAACGCAATCAAGTGAGTTCCCGTAAAGGGTTCGTCGTACAGGAGGACACCGATGGCAAGCGACAACGTCGGAGCGACGAACTGCAGAAAACCGACGACTGTGAACGGAATCCGTTGGGCGCCAAATCCGAACAATAACAACGGAACGGCCGTAATCACACCGGTCAATACAAGTCCGGTCGTCACGAAACCGGACGACGTAAACGTTTCTTGTCCACTGACGCCCATGTAGCCTAAGAACAGGATTGCGATTGGTAATGGCGCAAGCGTCTCAATCGTCAAACTGACCGTTGACTCGAGCGGTCGTTGTTTTTTGACGACACCGTAAAAGCCAAAACTGAAGGCTAGTGCCAAGGAAATCCAAGGGAATTTCCCATAGCCGATCGTCAGAATCAAGACACCGATCGTTGCAAGCAGAATCGCAAGCCATTCGATCCGCGACAGTTTTTCCCGGAAAAAGAACACCCCGAAAATAATGCTGACGATCGGATTGATGTAATAGCCGAGCGAGGCCTCGACGATGAAGTTATGATTGACCGCCCAGATGTAGATGAACCAGTTCATGCTGATGATCAGCCCGTTTAGGAAAAAAAGTCGTCGGGTGAACGGATTTTTCAAGGCTCCGGTAAACTTTGGCAACGCCTTTTGAACATATAATAACAGCAGTAAAAAAATGAACGACCAGACAATCCGGTGCGCTAAAATTTCTTCGCTCGAGACACTGGCGAGCAATTTCCAGTAAATCGGCAACAATCCCCAAATGACGTAGGCGGCTAATGTCGCAAACAAACCCGATTTATTCATTATTAGTTTCCTCTTTTCTGGATCACGATACCTTTTTCATCTTCATCCGACCGCTCGATATCCCGCTGATTGTAAAGACAGCGACAGCCAACCAAATGAACAAGAACGCGATGAAGTGAATCGGTGTAAAGATGTCATTGAATAAAAAGACACCGAGAATCAAGGTCAGGGTCGGAGCGATATATTGTAAAATCCCGACATAGACAAACGGAATTTTCGGCATCCCGTATCCGAACAGCATCAATTGCACCGCAGTCGCTACGCCAAGCATGACGATGGCGAACAACGCTTCTGTCGGAAGAGCAATCGGGTTCGCTCCTGTAATCCCAAGTGTCAACATGGCAAACGGCAACGTGACAAGCGTCTCAAGAAACAGACCGGATAGCGGCTCGGCCGCCGCCTTTTTTTTGAGAACACCATAAAAAGCAAACGAGATGGCAAGTGAAAATGCGATGATCGGAAACTTTCCGTAGCCAAACGTTAAAATCAGGACACCAGTGATGGCGCTCGCCATCGCAAGAAGCTGGGCCCGGTTCAGGCGTTCACCAAAAAACAACAAGCCGAACAAGACACTGACGAGTGGATTGATGTAATAACCGAGCGAGGATTCGACGATGTACCCTTCGCCAATCGCGTACAGGTACAAGGTCCAGTTTCCCCCAAGGACAAGTCCTGCCCCTAAAACGGTATTGCGTTGACGTTTACTTCGCCAGAGTTGTTTGACGTGCTTAAACTTCCCTGTCAGTCGCAATAACAACGTAACAAAGATAAAGGCACTGATGATTCGGATTGAGACGACCGTCCACGCCGGTACCTCATCCGCAAACAGTTTGTAGATCGGCAGCAATCCTCCGATCACATAGGCGACGAACGTCGCACTCATTCCCCGTTTATCCACGATGAACCCCCTTTTCTTTATATGTATACAAGTAAAGCCGCCATCATCATGGCGACTTTTTCAGCTTATTGTTGATCGAGAATCTGGAACAATGTCTTCATTTCCGACTCCGTCAAGTCGCGCCATTCCCCAATCGGTAAATCACCGAGTTCGACGTTCATGATCCGGACACGTTGCAGACGCTTAACCCGGTAACCGAATTCTTTGCACATCCGGCGAATTTGCCGGTTTAACCCTTGTGTCAAAACGATTCGGAACGTCCGCGACTCGAGCTGTTCAACGACACATTCCTTCGTGGTCGTTCCAAGAATGTCGACGCCGCTCGCCATACCTTCGATAAACGTTTCCGTGATCGGTGCGTCGACCGTTACGATGTACTCTTTATCGTGGTTGTTTTCCGCACGTAAAATCCGGTTGACGATATCCCCGTCGTTCGTCAGGATGATCAGTCCGTCCGAATCTTTATCGAGTCGTCCAATCGGGAAAATCCGTTTCGGATGATTGACGAAATCAATGATGTTACCTTCGATGTCACGCTCTGTCGTACACGTAATCCCGACAGGTTTGTTTAAGATCAAATACTCAAGTTCCGGCTTCGCTTGTAACGGTTGTCCATCGATTTCGACAGCATCTGTTTTTTCGACCTGCGAGCCGAGTTCGGCCACGTTTCCGTTGATCGTTACACGTCCGGCATCGATTAATTTATCGGCTGCCCGCCGGGAACAATATCCTGTTTCACTGATGAATTTATTAATTCGCATAAGTTTGTGTCCTCTTTCTCTTGTGTAATCTTTACTCAGTGTAGCGTATCCGTTACCTGAAAACAAAATAATTTATCACCCCAAAAATAAAGTTCGTCTTCCGATAACCGGAAGACGAACTCATTTCAGATCGCTTGTTCTTTTAATGTCTCCATGATACGGACGAATTGTCCGTCATTCATTGGATAACCGGCTTTGGTAATTTTGACACGAACGAGTTGACCAATCAATGATTCGTCCCCTTCGATCGCGACACGTAAGTAATTATCGGTATAACCGACGAGACGGCCGCCTGCTTCTTCCGAAAATTCTTCCGGAATGATTTCAAGCAGTTCTCCCTCGTATTTCGATGCATATTCTTTCGCAAGTTGATCCGACAAAGCAATCAACCGGGCGACACGTTGTTCTTTGATGTTCTCATCGACTTGATCATCCATCATCGCAGCCGGTGTACCGGTCCGTTTCGAATACGGGAAGACATGCAGTTCACTGAACTTATGATCGTTGATGAAGTTAAACGTCTCCATAAACTCTTCTTCCGTCTCCCCCGGGAAACCGACGATGACGTCAGACGTGATCGCACAATCCGGTAAGACTTCTTTTAAGCGCGTGATGCGTTCACCGAACTCCGCCATCGTATATTTCCGGCGCATCCGGCGCAAAACCGTATCCGATGCCGATTGAATCGGAACATGAAGATGTCGGACGACGATCGGCGAATCTTTTAAGACGTCCAGTACCTCATCTGTGATTTGGCTTGCTTCAATCGAAGAAATCCGAAGCCGTTCGAGACCTGTCACGGACTCAAGCGCTTTTAACAGTTTTGCTAAGTTGTAGTCTTTGAGGTCTTCCCCGTAACCGCCCGTGTGAATACCGGTCAGAACGATTTCCTTATAACCTGCATCCACTAATTGTTGTGCTTGCTTCAAGACATCTTCCGGTTGACGGGAACGCATCAGACCACGTGCCCACGGAATGATACAAAACGTACAGAAGTTGTTGCAGCCTTCTTGAATCTTTAGGGAAGCCCGCGTCCGGTCCGTAAAGGCCGGGACGTCGAGTTCTTCATACACTTTTGCCTTCATGATGTTACCGACGGCGTTGATCGGCATCCGTTCTTCGCGGAACTGTTCGATATAACCAATCATCTTGTGCCGGTCCTGTGTCCCGACGACGACATCAACTCCGGGAATCGCCATGATTTCAGCAGGAGATGTCTGGGCATAACAACCGGTGACACAGATGACACTGTCTGGATTTTGACGGATTGCCCGTCGAATGACTTGGCGGCTCTTTTTGTCGCCCGTATTTGTTACTGTACATGTATTGACGACATAAACGTCGGCATGATCTGCAAAGTCAACACGTCCATATCCCGCATCCTTGAACAGTTGCCAGACGGCTTCTGTCTCGTAATGATTGACTTTACAACCAAGCGTTTGAAAGGCAACAGTTGCCATTTCACTCACCCTTTCAATTCAAAATGATACGATACGGCGGACAGGACATAAAGTGGTGCCGTTTCCGTCCGTAAAATCCGTCGTCCGAGTGATGCTGGTAAGAAGCCAACATCGGTTAAACGCGATACTTCCGTTTCCGTGAGTCCACCTTCCGGACCGATTACGACCAATAAGGAATCACCGGCTTGCAACCGTGACAGCGTAGAAGCGAAAGCTGCCGCTTCCCCGTCTTTCGCCGCTTCTTCATAGGCGATCAGACACGCCGTATAGTGGCCCGCGTCTTGTAGGACTTCATCATACGTCACATAGTCAACCGTCGGCAAGTGCGCCCGGTACGATTGTTCGGCTGCTTCTTTGATGATTTTTTGGAGCCGTTCAAGCTTTTTCGGGATTTTTTTGGCATCCCATTTCGAGACCGAGCGTGCCGATTCAAAAACAAGCAGCTGACTGACGCCAAGCTCCGTCGCTTTTTGAGCAACCAGTTCCACTTTATCCCCTTTCGGTAACGCATACGCAATCGTCACCTGGATCGGGAGTTCTGTTTCGATCGGTAATTCTTCAATCATTTCCGCGACGGCCGTTTGCTTTTCGAGTTGGTCGATTCGGCAACGGAACAGTCCCGTTCCGTCTAACACCAAAATCTCATCGCCGACATCCATCCGCATGACGTTTTTCATATGATGGGCGTCGTCTTTTGAGAACGTGAAGGTATTTCCTACACGTGCGGTCGGATCTATGAAATATCGTTGCATCGGCTTAAGCCTCGCGTTTCGCGATAATCGCGACCCAGTCCTCGAGCTTCGTCGTCTCAACGATTGTAAATCCGGCATCGATCATGGCGTCACGCACCATGTCTTTTTTCTGACCAATGATGCCCGATGCAATGAAGTGTCCGCCCGGAAGCGTCAACTCATACGCATCGTTCACGAACAGTAAGATGACTTCCGCCAGGATATTGGCGACAATCAACTCGACCGGTTCTTTCAATTCCTTCATCAAATCGCCTTGACGGACCGTCACTTGCTGACTGACTTGATTTAGTGCCACGTTATCCGTTGCCGAACGAACCGCCACTTCATCCAAATCAAGTGCAAAGACATCCTTTGCCCCGAGTTTGGCTGCTGCAATCGCCAGAACACCTGAACCCGTTCCGACATCGACAACACGGTCGTTGTCTTTCAGGTAATTTTCAATCGCCTGAATACAAAGGACTGTCGTCGGATGTGTTCCTGTTCCAAATGCCATCCCGGGATCGAGTTCGATGATCTTTTCATCCGGTTGCGGTGTGTAGTCTTCCCACATTGGAACGACCGTCAGATGACGGCTGATTTTAACGGGTTTATAAAACTGTTTCCACGAATGGGCCCAGTCTTCTTCGTCCACTTGTGTCAGCGTGACAGTTCCTGCACCAATCGTCAGACCGAATTTCGTCAGCATCTGAATATCGCGCTCGATTCCTTTGATCGTATCCGTCAAATCACTGCTTTCCGCAAGATACGCTTTGACGAGAACACCGCTGTCCGGATATTCATCGCGCTTCTTCTCATCCCAAATTTCACCGAAGTTGTCTTCACGATGCGACATCATCTCGAAATCCTCTACGTCCTCGATGACGACACCACTCGCTCCCGCCTCATGTAAGATGTTCGAGACTGCTTCGATTGCTTCTTGTGTCGTATGGACACAGACTTCTGACCATTTCATTTCCTGTCACGCTCCTTTAGTGAATCACCCTGTAAAGAATGTTTTGATCCGGCTGAATACGCCTTCGTGTTGTTCCTCGACACCTTTTTCGTCACTGATTTCGTTAAACTCACGGAGTAATTCCTTTTGGCGGTCCGTCAGGTTTTTTGGTGTGATGATGACGACGTTGACGTATTGATCCCCGTGATGACCTGAACGGACGTTTGGCATCCCTTTGCCGCGCAGACGGAAACGTGAACCTGTTTGTGTGCCGGCTGGAATTTTCAAACTGACCTTTCCGTGAACAGTCGGTACTTCGATTTCGTCTCCAAGCGTCGCTTGTGTGAATGTCAACGGCATGTCCATGACGATATGATCGTCGACCCGTTCAAACAATTCATGTTCCCGTACACGAACGACGACATACAGATCTCCGAACGGTCCACCATTGACACCCGCTTCCCCTTTACCGGCCAAGCGGATCTGTTGCCCGTTGTCGATCCCGGCTGGAATCTTGACACGGACATCTTTGTTTTTACGGACACGTCCGGCACCACGACATGTTTCACATGGTTCTTTGACGATTTGCCCGCGTCCATGACACGTTGAACATGTCGTTTGATTGACGACACGACCAAACATCGTGTTTTGCTCGACGTTGATGTGTCCTGATCCACCACAACGCTTACATGTTTCCGGATGTGTTCCCGGTTTGGCACCTGAACCGTGACATGTTCCGCAGTCTTCTTCGACCGGAATCGTGATGACTTTCTCGACACCCGCGAACGCCTCCATGAAGTCGATTTCTTCGACATATTGCAAATCCTGTCCTTTGCGTGGAGCATTCGGATCTTGACGGCGTCCGCCGCCGAAGAACATGTCAAAGATGTCGCCGAACCCTTCCGCTCCACCAAATCCGCCGCCACCTTGTGATGGATCTTGGTGACCGAACTGGTCGTAGCGTGCCCGTTGATTGTCGTCTGACAATACTTCATACGCTTCAGACAGCTCTTTGAATTTTTGGTCGGCATCGGCTTCCTTGTTAACGTCCGGATGGTATGTCCGGGCGAGTTTTCGGTAAGCTCGTTTGATTTCTGCTGCTGAGGCATCGCGCGCGACGCCCAACACTTCATAATAATCGCGTTTTTCCACGTGCATTCTCCCTCTCTTTGGTTCCGATTCAATTCATACTGTTTGATTTTACCGAACTTCATGCGACATGGAAAGAGCCAAAGCGCGGATTACGCTTTGGCTCTCTCTAGCGCCCGAAAAATCGGTCGGTTACTTATTTGTTGTCTTTGTCGTCGACTTCTTCGAATTCAGCGTCCATGACGTTGTCGTCTTGTCCACCTGCTTGTGCACCTTCAGCGCCAGCTTGTTGTTGAGCCATGTTTTCGTAGACTTTTTGTGTCAACTCTTGAACGACTGTCGATAATTCGTCTTTCGCAGCACGAATCGCTTCGATGTCTGTTCCTGCAAGTGCAGTCGTGACTTTTTCTTTCGCTGCTTCTGCTTTTTCTTTATCTGCTGCGTCAATTTGCTCACCGAGGTCTTTGACCGCTTTATCTGTCGCGAAGACCAGTTGATCCGCTTCATTGCGAAGTTCCACTTCTTCTTTACGTTTGTTGTCTGCGTCGGCGTTCGCTTCAGCATCTTTGACCATTTGGTCGATGTCTGCTTCAGTCAAGCCGCTTGATGATTGGATTGTGATCGATTGTTCTTTGTTCGTACCAAGATCTTTCGCTGATACGTTAACGATTCCGTTTGCATCGATGTCGAACTTAACTTCGATTTGCGGCACACCACGTTGTGCTGGCGGAATATCTGTCAATTGGAAACGACCAAGCGTTTTGTTGTCTGACGCCATCGGACGTTCCCCTTGAAGAACATGGATGTCTACTGCCGGCTGATTGTCAGCTGCTGTTGAGAAGACTTGTGATTTTGAAGTCGGGATCGTCGTGTTACGGTCGATCAGTTTCGTCATCACGCTACCCATTGTTTCGATTCCGAGTGAGAGTGGTGTTACGTCGAGAAGGACAACATCTTTAACGTCCCCTGTTAATACGCCACCTTGAACAGCTGCTCCAAGGGCAACCACTTCATCCGGGTTAACCCCTTTGAATGATTCTTTGCCTGTGAAGTCTTGAACTGCTTTTTGAACAGCAGGAATACGTGTTGATCCACCAACGAGGATGATTTTGTCGATTTTGTCCGGTGTCATGCCAGCATCGCTGAGGGCACGACGTGTTGGAGCCATCGTCCGTTCTACGAGATCAGCTGTCAAATCGTCGAACTTCGCACGTGACAATGTCATTTCAAGGTGAAGCGGACCTGCTGCGCCAGCCGTGATGAACGGAAGGCTGATTTGTGTCGAAGAGACACCAGAAAGATCTTTCTTCGCTTTTTCAGCAGCATCTTTTAGACGTTGAAGCGCCATTTTATCTTGTGCAAGATCAATGCCGTTGTCTTTTTTGAATTCTGCGACTAGATGATCGATGATTTTTTGGTCAAAGTCATCGCCACCAAGACGGCTGTCACCGGCAGTTGAAACAACTTCGAAGACACCGTCTCCAAGTTCAAGGATCGAAACGTCGAATGTACCGCCACCTAAGTCATAGATGAGGATCGTGTGGTCTTCACCTTTTTCAAGACCGTATGCAAGTGCTGCTGCTGTCGGCTCGTTGATGATCCGTTTGACGTCAAGACCAGCGATTGTTCCTGCGTCTTTTGTCGCTTGACGCTCAGCATCGTTGAAGTAAGCAGGAACCGTGATGACAGCTTCCGTTACTTTTTCACCGAGGTAATCTTCTGCTTGAGCTTTGAGTTTTTGAAGAATGATGGCAGATACTTCTTGTGGCGTGTAGTCTTTGCCTTCGACTTCAACTTTATAGTCTGTACCCATGTGACGTTTGATCGACATGATTGTGTTTGGGTTTGTGATGGCTTGACGTTTTGCGACTTCGCCGACTTGACGCTCACCGTTTTTAAAAGCAACGACAGATGGTGTCGTCCGGTTTCCTTCTGCGTTTGCGATAACGACCGGCTCTCCGCCTTCCATTACTGCGACACATGAGTTTGTAGTTCCTAAGTCAATACCAATGATTTTTGCCATGATAAATTCCTCACCTTCGAATAGTTATTGTAGTTTCAAGGACATCTTATTCTGCGACTTTGACCATACTTGGGCGGATGACACGATCGTGTAATTTGTACCCTTTTTGGAATTCAGCTGTCACGACGCCTGATTCGTGCTCTTCACTCGGCTCCTGAACGACTGCCTGATGCAGGTTCGGATCAAAGGCTTCTCCAACTGCTGGAATCTCAACGACGCCCTCATTTTGGAGTGTTTCCACCAATTGACGTTTGACCATCTCGACACCCGCTAATACAGACTTCGTTTCTTCGTTGTCCGATTCGATCTGCAACGCACGATCGAGGTTATCCACTAACGGGAGTAACTTCTCGACGATTGTCTGGGACGAGTACTTCGCACGATTTTCGGCTTCAATCCGGTTCCGACGTTTGAAGTTATCGAAATCCGCACGGAGGCGTAATTCTGATGCTTTTGCTTCCGCCAGTTGCGCTTCGAAATCCGGTGTCGGTGCTTCTTCGACGAGATCCGCCTGTACGACTTCTTCTTCCGTCACTTCAACTGCTTCTGTTTGTTGCTCGGTAGTTTCTTCATTATTATTGAGGTTTTGATTCTGCTTTTTTTCTTCCACTCTGAATCGAGCCCCTTTCTATATTCAATCTAAGTTGTTTTTACGCAACTCAGTTTGGAATGCTTGTAAAAGATGAATGATCGAGTTGATGCCTCGATTGTAATCCATCCGTTTTGGACCAATCAGCGCCAATGTCCCGAGTGAGATTCCATCTACTGAATAATGCGCCCGGATCACGCTACAGTCCTTCAGGGCATCGACATTGTTCTCGCTACCAATCGTAATCAAGATTTGATTATCGAGATTCGGACTTAAAAAATCAAACAAGGCTTCTTGCTGTTCAATCAACTCGAGAACCGGTCGCAATTTCGCGACATCCTGAAATTCCGGCTGATCAAACATGTTGGCCTTCCCTCCGAGATAAATCAGGGGACGTCCTTCATGCTGATCCGTCAAAACGATATCAAGTGCTTTTGACAACAAGGTCGTCTGTTCCGAATGCTCGGAACGGAACCGTCTGATTTCTTCGAGCAGACGTCCACGCAACATGCTCAGCGGCGTTCCGCGTAACGTCTGGTTCAATCGTTCCATCAAGCGACTTGCCGCCTCACGTGAGAGGGCTTCCGCGAGCTGAAGTGTCTTATGTTCGACATGACCCGTTTCCGTCACCAAAACGATGACGACACGGCCTTCCGCCAAGGGAATCAGTTCTAAATGATGGAGACGTTGTCCTTCTTCTTTTGGACCTAATACAAGCGTCGTATAATGTGTCAATTCGCTCAACAAGTCCGCTGTATGTCGGATCAACCGATCATTTTCATTCACGGAATGGGCAAATAACGATTTTAACGCCTTTGCCTCTTGCGGTGAGATGCTTTCCGGACGAATCAGATGATCGACATAAAATCGATATCCAAGCTCGGATGGAATTCGGCCGGCAGATGTATGCGGCTTTTCAATCAATCCCATTTCTTCGAGGTCCGCCATCTCATTTCGAATGGTCGCGGAACTGAACGTCACGTCACTCCGTTTTGAGAGCGTCCGTGAGCCGACGGGTTGAGCGGTTTTGATATAATCATCGACGATTGCACGTAAAATCAACAATTGGCGATCCGTCAGCACCTTCTTCACCACCTTATTTTGTTAGCACTCACTTTTAACGAGTGCTAATTACATCTTTACTATAAGGAATCCTGGAAATGATGTCAACCAATTTGCTGAACCCTTTGAAGACTTTCCCATTCTGCGATACAGTGAAACAAACAAGAAAAGGATGAGGTCCATGCTGGAACTGTTTGCAATGGCCGGTGTGTTCGTCTGGGTGTTCATCGCCATCATCGGTACAACCGCCTACTTTTTACGAAAACAAAAAAAATAAAACGGCGTCCGCATACTTTTGTATGGACGCCGTTTTATTTTTTAAGCTTGATCTGTTTTCTGCTCTTCAATCTCTGCTTCACCGATAAACTCGGCAAACACTTCATTGGCGAGCGGTACACCGGCATCTGTCAAACGGATGTGTGTTGCTGTCCGCTCGACCAGTCCGCGCGGCAACAATTTCGCAATCGTCTGTCCAAAGACTTGGTCAAGCGAGTACCCGTATTTCGCTTCGAAGTGCTGTTCAGACACCCCTTCTTTCATCCGTAATCCGAGAAACATCTCTTCTTCCATCCGTTCCACTTCCGTCAACGGCGTCTCATTGCGGACCGGTAATCCCTCCGCTTTGATGTAGTGCGGAATCGGTGCGATGTTCGCCCGGCGCGTCTTGTTGATATAACTGTGTGACCCGGCACCAAATCCGTAATATTCGTCATTTTCCCAGTAGACCCGGTTATGCCGGCTTTCCCGACCCGGTAAAGAAAAGTTCGAAATTTCATATTGATGCAATCCACCGGCTTCAATCGTTTCAATCATTAAACGGTACATATCCGCCTCTAGATCCTGCGTCGGCAACGGCAACTTCCCTTTTCGTTCTTGAATCGCAAAAACCGTATGCGGCTCAAGGATCAAGGAATAGGATGAGATATGGGTGATTGGTAAACGCAAGGCCCGTTCGACATCATATCGGACTTGTTCGAGCGTTTGATTCGGTAATCCGAACATCAGATCCACCGAGATGTTATCAAATCGTTTCGCAGCATGCTCCAATGTCTCGGCCACTTTAGCTTCCCGATGCGTCCGACCGATCCGTTCGAGTAATCCGTCGTCAAACGATTGAACACCAAAACTGACCCGGTTGACGCCGCCCGCTTTCATGATATCGAGTTTTTCCGGCGAGACGCCGTCCGGATTGGATTCGACCGTATATTCCAAGGTGTCATCCGTCAGCGGTAAAAGATGTTTTTTAATGATGTCCATCAAGCGTTGCATTTGATCTTCGTTTAAGGCGGTCGGTGTACCTCCCCCGATAAAAATCGTTTCGAGTCGATCCGTCGGGTATTGTTGTAACGTCAGTTCGATTTCTCGTTCTAACGCATCCAGATATTCAGCGACCGGCTGATTTTTTAAAAAGACTTTATTAAAGTCGCAATAGTAACAAATATGTTCACAAAACGGAATGTGGACATACGCGGCGTGTGGAGTCATTTCGCCTCATCCTTTCTTTACTTAAACAGAAAAAGGGTGCGCCAAAACGCCCCCTTTGTTTCTTCTCTCAATCTTCATCCATCGACAGAACCGACATGAAGGCTTCTTGCGGTACCTCTACCGAGCCTACCATCTTCATCCGTTTCTTACCTTCTTTTTGCTTTTCGAGCAATTTACGCTTACGCGAGATATCTCCCCCGTAACACTTGGCGAGAACGTTTTTCCGCAACGCCTTGATTGTCGAGCGGGCAACGATTTTTGTTCCGACGGCGGCTTGAATCGGTACTTCAAACTGCATCCGTGGAATCAGTTCTTTCAATTTATCAACGATGACTTTCCCGCGTTCATACGCAAAATCACGGTGAACGATAAAGCTCAGTGCATCGACGTTTTCGTTATTCAAGAGAATATCCATCTTGACGAGACGTGATTGCTGATAACCAATCAACTCGTAATCAAGCGATGCATATCCCTTTGTACTCGACTTCAGCTGATCGAAGAAATCATAGACGATTTCCGACAATGGAAGTTCATACGTGATTTTGACACGTGTCGTATCGATGTACTCCATATCGACGAATGTCCCACGTTTCTTTTGACAGAGTTCCATGATGGCACCGACGTAATCGTTTGGTGTCATGACCGCCGCTTTGACGTAAGGCTCTTCAATGAACTCGACTTTTTGTTGTTCCGGCATCTTCGACGGGTTGTCGACGTGGAGCACTTCTCCGGCCGTCGTCGTCACATGATAGATAACCGATGGAGCTGTCGTGATCATATCAATGTTGAACTCACGTTCGATTCGTTCCTGAATGATTTCCATGTGAAGCATACCAAGGAAACCACAACGGAAACCGAATCCGAGTGCTTGTGACGTTTCCGGCTCGAATTCGAGTGCCGCGTCACTTAACTGCAGACGTTCAAGTGCTTCACGTAAATCGTTGTAACGTGCGGCATCAATCGGATAGAGACCACAGTACACCATCGGATTCATCTTCCGGTATCCCGGTAGAGCTTCTTGAGCCGGTTGTTTCGCCAAGGTAATCGTATCCCCGACGCGGACATCGCCGACGGTTTTAATGGAAGCAGACAACGTTCCAACATCGCCGACCGTCAATTCTTTCTGACGGAGTGGTTTCGGTGTCGACACGGCGAGTTCCAAGACTTCAAAGTCTTTCCCGGTCGACATCATCCGAATCTTGTCGCCGACTTTAACCGTTCCGTTGACGACACGGATCGAAGCGACGACACCACGGTAGGCATCGTAATACGAATCAAAAATCAATGCTTCGAGTGGTGCTTCCGGATCCCCTGTTGGTGCCGGAACTTTTGCGACGATTTGTTCCAGAATTTCCTCAATCCCGATACCTGCTTTCGCAGACGTCGGAACGGCTTCTGAAGCATCGAGTCCGATTACATCTTCGATTTCTTGACGGACACGTTCCACGTCCGCCGAAGGCAAATCAATTTTATTGATGATTGGTAAGATTTCTAAATCGTTATCGAGCGCCAAATACACGTTGGCAAGTGTCTGGGCTTCGATTCCCTGTGCGGCATCCACGACGAGTACAGCGCCCTCACATGCTGCGAGTGAACGTGATACTTCATATGTGAAGTCGACGTGTCCCGGTGTATCAATCAGATGGAGGATATATTCCTCACCATCTTTTGCCGTGTATTTCAACTGAACGGCATTTAATTTAATGGTAATCCCGCGTTCGCGCTCTAAATCCATCGCATCCAGCGTCTGATCTTTCATCTCACGCGATGTCAACGCACCTGTTTTTTCTAAAATGCGGTCTGCAAGTGTCGATTTCCCATGATCGATATGCGCGATGATGGAGAAATTACGAATACTTTTTTGCCGCTTTAAACGATCTGCATTATTCATGTTTATAGTCACCTTACCTTATAGTCAAACGTACATACGCTTCATTATACCAAAAATTACACGAGGTGCACCATCTCGTTTTGTTTTCCTGAAAAACAAAAATCGAAAGAAACCCTAGAGCTGTTATTGCTTTTAAGAAAAACGTTTGCTACAATTGTGTTTGTTCTGTTGAACGATAAATGCAGATATGCGAATATAAATCTCGAATGAGTTTTCTTGGAGGTGAATCATCCATGGCTAACATTAAATCAGCAATCAAGCGTGTTAAAACAGCTGAAAAACGCCGCGTCGCTAACGTACAACGTAAATCGTCTATGCGTTCAGCAATCAAAGCAGTCGAAACTTTCGCTACTGAAGGCAACAAAGAGCAAGCGCTCGTAGCTTTCAACACAGCATCTAAGAAAATCGACAAAGCTGCTGCTAAAGGTCTTATCCACAGCAACAAAGCTGGTCGTGACAAATCACGTCTCGCTCGACTCGTAAACGCACTTTAATTCTTCTTTGAAGGATACAGTGATCGATCGCCACTAGGAGCTTGCTCCAGTGGTGATTTTTTTGTTCCTAAACAGAAACTAACTCAAAAAAATAGACATAACACAAGAATAGAGAGGTGGACTGTTACGTCCGCCTCTCTATTTGTTTTGCTGTTTTTTAGAAGATGAATGAATTCCATCCATTATTCTTTCCTTGCGAAGCAATCGACCATCACATGATGCGGACCGATTCCCTCAATGTCAAACGATTCACTGGCAATCGTCAGTCCGGATCGTTCGTAAAAAGGCACCGCCACGAGTCGGGCATTACACCACCAGCCACGAGCTTGTCTCGCCGCCAACACCTTACGTGCTTCTTCAAGCAGTGCTTTCCCGTATCCTTCCCCCCGGACGTCAGGGCTCGTCGCCATCCCACGCAGTTGATACGTCAATTCGGGATCGGTTTCATGCAATCGGTTCGAAAATGTGCCGACCGCAACAATCCGACCGTTTTTGATGCCACCCAGATGGAACGTTTTTTCCGCATGATCATCCGGATACGTACAGGTTTCAATCGGTTGATGCGGCCGTAACACTTCATGCCGCAGTGGAATCACTTCTGATGCTTCAATGAGTTGAATCTCCATATTACAACCTCCTCACAAAGTGGCCAATCGTACGACAAGCGAATCAAATAAAATCCGTTTATCGCCGCGTCCGGTTTTCATCCCTTCGTCCGTTGTCGTGATGGCGATCAAGGCTTGTTCGAGCTGCGCGAACGTAAAACGTTTTCCCGCTTGCAACGCCAGTTTGATCGCATACGGATGGGCACCGACTTTCGAAGCGATTTGCCGCTCTCCATACCCTTGTTCGGCGAGGCGTTTTGATAACAGCATCATCCGATACTGGCGTGCCATCAGACCGAGCAGTGCCAAAACTTCTTGACCTTGTTTTTCCAAATCACGAATCAGACGAATCGCCGGTTCAAGTTGACGTTTCATCAGGTAATCGGTCAGCTGGAACACGTTATCTTCCAGCGTCCGCGGGACAAGTAAATCCACATCCTCCAGCTCAATTGCCGGTCGATCCCCTGCATAGAGCATCAATTTATCCAGTTCATGTGTCAGCGTCGCCCACATTTCACCGGTCAAAAAGATCAATCGCTCAATGGCTGGACGATCCATCCGGTAACCCTTGTCGTTCACCGCATCCATTACAAAACGAAACAGCTCTTCTGTTGTCGGTTTCTTGGCTTCGAGAATCACAGCGCGATCCTTTAGACGTTTGACGATGGTTTTTCGTTCATCCAGTTTTTCCGCTTCCACAATCAAGACAACAATCGCATAATCCGCCGGTTGGACGATGTACTCTGCCAGACGATCGACATTATGGGTTTTTTTATCTTTTGCTCCGGTTAAAAACGTCGCAGGTTTTGCTATGACGACACGATAGTCACTTAAAAAAGGAACGGTCTCCGCCTCATCGAGTACCGCATCAAGCGGTTGATCGTTTAAGTCAATTTTCATATAGTCGAACCGCTCACCGTCCGGTAAGGCAGCTTTGACGATTTCACGTTCCCATTCTTCCAAAAGGTGACGTTCTGTTCCATATAATAAATAAAGGTTCGCCAGTTTTCCGTTGACAAGCCAAGGTGTTTTCATCTTCCCCACCACATTTCACAGTTTGTTCTTAACTTCATCATAGATAATCCTCTTTTATTCCGCTATACTAGAAGCGGAATCTATTTTTAGGGGGAATGCAGCATGGCACATTCAGTACGCCCACCAAGTGAAAATGCGTTTGAAAACGATATTCAATCCAAACGTAATGACGCGCTTGACTCTGCCGTCGGTTTTGGCGCATCGTTCGGTTTTTTCGCAGTCTTGTTCATCATTGGCGTCGTAATCAAATTCTTAAGTCTTTAATCACTAAAACAGCAACCTTGGGGGGTTGCTGTTTTTTATTTTAGCATAGGTTCACAACCCATTGCAGAACAAGTTATCATTCCCGCCTGATCCGTCCGGATGACGGTCCGTCCCCTCGTCCGCTCCAAAACTTCCGCATGCGGATGACCATACCGGTTGTTTCGCCCGGCTGATATGATGACGGTCTCCGGATCTACTTGTTTCAGCATTTTTTCTCCTGTCGAGGTCTTGGAACCATGATGTCCGGCTTTTAGAATATCCACCTTCCCGACGTGCCACTTCTCCTCCTGCTGGATGCTTGCGTCCCCCGTCAATAAAATACGGTGTTCAGCGACTTCAGCCAGCAGGACGATGGAACGGTCATTTTCTTCTTCCTCCGTTCCTGAAGGAGCAATTACATTCAACCACGGGCGAATGCGTTGTCCGGTTCGGACGAATTGAATCCGTGTCCCCGTCCTTTCAATCTGCTTGATCAGTTCCTGGCGTTTTTCGTCTTGATTATCATATTGCCCAAGATAAATCGTATCGACTTTTACTTTACGCAACAATCCGGCAAGCCCTCCAATATGATCGTGATCGGCATGCGTCAGAATCAGCCCGTCAATTCGTGTCTCAGCCCGTGTGGACAGAAATGGTGCAACAATCTGGCTTCCGGGATCAAACGGACGCAACGGCGGTCGTTTCGAGAGCGAGAACACCCCTCCTGTATCGATGACAAATGTTTCTCCATCCTTTTCAATAACGGTACTGTCTCCCTGACCGACATCCACAAAAGTGATCCGCTCTTCCGTCCGATGATCCAGAACAGTACTGGCTGTCAGCAGACAAACAAGCGGAATCAGGTGCCCGAACCATTTTCGTTCAGCCACCCACCACCCGGCCATCACCCCTGCCGCCACTGCCAGCCAGACAGGAAATGAAAACAAATGCAGGGCTGAGGAAGGCAACGGTAAGCGTTCAGCAAGCGCCAAGGAGTGGTCCAGTAAGGCAATCGCTTGACCGTGGAACTGAAGAATTGTCGGTGCCGTCGGAATCAGTACCGTCATACTCGCAAGGAAAGACAACGGCAGGATGACCCATTCGATCCAACCGCCTAAAAGGATGTTCAAGACCGGTGACCAGATTGAAAGTTCGGTTTGTTCCGTTAGTTGTAGCACAAGACTTGTCATGATTTGAGCCCACACACTAATCAGCAACCAGTTCCACGGACGTTTGATCCCGTCCCACATTCTGCGGGACAATAATAAAAAGACCGTCAATCCGACCGTCAGCTGAAACCCGACATCATACAAACTTGTATAGGAGAACGCCAATTGGAAAGCTCCTACCGTCGCTACGACCGCCACAGGGTCCGGTCGGCGATTAAATCGATGGCAACATAATAAAATCATTGCCACACCAACAGCCCGCATCACCGGTGCGCTCCATTCGGTCAACCACCCGTACAGCGGTAACAGGAATAAGACCAACTCGAATCTTCGTTCTCGGGTCAACCGGATTTTTTTAAGCACCCATAACATCGTCCAGATTAAAAATGCGATGTGAGAGCCCGAAATCACAATCGCATGAAGTAATCCAAACCGTTTAAAACGTTCCATCGTCGTTTGATCCATCAGACGGTCTTCACCCAAGACCAGTGCTTCGATATAGAGAGCTTGCTTAACCGGCAACTGTTCGATACGTGCCATCCATTCCTGGCGCACCCGGCGTCCATTTCCATCGAACCCCGGTGTGTCTGAACATTTCCCGAAACGCTCTACTTCGTACTTTCCGCTTAATCGTTCCGTCCGCATCCACCGTGCCTCATCAAAACCGCCGTCGTTCAATTGCGGTAAGACCGGCAACTCGTGTAAGGTCACCTCACACCGTTGTCCGATTCGTTCATAATCAAGCGTTGTGTCTTCATCCAACGTCGTCGCCACGATGATTTGCTGCTCTTGTACTTCAGCCAGATAACGAATACGATCCCCATTCTGCTTCGCATCGATGATATCGATGACATGGATATCCGTTACTGGCGGCGGAGCAATCAGGCGGACCGCAAAAATCATACTTAATCCACTGATTAACAGCAACGATTGGATCGACTTCGACCACGACTTCAGGACAAACATCATGCACACTGCAGCAACAAACCAAAGTGATTCTTTTAATGCCACCAACAGGATCATAAAAAACAAGGGAAATAAGGGCATCAGTAGACGATTAAGTATGCTTTTAGATTTTCAAGCGTCTTTGGTCCAAACCCTTTGACGTCTCCTAAATGGTCGTACGTCGCAAATCCACCTTTTTCTTCTCGGTACTGGATGATCGCACTCGCTTTGGCGGGACCAATGCCCGGCACTTCCAACAATTGTTCTTCCGTTGCGGCATTCAAATCGAGCAACCCTTTTGGAATCTCCGCCTGATCGACCGGACCCGCGGATTTCTTTTTAACACGGTCCTGTCTTTTTGTCGGAACGACCACTTCTTGCCCATCAATTAAACGTGCTGCGAGATTGAGTTGGTTTACATCCGCTGCCGGAGTCACTTGCGCCCGCTTGACGGCATCCTGGACGCGGTCTCCCAACCGAAAACTGTAGGGACCCGGACGTTTGACCGCTCCTTTGATGTCGACCATGATTTTTTTGGCACGGAGTAGGTTGCTGGTGGACGGATCTTCCGCCTGTGCTTCCTGCTCTTGTTTGACGATGGCTGGTTTTTCAACTAGTGCCTCATTCGAACAGGAAGGCAACGGAACAAACAGTACCACCAGGAGCAAGAGTACAACGGCCAAAGTGGCGAATTGCTGTAAGCGTGGAATCGTCATCAATATTCCTCCCGTCCACCCGACTGTATCAATTTCTCCACTTCTGTTACCTCTGCCCAAACTTCTCGTTTCCTGCTTCGGTTCTCGGCTGTCCCGCTGTTCCTTTTCCGTTTATCAGACGTTTCGCGACAGTACTCTTGTTTAAGACGAAAAAAACCATCAACCGGCGAGCGGTCGATGGTTTCAGTACTGCTTATAATTTTTCGGCGACAAAAAAGATTCGTTCAGCTGTTTCCGTCGGAGCATCTGTCGTAAAGTCACCTGTCACCGAACGCACCCGGAAACCGGCTTCACGTAACCACGTGATGTATTGTTCCGGTGGATACGTCCGTTGATAGTGTGTCTCGTCGACCCGATCGTACCGTCCGTCCTCATCTTCGATAAAGAAGGTTAATTCGTGAACGACCGATAACGGTGCTTCACCAGGATCCGCGAACCAAATATACGAACTCTGTTCCGCATGAGTGGCGTACGTCTTGCCGTTAAATAACGTTTCCATCTTGTACGGCGAATGTACGTCGAACAGCAACTTTCCACCGTCTGTCAGAAGACGGGCCGCACTGTCAAACGTCTGCTTGACGTCGGCTTCGGTTTGCAAGTAATTTAATGAATCACACAAAATCGTGATTGCATCAACAGGTTCCGGTAATTCGAGTTCCCGCATGTCCTGTACCCAAAACGCAACGTGACGGTCTGTTTCCATCGCCTTTTCTTGAGCGATTTCAAGCATTTCTTCCGACAAATCGACGCCGGTGACCTCGTAATGGTCGGCAAGCAACAAGGTTGCTGTTCCTGTGCCGCAACCGATATCCGCAATCTTTTTACCGGGCTCTACCTGTTCGAGCACCCAAGCGACCCACTCGGGGTACGGGACATCCTGCATCAGTTCGTCATAGACATACGCAAACTGTTCGTACGCCATTAGTCGATCTCGACTTCTACTTTAGGTGCGTCTGCCCATAATTTCTCGAGGTTATAATAGTCACGGTCATCCCGGTGGAAGACATGGACGACGACATTCTCAAGGTCAGCGAGGACCCAACGCGCCGCATCCATTCCTTCTAATCGTTTGATCGGTAATTCGTTTTTATGGGCAACTTCTTTAACTTCACGCGCGATGGCCTGAACTTGTTTCTCCGAGTTTCCTTCGCAAATGACGAAGTAATCTGCGATTGGTGAAATCTTCGACATGTCGAGTACGACGATGTCCTCAGCACGTTTATCATCAATTGCATTTACGATTAATTTTAATTCTTGTTCGACTGTCATAGGACGGTCCCCTTTCGTTTTTCCGTGATGAACGCATTGTATGTCTCGATCGTCAGCGGAAAAATCACTGTTTGTTTTTTACATAAAAATGTGATCGTCTGTCCAAGTGTCGCGATGACGGCTTGTGTGAGATCTTCTTGCGCAATCTGTCGAAGCTGATCCACACCGGGGTACTGGCGATTGGGTTCAATCGCATCCGCCACAAAAATGATTTGATCGAGCAAAGGCATACCGGGTGCACCGGTTGTATGGTTCGCGATCGCTTGGTAAATCTCGATGTCCTCGACGCCAAGCTCCCGCTTGACGAGTTCAGCCCCAACAGGCGCATGCAGCAATTCATCCTCATACTCAAGTAAATGATTCAAACCGAGTTCCACTGCAATCGTCTGCATCTCGGATACATTCCGATATTTGGCATAGTCATGCAGCATCGCTGCCAAGGCAACCTTGTCTTCTTGTACCCCGTATCGCCGCGCCAGTTGAATGGCTGTCTCGACGACTCCGAGCGTATGGATGTAGCGTTTCGTAGGTAGTGTTTCCTCAATGATTCGTTTCGCTTCTTCAAGTCGCATAGAGTTTCCACTCCTTGATTAATTGTCGGACCGGTTCCGGTACGAGATAACGGATACTGCGGTCTCTCGCTACGCGTTGACGGATGTCCGTCGAAGAGACTTCAAGCAACGGCATATCGACTGCCGTGACTTGCGCTCCCTCCGGAATCAGATAGCGGCTCCCCGGTCGTGCGACAGCACCGAACCGGACTTCTTGATACAAGTCGTCCGCCCGGTACCACGTCCCTAGACTCACAAGTGAATCCGCACCAATCAGGAAAAAGAAGTCATGTTCGGGATACCGGTTTTTCAGTTCACGAATCGTATCAAACGTGTACGATTTCGTTTCCCGTTCAAACTCGATATCCGAGACAGAAAAGGCTTCATTACACTGGATCGCCGCTTCAACAAGCTGAAGCCGCTTGTCGGCGCTTGTTCCCGTCGATTGTTTATGGGGTGGAAGCTTAGCCGGTAAAAACCAGACCGCATCCAACTCGAGTTGTTCTTTGGCTTGTTCGGCAATCAACAGATGACCGATATGCGGCGGATCAAACGTTCCACCCATCAACCCAATCTTCATCGTGGTAATTGAAGTGTCTTATTCTCTTTCGATTCCTTATAGAGAACGATGACTTTCCCGATGACTTGAACCAGTTCTGCGTTCGTCCCGTCAACGAGTTCAGCCGCGACATCTTTTGGTGCATCGGCACAGTTTTGTAACACTTGAACTTTCAAGAGTTCACGTTTTTCGAGTGCGTCCATCAAGTCCGCACACATCGCTTCCCCTACTCCGTTTTTTCCGACTTGGAAAATCGGGCTTAAATCGTGAGCCGTCGCGCGTAAATAACGTTTTTGTTTACCTGTTAACATATTATAATTCCTCCAATTGCTTTCTAATCACCTGTTCGCCGAGAGCGATGTCAGGTTTATGACCGGTGAAGCGTTCAAACGCTTCAGCCGCTTGTAATACAAACATCAAGACACCATCTAATGTATCAAGTCCGCTTGCGGTAGCTTCACGCAACAGACGGGTCGGAGTCGGTCGATAAATAATATCACAAATCAAGGCCGTCGTCGCTGTCAGATCAATGGGTGTTTCCTCGATCTGTGGAGCCATCCCGACCGAAGTCGTATTGATGATGACATCATACGAGGTCAAATCGATTGTCCGTGACCACGCAACAGCATGTTGTCCGAATTCGTCTGCGACACGCTCAGCCGTTTGATTCGTTCGATTCATGATCGTGACGTGACCGGGCAGCATCGGAATGATGCCACGCGCTGCCCCGCCGGCACCAATCACCAGAGTACGTTCCGCATTGGTTCGTGATGCGAGCGCACGGGCAAATCCGGTTCCATCCGTATTTGCCCCGACAAGATTATCCCCGTCCCAATAGACGGTATTGACGGCTCCTGCACGGGCGGCTGCCGGCTCGAGACGATCGAGAAACGGAATGATGGCTGACTTATACGGAATCGTCACGTTAATCCCGTCCAATTGACGGGTTCGTAATTGCCGGACGAGCGACTCTAACTCTTCTGCTTCAACATCCACCATGGTATAACAGCCGAAAAGCCCAGCCGCTTTCAGCCATGTTTCGTGCAACATGGGTGAAAGTGAATGGGCAATCGGATGACCGATGACAGCAAAATGCATCAGACGAGCGCCTCACGTAACGAGACGGCCACACCTTTTGGTGCGTAGGCAGCAACTCGTCCGCCTTTTCCGTGAACAGCAACCCAGCCAAGTCCGCTGAAGACGATATCTGTCTTCATGTTATCGCGCAGACTGAACTCGTGCCGAACGAGTGGCGGAAGCATCTCAAGCGTTTTCTCATTCGGAGGCGATAACAGCTCTCCGTTATGGTTCGCGTACAGATCATCCGCCTTATCAAGCTTCGTCCGGTGTACTTTCAAATCATTCGACATATAAATGACGAACGATCGTTTGTTGCCTTCCATGTAGTCAAGACGTGCCAGACCACCGAAGAACAACGTTTGTTGCGGATGAATTTGGAAAACTTGCGGCTTGATTTCTTTTTTCGGTGTAATCAGCTTCAAATCCCGTGCATCCACATAGTGTGCCATTTGATGATGATTGATGATTCCCGGTGTGTCGTACAGGTTACAGTTGTCGTCAAGCGGGATATCGATTAAATCGAGCGTTGTCCCCGGGAAGTGACTGACTGTGATGACAGCTTCCTCTTCTTCTCCGAAACGCTTGATGACCTGATTGATCAATGTCGATTTCCCGACATTCGTACAGCCGACGACATACACGTCGCGTCCTTTACGGTAGTAATCAATCTTTTCTGCCAGTTCATCGACCCCGTGCCCTTTTTTCGCACTGATCAGATGCACATCGACCGGGCGTAACCCCAACTCTTTTGATGTTTGACGCATCCAGTTCATCAGACGATTCGGATTGAGTGATTTCGGTAATAAATCTGCTTTATTTCCGACAAGCAAGACATCATTTTTCCCGACAAATCGGTGTAATCCTGGTAACCAACTACCGTTAAAATCAAAGATATCAACGATTTTGACGACAAGTGCATCTTTTTGACCGATTCCATCTAAGATTTTGACAAAATCATCGTCCGTTAATGCGACGTCTTGAATTTGGTTATAATGCTTGAGTTTAAAACAACGTTGGCAGATGACCATTTCACGATCAAGTGCGGATTTAGGCGCATAACCGGGTGCTTTCGGATCCTCTGTTTGGATCGCGACACCACAGCCTGCGCAATTGATTTCTTCCATGTGTGTGTTGAGCCGCATCGGGAACTTTCCCTTCTCTATTCAACGTAGCGCCCTGCTCGCTACTCCAAGAGCGTAACTTCCGACCTTTTGCCGTACATGTTGCGACTGCTGCCTATCCTTTCATCTACCGGTATGACAGGGTCATTGTTGCTTATCTTGACGAAGCGTCTCGATGGGATGTTTCAACGCTGCCGGATCCTCTTTGACGCGTTGCGTCAATTTATAGATTCCTTTACGTTTCATCCGCCGAAAAATCACGCGTTCCATCAAGCGATTAAATTTTGTGACGACACCGTCTGTCTTGACGACGGGTTGAACGTGAATCACTTCGATACCTACTGAATTTGCTCCCAGTACGTCAGTAAACAGTTGGTCTCCGAGGAACACGACTTCCTTCGCATGATACCCGAATTCTGTCAGTGCCCGTTTAAACCCAATCGGTAACGGTTTACGTGCCGGTGCAATATAATGCAGGCCAAGCGGATCCGCAAATTTCTTGACTCGATCGCCGTTATTATTCGAGACGATGATGACGTCAAATCCATATTGATTATTGACCATATCGAGCCATGACACCAATTCGTCTGGAGCATCGGCAATATTCCAAGCGACAAGTGTATTATCAAGATCCGTCAAAATTGCTTTGACACCGTTTCGTTTTAACATCTCTAAGTCGATATCATAAATCGAAGCCACAAAATGTTTTGGATAAAGTCGTTTAAACAAGAATAAAACCTCCAGATAATGGTCTAGCTCTATAGTTAAGTTTAAGAAACAGTTATGTTCTTATCGTTCGATTATAGCACAATCAATTTGATTGAGCGATGACCAAACGAAAACGGAAGATTGGATACATCTTCCGTCCGTTCATCCGCCTTCAATAATAGCGGATCCATAAATACAGTTGCGACAAAATGAGTGTCACGATCGTAATCGGGGCCCCGTACAGCAAGAAACGCCCGTACGTGAACTTCTCCCCTTGCCGGGTTGCAAGGCCTGCCACAATCACATTGGCGGATGCGCCGATCAACGTCCCGTTTCCGCCAAGACAGGCTCCGAGTGAAAGCGACCACCATAAGACGTCGATTTGCGGGCTGTCCGGTGATAGACCGATACCTGTCGCGACATCGTTGATGAGTGGAATCATCGTCGCGACGAACGGGATGTTGTCAATCGTCGCACTTGCGATACCGGATAACCAAAGAACCGCCGTCGCCGTCGTTTCGATATCTCCCCCGGTCAACGTGATTGTCTGCTCTGCCAGATAACGAATGATGCCGACTTCTTGAATTCCACCGACCAAGATGAACAGTCCCGCAAAGAAAAAGATCGTTGTCCATTCGATTCGGGCAAACACTTCCTCTAGCTGGTGATTGTTTTCAATCGTCAATAACATCAAAACCGTGGCACCGAGCATCGCGATGGCCGGTGCCTCGAGTTGAATCCCGATCCGGCTCAGTAGCGGATGTAAAATGAATAAGGCAATGGTACTGATCAGCACGATACTGCTCCGAAGAACAAGTTTACGGCTGATGATATAACTGTTTTCGTCAATTTCCATCAATTTCTGTTGATTTTCCGGTTCGACATACAACTGTTTCCGGAACAAAAAGTACAAAATCCCAATCGTCACGACTGTGATCAAGACGATGATGGGAGCGAGATTCCACAAGAACGCATTAAACGTCAAATGCGAATTTGCAGCTCCAATCATGATATTCGGCGGATCTCCGATTAAAGTTGCCGTCCCGCCGATGTTGGCAAACAGAACTTCCGCCAAGAGAAACGGAAACGGTTTGATTTTTAAGACTTTCGTAATCGAAAACGTAATCGGGACAATCAGCAACACTGTCGTGACATTGTCCAAGAAAGCCGACCCGAAAGCCGTCAAACAAGAGAGTAAAATCAAAATTTTGATGGGATCGCCCTTTGTCCGTTTCGCCGCACGAATTGCGATATATTCAAATAAGCCCGATTGGTTCGCGATTGTCACGAGGATCATCATCCCGATTAACAGCACGATGGTTCCCCACTCCACATATTCAAATAACGCAGATTCGAGTTCCACGATCCCTAACATGATCATCGCCAGTGCTCCTAATAAAGCGACGATGGCACGACTGATTTTCTCGCTGATGATGAACGCATACGTTACTAAGAAAATGAATAACGCACCATACACTTGAAGCGATGAGTTCGCCATTTCTGTAAACATCAAAATCTGCATGACAGATTCCTCCTAAGCATGACGGGACGCCCCCTTGATACTTAGAGAGCGTCCCGCATTCATGAATTCCAAGTACCGATTCGTTGTCCCATCAAGACCGGACCTTTAATGTCGTCCATTAATGTGACAGCGTCTTTCGGACAAATCAAGACGACGGTCGAACCGAATGAGAAATACCCAAACTCATCACCACGTTTGACTTCCCGCTGTTGATTCGTTTGGACGATCGTGTTGACGTTTAATGCGCCGACCATGACATGCTCCAGTGCATGCTCCCCTTGCGTGATCCGTGTGACGCGTCGGTAGTTGCGTGTCAACGGACGTTTTCCATATTCGAGACCAAGTTCGTTGACGGGAGCCGAATCGCGCCCGAGCGTGTAACTTGTCCGCACCGTTCCGTCAATCGGAACATGGACCCGATGATAGTTTTGCGGGCTCAAATAAAAGATTAAGACACGCCCACCGACATAATTTTGTGCTTCATGGTGAGAACCAAGCAGTTCTGCGACCGAATAGTCTTGGCCCTTGACGGTAAACCGGCTGTCTTCCGTCAAATCCTCGACAACGGACAGCACACCGTCACACGGACTGACGACCGCCTGTGCAGACGAATCGACCGGACGCACTTCTTCTTTTAGATGTCGGACGAACAAATCATGTAACGTCTTGTACGATGCAAGTGGCTGTTCCGCCTCTTGCATCTGGATGTCGTACATGTTGACGAACGGTTGGATCAACGGACGACTCGCCGGACTCATCGCAAACCGCCGCAGTTGTTTTGCAACTGCCGGATGCCCGTTTAATTCGAATAATTGGGTGAAGAACCACTTTTTAATCATTTAAATCACCAGACGACTCTTCTTCTGAATTTTTAACGTCTTTTCCCGCAAAAAATTCCTTGTAGGCTTCCTCGGTCTGTTCTCCTGAAACACGGCTGACCTCTTTTCCGTCCTTAAAGTGAACAACGGTCGGAGTTCCTTCGATTGCGAATGTATCCCATGCCGACTGCTCGACCGCAAGATCAATCTGTTCGAATGGAATGTCTTGTTTCTCTCCGAGCGGCACTAAGTAAGGTTTTACTTTCTCACAGTGAACGCATCCGGTTTGGTAGAAATACGTATAAAATTCATCGCCCGATTTCAACTTATCGGATACTTGGCTTGCGCTTAAATTTCCGTTCTTGGATGCTGAATCTTCCCGATCCGCGAACAGTAACATCGTTGCTCCCACCAAGACGATCAGCGCAATCACACCTGCTGTGATCCAGTTGGCTTTTGATTGCGGTTTTTTTGTCGGTTTCACACGACTAGACTTCTTTGACACATTGATCCCTCCGTCATTCTGGCGACAGCCATTTTTTCTGAATCATTATAGCACGCCCATTCGCAAGAATCGTATCGATTTGCAAAGCGTCATCAATCAGTAACAGATCCGCCCGCTCCCCTAGAAGGATACGTCCTGCGGAGAAGCCATAAGCATCTGCGACATTACAAGTGACCGTCTGTATCGCCTGCTCGAATGAAACACCGTATTGAACAGCGTCCCGAACCGCTTCGAGCATCGACTCGGGTCGTCCGGTCTCTAATCGAAGCAGTTTGCCGGCGTCATCGAATGCCGGTAAACTGGCTCCCGCATCACTTGACATCGTAATCCGCTCTAACGGGATGCCTGCATCTAGTGCGCGTTTTAAGGCGAGTCCCGCCGGCACTTCGCCTTCTTCGATGAAAGCATCGGTCGTGCAGGTCGTAAAATCGATTCGCCCCCCTTGTCTGGCCCACTCTAAACCGGCTTCAAAAATCCGTTCGCTGCGATTGATGTGGGTCGGCAAAAATTGGGTGATCGGAATGTCGGTCGTCTCCACCACTTCTTCAAGCAAACGGAGAGCCTGTTTGCCATCCCCGATATGGACATTCATCGTTCCCGTGACTCCCTTTAACAAACCGGCAATCCGGGCTTCTGATGCGAGACGGGCCAATTCCTGAACGGTCGGTTGTGTCGAACGATGGTCGTTGATTGCGATTTCACCGATGCCGATGACTTCATTGATCAGCAAGATGTCCCGGGCAATCGAATCGGTGATTGAAACCGGAGGGACGGCATAACTGCCGGACAATAAAAAAGACTGGATTCCGGAACTCGTGTATCCCCGGAGATGTGCCAACAAATCAATTCCTGTCCGGGTCCAGCCGTCTGTCCCAAGCAGACCCACGACGGTCGTCACGCCTCCCGTTAAGAAGTCCATTGCCAATAGAGGAGCCGTCCGCGTCGAAAATCCGCCTTCGCCCCCGCCGCCAATCGGATGCACATGTCCGTCCACTAATCCCGGAACCAACTGCTTTCCTGCGCCGTCAATCGTTTGTGTAATCAACCGGTCATCGACGGAATACGAACCAATCGCCAGAATCTTTCCTCCACCAACCAGTACATCCGTCGATTTCCCTTCCAGCCGTACCTCTTTCAGTAAAATCATGGAATACCTCCCAAATGATAAAAAAGCGAGTCTATCGTCCGAATGACGATATCTCGCTTTTAACTTATTCTGCCTTTGTCCCTTGACCAAGACCAAGATCTTCATTGACTGCATCAAGTGCGAAGACGACAAGTGAAGTCACGACTGACATAGCTGTCGCGAATCCGAAGTTATACGTAACTGCATCGACCGCTGATACGATGAACACGGCTGTGTTCACGAGTAAAAACGACCAGAAGAATGTAACGAGAAAACGCATTCTTCCCCCTCCATTTCTTAGCTTACTTTTTTATGTCCTACGTTTCGTAGTATATCATTTTTTGAAGCAACAGACAGCTTTTCTCCAATTTTTTTAAACGCTTTCTCGATTCTAAAACACAGGCAATTCTAGATATTTTTTCCGTCGAATATGCTACAGTAAGCGTAATGAATCAAGAGTGGAGTGGGTTATTCATGCAGCGTCATTTGATCGCCGTCGACCTAGACGGCACTTTACTTCGTGACGACAAGACCATCAGTCAAGCGAACGTAGCAGCGTTACGGAAGGCACGGGAAAACGGACACGAGGTCGTCATCGCAACCGGGCGTCCGTTCCGACATGCAAAACGGTATTACGATGAACTTGGACTAACGACACCAATCGTCAATTTTAACGGCGGACTCGTTCATCATCCGCACGATTCACATTTCGAAGTCAGCCATCATCCGATTCCGTTAAAGACCGTACAGCACATATTAGAATCGATTTCTGATACCAAAACACAAAACATCGTCTGCGAAGTGACGGATCATGTTTACTTCCAACGGGATCCGGTCGGAATTTATGAATTTTACACGGATCATGCTTTGTCGGTGACGACAGGCGATCTACGAAAAGTGTTGCAACACGAGCCGACGTCGTTACTCATTCATGCGAAAGGCGAACATGTCCAGGACATTCGCTCGGAGCTGTCGAGCATCCATGCTGAGACCGTGTTGAACCGGCAGTGGATCAAACCGGAATACATGGTGGAAGTCATGCGTAAAGGAACGAGCAAAGCTGTTGGTCTGCAACAGATTTCGCGTCATCTCAACATCCATCAAAAACAGATTGTCGCTTTTGGTGATGAAGAAAACGATTTGGAGATGCTTGATTATGTCGGTCATGGTGTCGCAATGGGCAACGCGATTGGTCCCCTTAAACTGGTTGCCAATGGCACGACCAAGACGAATCAAGAAGACGGGATTGCTTACTATCTGAAACATGTCCTCGGACTGATCTAATGCCCCATATTAAAAGAAGCCGCTTTCCCGTCGTATGGACGAGAGCGGCTTCTTTTTGTCTGTAACCAGTCTGAACGTTTCTTTAGAAATCGTTCATCCTTTTCGGAAATATCCGACGACCGAGTCTGTCGCGACGACATTGATGAAGACCGTTTCGTCGGCGTCCCGGCAAATCCGTTCGACGTCCCGCAACTCATGTCGTTCGATGACCATCATCAACGTTGATTTCTCGGCCCGTGAGTAGGTTCCGATCGCCGGCATCTGCGTAATACCGCGAATGATATGTTGATGCAATGCGGTCGTGATATCATCGGCATGATTCGTGATGATGAAAATCGTCAGGCGTTGGTTGCTCGTGTGGATTTCATCGACGACTTTTGAGGTGACATAGATGAAGACAATCGTATACAGTGCAGTTGACCAACCAAACAAGGCACCGGCCAAGATGGCGATCAAGAAGTTCAAGACAAACAAGTACAACCCGACACTTCGATCGGAGAAACGTGCAAAAATCAAGGCGACGATATCAAAACCGCCCGTCGACGCCCCGAACTTAATCGTGATGCCGGTACCGATCGCAAGCAACACACCACCAAAGACGGCGTTGAGTGTCTGATCACCCGGAATGACAGCATATTGTGGAATCAGTCCAATAAAAATCGTTGTCGCCAAAACGGAAATCAATGTAATGATGGTAAAACTGCGTCCTAACATAATCCATGCCAGAACGATCAATGGCAGGTTCAGCACTAAGAACCAGACGTTTTCACCAAAGGCAAACGCCGTTCCTTGTAACACCTGCGTCAAAATCTGGGCTAGTCCTGTAAATCCTGTTGAATACACACCACTTGGAATCAGGAACCAGTTCATCGCCAATGCGATGACGAACCCGCCAATCGAGGCGACAATTACTTTTAAGATACTTTCCTTTACAACCGCTGTCACACCTTGTTCTCCTCTCATTCGTAAACTATCTTGGAACACTTTAGCACATAACAAATGAGTCCGGATAGTCAAGATGACGAAAGAATTCCATTTCTTTTTTTGGTAACGCTCTCATTTTCAGAAGTTGAACACAACTCGACATTTGCGGGAATTTCAAAAAAAAATACCGGCCGGGACTGTGAGGTCTCCTGCCGGTATGTGAATCAGACTGTCATCGAAGCTGGAATCGTTACAGCACCTTCTGCCGGCACTTCAACGGTTTCCCCGTGGAGTTGCAACGTAAACGCTCCCCCTGTGTTCTGCTCGATGCAGACCTCATTTTGTTTGACGTGGACAAGGATATGATGCCCTCGCCATTGCATGCGGAATGAATAGCTTGTCCATCCCTTCGGCAACATCGGCTTGAAGGATAACGTCCCCTCCTCGACACGAAGTCCTGCGAAACCATGAACGATTGACATCCAAGATCCGACCATCGATGTAATGTGTAGACCATCTTCCGTATCGTTGTTGTAGTTATCAAGATCAAGACGTGCCGAACGCTGGTACAATTCCATCGCCTTCTCTTCATACCCGACTTCCGCCGCGATGATGGAATAGATACACGGTGAGAGCGATGATTCGTGGACAGTCCGCGGCTCATAGAAGTCAAAGTTATTTCTCTTTTGTTCGACCGAGAAGCGATCCGTCAAGAAGTACAGTCCTTGCAAGACATCAGCCTGTTTGATGAAGACAGAACGCAGGACGCGGTCCCACGACCAATTTTGATTTAACGGAAGGTGCTTTGGATCAAGGTCTGCGACCATAATCTGTTCTTTGTCCATGAAGCCGTCTTGTTGCATGAAGACATCCGGAACCGTCTCGTCTTTTGGATAGTACATTTTTTGATCAATTTCTGCCCAATGTGCCAACTCTTCGTCCGACAAGGCCAGTTGATGCATCAATTCTTCCAGACGCGCCGGTTCTGCTTGTTCGAGATGACGGTAGACCGTCTGGGCATACTCAAGACACCAGGCTGCCATCAAGTTGGTGTACCAGTTGTTGTTGACGTTGTTTTCGTATTCGTTTGGTCCCGTCACACCGAGGATCATGTAAACGTCCTTCTGTGGAACGTAGTTGACACGACTTGCCCAGTAACGTGCAATTTCAACAAGCACTTCAAATCCGTACTGGCCAAGGTAAGACGTATCCCCGGTATAGTTTGTATAGTTATAAATCGCATGAGCAATCGCACCGTTCCGGTGAATTTCTTCATGGGTGATTTCCCACTCGTTATGACACTCTTCACCGTTCATCGTCACCATCGGATACAGGGCACCCTTCATCCCGACATTCTTATCCGCATTTTCTTTTGCTTGCGGCAGTTGATTGTGACGGTATTTCAGCAGGTTCCACGCCACATCCGGCTTCGAAGTCGCAAGGTAGAAGTTCAAGCAGTAGGCTTCTGTGTCCCAATAAGTCGCCCCGCCATACTTTTCTCCCGTGAATCCTTTTGGTCCGATGTTCAAGCGGGAATCTTCCCCTGTGTACGTTTGGAACATGTGGAAGATATTGAAGCGAATGCCTTGTTGGGCTTCGATGTCGCCTTCAATCTTCACGTCAGCTTCTTCCCAGTGCTTTAACCAGGCAGCTTGATGTGCTGCAAGCGCTTCGTCAAATCCACTATCAAAGGCATCATTAACACGTTTCATCGCTTGCGCCAATAAGTCTTCGATTTCATAATCACGATTCGTGACAAGCGCGACTAACTTTTCAGCTGTAACCGCCTCTCCCGCCGGCACCTGTTTCGTGAAACGGTTTGCTACGTACTGTAATGTACTTTCAAGCACTTCACATTTGGCCCCTTCGACATCCGTGATCATCGCTGCCGTGACGTGCCAATCCAGTTTCTTCGTTTTAGACGTGACATATGCAAATCGTTCCTCTACGCCGTGCTCGACCGGAAGCCAGAATTTTTCATCGTAGTTTGAGTCTTCGTTCTCGACATCCGCATCCAGGTAGGATTCGATGATAACTTCGGCATCAAAGTTAACGGGTGTAACGGTGTAACGAAGTCCAGCCAGTTCTTTATCGACGATTGAGAAAAATCGTGTTGCTTCAATCTTCGTTTCTTCAACACCATTTCTGATCAACATCGTCCGGGTGAGGACACCATGTTGCATATCAAGTTCACGTTTAAAATCTACGACTTCCCACTCGTTCAAATCAACGTTTTTTCCATTGATGGAAACACGAAGTCCCATGATGTTGACAGCGTTCAAGACTTTTGCGAAGTATTCCGGATAGCCGTTTTTCCACCAACCGACACGTGTCTTATCCGGATAGTAGACACCTGCGACATACATCCCCTGATGCGTATCGCCCGAGTAATCCTCTTCAAAGTTTCCGCGCATTCCCATATGACCGTTTCCGATCGACGTCATCGATTCTGCCAGACGGTTATCTTCCGGGTGGAATCCTTGTTCCGTAATCTTCCATTCATTAATATCAAACAATCGTTTCATTTTAAGTCGCTCCTTTATTCTTAATCACCGGACGCACAAGCATCGTTTGTAAGCGTTTTATTATTCTCTACATTCTTTATTTTACACATAAAAACTACTAATGCAATCGTTTGCACGAAAATAAAATTCTTTTTCTGAATCCGGCTTCGTTTTGACTGCCTCCATCTGCTGACTGTAATTTTACGATAAAAAAAACACCACTCTCCGAACGGAAGGAGTGGTGTACAATCAATAGTCTCTGTTTATTTGGCGGTGCCGCCGCATGACTGACGAACCACCAGATAATGAGGCACGATTACACGTTTTCCATATGGTGTCGCCTCTTCGTTCATCTGTTCAATCAGACAGTTCGTCGCTTCAAAACCTAAACCAAAGATATTGATTTCAACTGAAGTCAACGGTGGACTTGAGAATTCGGCAATGAATAGGTTGTTGAAACTGACGACGGCCATCTGGTCCGGCACACTGATTTCCATTTCATTCAACGTGCTCATGACACCAAGCGCCATCATGTCATCACTGACGACGACAGCGGTTGGCGGATGCTCAAGCGACATCAGCCGTTTGACCGCGTCTGCTCCACCGGTCGTCATAAACGGAGCACTGACGATATACGGTTCATGAATCGGAATCCCCTCTTCCATCAACGCCGTCTTATAACCGCCGACACGTTCCTGCGTCACGGCAAGATCTTGTGCGCCTCCGACGAAAGCAATACATTCATGCCCGAGTTGATGTAAATATTTCGTGACTTCGCGTCCCGCGAGGTAATTGTCTGTATCGACATACGTGACGTGTGACGAATCACTGAACGGTTTCCCGACCACAACGAACGGAAAATTAGAATCCTGCAAAAACTGGACAACTTTATCATCCGTCCGCGAATACAAGACGACGACACCATCGACGCGACGACCCTGAACCATCGAGACGACTCCTTCGTAGACCTCTTCTTCCGACACTCCCGTCGTCATATACAAGGAATAGCCGTTTTGATGCGCTTTCGTGCTGATTCCCCGGATCACTTCCGAAAAAAATGGATTCTGGAGCGTTTTCGTCGCCGCGCTTGGCATGACGAGTCCAATTGCCTGTGTTGTCCGATTCGCCAGACTCCGTGCGTGCACATTCGGATAGTACCCGAGTTCTTCCATCGCTTGACGGACACGTTCTTTCGTTTTTTGACTGATGCGTGGACTGTTGGCGATTACACGCGATACAGTCGATGGCGCAACATTTGCTTCCCTTGCGACGTCCTTAATGGTTACTTGCATGCCTTTCACCTCATCATTTCCCTACAAATGTATTTTAGTGTGTTTCCTTCGACCGGTTGAGCCGTCTTCGATGCATAAATAAAATGATTAAGGCAAGAATCGGAGCAATTGATCCAATCGCAACGAGTGACATCCAATTCACTTGCGAGCGTTCAATCACATATCCGTTGGCACTATTTGCATCTAGCGTCACTTCATACGCGTCCCCGTCTTGTCGAACGACATCAGAAAAAAGTAATCCCCGCAACCGCTGATCGTCACCGATTTCTGATGCTTTGACCCGTAATGTCGTTTTCTTTTCCCCTAAGTTGATGGCATAGAGAACGGTTTGGTCTTTGACTTTCCGTTCGTAGACAGCCATATGATCCGTCTTGGCAACCATTCGCTGTTTCCCTGTCTCAAAAGCCGGATAGTCACTCCGCATCTTATTTAAGGTCTGGACATACTCCTGCATCTTGTCATTTTTCTCAAACTCCATCATCATCCGGTTTCCGGGATCATCGCCGCCCGGCATCGCCACTTCCGTCCCCTGATAGACGATCGGCATGCCTGGTGCTGCATAGAGTGCAAACAAGGCTAAACGCAATTGACGTTCTTCATCCTCGGTTCCGCCGATTTTGGCTTCCGTGATAAAACGCTTTAAATCATGATTGTCGACGAAGTTTGCTAAAGACATCGCTTTCGGGTTAAACGTAGTATCTCGATTATAAACTGAATCCAGTTCTTCCGCTGAACCATTTTTTCGAGCGAACTGATCTTTTATCCCGTAATAAAATGGAAAGTTCGTGACCGAATCAAATCCTAATTTGGAATACGTCGCAATTTTCCGCGGATCTCCGTCAAAAACCTCTCCGAGTAAAAACAGATCCGGATGGTCTTGTTTGACGGCTGGAATGAACTTTTCCCAAAAAGCGGGTGGGATATGACGGACGGTATCGAGACGGTAACCGTCAATCCCCGTTTCATCGACCCAATATTTCGCGACATCAATTAAGTACTTGACGACTTCTTCGTTTTCCGTGTTGAAGTCCGGTAAATCAAACAGCCAGTTGTTCTCTACTTCCGCTTGGTTGTTCCAGTTCATGATGGTTTGTTCTTTATGGAACCAATCCGGTTTTTCCTCCACGAGCGGATGATTTGGACCGAGGTGATTGACGACCAGATCCAATACCACTTTGAGGTCGCGCTCATGCGCTTCCTTCACCAGCGTCTTGAATTCTTCTTTCGTGCCGAAATGTGGATCAATCTTGTAGTAATCCTCTGTCCAGTACCCATGATAGCCGTTCGGTCGATTCTTAAAGACCGGTGTCAGCCAAATCGATGTGAATCCTTGATCTTTGATGTAGTCAAGCCGTTTGGTGACGCCCGCCAAATCCCCGCCTTGAAAGGCTTTTGGATCCTCTGGATTGGCTTCTAAATCGTTACTTGGGTCACCGTTTTCAAACCGGTCGACCATGATGAAGTACATCCGTTCTTTTTCCCACTCTGCTGCTTCACTCGTCTGCGGAAAAGTCCCGATAGACAAGAGAAGCGGCAAGAGGAGAAGCATCACGCCTCGTCTCATGCCGCTGATTCCCCCTTGATTGATTAACCTTTCGTTCCGCCTGCCGTCAATCCAGACACGAAGAAGCGCTGGAAAGCGAAGAACAGAAGAACGATTGGTACTGCTGATAATACGGCACCTGCCGCAAACAATGTGAAGTTGTTATCGAATTGCTCTGAGACCATGTTGTAGAGTCCAACGGCTAACGTCTGTTTCTCCGGTGAACGGAGAACAAGTGAGGCCAAGATGAAATCGTTGAATGGTGCCATGAAGTTAAACAAGGCGATAACCGCGACCATTGGTTTAGCGAGTGGAAGAATGATCTGCCAGAAGATCCGAAGATGTCCTGCTCCATCCATCCGTGCCGCTTCATCTAGTTCCTTTGGTATTGTATCAAAATATCCTTTTGCAAGATACGTATTCATCGGAATCGCGCCACCTGCGTACAGGAGAATCAATGCCAAATGCGTATCAAACAGTTGCAACATGTTCAACAAGACGTAGATCGCGATGATGGCAACGAATTGTGGCACCATTTGCAGCACGAGGAACAAGATCAGTGAATTTTTCCGGCCAACGAACCGGTACCGTGAAAAAATGTAACCCGTCAACGTGATCAATGCCACTGAGACGACCATCGTAATTACAGCGATTTTGATGGTGTTTAGATACCACATACCGTAATCCGTTTGTGTCGCATCAAATAAGTCAAAGTAATGGATCAATGTCGGATTGCTTGGGAAGATATCAGAAGTGATGCTTTTCCCAGGGTTCAGTGATGTCCCGACAACCCATAGCAGTGGATACACGATAATTATCGAGGCGATCGTCAAAATGAGGTATGACAACGCCATATTGATTCGGTTTTGTTTTCTCATTAGATCATATCCTCATCTTTGAATGATTTTGAACGTTTAAACTGAATGACGGCAATCGTCATGATAAAGAACGACAACACGAGCGTAATCGCGGCGGCAAATCCATATTGCGGATTCGAACCGAGCGACAGTTTGTAAATCCAGGAGATCAGGATATCCGTTCCGCCAGCCGATTGACCCGGAACAGCCGGTCCCCCGTTGTTAAAGAGATAGATGATGTTGAAGTTGTTGAAGTTAAACGTATATTGCGTGATTAAGATCGGTGCTGTCGCAAACAAAATCATCGGTAATGTGATCAAGCGGAACTTCTCGCCCGACGTCGCACCGTCAATCGTTGCTGCTTCATATAGATCTTCCGGAATCGACTGCAAGATCCCTGTCGTCAATGTCATGATGTACGGGAATCCGAGCCACCACTGTATGCCGATCAAGGCAAGCTTCGTATACGTCGGATCCGTCATCCATTCGGCACCGCCGTTGATTCCGATTGCCGGTAGCAATGTCGTATTAAAGACACCAAACGTCTCATTAAACATCGAACGGAAAATCAAAATCGTGATGAATGCCGGTACTGCCCACGATAGGATCAAAATCGAACGGAAGAAACGTTTTCCTTTTAATCCTTTTTGATTCAACAGGACAGCAAGACCAATTCCAATCGCGATGACACCTGTTGTCGAAGCGACCGTCCAGACAAGTGTCCAACCTAAAACACTGACGAACGTGTCACGGAAGATGTCGACGGTAAAGATGTTCAAGAAGTTTTGAATCCCAATCCAGTCGACGAGTTTCGCCGGTGGTGAGTTATTGAACTTGTAGTTCGTAAACGCAATTAAAAATGTGAAAATCAACGGTAAAACAACTGTGAAGACGAGCAATACCAACGATGGAATCAACATCGCGTACGGGAATCCGTTGTCACGGAAGTTACGCAATTGCATTTTCAAAGATGGTACTTCTAATGCCATATCCCGCAGTTTACCGATTCGATACGCATCGATAAAGTTCCAGACGTAAATGGCGATACCAAACACAAGCAGAATCAACGCAATGATTCCCTCGACCATCAAGAAGATCGAGTGATCCCCCCTTACGCCTGCTACCTCACCGAGTGTAATCAATCCCCAGATCGCCCCGCGATCTCCCGGACCATTCCCAGCGCCTTTAAAAAACAGTTCAAAATTGACTAAAAAATATGACAGGACGACGATGAAAAATGTCGCACCTTTTAAAAATTGTTTGTTGTACAGTTGCCCCAATCCAGGAACGATCGACATCACCGCCGCAATCGTTCGGTGATTCGTTGTAGGCTCTGGTGATTTTGTCGGTTTAGGTGTAGCAATGGCAGCCATCGTCTGTTCTCCTTTCCAAAGGTCATGTCTGACCTCAGGCTTCTCTTCCAACCATAAAGATAAGGGGGAATCCAAGATCCCCCTTTCTTTAATTCTGTATCATGCATTCAGTTGCTTACTGATTGTTTGCTTCGATTTGTTGCTTGATTTGTTTGACTGCATCGTCAGCTGATTTTTGTGCATCTTGTTTGTCTGTTGCAACGAGCTGAAGTGCTGCTGCCATTGGCTCCCAAACTTGACCCATCTCAGCGATGTTCGGCATTGGAACACCATCTTTAGACTGTGCGAAGACAGCTGCTGCGACTTCGTTGTCTTTGATTGTTGCATCTTCTTGAAGTGCTGTTACTGGTGGAATCTCATTGTATTTTTCAAACATTGCTTTCGCATTCTCTTCGCCAGTCAATGACGCGAGGAACTTCTCTGCCCACTCTGCGTTTTCCGAGTATGCTGAAACGGCATATGTCTTAACACCTACGAATGTTTTAATTGCTTCGCCGTTAGGAAGCTTTGGAAGAGCTGCTGCTCCTAAGTTGATGCCTTTTTCTTTGTAGCTTGCGACAGCCCATGGTCCGTTCATGACTGCGACTGCTTTCTTGTCACCGAACAATTGGTCCATTGCTTGACCACCGCCACCGCCGATCAAACCTTTCGGGAAGAGACCCTCTTTGTACCATTTACCGATGTAATCCATTCCTTCGACAGCACCCTCGTTGTTGAGACCGATGTCTGCAGGATCAAGTTTTCCACCGTTATCTTTAAAGACATATCCACCGTATCCACCGATTGGACCGTGTGCAAAGTAGAAGTTATCCCAAAGTGCGAGGAAACCGTACTTACCGTCTTTTTTCTGTTCTGTTGATACTTTATACAAATCATCCATTGAAGCCGGTGCTTCTTTTAACTCATCTTTGTTGAAAAGAAGGATTGGTGTTTCAACAGCTTTTGGATATCCGTAAACTTTTCCATCAAATGTAACTGCTGATTTTGCTGTATCGATGAAAGGCTCAAGTGCTTTTTCGCCGTCTTTGAGTTCAGCAATCAACCCTTGGTCAACAACTGTTCCAATTTGGTCATGTGGAAGAAGGATGATATCCGGACCTTTACCAGCCGGGCCATCAAGAGCGACTTTCTTTTGTTGATCCGTCATTTTAACTTCTTTGACTTCAACTTTGACGCCTTCTTTTTCTTCGAACGCTTTAGCAGCAGCTTTTGTCGTCTCTGCTTTTTCTGTATCTTCCCAAATTACAATTTTATCCGGTTTGTTTCCGCCTTCTGAACTTGTGTCTGAAGAACCTGAATCCGTGCCGCCACCACATGCTGCAAGCGCGCCGACTGCCATGACAGATACTGAAAGACCTGCTACTAATTTTTTGATTTCCATGATTGAAAATTCCTCCCCAAGTTAACTTACGAATGATAAGTTCTGATGCACAACGTTTGCATAAAGGCACAACCATTTTCCCGTGATAACAACCGAGCGGTTGTAAGCGTTTTATGAAAACGTTTGCATCACCTTTACATTTTTATTATACAATCTAAAATCCTTTTGACAAGTCCTTTTCTTCAAATATTTTCTTACATTTCAAAAAGATTTTAAAAAACTATTTTTAAAAACGGATTCGACCTCTTAATAAAATCATTTTAAAAAGAAAACGTTTACATTTAACTCTTTTGCACAAATAGGTGCAATCGATTGCACTGAAATAGACGCTAATGTTTGATTGTCCGGATTTTCTCGAATTCTCAATTGACTTTAAGAAAGCGCTTCACTATTCTTAGGTCGAGGACTATTACATTAGAATGCAAGCGATTGCACTAAGGGAGTGACCAAAATGCTGAAAGAAGCTGTTTTCCACCGCGCCATGTCTCCATTCGTCTACAAATATGACGAGAAAACCATCCATATCCGTCTCCAAACGAAAAAAAATGATGTTGATCATGTCGAACTCATCTGGGGAGACCCCTATGACTGGCACACTGAAAATCCAGACGATGCCGACTGGAATTTTGATCCGTCTAAAGCCAACTACTGGAATACGTTTGAAACACCGATGAAACGAAGTGGTTCGGATGAACTGTATGACTATTGGTTCATCGATGTTGTCCCTCCTTTTCGTCGACTGCGCTACGGATTCCGTCTCCATGACGGGAGTTCCAGTCTTGTCTTTACCGAGCGTGGCTGGTTTGATGAAAAACCTTTGGATGATACAGGTTATTATTTCTGTGTACCTTACTTAAATAAAATTGATGTGTTCCATGCACCGGACTGGGTCCAAGATACAGTCTGGTATCAGATTTTCCCGGATCGTTTTGCCAACGGGGATTCTTCTAACGATCCTGCCGGAACACTACCTTGGAATAGTGCTGCACCTACGACAACCAATCTTTTCGGCGGTGATTTCCAAGGGGTGATCGATCAGATTGATTACCTGGTTGACCTGGGCATCACCGGCATCTACTTCTGTCCGATCTTTGAAGCCAAATCAAATCATAAATACGACACGATTGATTATCTTGAAATCGATCCCCAATTCGGGACCAAAGAAAAGTTCAAGGAAATGGTGGATCTGCTTCATGAAAAAGGTATCCGGATTATGCTTGATGCGGTCTTCAACCATGCCGGTTTCCACCACAAGGCGTTTGCTGATATTCGGGAACACGGAAGCAATTCTTCCTATAAAGATTGGTTCCACTTGCGTAACTTCCCGCTCGTGACGGAACCGATGCCAAACTACGATACGTTCGCCTTTGTACCGGAGATGCCGAAGTTCAACACGGAAAATCCGGAAGTAAAAGCCTACTTGCTTCATGTCGCCCGTTACTGGGTCGAGGAATTCGGCATTGACGGTTGGCGTCTCGATGTTGCGAACGAAGTGGATCATGCTTTTTGGCGTGATTTCCGAAACGTCGTCAAAGAAGTTAACCCGGATACGTACATTCTTGGGGAGATTTGGCACGATTCACAAGAATGGTTGCTTGGCGATCAGTTCGATGCGGTCATGAACTATCCGTTCACGAATGCAGCCCTGAACTTCTTTGCACTCGACAAAACATCAGCCTCGGCTTACGCAAACGAGATGTCACACGTCTTGTTTTCCAACACGATGAATGTCAACGAAGTGACGTTTAATCTGATTGGTTCACACGATACGCCACGGGCATTAACACGGGCGGGTCATGATAAAAATAAGATGCGGTTGCTATTGTTATCGATGTTGACGTTCTCTGGTAGTCCCGTCATTTACTACGGTGACGAGATCGGACTCGACGGCGATCAAGATCCAGGCTGCCGTAAATGTATGCCGTGGGATCCTGCCGAGCAGGACTTGAATCTGTTGATGTATACAAAACATTTACTTCATTTGCGTAGCCGTCATAAAACGCTTGCTAATCAAGGACATATCTCATTTGTACATGCTGACGATGCAACTAACACCATTGTCATGCGACGCATCAGTCAAGATGGAACTTACTACGTCTACTTCAACAATTCGAATCGCCAAGTGACGATTGCCGCTCCAGAAGCCGGTCAAGGAATGGATCTGTTCTCAAACACCCCTCTCCTTTCGTTGGATGTGACACTTGCACCATTTACAGGGACCATCGTTCAAGTCATTTAATTACAAACGGTATCTTTCGCCAGTCTGCGAAAGATACCGTTTTTATTATTTTGATGACATTCCCCTAATTTACTGATTTTTAGGGTAAAGAGGATAGAAAGGAGGGACAACTCTCTCATGGAACTATTTTTTTATGCTGGACTCGTTCTAATTGGTCTATTCGCTGTCAGTTACCTCAGCGAACGATTCCACCTTCCGAGTATTTTGGCGTTCATCTTGATCGGGATCGGACTCGGTTTTTCCTACGATCTTCCCGAAGAACTCAAACTTGGTGGAGAAGCCGGTATCATTGTCCTGTTTTTCTTACTGGGCTTGAAGTTTTCTGTTGCCGATTTGATGATTCAGTTCCGCAACGTGTGGAAAGCCGGTTTGATTGACTTGGTTTTATCGTTTGGTGGCACCTTCCTGTTGACGTTGGCATTCGGTTTTTCCGTCCCGGAAGCTTTTTTAATCGGTTGTGTCCTGTACGCCACAAGTTCTTCCATCTCGGCGCGCCTGCTCGATCGCGAACCGGATAAACATAAGGATGTAAATAAGTTCGTCTTGTCCTTGCTGATTTTTGAGGATTTGGCAGCCCCGCTCTTGTTGACGACTGCTCCATTCGTTCTCGGTACACAAGAGTTCACCTTGATGAAAGTCGGGACAATTTTCATCGGATTTTTGTTCTTGTTTAGTGCATTGATTTTTCTGACGGTATTCATTCGTAAACAAAACAAGATTGTCGATTCCCTGTATCGGCATCCCGACGCCGGAATCGGGATCATCGGGTTGATTTTGACGTTTTCCGGGATTGGGATCATGTTTGGTTTATCGGAGGTACTTGGTGCTTTCATTGTCGGAATTTTGTTGACTGAAATAAAAGAGACCAGATATTTAAAACGTCTGGTAACACCGTTTCAAGATCTACTGTTGCCCTTATTCTTTATTTCGTTCGGGATGTCATTTGAACTGACGGAAGGATTACCACTCGATTGGTTTTTCTTTGCCCTTGTCGTTTGGGGATTACTTTCTAAATTCTTGGTTGGCTTTTTCGGTGGACGATCGTTTGGTCTTTCCAACTATCATGCGATTGAATCAGGGTTCTGTTTAGGACCCCGCGGAGAATTTTCAATTTTATTCATTACATTAGCGAGTGGCGCGTTCGCCACTTTAACAGGACTGTATATCTTCGTATCAGCCTTCCTCGGAATCCTGTTGTTCCGGATTTCCACTACACTAACCGACCGGACGCACGCAACCGCTCAAAAAATCAAACAAAAAATGCATTAACTTGCAACAGAAGGGACCTTTCGAATCGAAAGGTCCCTTCTGTTTATACATATGCCTCTAAGACGTTACATTATCTCCCGACGAAAACGGGGGCTTTTTTCTCGATAAAGGCTTGAACGGCTTGCTGATGATCCTCGGTTTTTCCGGCACGTGATTGATAGATGATTTCCTGTGCCAGCATATCGTCCAACGTCGACTCGGAACTCGCAGCCTGTAATTGTTTAATGTATCCGATGACTTTGGTCGGACGTTGTGACAGGAGTTCCGCAAATGCAGACACTTCCTGCTCAAACGATTCAGCTTCAACGACTTTTGTCACTAAATGATAGTCAAGCGCTTGCTCTGCCGTAATTGTATCCCCTAATAACGCCAGTTCCAGTGCTTTGGCAGAACCAATCAATCTCGGCAGGAAATATGGTGCCCCTGCATCGGGTACTAAACCGATGTTGATGAATCCCAACGATAGTTTGGCATCTGCCCGGACAATCCGAAAATCACACGCCAACGTCAAAGATAACCCCGCCCCCGCGGCGACACCGTTGATTGCGGCAACAGTCGGTTTGTTCGTTGTCGCAATTGCTCGGATAACCGGATGATAGTATTGCTTTAAATACTCCCCATGATCCATACCGGGTTGAACGGTTTTCAAATCTTGACCCGCACAAAAACCACGTCCTTCTCCGGTCAACACAATGACCCGAACCGCCTCATCTTGATTTGCTTCTTCCACTGCTTCCACTAATTCGGTTAACAGTGTGGATGTGAGTGCATTTAATCGTTCTGGGCGTGACAAGGTAATCGTTGCAACCTGCTCTTTTACCTGATAATCGACTTCGCGTTTCATCCTATTCCCCTCCCTTTCAAAAATGAACATTCATTCATTATGATGTATTCGTGATGTTTTATGAAAATCCTTTTAAATGACCTTTTTTTCATGAAAGCGTACCTTTTGCTCTTTCATTATGAAAATTGAAGGCGTATAGTTTCCAAAAGATACAGAAAGACAAAACGTTTTAAGGACTTAAAGGGGAATTTAATTTATGAAAACTGTTAAACAACAATCATTATTCCAAATTACTTGGCCACTATTTATTGAAATCGCACTCCATATGAGTCTAGGGATTATCGCTACGTTGATCCTCAGTTACTACTCGGACAGCGCAGCCGCTGCCGTTGGTGTGTCGAATCAGGTGCTCAACATTTTCATTATTCTATTTAACATTACTTCTGTTGGTGCAACGATCATCATTGGTCAGTATCTCGGAGCAAAACGCGTTCAGGACGCACGACAAACCGCACGCTCTGCTTTTTCAATTAACTTATACATCGGGTTAATCATTTCTGTTCTTGTCGCTTTGTTCGGCACACAATTACTTGGCTTTTTCTCATTAGAAGGAAAAACACTCATGTATGGCGAAACCTTCTTAAAGATTGTTGGTCTCTTCTTATTTTTAGAAGCGATCTCGCTTACGCTTGGAGCTATCTTAAGAAGCCATGGTTTTACGAAAAATGCTATGTACGTCACACTTTTAATGAACTTCGTCAGCGCATTTGGAAATGTAATCGCCGTTCTCGGATTATTTGGAATCCCGGTCCTCGGTGTCGCTGGTGTCGCCTGGTCCATCGTCGTTGCTCGGACCGTCGCCGTTGTTCTCCTGTTTTTCGTTGTCTACCGGAAACTGTCTTTACGGTTTAAACTAAAAGATTTGATTCAGATTAATCGTCGTGATATCAAAAGTATCATGAACATCGGTATCCCATCCGCTGGTGAAGGGGTATCGTATCAATTTTCCCAACTGATCATCACGGGATTCATTGCGACTATCGGAGAAGCTGCTTTATCGGCACGTGTCTATGTCTCGAACATCACGATGCTTTGTTTCTTATTTACTTTGGCCATTGCCCAAGGAACTCAATTGCTTGTCGCCCGTCAAGTAGGGGCGCAACAATTCAAAGCTGCTCACAAACGTGCGTTAAAAACATTAAAAATCGCTGTTTTTGCAAGTTTTGTCTCGGCCGTCGCTCTCGCTTCATTCGGAACGTCGATTATGTCACTCTTCACATCAAGCCCTGAGATCATCGCCATCGGTATTCCATTGCTTTGGGCAAGCGTCATTCTTGAACCGGGTCGTGCGATGAATATCGTGCTCATGGGTACGTTAAAATCAGCTGGTGATGTCCGCTTCCCAGTAGCGATCGGCATTCTCTCCATGTGGGGAATTGCAGTTGTCCTCAGTTATACACTCGGACTTCAGTTCGGACTGGGCTTACTCGGAATCTGGATTGCCTTCTCTGCTGACGAATGGTTCCGTGGACTCTTTGCCTTAAAACGCTGGAACAGCCGCAAATGGGCACAATACGCTGTCGTTAAAGGAGAACAACATGAGCCAAACGAACGTCGCAAGACTTCTGAAGCAGTCTGATATTGCATTCGATCTGCTTTCGTATCCTGTGGATGAACAGGATTTATCCGCTCAAAATGTGGCTAGAAAGATTAATTACCCCCTTTCCAGCATTTTTAAAACCCTTGTTTTAGAAACTGATCAAAAACAGCACGTATTTGCTGTCATATCCGGAGAAGAAGAATTAAATTTGAAGGCGGCCGCACTGGCGCTTTCCACTAAGAAAGTCCAACTGGTGCCAATGAACGATTTAAAAAAGCTAACGGGGTACATCCGAGGAGGTGTCGCCCCGATTGGTGCGAAAAAAAAATTTCCTGTTCTCCTATCGGATCAAGTGACCGGTCAACCATTCATGATCATTTCTGCAGGTAAACGCGGCTTTCAAATCAAACTGGCTCCTGATGATTTTTTAACATTCACGAACGGGATTCTCTTCACGAACCGCTGATACGTACTGGAAATTTATGATATGATGGTTAGTATCGAAGATGTGGCAGGAGGAATCATTTTGTGGAAAGAACGTGTACGTAACTCGATTCCGAACCTCTTTACGTTCGGAAATTTATACTGTGGTTTTCTTGCCATTGTCATGGCTGCTCGAGGCGATTTTCAAAATGCGACATTATTGATTGTCATCGCGATGATGCTCGATAGTCTGGACGGTCGTATCGCCCGTATGCTCGGCGTCGCAGGTGATTTCGGAAAAGAACTGGACTCGCTTGCCGATGTCGTGACGTTTGGTGTCGCCCCCGCTATGATGGCTTATTACACTTATTTTTATGATTTTGGAGAGATTGGTTTATTGATTGCCGCGTTATTTCCTTTGTTTGGAGCATTTCGCTTAGCACGCTTTAACCTCTCAGCAACGAATGTGGCCTCTGCTTATTTTTCCGGTGTCCCGATCACGGCAGCGGGAGGCATTTTAGCCGTCGTGACGCTGTTCAGTGGACGGATGAATGACTTGATGGTGCCGCTTGTGTTTACCGCACTCGCATTCCTGATGGTCAGTCGTGTGAAGATTCCAAGTTTCAAAGACATTCCGGTTCCACGACATACGTTTGTCATTACCTTTACGTTGCTGTATGTTACTTATGTCATGATTGCGCGAAGCAATGAGTGGTCGACGTTTTGGTTCGTCGCCGTTCCTCTCTACGTTGCATTCCTGCTGTTTTCTTTCATCAAGAAGAAAAAACAAAAAAATCATCAAACCAGTTAAAAACAGACGACTTCCTGAACTGCCCCATAGAGATTGGACATAAAAATCCAATTTCTATGGGGTATTTTTTTGCCGTCTGTTGGAATCACATCTCATTTCTGGCTCGTTTCCCTTTTGTACAGGTATACTTGTATCAGAATATATGGACATGGAGGTACACACATGATGAATGTTTTTCAAAAGCGTCTCTGGTTATTTTTTACGATTTGGTTTGTCATCGGTTTGATTCTAGTCGGCTTTTCGATCCTTCCACCTTGGCTCGAGTGGGCCAATGCGGTCTTTTTATTTGCCTCCGGTCTATACGCCGCGCTTTATTTTTGGGATGTCGTTCCAAAAGGCCGTTTCATCATTCCCGTCATCTTTTTTGGCTCCATCGCAATCGAATCGATCGGGGTGCATACCGGTTGGCCATTCGGTACATATGCGTATGAAGCGGACTTCGGTGTTCAATTACTTGGTGTACCCATCACGATCGGTGCCGCCTGGTTATCCGTCATGGGTGCCAGTCTTGCCTTCTCACGCCGGTTTCCGTTTCGCTACAATACGGTGATCTTGGTTCCGCTGTTTGCCGTTTGGTTGGATTTAGCAATCGATCCTGTTGCCGCAAACGTTAAATCGTATTGGATTTGGCAAGATGGCGGGTTGTATTATGACATTCCGACCCAAAACTTTTTCGGTTGGTACGGAACGGCACTTTTCTTCTCCCTCTTGATTGCTCGGTTCGAACAACAGGTCACGATTACAGCACTTGAACGAAACAATCAGTACCTATTTTTGATGCTCCATGCGTTGTTCGGTCTGACGGCAGGTGTCGCAGGACTTTATGGCGTCACGCTGATCAGTCTTCTGGCGGGTGTCACGTATTGGCTCACACAAGGAGGTGTTCCGCTTGCAAAAGGCAAACAAAAACAAATTAGCTGAACAAGCCTTTCACCTTTACGTCAAAGAGCGGTTGATCCGAAAACAATTTCATCGTATTTTGTATCGGGCGGATGATTTACCGACCCCCGGTTTGATGCTCGCAACGCATGGTTCTTGGTGGGACGGCATGATTTTATTCCATCTCGACCAGACGATGCTGCGTCATGATCCTTACGTCATGATTGATCAACAAGGATTGGCCCGTTTCCCGTTTTTCACCCGGCTCGGTGGATTTTCGATTGATCGCAGCTCGTATAAGGAAATCAAGCAGAGTCTACAATATGCGAAGGATCAACTGGCAAACGGCAGCAGCGTCTGGATGTTTCCGCAAGGCGAAGAACGGCATCAAGAAGAACGTCCGCTCCAGTTAAGCAGCGGCGCCACCCATTTAGCAAAAACGGCTCCGTCGATTTCGTTGTTTTCGTTTTATTATTCGTTTGGTCACGAGCAACAACCGGACGTCTACATCCGAACGCGAAAGATTCAATTGCCCGACGACCGGTCCTCAGTGCAGATGCAATACTTAACGGAGGCGATGACTGCACTCTATGACGATGTCCGCTCCGATGCCATTCAGGAACGGACGTCAGCGTATCAACTGTTGACTGAACGAAAGGAACCGTTGCCGGTCAAGACCGAACAGTGGTTACAGGCGATCCGAAAATGATTATTGTGATGTTCATCTTTTCTACTTTCGTCTGTCTTTACACGTTCCTCAATCTGGCTTTTTTACCAAAACTGTCGAAGCCCGTTGCACCGCAGAGTCTTGCGGTGTGCATTCCGCTTCGAAACGAAGAGCGGAACGTCGTCAAATTAATGACGTCCCTTAAACAAGCACTTCACCCCAACGTACAGGTTTACTTATATGAAGATCGTTCAACAGATAAGACACGCGATTTACTGATCGAACAGATTGGAAACGATGACCGGTTTACGATGATTGACGGAATCGATCTGCCGACCGGTTGGGCTGGAAAAGTCCACGCCTGCCATCAGCTTGCTTTAGCATCAAAAGAGGAGTACTTGTTATTTTTAGACGCTGACATCACCTTGACAGCAGATACGATTCCCCGTCTGTACGCGACGATGCTACAGGAACGGGCTGTCTTTTTATCCGGCTTCCCGTCGTTTCCCGTCCCGACGTTTTTAGGCAAATGCCTGATTCCGATGCAACATGTGTTAATTGCCCAGCATCTACCGATTGCCTTTCGGAAAGTCAAACATCCTGCGTTTGCCGCGGCGAACGGGATGGTTGTTCTTGTTGAGCGTCAGGCATACGAGCAAGTCGGTGGTCACCAGGCGATTCAAATGGCGCTCGTCGATGATTTGGAACTCTGTCGGACCTTTAAACAACATGGATTCACGACGACCCTCGTCCATGTGGCGCCTTATGTCAGCTGTGACATGTATGCGACCAATCGTGATGTCTGGCAAGGTTTCTTGAAAAATGTCTTTCGTGGCATGAATGATTCCTACTTGATCGGCAGTTACTTTCTTCTCTTTTATTTGGTGCAAGCTTGTGTCCTGCCGCTGATGTTACTTTTCCCATCGGTGTGGACAATCGGGGCATTTTGCCTGCTTATGTTGGCCCGGTACAGGATTGATCGGAATGCCCGGATTTCCCATGCTTGGTTTTGGCATCCGGTCGCGACGATCCTCTATGTCGCACTTCTCGCAACGGCGATGATTCGAAGACTCAAGAAGAGGGAAATCAGTTGGAAAGGTCGGACATATTCTTAAGGAGGCGTTTTTGGTATGAAACATATTGCAGTCATCGGTGCCGGGCTAGGTGGATTAAGTGCTGCCATCTCCCTTGCTTCAAAAGGTTTTAAAGTTACTGTTATTGAACGGAATGAACACATTGGTGGAAAGATGATGCCAATCATTGCAGACGGACACCGCTTTGATTTTGGTCCAAATACCATCACAATGCCTGAAATCTTTCAATCCGTCATCTTAGAATCTGGTGCAAATCCAGATGATTACTTTACTTTTGAAAAATTAGCACGTCACACCGTCAACCATTTTCCGGATGGCCGTTCGCTGACATTTGCCAGCGGTCGCGAAGCGATGCGAACGGAAGTCGACCGCTTCACCGATGGACAGTTGGCAAAAAACGATATTACAGGTTACCAGGAAGAAGTCGCTCATTTGTTCCAAATTGCTAAACAGCAATTTTTTATCAACATTGACTCCTACTTCAACTTCTCGTTGTTGCGTGACATGGCAAAAGTCCACCCGTTGACATCATTACACGCACTGCACAAAAAATACTTCAAGGATCCGCAATTGATTCAAGCATTGGATCGTTACGCCACATACATCGGAAGCAGTCCTTTTCAGGCCCCTGCCACATTTGGGCTCATCGCCCATCTCGAGTTGAATGACGGTGTCTATTTTACGCGTGGAGGAAATACGGCGATCGCCGAAGGATTTGCCCGCCGTGCTCAAGAATTGGGGGTCGTTTTCCGTTTGGGTGAAGAAGTGACACAAATCGAAGTCACGAATCATCTGGCAACGGAAATCGAATTGAATCATGTCGATTACCTGTCCGTCGATTTCATCGTTTTAAACGGCGATTTATTGACTCAATACCCACGGCTGATCTCAGAGACGATTCGACCTGACTTCAAAAATCCGACACCGTCCCAGATGGAGCCTTCCATTTCAGCTTACGTCCGTTGCATTGGACTTTCCCGTCGGATTGAGGGACTCGCTCACCACAACGTGTTCTTCTCATCCGACTATGAAGCAGAGTTCGAGGCATTGTTTACCCAACACCGTTATGCGGAGGAACCGACCATTTATATTTCCAATTCTTCTGTGACAGCACCGGACATGGGGCTCGCTGGAGATAATTTATTTGTTTTGGTGAATGCTCCGGCGACTCACGAAGGATCTGTCATTGATTTTGATACGTATGACGAGATCATCAACCGGCGTTTGCAAACGTTCGGCATTGATGTGACGGAGGATGTTGTCTTCGAACAACGCATCACACCACAGGATATCGAACAAAAATTTTCGGCGTATCACGGTTCGTTATACGGTCTTTCTTCAAACGGTACACGCGGAGCATTCATGCGTCCTAGTAACCGTTCAAAGAATGTTCACAATTTGTTTTTTGCCGGCGGATCAACGCATCCCGGTGGTGGCAGTCCAATGGTGACGCTTTCAGGAAAACTGGCAAGTGAACGAATCGTATCGGCGGTTGCTTCCACCCTGTGAACGTTATGTGAATTGCATATCAATTACTTGTACGGACAACTTAGATTTGATACGATTACTTCGAGTTCAAGAGGTAGTGATTGACCCCACATCCTCAATCAAGCGCATGGTGACTTCCCCGAGTCAAACGCGTTTAGGAACTTAACCAATCTGTTGTCGTGTGATTGTTCGTGCAAGACCCACTTGTTCGAGGTACTGCCAACGTAACCCTTTCGGCATGAATTACGACGTTCCCCCTTAGATCGTCTCATCCCGACTGGTTTACAGACGGCTCAATTACGAATCGATCCATCCCCGTGGATCAAGACCCGTCTTGTTTGGAATACGGTATCCAATCACATACACAGATCAAGTTTAGACTCCCCGGTCTAAACTCCATAAAAAAAGACCTTGGTCCCCGCCAAGGTCTTTTTTTTATGGAGTTTCAACATCGCAATCAGATCGTAGCCAGTAACTTCATCTTTTGCCACCGGCTGACGTAAGCACGTTTCGTAAAGACATCATACTGATTATCGCGTGCCGCATCCAGGATACCACGGTACAGTAAGGCCGCTACTTTCAATGCCCGACGACTCTCTTTCGGATATCGATCGAACGAAGGCGTTGCTGCATCGTACAGATGCTCGGCTCTTAAAGCCAATGCTTCCCACAATCCGGCAAAATCGCCCGACGGTGTGCCGGCTAATAACGATTCGGTCGTTACGCCGTACTCATCCATCCAGTTCTTCGGCAAGTAGACGCGTCCTCGTTTTGCATCTTCCCCGACATCACGCAGAATGTTCGTCAGTTGCATTGCAATGCCGAGTTGAATCGCGGATTCACGTAAGTCGGGTTGGTTGGGGGCAAGGATCGGCAGTAACATCAAACCGACCGTACTCGCGACATAATAGCTGTACTTTTCCGTTTCCTCTAAAGACTGGTAACGATTTTTCTCAATGTCCCAACGCATGCCCTCTGCCAACTCTAAAAAAGGTGTCTCATCCATTTCATATCGAGAAAAAACATCTGAAAGAGCAATCCATAACGGTTTTTCAATTGACTGACCGGATCGGAACAAACGAAATTCTTCTAAAAATTCTGCTAAACTTTCTTTTGGTGTGGCGGATTCATCTACCGTATCGTCAAGGAACCGACAAAATGTGTAAATGGCATACACTGCCATCCGGTCTTGCTTCGGTAATAAGGAAAAGGCCTTATAAAATGTTTTAGATCCGCTTTGAATCGTTTGTTCACATACTACGTACGCGTTCGTCACTGTATCCACTTTTCCACCTCATCTCTTGTTCCATTCGATTGACAAGTAATGTCGCTCCCATCATGACGATCGGAACGCCTCCACATGGATGGACAGATGCGCCGACTGCATATAACCGTTCAATATCAGCGTATGGTTTTGCTTGTGTCTTTAAGGCAGCAGATTGGCGAATCGTTGGTGCGATTCCAAAACTTCCGCCCTCATATAATCCAAATTCTTGTGCATCTTGAGGTGTTCGAATCTGCATTTCCATGACCTGCTGTTCGAACCCGGGCACATGTTGCTCGATTTTGGCCAAAATCCGGTCGATGAATCCATGCGCCTCGTACCGGTCCCGGTCAAAACCGCGTGGTGATGGAACCAGGGCGTAAACGACACTGTCATCCGCTTCCGTTAATGTATCATCCACCTTGCTCGGATTAAACAGATACACCGCCGGGTTCACCGGTAACTCATCTTTTTTAAAGATTGATGTCATCAAAGGTTGAAGATCACTTGGCATGAGGAAACGATGCACTGGTAGATCCACTTTTCCCTTTATCTTAAAGTACAATAACAGTGTACCGCCGGATGGGACATATTGTTTAGGTTGCTTGCCTTCCACCAAATATTCCATCAGCGGGAACTCACCATTCAACACGACGCTGTCATACAGATGTTCCTGTCCGTTGACAAGCACTCCTTTAGCTTGGCCTTCTCTAATCATTACACGTTCGACCGGTTGGTTAAACTCGAACCGCACACCCCGTCGAACCAGTTCCTCATACATCCGCTCCGCCAAGGAGAAGTAACCGCCTTTGACATACCAGACACCTTCCTCCTGTTCGCGGTAAGGAATCAATCCATAAATCGAAGGAGTCGTATACGGATTTCCGCCGATGTAAAACGTCGGAAAACTGTAAGCCATCCGTAAATACTTACTTTTGAAATAACGCTTCAAATGATCGTGCGCCGTCTCAAGTGCATGCATTTTCACAAGTGGCGCTAACATACTCGGTTGCAACAATTCCGTTTTGCGGAAATAACTCCGCTCTAAAAATTTCGATACGCTGACGTCATAATCCTTTGCTTTTTGATTCATAAATTCTTGAAAACCACGACCTTCACCAAACTGGCGCTCAATCGCTACTGCTTGAGCGACGACATCGGCTTGTTTCGTGACGACTGTCCCGTCGTCGAAATGAAGATCATACAACGGATCAATCCGCTCCAGTTCAACCCCTTCGAGACCCGCTTCTTTTAATTGTTCCTGTAGCTTCCCAGGCATCAATACAATCGTCGGACCTTGATCGATCCGGCCGCCGGACTGAAAATCAACGGATGTCAGTCTGCCGCCAGCACGTGCTTCCTTCTCAAAAATCGTGATTTCAACTTCCGGATAACGTTTTGTTAATAATAATGCGGCATGTAACGTACCGACACCTGCTCCAACGAATCCAATCTTCATTTCAAAGCACCTACTTCACTTGTCAATAAGTCGGCTGTAATCCGGGCCGACTCAAAAATCGTCGGCAGTCCGCTTCCGGGATGCGTTCCCCCGCCTACTAAATAGACATGATCCAATTCTTCAAAACGGTTATGTGGTCTGAAATACATCATCTGTGTCAATTGATGACCCAGGTTAAAGGTTGCCCCTTGGTGTACGCCCATTGCTTCCCAGTCATCCGGTGTGAACATTTCTTCAACTTCGATTGCGGCTTCGACACCTTTGTACGGGGAACGGTCTTCGAGCGCATCGAGGACACGGCGACGTAATTTAGGTCCTTCGATGGCCCAGTCAAGTTCAGAATAATTATTCGGGACCGGTACCAACACATACAAGGCGGATTTCCCTTCCGGTGCAAGTGTCGTATCGATCACCGATGGATTTTGAACATAAAACGAAAAATCTTCCGATAACTCGAGCGTCTGCGTCATCTCACGCACATTTTTCTCGTAATCGTCAGCAAAATAAATCGTATGATGCGGTGCATCAAAGGTTTTATTGACGCCTAAGTACAGCATGAACGTTGAACAAGAGAATTTTTTACGGTCAATCTTCGGACGTGACCATTTTTTCAGAACACCTTCCGGAACAAGATGATTCATCGCATGGGCAAAATCGGCACCGACCACAACATCGTCATATAGGACGTGTTCTCCGGACTCTAAAATGACTCCGGCCGCTGCTTTTCCATCCAAGATCAATTCGCTGATTCCCGTCTCCAGATGAACAGTCCCGCCGAGCTCTTCGATCGCCTGTTTCATCGCTTCTGGAATGCGGTTCATTCCGCCGATCGGGTGATGGACCCCATAGGCATGTTCCATGTAAGACAAAATCGAAAATCCACCCGGGCATTCCCATGCTGACATGCCTAAATATTTCGCCTGAAACGTAAAGGCATATTTGAGTTCTTCGCTTGTGAAATAGTCTGACAAGACATCGTACAACGATCGTCCCAGAGATAGTCGTGGAAGCGCGGTAATGACACGTGGTGACAGATAGTCTGTCAACTTATCATGTTTCGTTTGCAAAATCGGCATCAATTTTCCGAGTTTCAACGCCTGTTCTGCCATGAAACGATCGTACCCTTCACCGTTCCCTGGAAAATGCTGTTCGATCGTCTGTTTCATCCGATCACGATCCGTCGTCATCGTAAAGTGTTCTTTGCCACCGTTGAAATATAACGTATACATCGGATCAAGCGCCTTTAAGTCCAAATAATCACTCATCTTCAATCCGATACTCGTAAATAGATTCTCTAAAATATGCGGCATATTTAAAAAAGTAGGTCCACGGTCAAATTGATACTCGCCTACTTGTACACGAGAGGTTCGCCCACCCACAATCGGTTGTTTTTCGTATACGGTTACGTCTACTCCTCTGCCCGCGAGCAACATCGCACAAGCGAGCCCTCCAGGTCCTGCTCCAATAACGGCTACACGCTGCTTCACACGAATCTCTCCTTTTTATCTCTATTCGTTTTAACTATTATACTAATCACATACTCATCCCCACAAATTTGAACTGCGTTAAAACTGTAAAAACGCCAATCTTCCATTAGGAAGTGGCGTTTGCAGTCACAATATACCAAGCTCCTTCTTTCAAAAACGGTGAAATCGAGACATTTTCGAAACCGGCAGCATGCAGTTGTTCCGTTAATTCCTGCTTACCTGGTAACGGATAGAGATTTTCATGTAAGGTCATGAATGCATTAAAGGCAGCGGAGAACGGTGCACCGTATTCACTGTCACGTAGTGGTGTGACCAAGATGACGGTTCCAGCATCTTTGACGAAACGACGGACCCCTTCCAGAAGACGAAGGCGTTCTTCTTTCGGGAAGTAGTACAGAATGTTATTCATCATGACACCGTCATAGGTTTCCTTGACTTCAAATGTCTTGATGTCTCCGACTACAAAATCGATTTCCCCGGTCGTATCACGTCGTTTTGCTTCTTCAATGACAGACTCCTCGATGTCGATCCCGGCCAGTCGGAGTTCCGGCAAGGCTTCATGGATTTTGCGTAAGTAACCGCCATACGCACAGCCGATATCCAGTAAAGAGGTCACATTTTGATTCCGGATGATATGTCGGACGGCGGGAAAAGCGACGGTTTCCACTAAGGCAGACGTCTCAGCGACGATATCCCCGTGCTCTTCGCCGTCAAATGTTTTTTGTTGACCATCTTCCAAGAACTTTGGATACGAGAAGAGTGCCGGAAGATGCAATTCCATCAGTTCTGATAACATGAAGCCAATACTCCGGTCATCCGATTTCGATAACTCAGGTAAAACATGGCGTGTTGCGGTGTAGCGCAGGTCTTTCTTTTTCAAGTGTCCGACAGCCAGCCCCACTTCAAACCAGCGTGACAAAGCTTCTGCCGTCAGTGGTTGTTTTAAACGGATTTGTGCTTCCGCTTGTGTTGCCCCCGAGCCCAACACGTCAAACAATCCATACTTGTATCCGATGTATCCATGCCATAAAGGTAAGACAGGTTCTGCTCGTTTCATCCATTTTCTTGCCCGGAAAACTTTTGTCCATTCTTTCAACTGTGCCACAAGCGTTCCCCTCTCAACTGCGTAATATATCCCTTTTCCCAAATAACAACAGATTATAACCACAAAAAAACACGCTTCGCCCTAATTGGACGAAACGTGTGTCGGAGTCAGCTCCACGCTGACGATTTGTTCAGTTTAGAAGAACTGCATTCCGTACGGTAAAGAATAACCGAGGAAAATCGTCACGAGGACCAGTGCAGCAAATCCAAGCAGGAAGCCGGAATAGGATTTCCCTTTTTTCAGACGGACAAGCGTCAACTCACCCAGTACCAGTACTAAAATTCCGGCAGTGATCTTCGCATGATACAAACCATCCGGATTAGCAGAAGCCCCCATGATTTGAATATAAAGATAAAGACCGGTTGCGAACGTCAACAACAGCAATAAACGGAACGCCATGTGAATTCCTTTTGCAGCACTTTTTCCGTTCTTGTACATGGAAAAGGCGACAAAAAATGTAACGAGCAGTAAGACCCATAATAAGACGTGTGTGTGCACAAATGCAGTAATCGGCATTGTAGTTCCCCCTTTTTTAATTTCTTACTATATCGTAGCTGATTTTTCACACTAGATATAGCATTATTTTCCTGAGATATCGATCATGTCAGAAACTGTTTCATATGTCGTGACGATGTGCGGCAGTTTGACGGTAAACGTGCTTCCCCGTTTTTCAATCGACGTGACGGAAATGTTCCCCCCGTGTCCTTCCACGATTTCTTTACAGATTGCCAGTCCAAGACCGGTTCCGCCAATTTTTCGGCTGTCTGAGTTATCGACTCGATAAAACTTCTCGAACAGTTTCTCAAGTGCGTTGCTCGGAATCCCGATTCCTTCATCGCGAACATCAATTTGAACATATTGATGATCTACGGTGAGTGCGACTTCAATGTTTCCGCCGAGTGGAGAATATTTCACCGCATTATTCAACAGATTGTTCATCAATTGTTTCATCTTTTCTTCGTCCGCTTCAATCAGAGGATACGAGGCATCGTCGTGCGCATAAAATGTAATCGTATGTTGCGCTGTCGACGCGGCATAAAATTGCGTCGTCTCTTCCAATAACGGGCGTAAATCAATCAATCCCTTTTGATAGGACTGGGTTCCGGATTCCATTCGTTGGACATCCAAGAAGTCATTCACCAAATTCGCCAAGCGCTCGGTTTCAGAATGAATCGTCTTTAAATAACGGTCTTGTCGGGATACATCGATGTCCCGGTTCAACATCAATTCCGTGAATCCGTAAATCGATGATAACGGTGTCCGCAATTCATGCGAAACCGTCGAAACCAACTCCGATTTCAAACGATCCATCTCGGTTTCTTTCGTGACGTCCCGCAAGACAAGCATCGTTCCTTTTCGAACCCCTTCTATTTCAATCGACTCCACATAAAATTGAATGAAAACGACTTGTTCACGAATCGAGAACTGGAGGCTGTCTTTTGGAACTTCGCCCTGCAATACAGCTTCTACATAACGGGAGAAGGCTTCGGGTTCATCAACGACCGCATGGATCGTATCCAGACAGCCTTGAAGCGTCTCTGTTTTCGCCGTCCCGAATTGGAGTTCCGGGAACAGATCATACAGCGGACGATTCACGAACACGTCCTCTTTCCCCGGTTCGATGTAGATGACCGCTTCCCGAATCGAATCTAAAATCCGTTCCGTCTTTGTTTTTTCCCGGTTCATCTCGTCAAATAACCGCATGCGGAGAAGCGATAACGACAGTTGCCGTGAGAAGGACATGACATCCCGCATCTGTTCGTTCGTAAACTGATCCCGGTAACGAACCAGATAGATAAACGCAATCACTTCCTCCGACGCCGGATCAAGAATCGGCACTGCCGTCTCATACATATAGTACGGATACGGCAGCGGATGGTTACTGGCCACTTGTTTCGATGAATGGACAGCTTTCTTCAGCGAGTCAGCTCGTTTCAACAACGAAAAATCACTGCCTAATAATTGTTCGGACAGTTCTTCCGTCATTCCGTGTGTCACGATTGAATACGCAGATCCCTCATCCACGAACACAAGGGCACCGATTTCTGAATCGGTGATCGTGATCAGCTTCTCAATGATCTCCGGATATGCCGTCAACGCTTCCCGCGCCGCCAGTGTTTCCGTCAAATCATTGCGGTATTGGAGGTGTTGTTCATTTCGCATCGTCAGTTCAAGTGCTTCTTCGAGTTCCTGCTGTTGTGCCTGCAGTTCCTCTTGTTGCGCTTGTAACTCTTCTTGCTGGGCTTGGAGTTCTTCATTTTTCGCCAGCATGTGCTGTTTGTTTTCCGAAATCGAACCCGCCATCTGATTAAAGGATAACGCTAAAATACCGATTTCATCTTTTCGGTCAGGCACTTCGACACGCGAAATGTCTTCCCCTCCCGCCAGACGCTGGCTGTTTTTGACGAGCGAGAGCAACTCGGCTGTAATTTTCCGAATGAACGGGTACACAAAGAAAATCAATACTCCGACCAACACGATGATATTTGAAAGCCAGATCAGTTGAGTCGTCTGGATTTCTTGTTCAAGCTGTTGACTTGTCTTTCCCGACCACTCCTCAAGGAAGTCCCGGTAGCCGCCAAGCGCCAACTCACTTTTATTGATTTCAGACAGGACGTCGATGTTTCCGGACGCATCGAGCTTGATTCGTCCGTTCGCGAGCAATTCTTTCCCCAACGGTAAGGACGTCAATGTCGTTCCTTCTAAAAACGATTCATCGACCTCACCGGATGCTTTGGCTTCGACATAGGATTGAATCAACGGCAAAATTGCCTCAAAATAATAGGCATACAGTTCACGCGAAGAACGGGCATAATCTTTTCCTTGCTCATAAATCGCATTTTCCTCAAACCAACGTGTCTGCTCGTCAATCGTCGCCTGTTGATCCACCATCTTTTGATAGATCTCCTGATCACCAATCAGAGCATACCCCCGCATATTGAACTGCAAGTCTTGCCATTCTTCCCAAAGTGCACCGGCACGGGCACTGCGATCTCTAATATCTTCAAGCTTGAGTCGTGTCTCCTGTAGTTTCGTGTCAGTATAATTATAGACAATCAATGAAGAAATCATCAGCGTCGTTAAAACGATATAAAAGGAAGCCATCAGCTGGCGTCCGATTTTTCGATTAATCCACCGGATGATCACTCAATATTCCTCCTACGACATCAATCAATTCAAGTGGACTGAACGGTTTTGAGAAGAAATAATTCGCACCGATTTCTTCCGCTCGTTCCCGGTCGGATTGTTGACTTTTGGCTGTTAACATCATGATTTTCAGTTGTTGTTTATCCGGATGTTGCCGTACTTTTTCAATGACTTCGATTCCAGTCATACCAGGCATCATATAGTCGAGTAACACAAGATCGTAATGCTCACTCATGATTTTTTGGTAGGCTTCATCTCCGTCTGTTGCTTCATCAATCGTATATCCTTCGTCTTCTAATGTATCGAGCACCAACATTCGTAAGACATCTTCATCTTCTGCTAATAAAATACGTGCCATCTATAAAACCTCCTGTAATGAACCACTAGTTTACGTACATACCTTTTCATTTTACACAGTTCTTTCATATTTAGAAACGAAAATCGTCTAACCAATTTGTTCTGATCACAAGACGTGTGACAAAACAGGTTGGTTAGACGTTTGTTAGACAAAACTTTCTTAATCGATTTCAATCAGTTCGTGAAGTGAAAAAGCATAAATCAGTTTTTTGGAAATCGTGATTTTCAAAATCGCTTCCAACGCTTCTTGATATAAATTCAACTGGGTCGCATAGCGTTCCCGTAACATTTCGTGTGGGTCTTGGCTGTCAGCCGTTTCAAAGACTTGATCGGATTTATAATCTAAAAGAATATACTCCTCTCCGTCACGTATCAGACAATCGACAATCCCCTGCATGACGGCTTGATCACTCGGACCATACCAATCCGGACGGAATCGGACGGAATCGATTTTATAGGTGAACGGCAATTCCCGGTAGACATCTCCTGTCGCAAGGCGCTGTTCAAAAAGCTGTCCGATTTCGGAATCAAGAAACGCCTTGAGCTCCGGCTCTGCTTCGCGCATCGTACCGGCTTCTAAAGCAGAAATCCGTTCCCCTTGCTCCCACTCGGTAATTTGATCTTCGAGAGGACGATTCGCTTCATACAATTGCATCGCCAAATGAAGAACCGTTCCCCGCTCGGCCCCTGTCAAAGTAGGCCCCAAAAATTGTGGTGTCCGGTAATAGGTCGCTTGCCGGTACGTCGCTTCAAAAGCCGCCCGTTCGAGCTGTTCGGTCCGTTTCAATTCTGTCACGGTTTGTTTGGCTGCCGTGTCGGTTGCGGCTTGATACGGATATTGATACGTCAAGGCTTCTTCAATCCGCTGTTTTAATGCTTCATTTCCAGCATGATCGATTTTTTCCAACACCCGGACATGTTCCAGTTGATCAATCATTTTCGTCAGTTCTTGATACGGGGCAATCTCTTCCGGTGCCATGATGCGTAAAGACCACTGCTGTTCGCCTTCACTCAACATGAAATGGCGTAAAACGGCAGGAGCAACCCAATCAGCATACGTTTTTGCATTACGTCGGTTGATTTCCGGTAACAGCAACTCATCAAGCGGCTGATCTTGCCATTTAGCAAGTTGTTCTTCCAATCCTTTGATGGCACCAACCAGGATTAATTTTTCTTTTGCCCGTGTCATCGCGACATACAGCACACGCATCTCTTCCGCCTTCATCTCACGGTCCATTTCCCGGCGGATGACTTCTTTTAAAAGCGTTCCCGAGCGAAGTCGTTTTACCGGATCAATGGCGTCTAATGCGATGCCATATGTTTTATGCAATTGGATGGCTTGGATTTGATCCTGCTTATTAAACTGCTTCCCGAGCTGACTGACAATCGTCACCGGAAATTCCAATCCTTTTGATTGATGAATCGTCATGATCCGAACGACATCCTCATCCTCTCCTAAAGAACGGGCTTCTGAAAAGTCTTCACCGCGCTCCACCAGACGATGAATCAATCGGAGGAATCGATACAGCCCCCGGTATCCGGAAGCTTCATATTGTGTGGCTCGTTCATAGAGGGCATTCAGGTTGGCTTGTCGACTCCGACCGCCGTTTAAACACCCGACATATTCGTAATAACCGGTCTGATCGAACAACGAACGAATCAAGGCGGCCAGTGATTTCCCTCTGGCTTCCGTCCGCCATGCTTGAAGTTGTCGAAGCGCTTCATCCACCCGTATTCCGAGCGGTGTCTGCTCTTGTGCGACCGTGACCGCCGCTTCGTAAAAACTCGCCTCTTTTGATTTTGCCCGAATTCTGCCTAAATCCCGGTCCGTCAATCCAAAAATCGGCGACCGTAAGACACTCGCTAACGGAATGTCCTGCAACGGATTATCAATCGTCTTCAGTAATGCCATCATGATTTGAATTTCAGTTGCTTGAAAATAGCCGCCCGTCGTGTCGGCATAGACAGGCAACTCGTATTGTTCGAATACATCCACGAGCGCCTGAACCCGTTTACCGCGCGACCGGACCAAAACGACGATATCACGGTACTCGCACTTTCGGAACCGTTTTTGTTTGGCATCAAACACTAGATACGGATGATCATCGTTTACCATCTCGATGATGCGTGTCGCAATCACTTGTGCTTCGAGTTCTTCCTTATTCGCTTCCACTTGATCAATCAACAACAATTCCGGAGCAACTTGATCGGATTCCATGTACCCGAGATTTCCTAATCTTAAATAAGCGGCCTCATCGTAATCAATTTCTCCGACTGCTTCATCCATCACCTGTCGGAAGATATGATTTGTCCCGTCCAATACTTCCAAACGGCTCCGGAAGTTTTTGGTTAAATCAATTCGTGTCCCGACATCCGTTTGGCGGAACCGTTTAAACTTGTTGAGAAACAAACCAGGTTCCGCATGACGGAATTTGTAGATCGATTGTTTGACGTCACCGACCATAAACAGGTTTCCCGTCTGTTCATCCGGTTGAGAAACGAGTTTTAAGATTCGCTCCTGCACTTCATTCGTGTCTTGATATTCATCGACCAGCACTTCAACAAAACGTTCTTGCAACAATCGGGCGACATCCGTCGTTTCTCCGTCCTGTTCCAAGATTGCTAACGCAAAATGTTCCAGGTCCGAAAAGTCAACGATTCCCCGTTGTTGTTTTTCTTCTAAATACGCTTCGGAGAAACGACGCACTAATGTCACAATCATTTGTACGTGTCCGAGTTGCGAACGCAAGTCCTCCAAATAATCGACTCCGTCTTTTTGAACAAACAAGTCCCGCATCTTTTTCAGATCGCCGACGAGACGCGTCCGTTCGGCTTGAAACACTTTCATGTCATCATCCCCGCGGACACTTTTCCAACGTCCGAATTCGACCGCTTGAAAAGCGAGGGCGACGGTCGTCCAACGATCACGTCGGGGGTCGACTTGCCGAATCGGCGTAACATCTTGAATCAGCAGATCCGCCATTTCGCCGTAACCGGCAGCCCGCAACCGATGAGACAATTCCAGGTAGCGGTTGACGACCGGTGCAACCCGCTCCCATTCGAGCTCAAGCAGTCGGGTCAACAAATGTGATTCATCCGGATCCACCGGTTGATCGTACTGGGCAATCAAATGTTCATAAAAGGCTTCCGGGTCCGGAAGCGAACGGGAAAAACGATACAGATTCGAAATCAGGTTCAGCATTGCCTGATCGTCCCGGTCTGATGTATAGCTGTCAATCAGCTCGTAAAAGGCAGGATCCGCATCCGCATAAAACTGTTCGAATACTTCTTCCAGGACGTCGTCCTGCAACAATAACAATTCTGCTTCTTCCGCAATCCGAAACGCGGGATCAAGACCAATCCGGTAATAGTTTTCCCGCAGAATCGATAAGCAGAACGAGTGAATCGTCGTAATTTGAGCCCGGTTCATCATCTGTCGTTGTTTTTTGAGGTACACATCTTCCGGTGACCGTTCAATCTGTTCTTCAATCGCTTCGATGACACGTGTCTTCATTTCTTTGGCCGCCGCATTCGTAAATGTCGCAACGAGAATCCGGTCGGCTGTCAATGGATCCTCTTGATTGATGAGCCGTTGTGTCAGCCGCTCGACTAAAACGGCCGTTTTTCCCGAACCGGCTGCTGCCGAGACCAGAATATGTCCGCCTCTGGCATCGATGGCCTGTTGTTGTTCGTCTGTCCATTGCACACTCATTCTGTATCCTCCTTCAACCGTTCCAAGACTTCTTTTTCTGACAGGGCGTTGAGTCGCCGGTAATCATTTCCGAGGGATTCATCAAATTGACAGACCGAACGATATTCACAAAACGTACAAGGGGTTCGTTCTTGATAATCAAACGGATCAATCGCAATATCTCCTTCATACATCGACTGACTGCTCGTTTTCAGTTCATCCCAAGCATGATCCATCAAGGCGTTTAATTCGTCTTCCTTCACGACCCCTTTGGTATGGGATTTGTGCAGACCTGTTTTCGTGAACGTCACCTTGACGAGTGGTGATTTTTTCCGCTCATCGTAAGCAATCTGATCCATCGCCCGAAGCACTTCATCATTTTCGACGATGACGCCCTGCATTTGATACGATTCCAGCAACAAGCGGCTGCGTTCGATTTCGTCAGCCGATAAATCGCCGCGTAACATCGGATTCTTGACGTGGAAATACAGTGCTCCTGCCGGCTTTGCTTGCTGGTTGAAGAGTACTTCCGACTGCTCGACGACGGTCTTGAGATACAGCAGCATCTGAATCGCTAAACCGTAATAGATTTCAGCAAAGTCCAGTTCTTTGGCACTCGATTTATAGTCGACGATCCGGACATACAATTGGTCACCAATCGTCGCTTGATCGACCCGGTCGATCCGCCCTGTGAATTCGATTTCCGTTCCGTCCGGTAAAGCAAACCGAAGCGGCGGGAACATCGCATTCCCAAAGCTGATTTCGAATAAATCCGGTTCAAAGTCCGATCGTTCTGCTTGTTTGACTAGCATTTTGGCAGTCTGCTCAACGACATCCGTCAGCTTTTTCTTAATGTATCCAAAACGGTTCGAACTCATCAAAATCGCATTTTGAATTTCCGGCGTCACCTTTTCGACGGCTTCCTTTGCCAGGCGGCTGCACGACTGATCATCCAAATCCCGCCAGTGCTGACCGGACGACTTGATGTTGACGGAGAGATCATTGAGCGCACCGTGGAACAGATTGCCGATATCCGGCGCTTCGAATTTATATAATTTCCGTTCTTTCAGTCGTAATCCGTAACGCGCAAAGTGTTTATACGAGCAGGCATTGTACGTCTCAAACCGTGAGACACTCGCTTTGATGTTGTCCCCGTACAACGTACGGGCCAAGTCATCCGGTAAGGACTCCGCTTGATTTTGATAAAACAGTGCACTCGAGAACAAAGCCATTCGTTCCCGCCCCTGACCATTTTCGAGCAACGTATTGTAGACATCAAACCATGATTGTTGGATTGGATACCGGCGTTGCAATCGTCGTAATTCGATTGCGGTCGCAGCAGCGGCACGATCCGGACTCGTCACGAATTGAAGTTGATCGTCCGGTGCATGGTCGCCGGCCTCTGCAAAGGACGTTTTGACAGGACGATCCTGCAACAGTTGACGTTTGATTTGTTTGACGATTGAGGCGGGTTGCAAAGCCTTCCCGTCCTCGTCAACGAGCGCGTAGCTGATGTGGAGCGCTTCACTTGGTGCCGTCACTCCTTGATACAGGTAAAACAATTCGTCATCAAATACATCAAGTGATGCTTTGCCGACCGGAACACCATGATCATGTAAAAAGTCATGATCACTCTCTGATAACAGCTTCGACTGATCCTCGACAAACGGAATCAATCCATCGTTCGCTCCAAGCAGAAAGACGACTTTTATTTGCTGCAAGCGTCCCCGGACATAGTCGGTTGCAATCACCTGATCGAGGGACGGCGGAACAAGCGCAAAGCGGAGACTTTCAAGACCCGTTTCGACCATTTGGATAAACAGTTCCGTCGAAAGGGTTGTTTCTGGAGCTGCCGCTTCCAATTGTTCAAAGAGATGGAGGACTGCTTCATACACTTGATCATGTTCACGGGCATGACCCAACTGATTCGCATCGAGCGCTTCCTGTTTCCAAATCATCAACCGGTCCGTCAACTGATGTTCTTCTAAAAAGCGGTACAAGGCACGTGTATATTCACTCATCGTCCGCGAGGCCTTAAACCGTTTTTCGAGCGGTTCAATCGCATCGACGAGAAACTGACGCCATTCGTTCAACGCATTCTCTTCTTTTAATTCCTCATCAGTCAGACTGACTTCGTCTGCCAGACGACGTTTCAGTTGCCATGGCTTTTTCCACATGGAACCTTTGATCCCCCGCTCCAAGACAAACGTCTCCAGACGATCAAGCGCCAAGCGCGAATCATCTGCCGGCAATGGAATCAATTCTGTTTTCAGTAATCGGAAAACCGATTCTTCCCGGTAACCCGTCAGAATGATTTCGAGGACGGCATGCAACAACTCAACGATTGGATGATGGACCATCGGTTCCCGTTGATCCAAAAAATAAGGAATATCATACAGCTGGAAAGCACGTTCCAAATGATCGGCATACGGCTCGAGGTGACGGACAAGAAACGCCACTTCATTGAAACGGTATCCTTCGTTCCGGACAAGCTGAATGACTTTTCTGACGGCCGCTTCCGTTTCGACTTGCCGATTGACCGCTGCCGTAACCGTCACCCCGTCCACTTCCTGATCGACGGCCGGATAACCCGGTGCCAGTAACGCTTGCTCAAGTATCTGTAATCCGCTGCTTTTAAATTTTACGGGTTGCTGGTAATGAATGGATTCATGGTCGATTTGACGCTCTTTCATCTGTTCCAGTAATTGCATGTAACACCGTTGCGATACACCAAATTCCGATTGTTTGGCATGAGTATCATCCGTGTCTAACGTAAAACTGATATGCATGTCTTGCGTCAATTCCATCAAACGAAGCAACACTTGTTGTTCCTGCAAAGAAAATTCATAAAATCCATCAACATAAACACATGCCTGTCCCAGATTGGCTTGCGGCAACAACTCAATAAGGGTTGTAAAGTAATCATCCGCATGCAGGGCTTTGTCTTCAATCCGCTCTGTAAACCGTTCATAAATCAACGCCAAGTCATTCAGCTTCGGTGAACGTTCAGGCGATACTTCACTGATTTGACGTAACATATCCGGATCCACCAACGACCGTTTGAACGAGGCAATCAATTCATCCAATCCCTTATAAAAACCGGGCATATTTTTCGTCCGTTTAAAGATTTTCAAATTTTCTTCCGTTTCCTCCACTACTTGCCGCAACAACAGTTGCGTACCGGTTTCATCCAAAAAGGGAATCGCTTGATTGCCGTGGTCACGGATGATGTGGAACGCAAATCGCCGCAAACTCATGACTTCCATTCGCACAAGACCGGATAAGCGCGGATCAATCGCAATCCGTCGTTCCATTTCAAATGACATTTGATCCGGAACGATGAAAAAGATGGGCGGGCCTAACGGTTGTTCCGTCAATTGATCGACAACACGCTCAATCAGCTTTGTGGTTTTACCTGTACCGGCACGACCTAGATGCATATAATTCATATTCAACCTCCTCTAGTTGTTTTCATATGTACATTATCGCATAAATGCGAACAAACGTCCGGTGATGTCGTAAGTTTTTTCCATTCAATTTTGGGACAAGATATGAATCGGGTACCGGATCCGGAGTTGCAAAAAAGGGGTAAAGACTGGCATAATGATATGTCGCAAGATGATTCAAACCGTATGTACAGAAAGAGGGACATCGATGCTCTACGAAGAACTCGGAAAACGTCAAGCAATTGAACAACTGGTTAAACGATTTTATGAACAGGTTTACGCGGATGAACTTCTTCTCCCTTTATTCCCGACTGACCGTCAGCGGGTTGAACAAGCACAAATCGTTTTTTTAATCCAGCTGACAGGTGGACCCAAACAATATGAGCAGTATGATGAGCGCATGAACCTTGCGATGATCCATCGTCTTTTGCCGATCGAGCAAGCGCATGCTGAACGTTGGATTGAACTGATGACACTCGCGGTTGCTGAGACCATTTCGAATCCGGAGGCTGCTGCCCGCTTAATCGAACGATTACGAATCGGTGCGCTGAATGTTCTCCGGATTTGCGACGCGCACCGAGGCGGCTAAGGGATTTTTCTTTCTCATCCGTACATTTCAATGTAAAATAAAAAGTGGAGGCGATAACTATGACTGAAGAACAAGATCAAAAGAGTGAATTGGTAAAGAATGCACTCGAACAAGCTGAAGCTGCAAAAACGACAGATGAAACCGTCGAAGAAGAAAAGTCGGATGAACAAAAACGACTGGAACACATACGAGCCCTTGTCACACTAGAGCGTGGTTCTGATTATTATCGCGTCGTATTCTACGATGATCATAAGCATTTGATTTTCAAGGAACTGGATTATGACCGCGTAGAATTTGTTGGTCGATTCTATAATGACAGCTTCGATCCGACGAATCAAAAAGAGTTAGAAGAGATTTCTGAAAAAGCACTTTCAACGTCGATTCGTAAACGATTCCTGTAAAAAATCGCGTCTCGAAACGTTTTCTCATTGAAAAAGCCGTTCTCCCACAATCAGTTGATGGGGAGCACGGCTTTTTTTATCGGTTCGATTACGATTGCTGTTCGGGACGTTCAGCTGCATGTCGTTTTTTCCGACGAAGTACATATGCTAATACCCCGCCTGCGACAGCAAGTCCAGTCGCTGCCAAGACCGGCAGGAACACTTTTTTCGAAGTCAATTTTTGTTTGACCTGTTCAAGGCGTGATTCTGTCACTTCTTTTTGCGCAACAGAAGTCCGGCGGTTGATTGTCATATGTTTTGCTGCATCTGTTACGACGATTCGTTTCGTCACCCAACGGCGATTTCCCGCTTCGTCCACAATCAGTTGACGTGCCCGTTTGACACCTTTGACCCGCTTACCTGGCGTATTTTCCGGACGGACGATACGCGAACTGATAAAACGACGTCCTCCGTTTACACCAAATCCCGGTTGTAGTTTTCTTCGGTTTAACCATTCATATGATTCATTCATTGTGTAGCGATCGTTTGATCGCTTCACCTCCCCTTCGATTCTCTCTCTTATGCACTCATGGATTAATTCGCTTTATTTGCTAAAGATTCCTGTTAAGATGTTCCACTTATCGTGGTTTATTAAACGTCATCGGTCGTTCTTCTTGAAATCTCCGTTGCATTTCATATGCGAGTTCTAGCGTTTTGATTCGTTGCCGTTCAATGCTGTACGCCGAAACCTCCGTGTCAATTCGTTGTCCGGTCTGAAACTCGACTTGAACCGTTTTCCCTTTTTTCTGGACGGCCTTCATCTGCTTAAAATTAATCCAGATACACTCTGCCTTTTCCTTGGCTGTTGTCGGAAAGAAAATCGTCTGTGCCTTCCAGTCAATCAAGACCGGTGTTTTCCGATTTGGTCCCAGTACGTGGCGGGCCGCTTCAATTCGTCCGCGCATCGATGAACCAAAATACAGACAAGATTCTTCGATGAACTTGATGGGGTGTCCATCTAATACCACTTCAGATTGTTCTTGAATAAGTAAGGTTTGCGGTTCCCCGTACGGACCATATCGGGGAATAAGTGCTAGCGTTTTTTCCGTAATTTTATGTGGCATTCTGATTTCTCCCTTCTTGTATTAATTTGGTTATATCAGATTACGAAGAATCCGGCTGAGCATCGGCATTATTTCCCGAAATAAAAAACGAGATATGACTATCTCGTTTTTTAAGATCTTATTTTTTGGGTGGTGCTGAATCTCGGAAGTGACGTGGAAAATTAAATTTCACACATACTTTATCCTTTTCATTTCCCGCCGTCTGGTTTTCGATCGTCACCGTTCCTTCATGGCGTTCTACAATCCGCTTGACGATGTATAATCCAAGACCAAACTTCCCTTCCTTCCCACGCGAAAATTGGTGGAACAGGGGGGATGAAGCATCAAGCGGCGGACCATCATTCTCAATCTCGATTGTTGCCGTCTCCGCTGTTCCGGATAAACGGATCGCAATCGTCGTTTCGGCGTAACGGATCGCATTGTCCAGCACGTTTTCCAGTGCCACACGCAATTGTTCGCCTTCACCTAACACGATTCCAGCCTCACCGGAGATTTTCCAGGTCAATGCTTTTGTCCCGACAAACCGTTTTTGCAACAAATGCACCATCCGGTCCAGATCCACATGATCCCACTTCGAACGATCCAGCTCAAAATAGTCCAGTTTCGTCACATACAACAACGCGGCCACCTTTTTCTCCAACCGTTCGGCTTCCTCTTCAATGACGGAAACCGATCCCGTCAGGTCACCGTCGGGATAAATACCGTCTGAAATCGACTGGGCGTAACTTCGAATGACCATGATCGGTGTTTTTAGATCGTGAGAAATATTTTGCAACAGGGATTTTTGGGCTTTATCCTGCTTTTCCAAATCCATTCGCATCGCATTGACGGAACGGGCCAAACGGCCGATCTCGTCCCCGCGATCAAGAGGGAGCGGCGTATCCCACTGCTGAGCAGCGATTTTCCCGACAGCCCCTTCAATTTCGATCAACGGTTGTGTCAGTCGACGTGCCAACCAAAATGCGATGAACAATGTCAAGATACTGACGATCGCCACGACCCAGCCGATTTTTGAGAATAATTGCGAAATCAATTCTTGACGATAGGCATCCCAGACGTATGAGACACGGTAGTACGTTTCACCTTTAATCTCCATCTTCAAGATGCTGTAGTAAACATCTTCCTTGTCGAGACGTGTCGTATATTTTTCCATCTCATCTTCTTGCGCAATGGCATCCCGATACATTTGATTGACCAACTGTTGGGGCGCACCGCCATAATACAGCTTACCGTTTTTTGATAATAACAAGACGTTAACCGATCGTGACTCTTGTTTTCGTCGATCGAATTCAATCGGATTTTCTTGGAGCATCTCAATGACGGATGCATCTTCCGAGAAAAACACTTCACTGTTTTCGAGTGTCGCATACACCTGTTCATCGATGAAGTTACCGATCGACGAGCGCATGACGACCAAGATCACAATCGAGAGCGTGGCAATGACTAATAAAAACATCGCCCAGATTTGAAAACCTAGACTCCGGTTTTTCATGCAGCCACCAGACGATATCCGATACCATATATCGTCTCGAGTTCAAGTTTTGAGAGCTTTTTTCGGACACGGCGTACAAGATCGTCGACGACGCGATCAGATCCAAAGTAATCGTCTCCCCAGACACTGACCAGGATTTGTTCACGCGACATCGGTGTCCCGATCTGTGTCGCGAATAAAATCAATAAGTCGTATTCTTTTGAGGTCAAATCAATCTCTTGACCATTCTCTTCAATCACACGTTTTTCCGGATAGATCATATAATCCCCGTAACGAATAACACCGGTTTTCGGTGCGGCGTAGGCGCGTGCCAAAATCTTCTTCACACGAATGACCAGTTCGCGCGGCAGAAACGGCTTGGCGATGTAATCGTCCGATCCCATCTCCAGCCCAATGATCTTGTCGATGTCTTCATCACGGGCCGAGATGAAAATCACTGGTGTCGTCTCATCATGCGCTTTAATCCGTTTGATCAATTGAAAACCGTCCAAATCCGGCAACATGATGTCGAGTATCCATAAATCAGGTTTTTCAATGATGGCAGATGCCGCAGCTTCTCCTGATGTAAACGATTTAACTTGCCAACCTTCCTGTTCCAAATACTTGACTAAGACACGGTTCAAGTTCACTTCATCATCGACTAAATAAATCGTATGCATCATCATCACTCCTGCTTAAGTTCTTTTTTTTAGTGTAACAAAGGATTTCCGCAGAATTATGGGAGAATTAAAAAAATGTACAAAAAAACGCTCTCTTTCATAGAAAAGAGAGGCGTACGGAACAAAACAATTATTTTACAAGGCGCAACGATGGATACGTCGCACGTTCTACATGTGTTTTCACATTCGCCGATACATGACGACGTTCCGTTTTCACTACGTGTGTTAGGAACGTTACACCGCCACCAAGTAAGACTGTTACGCCTGTCATTAAAATAATCTCCATTGTTTTCGCCACCCTTTTCCATCGCAATTGATAATCAGTATCATCCTCAATACGACTATAGCATGGTTGATAGAAAATGAGAAGCGTTCTCAGAGATTTAATCATTCAAAAATTTCTGTTGTTCCACTTCATGCCGTTTTCGAATAATGTCACGCCATTTGAATTCACCCTGTTCCAATCCGTTAATTAAAATTTCAGCGGTCCCGACATTTGTCGCAAGCGGCAGATCATAGACGTCACACAACCGAATCAAAGCAGACACATCCGGTTCATGCGGTTGAGCGGTCAACGGGTCGCGTAAAAAAATCACGATGTCGATTTCACCCCGAGCAACCATCGCGCCAATTTCTTGATCGCCGCCGAGTGGACCTGATTTACAGCGATGAACAGTTAACGCCGTCGCCTCCATGATGCGTTGTCCCGTCGTCCCGGTGGCATACAACGTGTTTTTCGAAAAATACGTTTCATATGCCCGGGTGAACATCATCATCTCATCCTTTTTTTCGTCATGTGCAATCAAAGCAATATTCATTTGAATCCTCCCCCTCTCTCTTTAATATGCACACAAAAAGAACTTCAGAAACATGAAGTTCTTTTTGTGTAGGGCATCAGGAAATTGTCGGTTGCTTTTTCAATACGGTCCGTAAAATCTTCCCCGTCGTATTTCGCGGCAGCTGATCAATGAATTCAATCCGTGTCGGACATTTGTATTTTGCGAGCGATACCGCGCAAAAATCGAGGATTTCTGTGTCTGTCAACGGCTCACGCACGACGACGAACGCTTTGACCGCCTCCCCCATTTCTTCGTCCGGTACGCCGATGACGGCTGCTTCGACGACGGCAGGGTGTTGGTACAGCACCTCTTCGACTTCACGTGGGTAAACATTGTATCCGCCGACGATGATCATATCTTTTTTCCGGTCGACGATATAGAAATATCCGTCTTCATCACGTCTCGCTAAATCCCCTGTATACAACCAACCTTCTTTTAACGTTGCTTGTGTTTCTTCCGGCATTTTATAATATCCTGTCATGACGTTTGGTCCACGCACAATCAATTCGCCGACCTGACCAACCGGTACGTCCTGACCCAATTCATCGACGACTTTATTTTCGACATCGATGATTGACGGACCAATCGATCCCGGTTTTTGAATCCCGTTCAATGGATTAAAACACGTCACCGGCGACGCTTCCGATAGTCCATATCCTTCGAGAATATGACAATTAAACGTTTGATCAAACGCTTGCAGTAACGGAACCGGTAAACTTGCGCCACCGGAAACAAACAACCGTGTCGTCGCAAAATGATCGGCGTATGTCGGATGTGCTTTCACCGTTTGTAACAAGAAGTTGTACATCGTCGGTACACCGGCAAAAATCGTCACCCGTTCTTTTTTCGCCAGTTCAAAGGTCTCCTGTGGTGAAAAACGGGAGGCGATGACGATTGTTGCGCCATGTGCAAGCGACGCATTGACGACAACCGTCAAACAAAAGACATGGAACATCGGCAAGACAGCTAATGTCCGGTCCTCTTCCGAGACATTTAAGTATTCCCCGATGGAACGTGCATTCGATGTCAGATTACGATGTGACAACATCGCACCTTTTGGTTTCCCGGTCGTTCCACTCGTATACAAAATAACTGCGGTTTCATCCAGTTCATAGGTCACGTCTTGAATCGGATGGTCAATCTCAAGCCAGTTTTCAAGTGTCGTGAAGCGAACGTTGCCGAGCTGTTCGTCCGGACCGATTTGACCATTAAACGGCACGGAGACGACAACAGCAAGATGTGGTAAATGCACCAAACGCTCTTTCGCCGCCTCGACAAGTGGTGCTATCCCCAAAATCCCTTTGACATCCCCGTTCATCAAGATATAACCGAGTTCATCCGGCGTATAGGTCGGATTGATCGGGATAGCGATTGCCCCTTGCTTCATGACGGCATAGTAACCGATTAAAAAAGCTGGACTGTTCCCGAGAATAAGAGCCACGTGATCCCCTTTACGAATGCCGTGTGCCTCAAGTGCTCCGGCTGCCCGGTGAAACTTTTCAACAAATTCGCGATAACTGACTGTGGTCTCTTCGAATACGTACGCAGTGCTATCCGGACGTTGCCGCGCCGTTTCTTCCACCGAATGAATCAATCCCATCATAACTAGTTTCCCCTTTCGAATGAATAACCATTCATTTTTAGCATAAAAAAATCCATACATGACGTGTCCGCCTGTATGGATAGTGTAGCATTTTATGGAAACGTTTTCACGTTCTTTCTTTTTAGCCGTTGACGATGACGCCACCGTTTAGATGAAGAACTTGTCCCGTCATATAGCTGGAATCGTTACACGCCAAGAACACATAAGCGGAAGCCATTTCGGCCGGCTGTCCCGGGCGGTCCATTGGCGTATTCTTACCGAACGTCTTCACAGACTCATCCGGGAACGTATCCGTGATCAACGGTGTCCAAATCGGACCCGGTGCAACAGCATTGACACGAATCCCTTGTTTGGCGAGATTCATCGACAGACTGCGTGTGAAGCTGACGATTGCCCCTTTTGTCGACGAATAATCAATCAATAAAGAGTTTCCTTCATATGCGGTCGAAGACGTCGTGTTGATGATGGCTGATCCGAGTGTCAAATGTGGCAGAGCTGCCCGTGCCAAACGCATCATCCCGAAGATGTTCGTCTTGAACGTTTTTTCCATCGATTCGTCCGTGATGTCGAGCAACGATTCTTCCGGTTTTTGCATGCTCGCATTGTTGACGACGATATCGAGACGTCCGAACCGGTCGATTGTTTTCTTGACAAGCTCTTCACAGTAAGCACCGTCACCGATGTCTCCTTGCGAAAGTAATACTTCTCCACCCAATTCTTCGAGACGGGCTTTTGTTTCTTCTGCGCCTTCTTGATCGCCGTAAAACGCGATGACGATTTTAGCACCTTCCAATGTATAAGCAATCGAGATAGCTCGTCCGATTCCTGAATTCCCGCCTGTCACGATCGCGACTTTTCCTTTTAATTTTCCGGCAGCACGATAATCGTCCCGCTCATAATACGGTAACGGCTGTTGGTCTTCCGTTTTCGGTAAGCCTTCGGAAACTTTTTCAAAATTGATGAAGTCGTTTAATGTACCCTCTAAAAAGTTATCTTTATTGTAGCCCATGAAAAAAGCTCCCCCTATGCAAGTTGATAGAAAGAGTTTTCCCAAAAAAGCTTATGCTAAAACGTCAAGTACTTCATCGAGTTCAACGGCACCAAAATATTTCTTTAATTCGTACTGACTCAACACGTCCCGTAATGAGGATCGGTCATACCGTTTTCCTTCCAGCGCCCGAGCGATTTCCGATGCATCCTCGACACCGAAAAAATCACCGTAAATCTTCGCTTCTTCAATGATTCCCTTTTTGACGTTCAGACGGAAATCAATCGTTCCGATTGGGAAACGTTTTTTGTGAATGACATCAAACTTCGGTGATTTCCCGAAATTCCAATCCCAGTTCCCGTAACGTTCTGCTGAAATCGCATGCACTTTCGCCCAGTCTTCTTCCGTCAAAACATAACGTTCCATTTCTTTTTCTTCATAAATCGAAGCCAACAGATGTTCAACAAACTCATCCATTGTCAACGGTTCTGTCAAAAATTCCGAGATGTTTGCGACACGGCTACGGACGGATTTGATTCCTTTTGAACGCATTTTTTCTTCACTGACGACAAGAGCATTGACGACTTCTTCAATGTTTGAATCGAGCATCAATGTGCCGTGGCTGAACATTCGACCCTTCGTCGTAAACTGGGCGTTTCCGCTGATTTTCCGTGTCCCGACATGAATGTCGTTCCGACCTGATAATTCTGCTTCGACTCCGAGTTTATGCAGTGCTTGAACAACCGGTTCCGTGAATTTTTTGTAATTGTTGAAGGAGTCCCCATCATCTTTCGTCAAGAAACTGAAATTCAAGTTCCCCAGATCATGATACACGGCCCCACCGCCCGACAGACGGCGGACGACATGGATCCCGTTCTCTTCGACATACTTTAAGTTTACTTCTTCACTCGTGTTTTGATTCTTCCCGACAATGATCGATGGACCATTGATGTAAAACAGGAAATAATCCTCTTCGCTGACGTTCAGGTTGTTTAAAATGAAATCCTCTACAGCAAGATTAATCCGTGCATCGTGAATTTCTGGATGGAAAATGAATTTCATAAGTTTCATGTTCTCCTTTTACAATCAAATTTAGTTGCAGCCGTCTACACCACAGGCATCACCTTCGGCAACGATTTCTACTTTTTGTTCCTGTTGGACTCGTTCCAATACTTGACTGAATGCCTCTACCGGTTGCGCACCTGAAATCGCATACTTCCGGTCAAATACAAAGAATGGTACACCAGTGACACCTAGTTCACGAGCCATGTCTTCTTCTTGGCGAACTTCATCAGAAGACTCGTCAGATGCGAGAAATGCCTCGACGGTTGCTGTCTCCAGTCCAGCTTCGGTCGCAATCCGCGTCAAAATCGAATCATCATTTAAATTTTCACCGTTCATGAAATAGGCTTGGAACAATCCTTCTGATACCTCATCCATTTTATCATGTTTTTTAGCGAGTTGAGTCAGGCGGTGAGCTTTAAATGTGTTTGCCGGAATGACACGATCCATTTCGTATGCCAGACCATCAGTCTTCGCAGAATCGACGACTCCTTGTGACATTGATCGTGCTTGTTCAACGGATGTTCCGTACTTCGCCGCTAAAATTTCATACAGCCCCATCGTCGGTGTTTCAGGTGCTGCCGGATCAAGCTCAAAACTTTTGAATTCTACTTCGACGTTCGTTGCACCATTTGCCTCAATCGCCTTTTCCAAACGTTTTTTACCGATATAACAAAACGGACATGCGTAATCTGACCAAACTTCTACTTTCATTCTGTTCCATCTCCTTTTAAGTGAGTGTCATGTACATTTAGCATAATCGCCCGGGCAGCCGCTTGCAATGAATCTGATTTCCGGCAACAACAAAAACTCCTTCACCCGAAAGCGAAGGAGTTTTTGTACAAAGAATCATTTTATTCTGTGACGAGCGCGTGTGCCGCATCCTCAATTTCAATGTCGAGTTCTTTTGTATATTCTGCTGTTTGAGCTGACGTCCAGTTCAAATGACGTGCCATTTCTTTGATGGCTGCTTCTTTATGCTGACGTGCCCAAGCAATATCAAAGAAGACTGCGCCCGTCCGACGGATGAAGAAGTCGATTGGACGTGCGACCATCTCGTGATCGATTCCGTAATGAAGCTGCGCATAGACATCACGCGGCAGTTCCGTTTCTGCTGCATCATATTCCGCTGCATAGGCAAGAACATTCGGTAAGTTCGAGCCGTAGCGTTTAGCGAGGAACAAAACTTCCTCCGAAGTTAAACCGTTAGCCGGTGCTTGCGCTTTGAGGAATTTCGCGAATCCGGTCGCTCCTCCGACATGTCCACCTGAAATCGGCATGTTTTTTGTCGAACAACGGGCATATGCCACATTGTTTTCTTGTTTCAAGAGTTTTGCGACGAGATCAACGACGTGCTCGCCCATTTTGCGGTAACCTGTCAGTTTCCCGCCGGCAATCGTAATCAAGCCTGATTCAGACTGCCATACTTCGTCTTTCCGTGAAATTTCTGATGGGTCTTTCCCCTGTTCGTAAATCAACGGACGAACACCGGCCCAACTCGATTCAACATCTTCTGCTGTCACTTTGACGTCCGGGAACATGTAGTGAATCGCATCCAGTACGTATTCTTGATCTTCCACCGTGAACTTCGGATGTGATGTATCTTTGTCGAAGAATGTATCTGTTGTCCCGACATAGGCTTTTCCGTCACGCGGGATTGCAAAGATCATCCGACCGTCCGGTGTATCGAAGTAGACGGCTTGTTTTAACGGGAATTTCGATTGATCGATGACGACGTGAACCCCTTTTGTCAGACGAAGCTGTTTTCCGACTTTCGAGCCGTCTTTTTCGCGCAACTCATCGACCCATGGACCTGTTGCATTGACGACTTTTTTCGCACGAATTTCGTGGACGTCGCCCGTCTCAAGATCCGTCACGCGCATCCCGACGACTTTACCCGCTTCATAAAGAATCTCTTCGGCTTTCGTATAGTTAATGACGCGGGCACCGTGCGCGACCGCTTCTTTCATGACTTCGATCGTCAGACGGGCATCATCTGTCCGGTATTCGACGTAGTAACCGCCGCCTTTAAGACCGTCTTGTTTCACGAGTGGTTCTTTTGCAAGCGTCTCTTTTGACGATAACATCGAACGCCGCTCAGAGCGTTTGACTCCGGCTAAGAAGTCATAGACACGTAAACCGATTGACGTACTGAACGGTCCGAACGTACCGCCTTTGTGCATCGGTAACAACATCCATTCCGGTGTCGTGACGTGTGGTCCGTTCTCATAAACGATGGCACGCTCTTTCCCGACCTCGGCGACCATTTGGATTTCAAATTGTTTCAAGTAACGCAAACCACCATGCACCAATTTCGTTGAACGACTTGACGTTCCGGCTGCGAAGTCCTGCATTTCAACGAGTCCAATTTTCATGCCACGTGACGCGGCATCAAGTGCGATTCCAGCTCCTGTGATCCCTCCACCTACTACAAGTAGATCCAGTTCTTCACGCGTTAATCGATTGTAGACCTCTGCACGGTTTTTGCTTGAAAATGATTGGTTTGCCATGAATAGTTCCTCCTGTTTGGGTTCGAAAAAAAAGAGACCACAACAAACAGGCTGACGGTGTCAACTGTTGCTGTGGTCTCTCCATATTCTCCGACCGGTTTATTAACTTGTCCTTACTATAACATATCTCACATTACTTGAACAACATTGCCGCCTGTACCGCTTTTTTCCATCCGCCGTAGAGTGCTTCACTCTCTTGTTCAGCCATGTCCATCTCAAAACGGCGATCCATCTGCCACTGCGCGGCAATCTGTTCTTGATTTTCAAAGAAGCCGACAGCAAGACCTGCAAGGTAAGCCGCTCCGAGCGCTGTCGTCTCATTGATTTCCGGACGTTCGACCGGTGCTTGAATGATATCACTTTGGAATTGCATGAGGAAATCATTTTTGACAGCACCACCGTCGACACGTAAAGCAGACATCTCAATTCCAGAATCCTGTTCCATCGCCGTCAAGACATCACGTGTCTGATAGGCGAGGGATTCAAGCGTCGCTCGAATGAAGTGCTCTTTTTCGGTTCCGCGCGTCAGACCAAAGACCGCTCCACGGACATCCGAATCCCAGTACGGTGTACCAAGACCAACGAATGCCGGTACGACATACACGCCATCCGAAGATGTCACACGCGTCGCGTAGGCTTCTGTTTCTTTCGCATCGTTGATGAGACGAAGACCGTCACGCAACCATTGAATCGCTGAACCGGCAACAAAGATACTGCCTTCGAGGGCGTATTGGACTTTCCCGTCGATTCCCCAAGCGATTGTCGTCAATAATCCGTGTTCAGACGTCACGGCTTTGTCACCTGTATTGAGCAACATGAAACAACCTGTTCCATACGTGTTTTTGGCCATGCCTTGTTCGAAACAGGCTTGTCCGAATAAAGCCGCCTGCTGATCGCCTGCTGCGCCTGCGATCGGCACAGATTCACCAAAGAAATGATACCCGGCTGTCTGCGCATACACTTCAGACGATGGACGGACTTCCGGAAGCATCGCTTTCGGCACGTCGAGAATGTCCAGTAATTCTTCGTCCCATTTGAGTTCATGAATGTTATACATTAACGTCCGGCTGGCATTGGAGTAGTCTGTGACGTGGGCTTCCCCACCCGACAGTTTCCAAATCAACCACGTATCAATCGTTCCAAAAAGAAGTTCCCCGCGTTCAGCTCGCTCACGTGAACCTTCGACGTGATCAAGGATCCATTTTACTTTCGTACCGGAGAAATACGCATCAATCAACAGTCCCGTTTTCGAACGGAACAGTTCTGCATGCCCGGCCTGGCGCAACTCTTCACAAATTTCAGCGGTTTGTCTCGATTGCCAGACAACTGCATTATGAATCGGTTTTCCTGTCTCTTTCTCCCAGACGACAGCCGTTTCACGTTGGTTTGTGATTCCGATCCCGGCGATTTGTGTCGCCTTGACGTTTGCTTCCGTTAAACACGTCGCAACTACAGCAAGGACACTGCCCCAAATCTCATTGGCGTTGTGTTCGACCCAACCCGGTTTTGGAAAATACTGCGTAAACTCACGTTGTGCCGAATGAACGATTTCCCCGGAGCGATTGAATAAAATCGCCCGTGTACTGGTTGTTCCTTGATCTAGTGACAAAATGTAGTTCTCCATCTCTTCCCCATCCTTTGTATCTAGTAAGTTAAGCTTAAGCTGACTTCGACTTCACTGACGTTGATTTGTTCGGACGAACACCGAACTTATAGCATAAACCTAATATGACAATCGTCACAAGTCCGACGACCACAAATGCCGGTGTATCTTTTCCGGAGAAGACCGAACGGTAAAACAATCCGCCAAGACTTCCGCCAAGGACCGGACCAAGAACCGGAATCCAAGCGTAACGCCAATTAGATGATCCTTTTCCGGCAATCGGTAAGAGGAAATGGGCAATCCGTGGACCAAGGTCACGCGCCGGATTCATCGCATATCCTGTCGTACCGCCAAATGACATCCCAAGACTGACAATCAAGAAACCGACGATCAATGGATTTAAACCGTCCGAAAACGTATTGGCACCAATCGATAAAATCCCGACAACAAGTAAAAATGTCGCAATCAATTCACTCATCACGTTCGCAAACGTATGCGGAATCGCTGGTGAAGTCGCAAAGACGCCCAGTTTCGCCGCTGGATCTTTTGTTTCCGCCCAGTGCGGTAAGTAATGCACAAAGACAATGCTCGCTCCTACAATACCGCCTAGCACTTGCGCGATCACATATCCTGGTACATCTCCCCAGGCAAATGATCCGTCAAAGGCAAGTCCAAGCGTAACGGCCGGGTTAAGATGCGCCCCACTGAACTGTCCGACTGCATACACGGATAAAGCGACCGCAAATCCCCAAGCAAAGGTAATGACGATCCATCCTGCATCTTTCGCATAGGATTTAGATAACGTCACACCTGCTCCAACGCCGTTACCGAGTGCAACAAGCAGTGCTGTTCCTAAAAATTCTGCTAGTACTGGTGACATATGTTCTTCCCCCTTTGTATGTGAAAAAAGCAACAAAAAAAGAGATTCGCGCCTCGGCTTTTTGAATGATCTCAAAAAGCATGAAAGCGTGAATCTCCGATTTCTCCGTCACTTCGTATCAACTTGTTTTCACTATAACAATCGATGAAAACGCTGTCAAACGATTTATGTGATTTTTATCATAGCGTTTTCATTTGTTTGGTTCAAAGTATTTCCACAACTCTTTATTGGATGTCGTGATACTTGAGGCCCCTGCTGCGATCGCTTGCTCCACTTCCTCGACCGTATCAATCAAACCACCGGCAAACACCAATTTCCCGGTTTTTCGTTTGACCTCTTCGATATACTTCGGCATCAGTCCGGGTAAGACTTCGATGTAGTCGGGTTGGGTTCGCTCCATCAAATGGTAACTTTTTTCTAACGAACTCGAATCGAGCAAGAACATCCGTTGCATCGTTTTGACTTTCTTTTGGCGCGCCTTCAGGATGACACTCGCTTTCGTCGAAATGACACCGTACGGCTTCAGTTCTTGACAGACGTATTCCGTCGCGAATTCATCATTTTTTAACCCTTGAACTAAATCCATGTGCAAAAACATTTTTTTATCATAACGGTGAGCCAATTCATACACCGCCTTGAGCCGGGACACATGCATTTCTAGTAATACCCCGTACTCATACGGACTTTTCAGCATTTTCTCAAAGTCTTCTAACTTTCTGACAGACGGCAAAATCTTTTGACCAAAGTACGTCATCTTTTGTCCCCATTTCTTTGATTTGTTCTTAGTATGTCGTTTTTCCACCCGGTTTCGCAATTGTTCTTTTCATGAAAACAAATGAAAGGAACAACTAAAATAGGGTATAGCTTAACGATACAGCTTTGAAATGGAGGTGAGACGTACAGGTCCAGGACCTGTGCCTCGTATGACTCAACAAAAACGCATCATCATTTATTTATTTTCGATTTTGATCAACGCCCTCGGAAACAGCTTTATGGTCACCGCTGCAATCGGCAGTGCGCCATGGACATCCGCCAGTGAGGCGTTGGCCCGCATCTCCCCTTTAACCGTCGGACTCGCCATCGTCGCCTTACATGTCTTGGCACTCGGGAGTGCACTACTCCTTGGCAGTCGGTTTAGCTGGTGGACGATTCTCCTGAGTTTTTCACTCGTCGTTCTGTTTGGTACGGCGATTGATTTCTTTTTATCGATCCACCAACTGCTCTATATCCCGGAAACACTTTGGACACGGCTTCTCTATATGGCAATCGGCATGCCGTTGATTTCACTCGGCTTGGCACTCTACTTACAGATCGGGTTCGTATTGATGCCGCCCGATTACTTGATGAAGTCCCTGATCAGCCGGTTTAAAAGCACATCCATCGGAGCGACCGTCAGCCTGGCGATTCCCTTTCTGATTGCGAGTATTTTGTCGCTCGTTGAACGGGAACTGATTGGAATCGGTGTCGGAACGTTCGTGTTCTTATTGCTGAACGGTCCGCTGATTGAATTTTTCCAAAAAACATTTCCGATTTCCCGTCGTGTCAGATGACGGAAAAAAATCCTGTCTCCGCCGTGGGTTCACGATGGAGACAGGATTTTTTTAAAGATACGATTTTTTTTGGAAGATCAGAATTGAGCCGCCGAATAAAACTAAGATGTGCGCCAGGACGAAGATGACGGAAAACGTCAATGTCGTCCCCATTGTTTCTGCCACACCAAATTCTGCAGCATTCTGGAAATACATCGACCAGTCCAAATGCATGAAGACAATCCATTTTGCGATTTCCGGCTTGAACGCCAGCAACAGGCTCCCGACAATCGAAGTAAAGAACTGGGCAAGAACGGTAAACCCGATGATCATTCCGACGGAGCGGAAGACAAGCGAGAAGAACAACGTCATGAAAATCGTGAAGATCGGATTGACGAGTGCCAAGATCGTGTCGCGCAACTGGAGGGATTCACCCGCTTCAGAAAATGCGAACGAGGCAGCATACGTAATCAAGGCGATAAAGATAAATTGACCGAGCATGATCAAAATCGAAAACAGTAATTTCGAGAAGTAAATCGTCATCCGCGAATACGGACTCATCAGCAGATGTTTCATCGTATCATAGCGGACCTCATTCCCGACCGTCTCCGCCGTGAAGACGATCGTGATGATACCGAGCAACCCAAACAGAACTGCTGAAACCATTGTGTAATATGAACTTTGAGTCAAATCAAAATCATTTGTTTTCGCGATAATCACGATTCCAATGGCGATGACGGCGTATAATGCCAATACGATTTTCGATTTTTTCATCGTCCACCATTTCATCCATTCATTTTGTATGAGCGAAAGCATGTGAATCCCCCTCTTTTTTCGTCACTTGTAAGAATTGTTCTTCGAGTGTCAGACGCTTGACTGTCAGTTCATGCAAATCAGCAATCGGCACGACTAACCGGGCAATCGCCGGTGTGTCACTTTCAGGTGCCGTAATGACGATACTGTCATTCCAGCGTTCTGCCGGGTAATTCGCGACCCGCAACGCCTCGATGACGTCCAGGATATTCGTTTCCGGAACACGGATCAAGATTTTGGCCCCTGTTTCGTTTCGGACGGATTCGACCGATTTGATGACACCTTGATCGATGATGGCGTAACGGTCGCTGATTTGTTCCATCTCACCTAACATGTGGCTGGAGATCAAAATGGCGATATCCTGTTCCCGCGCCATTTTCCGGAGGTATTCACGCAGTTCCGCGATGCCTGCCGGATCAAGACCATTCGTCGGCTCATCCAGAATCAGAACACGCGGGTTATGTAACAAAGCCCTTGCAATCCCGAGTCGTTGTTTCATTCCTAGTGAGTATTCACCGACTTTTTTAGACAACTTTCCTTCCAGTCCAACGAGTTGCGCCAGTGCCTCGTAATCGACCTGAGCCAAACCCGGTATCAGGTTTTTTGCCTGGACGAGGTTTTGTTTTCCTGTCATGTACGGATAAAATGCTGGATTTTCGACAATTGCCCCAATCTGTGTCAAGGCTTTGGACCGCTCTTGCACGACGTCAAACCCGTTAACTGTGACCGTTCCTGCGTCCTGTTCCAGCAGTCCGGTGATGATCCGGATCGTCGTCGTCTTCCCGGCCCCGTTCGGTCCTAGAAATCCAAAAACTTCTCCCGGCGACACTTCAAAACTGACATCCTTTAAGATTTGTTCTTTGCCCAGACGTTTTGAGATATTTTCAATTTTCAGCATCCTGTTTCCTCCTCTTGCTGTTCTTCTTGTTCTAGTGTACGTGATTCAAACTAAAAAAGTTCCGATTCTTACAATTATGTAATCCGTTTCCAATTCAAGCTTTTTATGTTTTGATTAAACTCAAAACCAACAGCAGGTCATATGGTAAAATAATGAGGAAGATCCTACCTACCTCATTTTTGAATTGGAGTTTACTACATGCAGAAGTTGTCTATTCGTTTTGATGTTTTACTGGCTTTACTGATTGCGGTTCTCTTTTTTATCATGACACTCTGTTTAACCTTTCTTATCAGCCATCTGGCGACGGATCGTTTAAAGAAGGAAGTCGGGATGACTTTATCCGCCACGGCTTATCAATTGTCCGATAAACTGGATCATTACATGTGGTCGCGCACAGCTGAAGTCAACGTCTTGCGGACGCTGCCGACGATTCAAGAACAGCGTGATCTCAATGCGACACGTGATACCCTCGAACAACTGCAAAAACAAATTCCCGACTTTTCTTGGATTGGTGTGATCGGTCCCGACGGTCAGGTACTTGCTTCAACCGGGAAAATCTTAGAAGGGCAATCGATCAAAGAACGACCTGTTTTTCAAGAAGCCCAAGACAAACCGTTCATCGGTGACGTCCATGATGCCGTTTTACTCGCAAAACTGCTTCCGAATCCGAGTGGTGAACCGTTACAATTCGTTGATATCAGTACTCCCTTGGTTTCAAACGGCAAGAAAAGTGGTGTCCTTGCGACTCACCTCAGCTTTGAATGGGCCAAGGAAATCGAACAAAGTTTCCAGAGTTCAACGGCTCAAATCAAAGATGTTGAGTTTTTTATCGTCAGCCAACAAAGCCGGACCGTCTTGCTAGGCCCAGCACAGTGGCGCGGTAAAACGTTACCCGCCGCCTGGTTATCCGGGAAACAGACGGGATATCGCGTCTCGACATGGGGTGACGGACAAGAATACCTCACCGGTTCGACTCAAAGTAAAGGCTATAAAAATTATGATGGACTCGGCTGGACCATCCTCGTCCGCCAACCGAGTCACGTCGCTTTTTCAGATGCCAGTGCCTTGAGAGACTACATTTTAATTGCGGGTTTGATCGCTTCTCTCGTCACTGCAGTCATCGGTTGGTTTGTCGCAAGGTTATTGACGCGTCCTTTAAAACAAATCACTCAAGCTGCGAAAGAAATGCAACGGGATCCGTCCAAATCGATTCCGTCCCACACAGGCATTCGGGAAATTGAAGTCTTGTCTGTCGCCCTGCGTCAGTTGACGGCAAAACTTACTCATACCGAACAGGAGAAAACGACATACGAGTCACTCGCCTTGCATGATGCGCTGACCGGATTGCCGAATCGAAACGGTTTATCCGACTATCTAGAGGAATTGACCGTTAAAAATCATACCCAAACGTACTTGTATCTGGATCTCGACGGATTTAAAGCCGTCAATGACCAGTACGGTCATGCGATGGGTGATCTTTTATTAATTGAAGTCGCTGATCGTCTTCGAAGTTCCTTACACTACAAAGGCATCACGGCACGGCTCGGAGGAGATGAATTTTTGATCGTCCTTAATGACCCTCTCTCCATCGAAGACGTGGAACAGTATGCGACAAGCCTCATTCATTCACTCTCCACGCCTTATCTCTTACATCAACAAGTTCTGTACATCGGGGCAAGTATCGGGATTTCCGTCCGTTCGCCTGAAGAATCGATGGAACAAGCCATGCATCATGCGGATATCGCCTTATATGACTCAAAAAAACAGGGCAAAGGACGCTTGACCTTTTATCGTTCCGAATTGCCATTGACAAGACAGAACGTTCTCCGTAATGTGAACGAATAGAAGAACAACACCCAACTACTTACAACGAGGAGCTGACAGCATGAATCAGTGGACACGCGAAGCACGTTACCGCCCGCTTTCCGATCTCGCACCGGAAGTGTATCAACTCATGAAGGAAGAAGTCCGGACATCGCCTTGGCGTTTTTCTTTCCATATCCAACCACCAACCGGTTTGTTAAATGATCCAAACGGTTTTGTTTATCATAACGGCACGTATCATCTCTTTTATCAATGGTTCCCTCTTGGACCCGTTCACGGGTTAAAGTATTGGTACCACATGACATCAAAAGATTTAGTGCATTGGTTTGATGAAGGAGCCGCATTGATTCCAAACGATGATCCGGATTCACACGGCGCCTATTCCGGAAGTGGTTTCATCAAAAATGACCAAGTCCATATCATGTACACCGGCAATAAACGGGATGCGGAGTGGAATCGGCATACAAGTCAAATCGTCGGACACCTTCGTTCGGATGGTCGGATTGAAAAACATCTGCCACCGGCGATTCCGACTGTCCCGGATGGCTATACGGAACATTTCCGGGATCCAAAAGTATTTCAACATCAGGATGTGTGGTACTGCATCATCGGTGCTCAGCGTACTGATTTGACAGGTTGTACAGTCGTGTACCGATCGGAAGACGCTGAACACTGGACATGGATCGGCGAGCTGGATACGCGTTATGATCAGTTTGGTTACATGTGGGAGTGTCCCGACTACTTTGAACTGGACGGGAAAGGGGTATTGTTGTTCAGTCCGCAAGGGATTGAACCACAGGGAGACCGTTATCAAAACATCTTCCAGTCCGGTTACTTGATTGGTGACCCGCTTAACCTTCCGGACGTCACGTTCCAACACGATGATTTCGTCGAACTGGACTTTGGGTTTGACTTTTATGCGCCGCAGACGACACTTGCCGCAGACGGTCGCCGGATTCTCGTTGGCTGGATGGGGTTACCGGACATTGCTTATCCGAGTGACCGGTTCAACTGGGCACATGGCTTAACCTTGCCGCGCGAACTGACACTTGAAAATCAGCAATTGCGTCAAAAACCGGTGCAGGAATTGACCGCGTTACGAAAAGAAACGCTGTACGCGCAAGAGCTGACACTCGAACACCACATCATGCCGGCACAGGCTGAGACGTTCGAACTGGAACTGTCGCACTTGCAGCTGTCATCCGATCAATTGGAATTAAAGGTTCGCGCCAGTGACCAAGAAGAAACGATTCTCCGCTACGAAGCAGAGACGAAACGGTTTACAATTGATCGGTCAAAGTCCGGAGCAGAAGTTCCAGCGGTCGAATTTGGTACGAGCCGTTCCATCACATTGGCTGAACCGTTGCACACGTTACGTCTGTTCGTCGATCGATCCTCCATCGAAGTGTTCCTAAACGACGGGGAAGCGGTTGCCTCATCCCGTATCTTCCCGAAATCGACCAGTCAGGGCATCGTTTTGACAGGTGATGCGACGGCACACCTCGCCATCTATACGCTTTGATCTAAAGTACGATGCGTGGTCTGCTCACAAAAAAAGCACAATTCCTCGCAAATGCTCAGCTGAGGAATGTGCTTTTTTACTGTGGTGTCGTTTCTTTCTGTAAATCAAATGCTAAAATGTGTTGTTCTCCGATGGGTCCCATGACAGATTGTAACGTATCCACATAACCGGTTTTAAAGTATAAAGATTTCGCCGCGATATTTTTTTTATTGACGGCCAGTGTAATCGCCGTCACTTCCGGAAAGTGTGCCTGCACAAAGGCCGGTAACTGCATCATCGCTTCTTTCGCATATCCTTGTTTTTGGTGCCGGGCGTCAATCGAAAAGGCACGCAACAGCACACTGCGTTCATCTGTCCGGTGTGTCTTCGGAGGATTGAGATGGAGGACAAAAAATCCAACGACCTCCAAACCTTTTTTGATGACGACAGGAAACTTATCCGGATTTTCCAACGCTTCTGACACGACCTCTGTCGGGAATGTCGTGAACTGGATCTGCTCCTCAGGAAGAATAAAAGCATCACACTGTTCATAATGTTCGTTGGTATACATAAATAAATTCACTTGTGACATATCTTTTCCGCCTTCCATTCAGTGAAGAGACCACGCCTCTCTCCTTACATCTATTTCCATTTTACACGTTTACGATGTATTTAGCCAACTCTCGTTGAGTTTCAGTCAATGGTTTTATCTTTACTTATATTCCACTTCTTTTGTAGACTTAATCAATTGTCGGACTGAAAATGCTAAACTAAGAAAAGAAAATTGAGTTTATAGAGGTAAGAGGTGAACGGAACAATGTCCCCAGACTTTTTTGAACGAATGGAGATCGAAACTGGGACCAAATTAAATGCTGTACAACGTCAAGCGATCGAGCATGATCAAGGTCCCCTTTTATTACTTGCTTCCCCCGGTTCCGGGAAAACGACAACATTAAACTTTAAAATTGCCTATTTGATTCTTGAAAAAAAGGTGAATCCGCGGGCAATTCTTGGACTAACGTTCAGTAAAGCCGCTGCGCATGAGATGGCAGAACGTTTTCACGATTGGTTCCATCATCTGATTGGAACAACGGCTTCCTTTTCGACGATTCATAGTTTTGCGTTCCAAGTCGTTCGTGACTATGCGGCAGTGAACCGGCTCCACTATACAATCATCGAAGGAACCATCGAAAAGTCGGCTTCTCACCGTCCTGAACAACCATTGCACAAACGAATGGTGCTGCGCCGGATTTTCCAAGAAATCAATCGAAGTGTCATTACGGAAGACCAGATGGATGAACTGCTTCGGATGATTTCTTTCGTCAAAAACCGGTTGCTGCTGCCAAAGGATATCGAGACCTTAAAAACGACGATCAAACATTTTCCTGAGATTTATTCGGCGTATGAACAATTTAAGTTACGGGATCCCCTCCACCCTTTGATGGACTTTGATGATATGTTGACATACGCCAATACGATCCTTGCAGAAAATCCCGAGTTACTCGCTTCTTATCAACGTCGCTTCGAGTATATTTTGACGGATGAAAGTCAGGATACGTCCCTTGTCCAACATCAACTCGTGGAAAAGCTGGCATTGCCCCACAATAATCTCTGTGTCGTCGCCGATGATGATCAGACGCTCTACAGTTGGCGTGGTGCAGATGTCTCGAAGATCATTCATTTTAAAGACACGTATCCGGATGCGACGGTGTTGTACATGGAACAGAACTACCGGTCTTCCCGAGAAATCGTCGAGACGGCCAACCGGTTCATTCAACGGAACAAAGTCCGTCATCCGAAAAAAATGTTTACGGAAAACCCATCTTCTCGTCCAATCGTCGTCGAGACCTTACCGGCTTACGAGGACCAGACACGGTACGTCATTCGTCAGCTGCAGGACGAGACGAATTTTCAAGAAGTTGCCGTTTTATATCGCAACAACTCGTCTTCCATCAATATCATGAATGCACTCGACTTAGCCGGAATCCCGTTTTACATCAAGGATGTGGACCATAAATTCTTTAGCCATTGGGTCTTAAAGGATGTCTTACACTTCATCGAGCTCGCCAATGATCCTTCGGATGTCGATATTTTGGCACAGATTCATACGAAGTTTGCCGGCTACATCTCGAAAGTCCAGTTACAACGTCTGTATGAATTGCGTAACGGGGACAATGTATTTGATTTATTGATTCAGCATGTCGACATGAAGTTTTATCAAAAAAAGCAGTTAAAAACGATTAAATCGGTTTTTGCTGCCATGCAGACAGCCCGTCCTTCCGCTGCCTTGGCACTGATTCGAAATGAGCTCGGGTATGAAAAAAATCTTAAAAAAATGAGTGACAGCCTTGGGTTTAGTATTGATTTTTTACTGGAGATGCTCAATACGATTGAAAATGTCGCCAGTGACCTTCCGACTTCCCTTGCTTTTAAAGAACGAATTTTGCATCTTGAACAGTTGATGCGTCAAGCGAAGTCCAATAAACATCAAAATGCCGTGACGCTGTCAACCTTTCACAGCGCCAAAGGTCTTGAATTCAACCGTGTCTTCATGATTGATTTAATCAATGGCGTGTTGCCGTCTTCTGATAACATCAAGTCTTATAAGGACGGACAATTGGAAGAGATGGAGGAAGCGGTTCGTCTGTTTTATGTCGGAATGACGCGGGCACGGTATGAACTTCACCTGCTTTCTTACCGATACAAGTCAAAGCCGGTTGAAGAATCTCTTTTCCTCGGAAATATCCGGCATATTCTCAATCCGAGTCAGACGGTCAAAAAGGAAATCCGTTATGCGCAACGTTCAACGGAACAAGCATCCGTCCCACTTCTGCCAGTCGAAAAAAACATGCGGATCCGCCATAAATCCTTTGGCGACGGGACGATTATTCATTTGATGGACGATGTCCTCGAGATTCAGTTTGACAAAGGCATCGACAAACAACTCTCACTGCAAGTCTGTTCTGAAAATCATCTGCTGACCATTCTTTAAAAAAAGGCTCACTCTTTCCCGGTAAATGTACTTCCGGTAAAGGGTGAGCCTTTTGTGTTGTGTCCCGTATCCGATTACTCGACCCGTCCATCGTTTTGACGAACGAGGGCATCACGGATTTCCGTGAGTAATTTTTCTTCCGTTGTCGGAACCACCACTTCCTCCGGTGTTTCCTCTTTTCGTCGAAACGCATTGATGCCTTTGACAAACAGGAACAATGCAAAGGCAATCAGGATGAATTCGATGCTTGCCTGCAAGAACTGACCGTACAGTAAGTTGGCGTTACCGACCGTGACGGATAACTCCTTGACGTTAATCCCGCCGATGATGATGCCGATCAGCGGCATGAAGATACTGTCGACCAAGGATTTAATGATCCCGCTGAAGGCTGCCCCTAAGATGACACCGACCGCCAAATCAATTACATTCCCGCGAAACGCAAACTCCTTAAACGCTTTGAACAATGAAACTTACCCCTCTCTTGTTACGTCCAAGCCCGATCGGCCAATTGACGAATCGCATATCCGACCCCATGTTCGTCGTTGGTTTTCGTCACTTGATGCGCAATCGCTTTTGCATCTTCATGTCCATTTCCCATCGCTATCGCCATTCCGGCGACTTTGAACATCGGAACATCGTTTAAGTTGTCTCCGATGACAGCGACCTCTTCGATTGACACGCCCAGGTGCTTCGCCAGTGTTTTGACGGCTGTTCCTTTGTCTGCTCCAAGTGCCATGACTTCGATGTTGTCATGACCGGATGATGTCACATAAATCCCGTCCACTTTTTGTTCGATTTCTTCCCAAATCTTCTTCATCAAGTCCTGATCAAACGAGAAGGAGATGAACTTAAAGACTTGTCCGGCTTGGTTACGAATGAATGAGCGGAATCCATCAATCATCTTGACGTCTTCATTGACGTAATAACGATTGTGGAAAAAGTCGAGTACATCCTTCGCCCGGTCGCTTTCCTGACTCATTTCCTTGAGCGAATCATAGGCGGCGTCAATCGTTGATCCTTGTGCCGTGACAAGACCTTGGTCACAAAACATCTCAAAAAATACTTCGTATTGGCTGATGATGCCATAAATCTGCTGGGCTTGCTCCGATGTCAACGTCGTCGCACTTAACTCTTCACCGTCGACGGTCAAAACGCGTGCACCGTTCGACGCGATGATCGGACACGTGATTCCTGCCTGATCCGTCAATTCTTTTGCATTTAAGTAATTTCGTCCTGTTGCAATCGCAAAATCAATGCCTTGTTCTTTTGCCGCTTCAATTGCCGCAATCGTTTCCGGTTCTATTTTCTGTTTGCTGGATAATACGGTACCATCCATGTCTGAGATCAATAATTTGATTGCTTTTGCCAAAACGTTCACTCTCCTTTGTCTTTTTCAGTTCCACTATACCATTTCTCTTCTCAGTTTCCTGTTCTCATCCTTGTTCCTTTACCAAATCCTCCTTCTTCCTTTACAAAATCGGAGACAGGAGTCTTGAAATGCTCTCTTTGAATTTAATCATCCGGGAGCGCTCTGCATATTTTTCCGCCGTCAACCGCTCACAGACCAGACAATCTTCTTCAAACAGCTGTGCTAATTCAGAGGCGACATGCGGATCGTACACAACCGAATTCATCTCAAAATTTAATCTGAAACTGCGGGCATCGATGTTAGTCGTTCCGACTGAGGCGATTGCTTGATCGACGACAATCGTTTTTGCGTGTAAAAATCCGGGTTCATACGTGTAGATTTTTGCCCCGTAGTCAATCAGTTCTCCAACTGCTGCTGTCGTCGCCCAATAGACAAACGGATGATCCGGTTTATTTGGGATCATGATTCTCAGTTCTACCCCTGATAATAATGCCATCTTGCAGGCATCCATGTAGCTCGCGTCCGGGATAAAATAAGGCGATTGGATATAAACGGATTGTCTGGCTGACGAAATCATCTTGATCAACATATTTTTTAAATGCTCTGTTTTCGAGTTCGGTCCGGATGTTACGATTTGCATCGGCAACGTCTGTTCGACCGAATGCGTGCCATAATGGAAAAATTCTTTGGCCGTGTAACTGTCGCTCGCCTGATTCCAGTCGAGAATGAAACGATCCAACTGGTCGTGCACGACTTCTCCCTCTAACCGGAAATGCGTATCCCGCCAGTACCCAAACTTATCATCAATCCCGAGATATTCGGTCCCGACATTAAATCCTCCGATGTAGCCGATTCTTCCGTCGATGATACACGACTTCCGGTGATTCCGATTGTTGAGCCGAAAGTTGATCAAACCAATCGTCGGTGGGAAAAAGGCAAACACTTCCCCGTCATGAAGCAACAGCTCTTTGAAATCTTTTCGTCCTAAATCCCGCGAACCGACGGCATCATAAAGTAACCGGACTTTTATCCCTTCTTGCGCCTTTTTTGTCAGTGCTGCGATCAACGCCTGTCCCAACGAATCTTTTTGAATGATGTAGTACTGGATATTGATTTCGTATTTCGCGTTCAAGATATCGGTCAGCATTCGATTAAATTTTTGTTCCCCATCCGATAAAATCACGACCTCATTTTTAAAACTGAGTAACGCATCGTTTGACATCAAATTCATTCGGATCAACTGGTCATACCGTACGACAGCAGGATGACGCATCTGTGTCTGCGGATGATTCAGCTCTTCAAGCTGTAATGCCACACGCCGTGCCTGTTCTTGTTTTTCCTTCTCTTCGACATGATAAAAGTCCGTTTTTTTCAAGAGACGTCCGAAAAATAAGTAGATGAGAAATCCAATGAGCGGCACAAAATACAGAATCAAGACCCAGGCCCACGTTGCACCGATATCGCGCCGTTCTAAAAAGATGACGGTGACGACGGCCAACAGATTCATGATGATCAAGCCATACGCCAAAATGACGAGAAACGTGCTTAAAATCTCAAGCAAAGCAATCCCCTCCTTCGTGTCTGTCAGGACTTTTCCCCAATGTATAAGCTATTCCTTATTTTTGTAGAGATTGAAACAAAAAAGTGTACGAAACATCAGAACAATCCTGATGTTCGTACACTTTATGAAAACATGAAAGTCAGTTAATCGACTCGTCCGCATGGGATTCTTCCAATTCAATCGACTCAATCATCGTTTTTGCACTTGCCACACAGTCCGGCAATCCTACTCCATCGTAGGCAAGGCCTGCGAGGTAGATTCCCGGATACTGTGCCAAAACTTCATCCCGGACACGTTGGATGCGCTCGGCATGTCCCACGGTATAAGCAGGAAGACCATCGACCAACCGGCTGATGATGACCTGTTTCGGTTCTAATGTCCGACCACAGATTTTTTCTAAATCCTGCAGCACGGCTTGACGCAATACATCGTCCGACTCATGAACAAGATGGTCATTGCCCGGTCGACCGACAAACGCACGGAGGACCGTATGATCCGGTGCCGAATGATTCCACTTTTGGTCAATCGCTGTACAGGCCGTGATTGAGTACGGTGCCCGGCGATTGACGACAAACCCCGTTCCTTCAATCGGTAAAGATTCTTGTTGATCAAAAATCATCGTCACCGTCGCTGTTGAATGCGTCGTCAACTGCTCGAGTTCCGGTAGATGTGCATCCGGCAGTAAGCGAACGACTTGAGGATGCGGAATCGTCAAGAGAACGTAATCGGCATATTCCGGACCATGGTCCGTTTTCAACCGATACCGACCTGCTTCGCGTGAAATTTCAAGCAACGGCGTTTCGAGACGGACTTCCGAGCGTTCCAACATTTCCTCCAACCGTTCGATCAACGATTCAAGTCCTGTCGTTAACGACAGGAATTGTCCCGTTGCCTTGATCGTTGTTTGCGGACCTTGCGGCGATTGATCGAGTGGACGCATCAAGCGCATACCTTCAAACAGCGAACCCGCTTTCTGTTCGTTGGCAACGAATTGTGGATAGGTTGCAAATGTACTCATTTGATCAATGTTTCCAGCGTAAATCCCTGACAACAATGGTTCAATCAGTTTTTCGACCAACGCATCACCGAGTCTTGGACGTAAATACTCACCGAGTGGAATATCATGTTCCGGAATCTTTAACTGATCGGACGGATGCAACAACAAGTCCGCAACTTCTTGTTTTTCCTGCTCCGTCAGCAACGTTGTTTCTCGAAAGACATCCAAATCCGTCGGAATCCCCATCACTGCTCCTTTCGGAATCGGATGGAGCCCCCCTTGGTCAAGAATGAAGGCTTGGGACGTATTGTTTCGGACCAGCTGTTCACCGAGCCCGATTGCTTCAATCAAATCCGTCAAGATATGCTTTCGCGCGACGTAAGAATCCGGTCCACGTTCAATCGTAAAACCATCTTCTCGATAGGTGGCGACTTTACCGCCAAGACGCTCTCCAGCTTCAAGCACTGTGATATTTAAATCGGGAAAGGCACGTTCTGCGTAATAGGCAGCGGCAAGACCAGTGATACCACCGCCGACGATGACGAGACGTTTACTTGACATAACTACCGACCTGTTTTGAAACAGCCTCTGTCACAGCTTTCATGAAGGCCGGATCTGCATTCGGCATGATCGGACGCGCGTAATGAATTCCGAGCTCGTCACAGACGACTTTACATTCGTAGTCATTGTCAAACAAAACTTCCAGATGATCGGCAACGAACCCGACCGGGACATAGACAAACGCTTCGTAGCCTTTTTCTTCATACACATCACGCGTCAAATCCTGAACGTCCGGTCCAAGCCAAGGCTCTGGTGTTTGTCCGGCTGATTGCCAACCCGTGATCATATGTTTGACACCGGCACGCGCTGCGATCAAGTCTGCTGTTTCTTTTAATTGTTCCGGGTACGGATCACCGTTCGCAATGATTTTTTCCGGCAGACTGTGTGCGGAGACGACCAAGACAGCCTTTTCTTCAGGAACCGGCAACGCATCAAACGTTTTACGGATTTCTGTTCCCCACCAGTCGATGAACGCCTCTTCTTTGTACCATGATTCAACAGAAGCCAGATGAATTCCGTGTTTATCTGCCACTTCTTTTGCACGTCCGTTGTATGAACGGATACTGAACGTTGAATAGTGCGGTGCCAGAACGACTGTGACAGCTTCCGTAATTCCGTCTTTCGCCATCTGTTCGACAGCATCCTCGACGAATGGTTCGATGTGCTTCAGGCCAAGGTACAGTTTGAATTCGATTTCACCGGCATATTTTTCTGTCAGTTGACGGTGTAATTCTTCCGCTTGATCAATCGTGACTTGCGCAAGTGGTGAAACTCCGCCGATGGCTTCATACCGTTCTGTCAGTTCAGCCAATGCTTCTGGAGACGGTTTGCGTCCGCGGCGAATGTGTGTGTAATACCGTTCGATGTCTTCCGGTTTATACGGCGTACCATACGCCATGACAAGTAATCCTAGTGTTTTCATTTCGCTACCTCCATTTTTTCTTTCGAGTAATCATGGATATATGCAGTGAGACGTTTTAAGACTTCCGGATCCACTTCCGGGAAAATCCCGTGTCCCAAGTTAAAGATGAAACCAGGACGTTTCATTCCCATATCAAGAATTTCTTTCGTTTTCGCTTCGAGAATCTCCCATGGTGCAAGCAAATAAGATGGATCGAGATTGCCTTGTAACGTTTTGGTCAGTCCACGCTTACGGGCTTCGTCAACCGACAGGCGCCAATCGAGTCCGACGACGTCCAACGGCAGGTCGTGCCACTCTTCTGCCAAATGACTTGCTCCAACACCGAACATGATCATCGGGACACCCGTCTCTTTCAACTCTTTAAAGATTCGTTCCATCGTCGGTTTGATGTACAGGACATAATCGTTGCGGCTTGTTGTTCCGACCCACGAGTCAAAGATTTGGAAGGCTTGAATGCCTGCATCGACTTGTGCCTTGATATAATCGATGACCATATCTCCGAGTTTCTCCATTAAAGCATGCCATACGTCAGGATGACCATACATCAATGCTTTTGTTTTGTGGTACCCTTTTGACGGTCCACCTTCGATCATATAACTGGCCAGCGTAAACGGTGCACCCGAGAAGCCGATTAATGGCACATCGAGTCGTTCCCGTAACAGTCCGATCGTTTCAAAAATGTACGGGATATCCTCTTTCTTGAACGGTTGAAGGGCTTGTACGTCGTCCATTGTCCGAATCGGATTCGCAATGACGGGACCAATACCACTTTTGATTTCCACGTCAACTCCCATTGAAGGTAACGGCGTCATGATGTCCTTATACAGAATCGCTGCATCGACCCCTAGTTGTTTGACCGGTAGTTCCGTGACATAGGCGCATAATTCTGGATCGTGTGTAATCTCGAATAACGTCCGTGTCTTCTTGATTTCACGATACTCCGCTTGATACCGACCTGCTTGTCGCATATACCAGACCGGTACATGGCTTACCTCTTCGCCACGAATGGCGCGCAAAAATGTATCATTAAACTTCTTCATCATAACTACCCCTTTATACTCGTTCTAACGCCCCAAAATAACGCACGATAAGTTTGTGAACACAGAAACATTATATCTGAAATTCAGAACCGTGTGCCAATAAATCGTTTACAAAATTACAGTTCTGTTACCCGTTCATCAAATGTTCACCGTTTCTTATATAGACCAAACGCAGCATTCAGCTGTCCACGAATCAAATCAGAACGTTGTTGTTCGGTCACTTTGCGTTCTTTTTCACGGATCTCATGCGTCCGCCAGCCGTCTTCGATCTTTTCCGCGACTTCGACTAAACGTTCGATGTCTGTAAACGAGTATTTTCTGGTCTTCCCGTTCGTCCGTTCCGGAAAAATCAACTTCCGTTCTTCATAGTAACGAATCTGCCGTTCCGATAAACCGGTCAATTCACAGACAATACCAATCGTCATCACCTTTTTCTCCCGGTAATTCATCTTCGTCACTCCTTTCCTTCAAAATACCATGTCAGATTTTCTGACACAAGACGTTTCTTGGAAAGGATTTCCGTCTAAAGTAAACACATACTTTAAATTGATAAAGGAGGAACGACGATGAATTTAGAAGAGATGTTAATTTCGGTCGATACGTTTTATGTCTTATTCGCTACTTTATTGGTCTTTACGATGCAAATCGGGTTCTTATTACTCGAGACGGGGATGTTACGCGCTAAAAACGCAGGCCATGTCGCCGTCAAACAATTAATCAGTTTCTCCGTCGCCGCGCTCGCCTTTTGGGCAATCGGTTTCGGATTGACGTTCGGAGACGGACCCGGCTTAATTGGAACGGAAGGATTTTTCCTCCAAGGTGGTTTTTCGAGCCTCGACTGGTCCAACGTGACAATTGATGTTAAGTTCCTGTTCCAATTGTCCTTTGTTGCCGTATCTCTCGCGATCGCCTGGGGTGGTTTTGCCGAACGTGCCAAACTGTCTGTCTACCTGTTGTTCGGAACATTCTTCGTCGCCATCATCTATCCGATCATTGCCCGTTCTGTTTGGGCAGGCGGTTTCCTCGGTTCGCTCGGTATGCAGGATTTCGCCGGATCGACCGTTGTCCACTTACAAGGCGGAATCGCCGCTCTCGTCGCTGCTTTAATCTTGAAAAAGCGAATCGGAGCAGAAAAAACGCCTTTACTTGGTCATAACGTCATCTACTCTGTTGTCGGCGCCTTCATCCTTTGGTTATGTTGGTTCGGATTCAATGCTGGATCGACGCTGACGATCGCTGACGGATTCTTCAGCTATGTTGCTTTGACGACATTGCTTGCGACGGCTGCCGGAGCACTCGGTGCGCTTGCCATTTCCTTCTGGCATCGCCGGGTCGCGGACATCCCGTCGATCATCAATGGGGTCTTGGCTGCGCTTGTCGCCATCACTGCCGCCTGTGCCTTCGTTGAACCGTGGGGAGCCGTCGTGATTGGTTTCCTGGCCGGTATCATCACATACGGCACAAGCATCCTGCTTGCCCGCCGTGTCGACGATCCGTTGTGCGCCTTTTCCGTCCATGGTGTTGCCGGGATTTGGGGAACACTCGCCACTGGATTCTTCGCTTCACCCCGCCTTGTTGAGATCACAGGAATCGGTCAAGCGGGATTATTTTACGGCGGTGGATTCACACAACTCGGTGTTCAAACACTGGGTGTCGTCTTTGCAGTCGTCGTCGTCAGCGTATTGAGTTACGTCTTCCTCAAGTTACTCGATATGACGATTGGTCTCCGGATTACACGCGAAGATGAGTTGCGTGGACTTGATGTCGCGGAACACGGTCAGGCTTCTTATGATCTCCCAGCCCCTGTCAGCAAAGAGCTGCGGACCTCTTATGAAGACGAAGAAACAACTGAAAAAGTTAATTAATCTTGTCAAATACCCCCCGTTCACCTTTTCGTGAACGGGGGGTATTTTTGTTCAATAAGAACGCGTTTTATTTTTTTCGTGCATAGTATTCGCCGATGACAAGTGCTGCGATTGCTCCGACAAACACCGTCGCAAAACCACTGAGGATAAACCCTGCCAGTGATAAGATCACCACTTGGAGGAACGATGCCAGCCGGAGGACTTTTCGCTTCGATGCGGTCGCGTCTCCGAACGGCAACAGTCGCGTTAAGAGATGCGAGTCAATCGCCCGCGTGAACGGAGCAAGCTGAAAACTGGTCAAGCCGCCAAATGCCGGGACGGCCAGCGTGACAAGCCATTCATTGTCCTTACCAAGCCACATGAAGAGGACTCCGATTAACGTCAGACGAACGATCAATCCAATGCCATCCGTGCTTCTGATGAATTGTTTCAGATAGAGGTAATCAAAGGTGCGTTTGTGGTCAAATCCAATTTTTTCAACCAGATGGCTCAACAGACGCCGGCGTTTGTATGTCGTCGACAGCCGGGGCACATCAACAAACCAATTGGCGATGCGATAAAAACGGTCCCGTGATTCTTGCTCAAGTGAAATCCAGTCCATCAGCGGCAACTGATCCTGTTTTTTTAAGTAAATCGTCAGCAGTAACAAACTTGTCACGACGATGCTGAACAGACCCATTCCAAGCATGACAAGAATACCGGCTCCTGTTGCGTACAAGAGCACAATCCGATGACCGACTCCTTCAAGCTTCGATAAGTTTGCTGCCGCTCCAACCATGCTTAGTGCAACAAACAGCACAAACAATTCGACCGGTGTCGTATCTTCCGTTCGCACATATAAAACAGACACTGCCAAAAAGGGGATAATTGCCCGAATCAATCCATAAAAGGCGTTGTAGACCCGAACACGCTTCATATAATTCGCAAGATCCGGCAAGATTGGAAGTAAAAATACTTGATCCGCCTCGACTAAAAATGTCCGGGTCGATCGATAAAAAGCCAACAGTATAAACAAACTGCCCATAATAAGATTTCCGGGGAAATCGGGATTCAATTGATCCAGAAATCGACCGTATACGACAAGCCCATATAAAACGACGAAATAAACCGTAAACAATAATCCGCCGTTCGCCATGTAACGGGTGTACTTCGTCATTTCTGCCATGGCGGTCTGGTAACGGGTTCTCCATAAAACAGAACTCGTCATCTTTCTGCCTCCTCAATCGCCGCTACGTAAATGTCATCAAGTGACCCGTCCGACAATTCGTACCGTTGACGGAGTTCTTGTGTCGTTCCTTCTGCGGCAATCTGTCCCTCATGCAACAAGATGAATCGATTACAATGCCGTTCCGCCGTCTCGAGGATATGCGTCGACATCAAGATTCCTTTTCCGTCCGCTTTCAGTTCACTAAAAATCGTCAACAGCTCACGGATGGCGAGCGGATCGAGTCCGACAAACGGCTCGTCGACGATCAACAGTTCACTGCCTGTAATCAACGCACAGAGAATCATCGCTTTTTGCTTCATCCCTTTTGAGAACACGCTTGGAAACCATTCCAGTTGTTTCGTCATTCGAAGTCGGGCTGCATAGTGCTCGATTCGTTCTTGTGCCAGTTTTTCCTCGACTGCATAGCCTTGCGCCATTAAACGCAAGTGTTCACGCAAGGTCAGTTGTTCATATAACATCGGCTGTTCCGGAATGTAGGCTACTTGTTTACGATACATTTGTTCATCCTGTTCTAAACTGACTCCGTTAATCAAAATCTCACCTGATTTGACGGGCAACAGACCCAAGATATGTTTGATTGTCGTCGACTTTCCGGCGCCATTTAAACCGATTAACCCCACCAATTCCCCTTGGTTTACGGATATATTAATATGATGGAGCACTTTTTTGGAACCATACCCGCCTGATAAATCATTTATTTTTAATAACACGCTGATGCACTCCCTTCATTAACTATCCTAGACAATTCATTCTGACTTTTCTAGTTTGAGTCATTTTTTTATTAAGAAAAGGTTTGAATACATCTTTTTACGGTAATTACTCTAAGTGTAATCGTTACATCAATATATGAAAACGGCTTACAGAATTTGAAAGTAGCATTTTAAATACGAGTTTCTTCAGGAGGTAACTGGTATAATCATCTAGCCATTTTACGTTCGATAATTTATCTCGCTGATTGGAACGACTATTTAAGGGCTTTAATCTTTCAATGTGTTTACAACTGCCTGAAAACAGGTAAATCTAAAGTAAGAAAAGGAGTGTTCCAAATGGGATTCTTATGGGCTTTAATCGTCGGTGGTTTAATCGGTTGGGTAGCTAGTCTCATCATCGGGAAAGACGTACCAGGCGGCATCATCGGTAACATCGTTGCAGGTTTCGTCGGAGCAATGATTGGTCAAGCAATCTTCGGTACAATGGGACCTGTTGTTGGTGGATTCGCAATTATTCCAGCTATCTTAGGTGCAATCATCTTAATCTTCATCGTGTCGTTGATTCTTCGTTCAGTACGTCGTAAATGATTTATTGAAATAATGATCAGTACGTAAATTTTACTAAAGGAGTGTTTTTTAAATGGGATTTTTATGGGCTTTAATCGTCGGTGGATTAATTGGATGGGTAGCTAGTCTCATCATCGGAAAAGACGTACCAGGCGGTATCATCGGTAACATCGTTGCAGGTTTCGTCGGAGCAATGATCGGTCAAGCAATCTTCGGTACAATGGGACCTGTTGTTGGTGGATTCGCAATCATTCCAGCTATCCTAGGTGCAATCATCTTAATCTTCATCGTTTCATTGATTCTTCGTTCAGTACGGCGTAAATAATAGAACTATTAAATTTAAAGGAGTGTTTTAAATGGGATTCTTATGGGCTTTAATCGTTGGTGGTATTATTGGTTGGTTAGCAAGTCTTATTCTCGGTAAAGATGTACCAGGCGGTATCATCGGTAACATCATCGCAGGTTTCGTCGGTTCAATGATCGGTCAAGCATTGTTTGGAAGCTGGGGACCATCAGTAGCCGGTTTCGCAATCGTACCAGCTATCCTTGGTGCAATCATCTTAATCTTAATCGTTTCGTTTATCCTTCGTGCGGTCAACAAACGATAATTCTATCTACTACAAAAACCACTGAAGACGTGATGTCTTCAGTGTTTTTTTTGTGTGACACGTAATTCTTCTTCCTCACCGTATTTCAAGCCACATCTTCCCTGATCGTTCGATGACCCGTTTCTCTGATTTAATGTTCAGCCATCCGAGCAACTCGTCAAAAAAGCTTGCCGGGTACTTCCAGACGATGCCGATCGTTTCTGTTGATTTAGATTCCGGTTTTCCGGCTACGGCTTCCAGTTCGGATGCTGTTTTGTTCAAATCGATTAAAAGACTTTCGACTTCCTGATTCTCGTATGCCACTTCAAATCCGTCATATACTGCTCTATTGGCAATCCGGTTGGTTGGAGGACCAAATGTTTTTTCGAATTCAGATTGACTTTGACCAATATAATCCGTCATCTGCCCCACACTTTTCCCTGTTCTCGCCTTTACTTCCGCCTCCAGTAATTTTTCGATATCGACACCATACTGTTCCTTTTGATCCGGTGCCACTTGCTCCGCCAGTTCAAACGATACTGTGCTCTTTTTTTGATCACCTAGCTGAACAGTTTCACTTGCTCGTCCGGTCTTTCCATTGGCTTCAACACGTGCAGACACGTCATACTCACCCGGAAAACGTTCAACCTTGAATGAAGCGTCCGGATCGGCTTGACCAACCGGCGCATCGTCCACTTGAATCATCGTTGCTTCCGTATCTGTCTTTACTTCTAATGTCTGTTTATTTAAATGAAGGACATAGGTGTCAAACCAGAATCGGCCATCTTGTTTTTTCAATTCGAATATATCTTGTCGTGCCGCTTCTGTTTTTTTCGGATAGTTGCGTTGATCCAACTCGATTTCAGAGATTGTACGTTCAAGTCGCTCCGAATCCGCTTTAAACCAGCTCATCAGACGGTTCGTCTCCGCAAGTTTTAACGGTTGATTGTTCAAATAAACCAATTTTCGGAACGTTTCCCGATCCTGCTCCTGCAGCGCTTTGCGGAAAACTTGTCCCGTGTCTTGTCGTTCCGCAGCAGGCTTAATTTGACTCCAGGCAACCCAGCCGATTATTAGAACAAGTCCTAAGATACCAATAATGAGTCTAATTCGCTGATTCCGCTTTTTCTTTTTTTCATAGTTCGTGATGCGAGAAGGCATCTTCGTTTCCCCTACTTTCTTTTTTTACAGATTTCTTTTAGTTTAGAAACCCTTCATATCCTTGTCAATCGCCCGCAAGACTGATTCAGTCTAGTATACTGAAGGAACATCCAATTAAAGGAGTGATTCGCTTGCAAAAAGAAAACTGTATTTTCTGTAAGATTGCCAAACATGAGGTACCGAGCCATGTAGTATTTGAAAATGAACAGGTCTTGGCTTTTCTCGACTTGTCGCAAGTAACAAAGGGGCATACGCTCGTCATCCCGAAACAACACGCAGATAATGTCTACGATTTATCGGTTGAAGATGCTCAAGCTGTGTTTGCGACCATTCCGGAGATCAGCCGTGCCTTACAGCAGGAAACCGGCGCAGCCGGGATGAATATTCTGTCGAATACAGGCAAAGTGGCCGGACAATCCGTCTCCCACTTCCACCTTCATCTCATTCCACGCCACGACAAACATGACGGATTTGGCGCGAAATGGGAAGTGCACAATGAAGACTACACGGCTGATGAACTGGCCGCTGTCGCCGAAGCCGTCAAAAACCGTCTTTAACGGCTCCTAAATACACGAATTACTGACTCATTTTAGAAATATTGCCGAAATAGGTTTCTAATATCGGATTTTCGGTAAAATAATATGAAACAAATATTTTAATATCAAAAGGAGGTAAAACTATGTCGAAGCGTCCCCAGCGTAACTGGGTCGCTTTTGGTGCTACGCTGTCGCTTGTGACTTTTTACGGTTTGAAGGCGCTTCGCCAAGGTACTAAAAGTGACTCTTCGAATGGTAAACAACGTCGAAATTCTTATTCTACAATCGTAACGAACGTGCAGGATTTAACGCAGGAGGGAAAGAATCTAATAGAGACAGCCAAACTTTCTGGCACGACCTTTAAAGAAGAAGTAACAAAAGATGTCTCTCAGTACCAGTCAGAGGTGCAAGAATCGCTGACACGTCTTCAAAAATTTGCTGATGAGGCAAAACAGGACGTCGATCATCTCACTCCCCAACAGTAACGATCCGCTGCTTCGATTTGTTTTTGTATAGTTTGCATTTTGCGCGTTTGAGCCATTGTCACCTTTCGAAAGGATGAGTCAGATATGGAACACGAAAAATTATATCCTGGACAAGAAGCGCTGTTATACAGTCATAAAATTGTCCAATTAAGCAAAGCACTATGGAAAACGGTAGAAAAAGATTGGCAAAATTGGATTAAGCCGTTTGATTTAAACATCAACGAACACCATATTTTATGGATTTCGCACGCTCTAGGCGGTGCCTCGATTTCCGAAATTGCAAAATACGGTGTCATGCACGTTTCAACAGCCTTTAATTTTTCGAAAAAATTAGAAGACCGCGGTCTTTTGACGTTCTCAAAAAAAGAGACGGATAAGCGGAATACGTATGTCCAGTTGACACCGGAAGGCGAAAGTTTGTTGTTGGAAACGATTCAAGCCTTCCGTCCTGAAGAAAATGGTGTTTTCCGTGCTTCTTTACCGCTCCAAGAGCTTTACGGAAAATTCCCGGAACTGACTGACATATCCGCCATTGTCCGTCGTCTCTACGGCGACAGTTTTATGGACATCTTTGCCGAGACGTCAAAAATGATTACGGAAGAAGCAGATCGGCGTCCACAAGACCCGGTCATCGATTCGATCAAAAAGGCATGACTTTTGCATGACCTTTGATAGTCGGCGTTCTAAGCCTTGAGGCCTAGGACGTTTTTTTGTGATTCTTGAACCGTGACGTTCCGTTTACCGTTCTGTCTCAAAACGTTGCAGGACCTCACAATTTCCCACAAAAATAGTCCTCTCCTCCGGCATCTGATGTGATAGCATGGTGTAAGAGCAACTCACTTTCAATGTTGTGGAAAGCTGTCAAGATAACGAAGATATGATATGATAGAACGGTTGAAATAAATGGTAAATTAGGGGTGTATGTATGAAAAAGAAACTTTTAAGCGTAGCAGCAGTAGCAAGTGTTTTCACATTAGCAGCATGTGGTTCGAATGACGAAGCTGTCATCAACTACAAAGGTGGAGAAGTCAATAAAGCCGACGTTCAAGAAGAAGCGTACGAGAAAGCCGGCGCACAAATTGCTTTCCAACAGACAATGAATGAGTTGCTTGAAAAAGAATACGGCAAAAAAGTAACGGATAAAGAAGTGGATGCAGAAGTCAAGAAAACAAAAGATCAGTTCCCAGATAAGGAACAGTTCAATACGACACTGCAAACTGCTGGAATCAAAAGTGAAAAAGAGTTCGAAAAAGTACTCCGCACACAAATGCTCTTAACAGAAGCAAAATCAGCAAAATCAAAAGTAACGGATAAAGAAATCGAAGATCGTTTCAACCAAGAAAAAGTGGAAGTAAAAGCGAGCCACATTCTTGTTGAAAAAGAAGCAGATGCAAAAGCCATCAAAAAGCAATTGGATGAAGGCGGCGATTTCGCGAAGATTGCCAAATCAAAATCAACAGATACAGGTAGTGCCACAAAAGGTGGAGATCTCGGATACTTCACAAAAGGTAAAATGGTCGAGGAGTTCGAAACTTATGCGTTCAAGGATGGCGTTGAAGGTAAAGTATCAGACCCGATCAAAACACAATTCGGATACCACATCATTAAAGTAACGGATCGTAAAGAGAAAAAAGACTTTACGCTCGAAAAAGAATCGGACCGGATCAAAAAAGCATTGGCTGAAGAAAAAGCCGCTCAAGTCAATCCAAACGATATCTACCGTTCATTGATGAAAAAATACGATGTTGAAATCGAAAACAAAGACTTCAAGGATGCGTTTGACCTTGATAAGCAAGAACAACAACAAATGCAACAACAAATGCAGCAGCAACCACAGCAATAAGCAAAAAATCCCTGCTTCCCAAAACGGAAGCAGGGATTTTTTTATCTGCCGACAGCTGTTAACGAACCGGTGCCCGTTCGTATTGTTTCGGTAAGCTGACCTCGTCCTTCAGTTCCGCTGCCGCATGGTAGACCCAGTACGGTTGCCGCAACAGTTCACGGGCAAGCAAGATGACGTCTGCCCGCTCGCTGCGAATAATCTCTTCGGCAAGCGTCGCTGTCGTAATCAGACCGACCGCACCGGTCTTCATACCGGTTGCCTGTTTAATTTCCGCTGCATACGGAACTTGATAGCCGGGATAAACGTCCGGTACCGCATTCGCGACGACCGCACCTGAACTGCAATCGAGCAGATCAATCTGACGTTTCTGTAACTCTTCTGCTAACGGAATGTAATCCGTTGCCGTCATCCCGCCTTTTGCATGATCTGCCGCTGAAATCCGGACCCACAAGGAAAGAGTGGTCCGCTCCTGAATCGCATCAATGATTTCAAGCAAAAAACGCATCCGGTTTTCCATTGATCCGCCGTATTGGTCTTGGCGTTCATTCGATAACGGAGATAAAAACGTATTGATCAAATAACCGTGCGCACCATGGATTTCAATAAAATCATAGCCCGCTTGTTCGACTCGAAGAGCTGCATCGACGAACTGCTGTTTAATGACATTGATTTCTTCCGTCGTCAGTTCGCGTGGAGACGCATAGGAATCATCAAACTCAATCGCTGATGGTGCGACCGGAGGCGTCGCCGTCGTACTCTTTCGACCGGCATGTGCCAATTGAACGCCCGCTTTCGCTCCTGCTGCCTTGACTTGATCGGCAATCCGTTTTAATCCTTCGATGTGTGCATCCGACCAGACGCCGAGATCGCCGTCTGAAATCCGTCCGTCCGGTGTGACGGCCGTTGCCTCCAAGATGACACCGCCTACGCCGCCGACAGCACGTGACGCGTAATGGGTGACGTGCCAATCTGTCACCATTCCATCTTCTTTTGCACTGTACATACACATCGGTGCCATGATGACACGGTTTCGGAACAACAGGTCTCCGATTTGGACTGCTTCAAATAGCTTGGTTTTCATCTTGCACTCTCCTTACATCGATTTTAGATACTGTTCGTTAGTTTCGTTAACTGATCTCTGTTTTCGTTCATACCTGAATTAAAGTTTCGGGCGATAAAAAGAGCGGTTATCCAAAGCAAAGGAACGTTCCGAGAATTGCCCCGGTTCCACATATTCCAGCAACCGGTCCATCATCGTCATCCGGGCATCCAGATTATCGATCAGGAACAGCACTTCCGCCTCCCGCATTTGTGGTGCGACGGCGGATCCCCATTCCGGACGGCCGTGGTGACTTAACACCAGGTGTTGTAAGACCGTCAATACTTCTGCGTCGATATGCAGCTCTGCTCCAACCTTTTCCAGTTCTGCAACCATTAATGAAATATGTCCCACTAGTTTTCCCGGTAACGTATATTCCGGCGTGACGGGATCCGACAATTCCTTGATTTTCGCGTAGTCATGCAAGACGACACCGGCAATCAACAGATCTCGGTTCAATGTCGGATAAAGACGCGCGATTTGATCCGCAAGCTTCAACATCGACAGGACATGATACGACAATCCTGAGTAAAACGCATGATGATTTTTGACGGCTGCCGGATGGGTGAAGTAAGCATCAAAATCCTTGATGACAAGATGTTTGACGAGTTTTTTCATATCGGAATGATGAATCGACTCAATGAACCCCAATACTTCTGTTTCAATCTGTTCCCGCGGGATCGGCGCAGATTGAATGTATTCTTCGACATTCGTATCCTCAAGCACGGTAATCTGTTTTAATTTCAATTGTGTCCGTCCACGATAATCCATCACTTCCCCGGCTGCATGGACAATGAACTTCGGCGCATATTTAGTAAGATCACTCGTATCCCACATTTTTGTCTCAATTTCGCCTGTCTTATCTGCTAAAATCAATGTCAGATACGGTTTTCCGTTGGCGGCGATTCCTTTTAATGCTTGTTTGATCATGACTCGTTGATCGAGCATCTCTCCCACTGCTAATTGACCGATACCTTTCATTTCACAACACGTCCTTTATAAAAATTCATTTTTCACCGGATAGATCCGCGGATAAATCTGACTACAGTACATACTTTATCATTCTACTATACGGGAGCTCAAAACATGGAATTCAACTCACAATTTACCTGGCATCGTTATCCGTCGATTTCTGCTTATGAACAATACGTCAGTCATCTGGCGGAGATGCCGTCCTTTCAACTGGATTGGCTGAACGAACTTCGGACAAAAGATATGAACTTTACGCGAACTGAACTGGATGTCCTGTACGGTTCAATCGTCACCTGGCAAAATCCGGTCGACCGAAGCGACCGCCGATCCATTTGTTATTACGTTTCAGAGAACGAGTTGATTACGATCGGATTGTCTGAACATATAGTTTCCTTAATCGAACCGTTTAAAACGTCAACCCCGTTCGAAGCCTTTTATGCCATTTTAGCCTTACAGATGAACAACTATTTTACCGGCATTGATAATTTTGAAACCGAACTGTTTTCAAGACAAGACGAACTCCGCGGAAGCATCAATGAAAATTCGCTAGACAGTATTTTCGGTTTACGGGATACGATTGAAAATTGGTCGGACTTGATCGTTCCGTTTCAGGAACTGATTTTGGCAGGTCCGGAAGCCTTTATCCGGCAAACGGATTATGAAGAGGTCCTGCCCTTTCGTCTGGCTGAAAAACGGGTTGCCCGTCTGTTGATGTTGATTGAGCATTATCAAAAAGATATCGAGGTCCTGCTCGATTTATCAACGACCGTTTCAAACTTCAGAGGAAATGAAATCATGAAGGCGCTAACGATTTTCACGGCTGTCGCCACGCCGATGATGGCCCTTGGCGCCATTTGGGGAATGAACTTCAAGGATATGCCGGAACTGGATTGGAAGTACGGGTACGCCGCCTCGCTTTCTTTAATCTTCCTGACTACAGGCGGTATTTTCTACTGGATGAAACGTCGTGGTTGGTTGGGGGCACTCGTCCGGATGCCGGAAAAAAAACAAAAGCGAAAAAAATAGATATCAGAACATAAGTTCGATATACTTATTTTACTTGAACTGGATTCTAAAATGAAGGAGGAAACCTTGATGGGACGGAAAATCATTCATGTGGATATGGACGCCTTCTACGCTTCAGTGGAACAACGCGACCGTCCACACTTAAAAGGAGTGCCTGTCATCGTTGGAGGACCTCCTCATGCCCGTGGTGTCGTCGCTACATGTTCCTATGAGGCGCGGAAGTACGGGATTCATAGTGCGATGCCTTCACGTCGTGCGTTTCAGCTGTGTCCACGTGCTGTTTTCCTGCGTCCCCGTTTTGAAGTGTACCGTGCTGTCAGTGCTCAGATCATGGAATTGTTTCTTGAAGTCACACCGCTCGTCGAACCGCTGTCGTTGGATGAAGCGTATCTCGATGTGACAGAAAATCACCTGAATCTCACCAGTGCAACGCATATCGCGCAATACATCCTGTCTGAAATCACACGGCGAACCGGTTTGACCGCTTCCGCCGGTGTCTCGAACTCAAAACTTGTCGCCAAAATTGCATCCGGTCATCAAAAACCAAGCGGCCTGACCGTCCTTCCGCCAGACGCTGTTCTGCCGTTTTTATCCGGATTAAAGATCGGTGATTTACACGGAGTTGGCAAGGTGACGGAACAAACACTTCGAAAACACGGATTTGAAACGATCTCGGATATCCAACAAGCGCCGCTTACAGAGTTGCGCGGGTTGCTCGGTCGGGATCGGGGAACGGAGTTATATGCGATGGCGCACGGAGAGGACGAGCGCTTGGTTCGCCCACACCGTGAACGAAAATCAATCGGGTCTGAGAGCACCTTCGAAGAAGATACGGAAGACATCGACACCATTTTCGAAACACTAAAACGGGAAGCTCTTTCCGTCGTCAAGACGCTTAATCAAAAGGAATTGGTCTGTCGAACCGTCACACTCAAATGGAAAACAGAAGATTTTCAATCCCGCTCGAAACGTTACACATTTTTGGAAGAAACGGCTGACGAAGAAACATTGCTCCGGATCACGACCAAGCTGTTTAATGAAATTGAATTTTCAGGCCCGATTCGGTTAATCGGCATGAGCGTCAGCCATCTTGAATCCCCCTCCCCCTCCAAACAATTGACATGGCAGGATATTGATTCTTACTTGTAAAATGAACGACTATTCATTACACTTGTATTAGTGAAATACGACAAGGGGGAACCAGCCATGCTTTATACGATTACCGCATTTTCGGATCGGGGAGAAACCTTATTAGATGATACGTTTGACGCTCCGTCGGATTCCGAGGCGCGTCAAGAAGGCATCCGTCGCTTGAAAGAAGCAGACTTGGAGCACCGTGGGGCACGGGTGACACGCGCCGGACAGTTGATTCATTTTGAGCGGGCCTATCTCCCCCGTCTTGTTCCGTCAAAAAATACACCGTAAGAAAAAGCCTCGGTCAGGTAGACCGAGGCTTTTGAATCGATTCGTTTATTGAACGTCGTCTTGATTTTGCTCCATCATCGGTGCATAGAGTTCTTCAAGCGGCTTCATGATGATTTGTGTCACTTCCGTCAACATCGTGTGCATACGTTGTTCTTCCTGCATCAGTTGACCAATCAATGGATTGTTTTGGACTTCTAACATTTTTGCTTGCGCAGATGCCATATCTTCAGGTGTGATTTCTTCACCTTGCATTTGTTTTTGTTGTAACTCCAATTGAACATTTCGGAATGAAGCAAATAGTTCATTTGACATCGGATCCGCGTTGACTTGAGCATAGAGATCTTTTAATGTCGTGTACTCCGATGTTTCGCGGAGTGCACGCTCGAGTGTGTACGCGTGGTCGTATAAGTTTGTTTCAGACATGTTTGAACCCTCCAATTTTGTTAAACGATAAGAAGTATCGCTTGTATCATCCCAATTAAACCACCTAACAGCCCTCCAAGCCAAGTGATAGCCCGGAATTCTCTTCTGGAAATCGACAAGACGATTTCTTCAAGATACGCGGTATCCAGCAGTCCGACTTCTTCCCGGACAATCGTCTCGAGATCGAGTGTCGCCATGATTCGTTCCACCTGTTCCACCATTCGATCGACTAATCGTTTGGCGAGCAGCGGGACCATTTCTTGTGTGATGCGCACCTCAAGCGGCTTCAATATTTCGTGTAGTGGCGTATCGAACATGTTCGTCAGCGGAATACGAGCCAAGATTTCTGCCTTCACCCGCGTGACGAGTTGTTGTTCGGTCTCTGTATCGAGAAGCGAGTCGACCGGGCGCGACAGGAGCAGATTGATCTCTTGTTCAACCATATCGCTGATGAATCGGCGTGTAGACTCTCCTTGTAATACCCGTTTGAGTTCGGGTTGAATCATCTCAACGATATTGATATTGGCGAGCAGCATTCCGAACATCCCGCCGCCTAACTTCCCTTGAATAAAACCGGCGACTGTTTCTTCAAGCTTCATCTTCCCGTCAGGACTCTCAAAATACCGTTCGGTCTGTTGGAGTAACGCATCGACGACTTTAGGGATGGACTCATTGATTTTTGTTGTTCCTGTCTCTCCAATGACTTCAGACAAGCTCGTTGTTTTGATGTTCGTTACCAGTGCCGACAGTTCTTGATCGATCCGTTCTTCGATTTTCTGATGCAACTGTTCTTCCGGATGTTTGACGAATCGTTCCGCCACTTCACGAATCGTCCGGGTGGACCGTGTCCATTTTTGTACTTCCTGTTGCAGCATCTGAATGATGGCATCGTACACGACAGGTTGCTGGAGACGTTTGCTGATGCCTTCTGGTGTCAGTAAATGTTTGACGACTGTCCGCCCAAGGTTCGCGGCCAACTCGTCCCGGCGCTTTGGAATCAATCCCGGTGTGAATGGAATCCGGTACTTTCCGATGTATTTCGCTTCAAGCGGTCGAAACAGCATCCGAATCGCAAGATGATTGGTAACTGCCCCAATCATTGCTCCAATGATGATCATTCCAATTGCTTTGATGACTAAATCGACTTCGACTGGCATAGATCTCGTTCCTTCCGATTTTAGTATTGTGGTAAAGTCTTAATAGGACTTTTTTTAAGGAGGCGCCTCGTATGTTACAACAATTAACCGTCTTGTTTAAAGATCATCTCTCGACTGACCCTGCTGTTTACTCTACCGATAAGTATACCGTATATCAGTTGACCGATGGACTTCGTTTCGGGATCGAAAATACGATTCTTACTGCCCGTGAAGTGGACTTGCTCGACTTGCTGGCCGAACGGGTCGTCACATCCACTTCCGATGATACTGTTTCATGGCGGCGTCGACTGGAACAGACGCACAGTGAAGAAGCCGAACCGTTTCGAATGGTTCACTTCTTATTTGAACAGCTCGATGCCCGGACAGGAGAAGATTTACAACAACTGCTCCGTTCCTTTTTCCACGCACCGAGTGCCGTCATCCCGCTGACGGCCAATCGCTTCGTCGTCATCGAACGGGAAGAATTCGTCTCGGAGAACGATTTACATGACTTCTTCACCGCTTTGCAATCTGATTTTTTAACAGATGGAAAAGTCTTGATTGGTCAACAACGGAAATCAGGTGATCTTGCCGTTCAGTTTCGATTGGAACAAGCCGCCTTACGGGAAACCCCTTTGTTGCACATCGAGCGGTTTCTTCCCGCATTAACGCGGTTGACGTTATTATCGACGGACATACGCCAGGAACTGATTGAACGGTTTATCACTCCTCTTGAATATGAGTCGCGTGAAACGATTGATGCCTTTTGCCGCGCCAACTTAAATGTCTCATTGACGGCAAAACATCTCTTTTTACATCGAAACAGTCTTCAGTACCGACTGGACCGGCTGACAGAACAAACCGAAATCGACATCCGGTCGTTTGAAGGGGCAAGTTTTTTGTACACCCTTTTACGCGTAGCATAGTGAACAAATGATAACGGTTACATTCAGTCATGTTGTCCATATGTTTTTTGCTTCGTTTCTCCTATACTAATTCTTGTAAGCGTTATTTTAATCGACTACTTAATTTACAGGGGGATGTACACATGGCAGATATTCGTCTTGAGCATATTGATAAAGTTTATTCTGGAACAGCAAAAGCGGTTGATGACTTCAACCTTCATATTAAAGATAAAGAATTCATCGTCTTCGTTGGACCATCAGGTTGCGGTAAATCAACGACGCTTCGAATGATTGCCGGTCTCGAAGAAATCTCAGGCGGAGATTTCGTCATCGACGGCAAACGAATGAATGATGTGGCACCAAAAGACCGTGATATCGCCATGGTTTTCCAAAACTATGCTCTTTATCCACATATGAACGTCTTCGACAACATGGCTTTCGGATTAAAGCTTCGTAAATTCCCGAAAGACGAAATCAAGCAACGTGTAGACAATGCTGCCCGTATTCTTGGTCTTGAAGAATACTTGGAGCGTAAACCAAAAGCCCTCTCTGGTGGACAACGCCAACGTGTTGCCATCGGTCGTGCCATCGTCCGTGATGCAAAAGTCTTCTTGATGGATGAGCCGCTCTCGAACTTGGATGCTAAACTCCGTGTTCAAATGCGTAAGGAAATCATCCAGTTGCACAAACGTCTCGAAACGACGACGATTTACGTAACGCACGATCAGACGGAAGCAATGACTCTCGCGACTCGAATCGTCATCATGAAAGCTGGTCTGATCCAACAAGTCGGTACACCAAAAGAAGTCTATGACCACCCGGACAACATGTTCGTTGCTGGTTTCATCGGTTCTCCATCGATGAACTTCCTGACAGGAAAACTCGCGGAAGACGGTCTCTTCCATGTCACAGGCACAGAAGAGAAATTTGAAGTGCCTGAAGGCAAAATGAAAGTACTCCGCGAACGTGGATACACAAGCAAGGATCTTGTCCTCGGTATTCGTCCGGAAGATATTCACGCCGAGTTGATCTACCAAGACACGAAAACAGCCCACCGCTTCCCGGCGCATATCGAAGTTTCTGAGCTTATGGGAGCCGAGTCTTACCTCTACTCGAAAGTCGGCAACCAAGCCTTCACGGCACGTGTTGATTCACGTTCACACGTCGAGATGGGTTCAGATTTGGATCTGTTCTTCGATATGACAAAAGCACATTTCTTTGATGCGGCAACAGAAGCAACAATTCGTTAATTTTCAGGATTCAGTGAGCGTAGTCAGGCTGTCCATTCATGGGCAGTCTTTTTTATTGACAGACGTTCCTGTAACTTTGTATGATACTGCTTGTAGTCTTAAATTAATCCTATTCGAAAACTAGGAATTGAAATCATTTATTATTAAAGGAGAGAGCGCTATGAAACACGGACTAAAGCTAGCAGTAGCAGCACTATCAACAGCGGGGGTGTTAGCGGCGTGCGGCGCTTCTAACGAAGAAGCAAGCAAAGATGAAAAAATCGTGACAGTTGGGACGGAAGCAACGTACCCACCATTTACGTATAAAGAAAAAGGAAAACTTACTGGTTATGACATCGAAGTCATGGACGAAGTTGCAAAACGTGCCGGCTACAAAGTCGAGTACAAAGCGATGGACTTCAAAGGATTGATCCCGGCACTCGATTCAAAACGAATCGATGTCATCGCGAACCAAATGGGCATCACAGACGAGCGGAAAGAAAAATACGCGTTCTCTGATGCATACACGGTTTCCGGTTCAACAATCATCGTCAATAACAAAACAGACGATATCAAAACACTTGAGGACTTGAAAGGCAAAACGGTTGGTTCGACACAAGGATCACTTTATGCCAAAACAGCTGAAGAAGCAGGCGCAAAAGTGAAGTACTACAAAGGCGCAAACCAAGTCTTAAAAGATCTTGAAGCAGGTCGTGTCGACGCTGCGATGAACGACCGTCTGTTTGTTTTGACAGAACTTAAAAAAGCCGGTTATAAAGTGAAAGCTGTCGGTGAGACGTTTGATAAAAACGAATCAGGTCTGATGATGGCGAAGAACAGCAAATATACTGAAGACTTCAACAAGGCACTCGCAGAGATGCAAGAAGACGGCACACTCGCAGATCTTGGGAAAAAATACTTTAACGAGGACATCAGTAAATGATGGAATTGTTTACAATCGTCCGTGATAATGCGGACGTTTACGGAAAGGCGATTGGCACTACACTTCTTGCAAGTGGATTTGCCATCGTCTTTGCGCTTTTTCTTGGTTTGATTCTTGCGGTCATGCGGGATAGCCGTTTCGCCGTCTTAAGCGGCTTCGCACGATTGTACGTCTCCTTTTTCCGAGGAACACCTTTGTTGCTGCAAATCTTGATTTTGTATAATGGTCTGGTCGTTCTTCAACTGACCGGTTTCCAAGCGCTGGCTTTTGGTCTATCGCTTCACTTTTCGGCCTATATCTCGGAATCGTTCCGTGCCGCCATCTCCTCTGTCGATCGTGGACAATGGGAAGCAGCGGATTCACTTGGTATTCCACGCCGGAAGACATTTAAGGATGTCATTCTTCCGCAGGCTTTGTCGCGGGCGATTCCGCCTCTTTCGAACTCGGTCATCGATATCATTAAATCGACGTCCCTCGGAACGATTGTAGCCGTCGAAGAACTGACGTATGTATCCGACCAAATCTCGGCAACGACCTATCTTGTCATGCCGTTGTTGCTGTTCTCAGCTGCGATTTATTGGATCATGTCCACGTTGATTCAAGGGGTTCAGCACCGACTCGAAGCTCGATTCAGTATTCCAGAATAAAAGTAAGGCACTTGGGAGCGCGACACATTCCAAGTGTTTTTTTTAATCTTTTTAAGGTTTAATACTAGTCATCCCGGGAATAATCAAGTATACTAATAAAAATCAGAATTATCTGATAACTTTAAAAGGAGCGTGGCCGAGATGAAACAAGTAATTGAAGCTTTCCGTAGACAAGATGCAGAGCAGCGGATTCCAGTGCTACGCCTCGAAATCGATTATGAGCTCAGTACGCTCTTCGATGCTATCCAAGTCAGTGATCAAGCAGCTGTTGTCGCCAGTAAAGAACGTTTAGATAAATATCGTCAGGAAATGCTTCGTCTCGAAGCATAACCCTATAGATACTCCCATCTCAACTCCCCCTTGAGATGGGACTTTTTTTTGCACAAAAAAATAGCCCGAAGGCTATTTTTTAATCAACGTCCCGTCCGCGGGAAGCTTTTAAGATTTCAAACCATTGTTCACGCGACAGTTCAAGACGTGTCGCCCGGACAGCAGATTCAATCCGTTCAATTTTTCCTGAACCGACGATTGGCATGATGCGCGCCGGATGTTTGAGCAACCAGGCATAGGCTACTTCGTCAATCTCTTCCGCTCCGATGTCACGTCCAATCTCCTCGAGTTTTTCACGAAGCGGCGCATATTGTTCTTCGTTGAATAATCGTCCTCCGGCAAGCGGACTCCATGCCATGAGCGGCATTTCATTTTCGTGGCATAAATCAACCGAACCGTCTTCAAAATGTTTCAGTTCGGCGACAGACAGCTCAAGCTGGTTCGTGACGAGCATAAACGGCAGTCGTGATTGAATCAAACTTTGTTGAGCCGGTGTATGGTTCGACAATCCAAACGTCCGCACTTTTCCAGATTCTTTTAATTCGACGAATGCTTCGGCGATTTCGTTTGGATCCATTAATGGATCGGGACGGTGAATCAGTAACGTATCGATGTAATCGACACCGAGTTCTTTTAATGAACGGGTCGCCTGTTCAATGATATGTTCTTTTGTCGTGTCATAAAATGAAAGCTTTTGATCCGAGAAATGGTTTCCTTTCATTTTGATCCCGGTTTTTGTGACGATTTCCATCCGTTCACGTAATTCAGGTTTCAGTGCCAACGCTTCACCAAACAGTCCTTCATTCGTATAATCACCATAAATATCGGCATGGTCAAATGTCGTAATTCCTAATGCTAAACATTGTTCAATTAATTCGAGTCGTTCTTGTGCCGTCATGTTCCATTCATTCAGACGCCATAGTCCATGAATGACTCTCGAAAATGAAAGTTCTTCCGTTAATTGTATCCGTTCCATGTATACTCATCTCCCTATCTTTCAATCATACTTCACCGTTCACTTTACATGAATTTGATAACGGTTGCACGAGTTACGCCCTTCTCCGACAAATAGACAAAAAAACTGGCAGAGACGGATTGTCTCTTTGCCAGTTTTCGTGTTCGCGGTTTACCTGATTATTGAATTTGCTCGACTTCCTGCATCACTTCATCTTCAATCAACTGACGTTTGCGTGTTGTCTCTGCAGCGTCCGGTGATGTCACACTGAAATAGAATTTGATTTTTGGTTCAGTCCCTGATGGGCGAAGGCAGAACCACGAACCGTCTTCTAACGTAAATTTCAAGACGTTTGATTTCGGTAGATTGATGGGTGATGGTTGATGTTGGATCAAATCATGCGAGATGCTGGCATCATAATCTTCAAATAAGACGACCTTTTCACCTGCCACTTGTTTAGGCGGATGCTCCCGGAACGTATCCATGATGCGTCCGATTTGTGCAACACCGTCTTTACCTTTCAGCGTCAACGAGCGAAGTGACTCTTCGAAGTAGCCGAACTGCTCATAGATGGCTTGTAACGCCTCATACAGCGTTCGTCCTTCCTTCTTGTGATACGCTGTCATCTCAGCAGCCAGCAAGCATGCTTGGACGGCATCCTTGTCACGGCAGAAGTCCCCAATCAAGTAACCGTAACTTTCTTCATAACCAAACAGATATTCATATTCCCCGGATTCATTGTATTGTTTGATTTTTTCACCGATGAATTTAAAGCCGGTTAATGTGTTTTCAACGTGTAAGTCGTAATGTCTTGCAATCAATGCTCCAAGTTCCGATGTGACAATCGTTTTCGCTACAAAACCATTTTTCGGCAATGTCCCTTGAGCCGATTTTTGTGACAAGATGTAATCAAGCAGTAACGCACCTGTCTGGTTTCCTGTGAGGACGACCCATTCTCCGTCCGCATCACGTGTCGCAACACCAACACGGTCGGCATCCGGATCCGTCGCAAGTAACACATCCGCATCGACACGATTTCCGTACTCGATTGCCAACTTAAAGGCCGCATGCTCTTCCGGGTTCGGAGAAGAAACTGTCGGGAACGCACCATCCGGCTTCGCTTGTTCTTCGACGACCGTTACATGCTCAAAACCATAATTCTTTAATCCTACCGTTACTGGTACAAGACCTGTCCCGTGAAGCGGAGTAAAGACGATTTTTAACGGGTCCGCCAACTCGTCTTGAATCGTCGGTAAAACACGAATCGTTTTGAGTTGTTCTTGGTACGCGTCATCGAGTTGTTCTCCGACACGAACGATCAAGCCGTTCGCCCGCAAGACTTCTTCAGCTTCAAGTTCGATTGAAAGTTCATCTTCAACTTGATCGACGTACGACACGAGATCATCCGCTTCTTTCGGCGGCAACTGTCCACCATCATTCCCGTAGACTTTATAGCCGTTATATTCTGGTGGATTGTGGCTCGCCGTAATGACGATGCCGCCTGCTGCACGGAGTTCACGCACGGCAAATGACAGTTCCGGTGTTGGACGGAGTCCGTCGAACAAGTACGCTTTAATCCCGTTACTCGCAAGTGTCTTAGCCGCTTCTAAGGCAAACTCAGGTGAGTAGTGCCGTGAGTCATGGGCGATGACGATGCCTTGGGCGACCGCTTCTGCCCCTTCAGCTTTGATGAAATCGGCAAACCCTTGTGAGGCTTTACGAACGGTATAGACGTTCATCCGGTTTGTTCCGACGCCGATTTCTCCTCGCATTCCGCCTGTTCCGAATTCTAATTCTTTGTAGAAGGCTTCTTCTGCTGCTTTTTCATCTTCTGCGAGTGCGACCAATTCTTCTTTGAGTTCTGTTTCCAGACCCGAGAATTGATTCCATTTTTGATACGTTTCTTTCCATGACATACGCTGTCCACTCCTTCAAATTTGTTTAAACGAAAATTTCTTGCGACTTGCGGGAACGTCTCACCTTTCATATGATTACTTTAGAAAGGGTCAAGGTGATGTTTATGTTTCCAACCATTCAAATGACAGACTTACAGCAACTTGTTCATACGGATCAGATCCGCTGGTTTGATTGCCGTTATGATCTGCAAGATCCGGATTACGGTCGTGACGCTTTTAAAACGAGTCATGTGCAACGGGCACAATATCTAGACTTAGCGCGGGATTTATCGGGACCACGGTCTGAAACAGGAGGACGTCATCCGTTGCCGTCTAAAAAGCAATGGATTCAGACACTCGAATCACTTGGCGTCCATCGCGACGATTTCATCGTCTTGTACGATGACGGTTTCCCGTATGCCGCCCGCGCCTGGTGGTTATTCAAGTGGGCTGGTCATGAACGTGTGGTCGTCCTTGAAGGCGGACTATCGTCTTATCTTGCCTTTGATTACCCGATGAGCACGGAGACGACGACGTTTGACCAATCGACATATCAAGCTGATTTTCAGGATGAGATGCTTGTTCAGTTCGAAGAGGTGAAAAACCGCCCGCCGGAAACCCGGCTCGTCGACTCACGGTCCCCGGATCGATTCCGTGGTCAGAATGAAACGATCGATGCGATTGCCGGACACATTCCAGGTGCCGTGAACTGCTTCTTTGGAGAAGCGATTTCACCGGACCGACGATTAAAAGACGCGGAAGATCTCAAAGAGCTGTATGCTGATCTGCTCGATGCCGATTCTCCGATCTTGTATTGCGGTAGCGGCGTCACGGCGTGTGTCAATGTGTTAGCCCTGCATGCCCTCGGAAAAACCGATGTTCGTTTATACGCCGGGTCATACAGCGACTGGATCAGTCAAACGGATGAAGTGACACAATAAGCCAGACGAAAGTCCGATCTTGATCGGACTTTTTTTAGATTTGAACCGGTTTGATGTTCCAGATGGCGTTGGCATATTCCTTGATTGTCCGGTCACTGGAGAAGACACCGGATTTCCCGATGTTCATGATGACCATCTTGTACCATTTTTCCGGATCTTGATAAGCCCGGCCAATTCGTTCTTGTGCTTGTTGGTAAGACAAAAAGTCTTTGAGGATTAAATATTCATCATTGTATGTCAACAATGAATCATAGATTGCCTGAAATTCACCTGTCGGGAAGATTGATCCGTCTACAAGCCCATCAATCACACGACGGAGTTCAGGTTGCGCGCTGTATTGGTCGTAAGCACTGTATCCTCCGTACTTCTTATAGTTCATGACTTCTTGCGGAGTCAGTCCGAAGATGAAGATGTTGGCATCTTCGACCTCATCCCGAATCTCGATGTTGGCACCGTCGAGCGTCCCGACGGTCAAGGCACCGTTCATCATGAATTTCATGTTTCCGGTTCCGGAAGCTTCGTAACTTGCCGTTGAAATCTGCTCACTGACATCACTTGCCGGGAAGATTTTTTCAGCGAGTGAGACACGGTAGTTCTCAAGGAACACGACTTTCATGTACGGACTGACCTCCGGATCCGAATTAATCAGTTTGGCAAGGGCATTGATATAGCGAATGACTTCCTTGGCATAGTGATAACCCGGAGCGGCCTTCGCCCCGAAAATGAATGTCCGTGGCGTCATCTGGAATGATTTATCCTCTTTCAGACGGTAGTACAGAGAATGAATGTGAAGCGCGTTAAGTAACTGTCGTTTGTACGCATGCAGCCGTTTGACTTGGACATCAAAAATCGAATGTGGATCAACGACGATTCCCGTCTCGGTTTCAATCAATTCAGCCAATTCCTTTTTACTCGCTAATTTGATCGACCGGATGTCTTGCTGAAGCGTGACATCATCCGCAAACTTCGTCAGCTTTTGTAAATCGGACGGATGATTGATCCAACTGTCCCCGATGGCTTCTGTCACGCGATCCGCAAGCTGTGGATTCGATAACAGGAACCAACGGCGGTGCGTGATTCCGTTCGTTTTATTATTAAAACGTAACGGGAACATCTCATAAAACAGCCGCATCTCGCGCTGCTTCAGGATTTCCGTATGAATTTGGGCAACTCCGTTCGTCGAATGCGTCCCGACGACCGCCAAGTTTGCCATATTGATCATGCCGTCAGCAATGATTGCGATGTCCCGCATATTCGGTTCCAGATGCGGATAATTATCGAGCACATCCTTGCAGAACCGGCGATTGATTTCTTCAATAATGAGATAAATCCGTGGCAACAAATCGCGGAACAAATCGACCGGCCAGCGTTCTAACGCTTCCGACAACAACGTGTGGTTCGTAAACGACATGACGCTTTTCGTAATCCGCCACGATTCTTCCCACGAATATTCCTCTTCATCAATCAAAATTCGCATTAATTCAGGAATTGCCACGACAGGATGCGTATCGTTGATATGAATCGCAATTTGATTCCCCAAATGTTTTAACGACGTATTACGTTTTTTATGTGATAACAAAATACTCCGTAATCCGGCTGAGACGAAGAAATATTGCTGTTTCAGACGCAAGACCTTACCTTCGTATGTCGTATCGTCCGGATACAAGAATTCAGAAATCGTCTGAATCGCTTGTTTATGGATCAGCAAGTCTTTGTAGTTGCCCCGGTGTTGGTTTAACAATTCATCGTCGTCGTACGGCGATTCAGCGCTCCAGAGACGCAGGTTATTCACGATCCCGTTCTGATACCCGACGATCGGCATATCATAAGGGACCGCACGAACGATTTCTGCCGGTTCATGATGGACGCGATACTTGCCGCCTTCGACTTCTTCCAACCAGACATGTCCACCGAATGGAATGTCGACCGCTTTGTCGGAACGTCGAATTTCCCACATGTTTCCGTTCTTCAACCAGTTATCCGGCAGCTCGACTTGATATCCATCGATGATTTTTTGTTTGAATAATCCGTACTGATAACGAATGCCGTTACCATGTCCCGGTAATCCAAGTGCTGCAAGGGAATCAAGGAAACACGCGGCCAGTCGACCGAGTCCGCCGTTTCCAAGACCCGGTTCCGGTTCTTCTTCGGTCAAATCCGCCAAGTCATAGCCAAGCTCCGCAAGCCCGCTTCGAACATCCTCCAGGACATTCAGGCTTAACAAGTTGTTGTACAGAAAACGCCCGAGTAAAAATTCCAGTGAAAAGTAATAGACTTGCTTACTTTTCTTATGGATGTAGGTTTCCTTTGTCCGCATCCAGTCCGTTGTGACATATTCCCGCACCATGTAAGCGAGTGTCTGATAGACATCATTTTCAGTCGCATCTTCCAATGCCTTACCATGCATCGAAATAAACCGTTCATTAAACCTCTTCTTGAACTTCTCTTTGTCTTTGAACATTCCAAAACCCCATTTCCCGTAATCCCAATCAGTCAGCAGACGGTGCGATTAAACGATAGAGCGCCAAATATTCATCAGCGGATCGAATCCAGCTAAAGTCTTCTTGCATTGCTGTTTCAACCAGATGCTTAAATACCGGTTTATCATGATACGTCTCAATCGTACGTTGGATCGCATCAAGAAACTCTTGCGCATTATAATTCGAGAACGAGAAGCCATTTCCCTCTAATGTGAACTGATTAAATGGTTGGACTGTATCACGCAGACCACCGGTTTCACGAACCACAGGCAACGAACCGTATTTCATCGAAATCAATTGACTGAGACCACATGGTTCAAAGCGGGACGGCATGAGGAACGCGTCACTGCCGGCATAAATCCGTTGCGCCAGACCAACATCAAAACCGATATACGATGCCACCTTATCCGGACGGATCGTCGATGCGTGTTGGAATAATCCTTCATACTCAGCCTCTCCTGAGCCAAGAATGATGAACTGTGCATCCAGTTCAAACAGATCCGGCAGGATGTGGGCGAGTAAATCAATTCCCTTTTGATCGACTAGACGTGAAACGAATCCGAATAACGGAACGTCCGGATTAACCGGTAACCCAAGTTCTTTTTGCAACGCTTCTTTGTTCGTTGCTTTTCCTGCTTCAACCGTCTTCACATCGTAGTTTTCCACTAAATGTTCATCCGTATCCGGACTAAACTGACGGTAGTCGATTCCGTTCAATATTCCGCGAACGTCGACTGCCCGGTGCTGTAAGACCGGCTCTAATGTTTCACCGTAATATGGATCCATGATTTCATCACGGTATGACGGACTGACCGTCGTGATTTGATTGGCGTGGACGAGACCCGCCTTCATGTAATTGACAAGGCCGTTATGTGCGAGACCTTCTGCCGTAAAGTGTTCGTGGCTGAGACCTAGAAGATCGCCGAGGACCTCTTCCGGGAACACTCCTTGGTATTGCAGGTTATGAATCGTAAAGACCGTCTTGATTTCTTGATAACGGTTGAGATGTTGGTAATGAATCCGTAAGAACGCCGGTAAGACACCTGTCTGCCAATCGTGACAATGAATGACGTCAGGTACTTCTTCCGCATCCACACGTTGGATCATCTCAAGCACTGCCCGTGAGAAGTAGGCAAACCGTTCAGCATCATCGTAATGACCATAAATCACACCATCACGTTTAAAATAATATTCGTTATCGATAAAATAGAACGTTACACCGTCCTGCTTTAATCGTAAAACGGCTCCAAACTGTTGCCGCCAACCGACCGGGACGATGAAATCAAATAAAAATTCCATTTCCGACTTGTACTGTTCTTTAATTTGACCGTAATTCGGTAAAATGACCGAAACTTCCGCACCCTCTTCAGCAAGCGCTAAAGGGAGCGAGCCGACGACGTCAGCTAGCCCCCCTGTCTTGATGAATGGTGTCGCTTCTGTGGCAGCAAACCATACCTTCATGATGACATCCCCTTTAAACGATTGTTTGTTTTTTGATGACAATCGGCTCTTCGGCTGTTCCACGGATGACTTGTCCGCGTTTAACCGTTACCTCTTTGTCAAGGATCGCGTATTCAACGACAGCGCCTTCTTCGATCACTGATTTTTGCATGATGATCGAGTTTTTGACACGAGCATGTTTTCCGACTTTGACACCACGGAAGAGGATACTGTCCGTCGCTGTTCCCTCAAGTTTACAACCGTTCGCAACAAGTGAGTTCTTGATCGTTGATCCCGGCAAGTAACGTGTCGGCGGTTCGTGCTTGATTTTCGTATAGACGTGTTGGAAATCATTGATTGCGCCCCACTGTTCCAGCAACAGCATGCTTTCGCGGTAATACGAGCGTAAGGAATGGATGACCTGTGACGTCCCTGTATATTCATAACCGTGAACGTGCAGACGGTTCAGCTGCGAGCGGATAATGCTTTGCAACAAGTCATACTCGCCGCGCCCGATCGCTTCGTCGACGAGACGGACAAACAGGTTTTTCGAAAGGACGACCGTTTCCATGTAGAACGTTTCATCAGACGGTTCATAACCACGTGAACCGATTGCCGTCACACGGTTTTGTTCGCTGAAGCGAATCGGACGGCAGTAGTTGCATGGCAGCTCACGTTTTGTATAAACGACTGTGATGTCCGCATTCGATGCCTTATGTTCACGCAACACGTCACGATAGTCCACTGCAGATAAAATGTTTGAGCCCGAAATCACGACATAGTTTTCTTTACTCCGTAAGAAGAAATCACGGTGCAAATGGAAATTCGATAAGTCGCCGCGGAACTCATGTGCATCTTGAGACAACGCCGGGGGGAAGATATAGAGTCCGCCGTTCGAACGGTCTAAATCCCACTCCTTACCAGATCCAAGGTGATCCATCATCGCACGGTATTTTTCGAGCGTAAAGACGCCGATATTCGCAATCTCGTTCTGAACCATGTTCGTCAACGTGAAATCGATTAATCGATATCGTCCTGCAAACGGTACGGCAGCCAAGTTACGGTGTTCTGTCAATTCCTTAAAGAACCCTTCTTCGCCGCTGAGATTGATAACCCCTAGTAAATCTGCTTTCATCGGTACTTCCCCCTTATTGAATCGCTTCTTTGACGACTTCATTTTTCTGGATGATACTGTTTGCCTCAATGACGAACACTTCGCCGTTTGGTGTTCCGATTGTCGCACCATCTTCTACGACCACACCATCCGCGAGAATCGCGCGATGAATCGTGACGTCTTTTCCGATTTTCACGTTCGGGAAAATGACGGAATCTTTTACGAGTGAGCCTTCTGCGACATCAACGCCATAAAATAAGACCGAGTGGTTGATTTCCCCTTCGATGTGGCAGCCTTCATTGATGATCGATGTCTCGATTGCCGCATTATTGCCGATGTATTGTGGTTGTTGATTTGGGTTTACTGAGTGAACTTTCCATGACGGTTCATACAAGTCAAACTCCGGATCGGCTGCGAGCAAGTCCATGTTTGCTTCCCAAAGTGACTGGATTGTTCCGACGTCTTTCCAGTATCCCTTGAATTTATAAGCGCGAATGTTCAGATTCTCAAACAGCATGTTCGGAATGATGTTTTTACCAAAGTCAAAGCTCGACTCGGCATCGCCTGCATCTTGAATCAAGTGGCGTTTCAAAACATCCCAGTTAAAGACATAGATCCCCATCGAAGCTAAATTTGATTTCGGATTTTCCGGTTTTTCTTCAAACTCGTTGATTCGAAGATCGTCATCTGTATTCAGGATTCCGAAGCGCGGTGCTTCTTCCCAAGGGACTTCACGAACGGAAATCGTCACATCCGCTCCTCCTTGACGATGTTCTTCGATCATTTTTTCGTAGTCCATTTTATAAATGTGATCCCCTGATAACACGAGCACATAGTCTGGATCGTATTGGTTGATGTAACTCATATTGCGGTAAATGGCATTTGCTGTCCCCTCGTACCAGTTCTTGCCGTTTTGTGCTTGATACGGTGGTAAGATTGTCAATCCACCATTGCGTCGGTCGAGGTCCCATGCACTTCCGATTCCGAGGTAACGGTTAAGCTCCAGTGGTTCGTACTGTGTCAAAACCCCTACTGTATCGATTCCTGAGTTCGTACAGTTTGATAACGGGAAATCAATGATCCGGTATTTCCCTCCAAACGCGACCGCCGGTTTTGCAGTGTGTTTCGTAAGTGCTCCTAGACGTTTTCCTTCTCCGCCAGCAAGCAACATCGCGACGACATTCTTTTTAGCCATTTCGTCCCCTCCAGTTTATGCTCTTTTTTTCAATAATCATTTGTTCCAACTTTTATACAGGTATTTATACAGATACTCTTATATACCCACCTTTTCTCTTTTTAATATAACATTCCTGCAAAATAGATTTATTAAAATACAAATTTCTAAAAAATTATACTGTTTTCGTCAAAAAAGACCGATAATAAGGATGAAATGCCCTTTGAAAGGAGTTTACATGAGAATTACGACAGGATATTTTTTATTATTTGCGTTGGCTTTTGGTTTAGTGCTAACACTTTTTTCAGTTCGTGACCAATTGGATGTCGCAAAAGAATTATTCACATGGGCCGATCAACAGACGACTGAACGTCCGCTTGCCTCTTACCAACCGATTACTGTCGCCTATCAGGATGAACGTGTGGAGTTATACGACGGGTTACGCCGAAATGATTTAACGTCGAACGCGCTTCCGGCTAAGGTCGAAAAGACCTTCGTTGCAATCGAGGACCGCCGGTTTTATCAGCATGACGGCTATGACATCACGGGAATTTTACGTGCCTTCACAGAAAATCAATCTGGAGACAGCAAAGGTCAGGGCGGCAGTACGATCACGCAACAATTAGCCCGGATGACATATCTCTCAACCGAAAAAACCTATACTAGAAAAATAAAAGAGATTTTAATTTCGATTTCTTTGGAACAAAAATACTCAAAAAAAGAACTCTTGACCGCTTATGTCAATCAAGCCTATTTTGCCAACAACATTTATGGCATCGAACTGGCTGCGACGTCTTATCTCGGGAAACCGGCCAAGGATTTGAACTGGGCGGAAGTCAGTTATTTAGCAGCGATTCCAAACAATCCCTCACTCTATGATCCGTTACGTTTTCCGAAAAATACGGCTAAACGACAACAACGGATCTTGAAAGAGTTACGAAATATTCGGGAAATTCCGAAAAAAACATCTGTTAAACCGGTGCAAGTTGCTTTTAAAAAGCCGGTCATCCGTTATCCGGATTATATCGACGCAAGTGTCGCTGAAGCCATTCGCCAAACGGCTGCTTTAAAAAACGTGAGCCCGATCGAGGCTAAACAATACTTACACCAACATGGCGCTGTCATTCAGACGTACTTGGATCCCGTTGAACAGGCACGGGCCAAACAGTCGATTCAAAGTCTACCGACACCAATCGAAGGGGCTTACGTCGGAATTGACGGAAAATCACGAGGTGTCACGGCACTCGTCGGCAACAAATCGACGTTACCCGGTCAACTCAATCGGGCCGTCCAGTCCTACCGGCAACCCGGTTCGACGCTAAAACCTCTCCTTGTGTACGGACCGTATCTCGAAAAAACAAAAAAGACGTTAACGAGCCGTCTTGACGGAAGTCCGGTTTGTTTCGACGGATATTGTCCACAAAACAGCAGTAACCGGATACTCGGAGATGTCACGATTGCCGATGCCATCGCCTATTCTTACAATACGCCGGCTTTGCGTGCTTTTGCCGTTTCCTTCAACGAAGGGCTCAAAGCAATCCGACCATTTCGCTTCAGCCAGTGGACGGATGAGGACAACTCGTACAACAGCGCACTCGGTGGCTTAAAATATGGCGTCAGCCCTCTCGAATTGACGAATGCCTACACGACGTTCGTCAACGACGGGTTATACAGCCCTTCTTCCATGATTCGCACGATCACGACAGATGAAGGAACACTGTACCGGCATACACTTGAAGCAGACCGCATCTGGTCCAAACGGACAAACCAGCTGCTGCGTAAAGGACTGACAAACGTCATGACCTATGGAACCGGCCGTCAGGGGTATGATACACGCCCGGCTTACATCGGTGGAAAGACCGGTACGACTAACGACAACAAAGATATGTGGTTCGTCGGTATCAAAGATCAACACGTCGGGGGTATTTGGCTCGGTGCGGATATTCCGCGTGCTTTCCCGACTGAAGCCAACACAACGTTGCAAGTGAAAACATGGGCTGCGATCCTTCCCTGATTCACTTAGGGAACAAAACGGCTTCCCCAAGTGAATTGAATAAACTTAAACCAACCCAGGAAAGACCGGCTAACAACAAGCCCCAAGCTAAAAAGAGAAACACTATTAAACCGATTGCACCGGCTGAGGTCGTCATCTTACTGATTTGAAAAACGTAAAAGAAGAAATAGATGACAAATGAGCCGGTCAAGACGAGACAGACGAGTGGAAATGACGTCATGAAGGCAAAACTGATACATCCTCCGATCAATAACAAAATGCTTCCGGGACGTAACATGCTTAAAGTCGTCCCTACCTGCTCTTTGATGAAAAAAGCAAAACCAAGTTGATTGATCGTATCAGAAATCAACTTGAGTGAACTGAAAATCATGAAATAAACAATTAAAAAGCCGAGCCAGACAAGCAGTTTCGTATTTCGGGCACTGAGTATCTGTAACAGCTCATCGTACACTCCGACATCATTTAACCACGCCAGGGCAAGCTCTGACGTCGCGATTGCAAGTGAAGTGCTGAATAACAGGATGCTGATGAGCGGGGCATAACTTAATAAGTAAACGTTCGTGCGCATTTCAGGTCTCCATTCATAGAAATTTCATATGTAGCACACAATTACAGGAGCAAGTATACTATAATAGATTATATCGGTTATTGAGACTAAAGGGGGAAGCAAAAATGGCATTTATTTTAATGGTAGGCGTTAGTCTCGCTTTCTTGACAGCGATTTTCACAGCAGGCTACAACAAAAAACCTGAAGGTAACGAATAACAAAAAGCCTTGTCCCTACAACTTCTTGGGACAAGGCTTTTTTTATTTATTAAAGCAAATTGGCGTACCCTTGCTGACGCAACGCTTCATAAACGATGATGGCTGCTGTATTGGAGACGTTCAGTGAACGAACAAGGTTCGACTGAGGAAGACGGATACAACGCTCCAGATTCTCATCGATGACGTTTAAAGGTAATCCTTTCGTTTCTCGTCCGAACACAAAAAAGTAATCTTCTTCAACATTCGACAGATCAATTTGACTCGGATACTTTTCGCCGTACTTCGTAATGTAATAAAACGTCCCGTCCGGATGTTTACTCCATAACTCTTCTAACGAATCATGATACCGCACATCGACGAACTCCCAATAGTCCAGTCCCGCCCGTTTTAATTGTTTATCGTCCGTCGAAAATCCCAGTGGACGAATCAAATGAAGAACGGAGTGTGTCGCTGCACACGTTCTCGAAATATTTCCTGTGTTTTGTGGAATTTCTGGTTGGTACATCACTACATGAATAGCCATTAACTGTTCTCTCCTAACTCATGCGCAAGTAGCGCTTCTTTATGGGCGATGCCGCTAGCAAAACCTGTCATCTTGCCTGTTGCCCCGATGATCCGGTGGCATGGATAAATCAACGCGATCGGATTACGATTTAAGGCTCCGCCGACCGCACGGGCTGCCTTCTCCGAGCCGATCATCCGTGCGAGTTGCCCGTAACTTGCCGTCTGTCCAAACGGAATCGTTCGTAAAGCGGTCAGGACACGCCGTTGAAAATCGGTCACCTGTAGCCGGCAAGGAATACCATCCAATGCTTCGGGGTGCCCTTTTTCATATGATCCCAGTGCAACGGCAAGGAATTCCGGTAAAGCTGCTTCGAAATAAGCGTCTTGCTGCAGATATTGTCTAAGACGTGTCATATCGTGTCCGAAGTCGAGATAAACGACCGTCTCGTCTTCCCAGGCGACAACGAGTTCGCCAAAGGTACCGCTGACTTTTTTATACGGCACGTTCCGTCCTCCATTCACTCAATAGTCGTTCGCCCTCGATCTGGACGTCGGTTGCAGAATCAACGAGCAAACGTGCTTCGATGTAGTCTTTTTCCTCTTGTCCTGCAATCCGTCCGATTGCCCAAATCGCCAGCGCACGCATGTCTTCCCGTTGATCTGTTTCCGCCATCACACGTAATGCCTCCAGCGCCGTCCGGTCCTGATAATGAACGAGTGCACAGACCGCGTTACGCTGAATTGGTTTTTTCCCGCGCCATGCTCCGGACAACGAACCGAATCGTGTCTTGAATTCACGGTTACTGAGCGAAAGCAGTGGAATCAACAAGGGTTTGACCTGTTCCGGATCCGGTTGCAGCTCACTGTGTTGTGTGGCATGTTTTTTTCGATTGTAAGGACAAACCTGCTGACAGGTGTCACAGCCATATAATCGATTTCCGAGGGCATAGCGGAAGTCTTCCGGAATCAGTGTCTTCGTCTGTGTAATGAACGAGATGCATCGTTTCGCATCGATGACGCCCGGTTCGACAAGAGCATCTGTCGGACAGGCATCGAGACATTTGTTACATGAACCGCACAACTCTTCGACCGGTTCGTCCGGAGGCAGGTATTGATCTGTAATCAATTCTCCTAAATAAAGATAAGAACCATGCTCCTCACTGATGATGGAACAGTTTTTCCCGCTGAATCCGATTCCGGCCCGTTCTGCGACCGCGCGATCGACCAATTCTCCCGTATCGACCATCGAACGTGTTTGGGCACCCGGACACAACACCTGAATTTTTTCCTCCAGTAATGTAAGTCGTTGCTTCAACGCTTGATGATAATCCAGTCCCCAAGAAGAGCGTCCAAAAATCCCGCGGCGTTCCCCTTCTCTGCCACGCGGAGCATCCTTGAGCTTGCTTGGATAAGCGACGGCGATTGCGATGATCGAGACGGCATCATCCAGTAACAGCGTAGGTGTCGTCCGTCGTTCAAGATCAGGCTCTTCGAATCCGGAAGCATATCCTTTTTCTTGTTGCTGAACGAGACGCTGTTTCATCACCAAAAAGGGATCAGCCGTCGTGATGCGGCATTCATCGATTCCAATCTCTTTGGCATACCTCTGCAATTCTTGTTTCAACAATTCGCCCTGCATCGTATCTCTCCTTTCGCTAGTTCGCTCGTTTATCTCCATGCTAAACAAAAAGAGCAATGTGTCAATTAAAAACGACACGTTGCTCTTTTCAGGTAAGCGGGTGAAGAGAATCGAACTCTCATCATCAGCTTGGAAGGCTGAGGTTTTACCACTAAACTACACCCGCATAATCAGGTAATTATTGAATGAGATCGTACAAAGGTAAAAGCGGGTGAAGGGAATCGAACCCTCATCATCAGCTTGGAAGGCTGAGGTTTTACCACTAAACTACACCCGCAAGATACCGGTGGTCGGAATCGAACCGACACTCCAAAGGAACACGATTTTGAGTCGTGCGCGTCTACCAGTTCCGCCACACCGGCACAATCTCTTGCAAAACTATTCAATTAAGAATTATTGGAGGCGCCAGTCAGAATCGAACTGACGATAGAGGAGTTGCAGTCCTCTGCCTTACCACTTGGCTATGGCGCCACTCATTGGAGCGGAAGACGGGATTCGAACCCGCGACCCCGACCTTGGCAAGGTCGTATTCTACCACTGAACTACTTCCGCACAAAAGCTGGGCTGGAAGGGATCGAACCTTCGCATGCTGGAATCAAAATCCAGTGCCTTACCACTTGGCCACAGCCCAATAATAAAAGGGCGACTGATGGGAATTGAACCCACGAATGCCGGAATCACAATCCGGTGCGTTAACCACTTCGCCACAATCGCCATAATAATAAAACAGGGGCAGCAGGAATCGAACCCGCGCTGACGGTTTTGGAGACCGTAGTTCTACCGCTAAACTATGCCCCTAAAGTGGTGGGGGGGGGCGGATTCGAACCGCCGAACCCGAGGGAGCGGATTTACAGTCCGCCGCGTTTAGCCACTTCGCTACCCCCCCACAATGGGAAAATCAGTTAAAAAATCATATGGTGGCTTTGGACGGAATCGAACCGCCGACACGAGGATTTTCAGTCCTCTGCTCTACCGACTGAGCTACAAAGCCTTAACAATGGCGGTCCTGACGGGATTCGAACCCGCGATCTCCTGCGTGACAGGCAGGCATGTTAACCGCTACACCACAGGACCGTATGTAATTGCGGGGGCCGGATTTGAACCGACGACCTTTGGGTTATGAGCCCAACGAGCTACCAGACTGCTCCACCCCGCGCTAATAAAAATGGTGACCCGTACGGGAATCGAACCCGTGATACCGCCGTGAAAGGGCGGTGTCTTAACCGCTTGACCAACGGGCCATTATAAAGTGAAAAATGTTATGGCGGAGAGCAAGGGATTCGAACCCTTGAGACGCTTATGACGCCTACACGATTTCCAATCGTGCTCCTTCGGCCACTCGGACAGCTCTCCATTGCATGTGGTGAAGAAGTAATATAATGGCTCCGCAAGTAGGATTTGAACCTACGACCTACCGGTTAACAGCCGGTTGCTCTACCACTGAGCTATTGCGGAACGATCGCCTGGCAGCGTCCTATCCTCACAGGGGGAAGCCCCCAACTACTTTCGGCGTTCAAGTGCTTAACTTCCGTGTTCGGCATGGGAACGGGTGTGACCACTTGGCTATCGCCACCAGACATCTATTATCTTAACATTATGTTTCCATAACGTCAAGACCTTTTTTGAAAAGCTCGCGCCCTCAAAACTGAAGTCATCAACAATGCATCTGCTAGAACAAGGCCTCGACCGATTAGTATCACTCAGCTCCGCATGTCGCCATGCTTCCACCCGTGACCTATCTACCTCATCGTCTCTGAGGGGTCTTTCTTGATTACTCAAAGGGAAATCTCATCTTGGAGGGGGCTTCATGCTTAGATGCTTTCAGCATTTATCCCGTCCGCAC